>NZ_JAVDUE010000002.1:0-631387 GCF_031456255.1 Arcicella sp. BE140 | reverse complement strand
AATTCTATTAATCATTTCTACCAATATCTCAAAGAACTCTTTAACCTAAAAACCTACTTCCGATTTTTAAATCTCGCTAGTAATTATCTTCCTAACTACTCTAACTCTTTCCCTTTTCTCAGCCCGTTGGCGTCGTTTGGGAGTGCAAAGATGTAGGATTAATTCTAAACCACCAAACACTTACACAAACTTTTTTTTAAACTTTTATGAAATAAATCGCAAATACATTGTTTTTCAGGAACTTAAATCATGAAAATATTTCAAAAAAATTTAAAGAATTTATTCAACCAATACTTTACCCTCCAGAAATAAACAATTACTTCACAAAAAAATAGCCCTGAAATTACCTTTCAGGGCTGAGTTACTATGTATATCAGTAGATTTAAGCCACCGTTATCAAGTGATTTTTCTTTCCTTTGCCTACTAATAGGTACTTCCCATTCAGTAATTCAAAATTGGCTGAGTGGTTTGGATCCGCTATTCTAGTTTTATTAATGCTTAATGCGTTTCCTTGTATCGCTCTTCTAGCTTCACCTTTTGAAGGATAAATTTCAGCATTGGTTACTACTGACACCAAATCTGTCACCGTAGCACTGCTTTCAAAGTCAGTTGTGCTAATAGTTGTTTGAGGTACGCCATCGAACACTGCTAATATATCTGCATCGCTCATTCCTTGAAGTACTTCTAGCGTACCTTTTCCAAAAAGGATTTCAGAGGCTTTCACGGCAATATCATAATCTTTTCCAGAGTGTACTCTGGTTGTTACATCTTTCGCCAATGCTTTTTGCATAATACGCAGGTGCGGTGCTTCGGCATGGTCGGCCTCTAGCTTTTCTATTTCCTCTTTGCTAAGCAAGGTAAATACTCTTAGCAAACGGCTACAATCGGCATCAGTGGCATTCAACCAAAACTGGTAGAATTGGTAGGGCGTTGTCATGGTTCTATCTAACCAAACATTGCCTGATTCAGACTTACCAAATTTTGTTCCATCGGCTTTAGTAACTAAGGGAGTAGTAAGGGCATAAGCTTTGTGCTCAATTTCATCGGCACCTCCTTCTTTACGTCTTATTATCTCTGTACCCGTGGTGATATTCCCCCATTGGTCAGAGCCTCCCATTTGCAAACGAACGTTTTTATTTTTGTATAGCCAGTAAAAATCGTAGCCTTGTAATAACTGATACGAGAATTCGGTAAATGAAATTCCTGTTTCAAGGCGTTTCTTTACTGAGTCTTTAGACATCATGTAATTTACCGAAAGGTATTTCCCCGCTTCGCGAAGGAATCCTAGAAAACTAAAATCTTTGAACCAATCGTAGTTATTAACAAGCTCTGCCGAATTTTCGCCACAATCAAAATCTAAGAATTTAGATAATTGTGCACGGATACCTTCTTGGTTAAATCGTAGTGTTTCTTCAGAAAGAAATGATCTTTCTGATGCTTTGAAAGATGGATCTCCAATCATCCCTGTGGCACCTCCTACTAATGCTATTGGTTTATGTCCACACAATTGAAAATGTTTTAACAACATAATCGTTGCTAAATTACCGATATGTAATGACGCTGCTGTAGGGTCAAAGCCGATATAAGCGGCTGTCATTTCTTTTTGAAGTTGCTCTTCTGTTCCAGGCATTGCATCCTGAAGCATTCCACGCCAACGAAGTTCCTCTATAAAATTGGTTTTCATTTCTTGATTAATAAGTAGTCTCTCTAATAATTTTACGCAAAGTTAGAGATTGTATATTGATATTTCACTTGTCAGGCTGGGATTCCTGCCATGTGGGGAAAGTTATAGTAAGATAATTATCGATAAAGGAAGGTGGTGGTTTAAAGTATTTTCTTAACAAACGCCATTGCGAACAGCCCATGCTACTAATCCTGCCACATTTTTTGTACCTGTTTTTTCCATTATTCTATTCCTATGTCCCTCTACGGTTCTAGCACTCAAACATAGCATATCTGCAATGTTCTGGGTAGTGATGCCTTGACAAATGTGTTCTAGTACTTCTAGTTCTCGTTCTGAAATACCTGCTTGTAAACTTAAAGGAGTTGGATTCTTTTTTTCAGGCTTATTAATGAGCCTATTATGCATTACTTTAACCAGAAAAGGCCCATAATAGTAGTCTTCATTAAAAACAGTATAAATGGCATTTTCTACTTCGTCGGGATGTGCATCCTTTAACAAATAACCGTTGGCACCGATAGACATCAGATGTGAAACAAATTTGTCTTCGTCGTGCATTGAAATCACGATTATTTTCACTTTAGGAAACTGTATTTTTATCCTTTCAGTGGCTCTGATACCATCCAATACAGGCATATTCAAATCCATTAAAACGACATTGGGAAGTGATTGGGGAATATTATCAATCAACTCTTGTCCGTTTGATGCTTCAAGTACTACTTCAAAATCATCATTGTGGCTTAATAAAGACACTATACCACGACGAAAAAGAGCATGGTCGTCGGTGACGGCAATTCTAATTTTAGTTGTATTACTCATTAATGGTTAGATTTACAGAGGAAATTAATGTATAGAAATCGCCATTAAACTAATATCAATCCCGATTTAAATCGGTACATTGATAATAAAAGTAGAGCCTCGGCCAATTTCTACATCAAATTTAATACGTCCTTTGATAAGACTCATACGACTTTCAATATTTTTTATTCCAATACCTCTGCTAGGTTGATTAATAGCCACTAAATCAAACCCTTTTCCATCATCACTCACTTGTAGAATAAGTAGGTTTTTATCTTCTTTCAAGGAAATTTTGATTTCTTTCGCCTCCGCATGCTTGATGGCATTGTTGACTAATTCTTGGGTAGAGCGGTATAAGGATAACTCTATTTTGGGGTCATACCTTTTATTGAGATTATCGTGGCAGAATTGAATAGGAAGATTGGTATGGAGGGTCATTTTTTGTGAGAAGTCTTTCAGGGCTTCAATCAACCCAAATTCATCTAAAGTACTGGGCATTAAGTCTTTAGAAATCCTTCTTACATTAAAGAGGGCTTCGTTGAGTAGTTCTTCGGTTCTGACTAAAAGTATCTTCCGTTTAGATTCATTATCAGCAAACTTATTCATTTGCGAAAGGCTCATTCTAGTAGCAGAAAGCAAAGCCCCAATTTCATCGTGAAGGTCTCCACCGATTTGACGACGTACTACTTCTTGTGAAACCACACTGGCTTCGAGCATTGCTTCATGAAGGGCTTCTTCGTGGGCAGCTCGTTGTATACGTTGGCGTCGATAATAGAGTATAACAAAAAATATAATTGCCGAAACAGGCAAAAGCATGGCTATTGTACCAAGTATAACGATTTTAACCTCACTCATTCAATTATGCATATTTATAAGCTACCATATTTTTGTTTAATGAGGCGTTCGTGTAACACATACACTAAAACAATAATACTAGTAGCAAATGTAAGCATAATCGTCGTTCCTATTTCGATAATGGCTTTAATTGTAGAGGGGTCTTGCTGAAACATAAACCTATTCCTAAAAGGATTCTAAAGATGAAAAGTAAAACGTAATATATTTTATTCCAGAGTTGTTTGTAAAACTTTAGTTCCTTTTGAAAATAATCACGTCACTATAAAGAAATATAAAGAGATACCTTAAAAAATTGACTAAACAGCTCATTCTTATCCAATTTAATTTGAAAATGATTTACTTAACTGAAAAGCTGTTTTACTAAACCATAAGCCTACTGCTAAAAGAATTCTAAAAACAAAAAGCAATACATAATAAATACTCCAGAGTTGATAATACAATATTGGCTGTTTTTGCCAAAGGATAATATCACCATAAAGAAATATAAAAAGCGTTCCAGAGAAATATAATAAACACCCTACACTTATCCAAAACAATGGCAACGTGTATAATTTAATCACTTGAAGAGTTTGCAATAATTGATAAAAATATATTAAAACCCATGTAATTATTAAAAGGCAAGATAACGCATTTACTATACTATTAAACTTGAAAAAACCATTTGGCATCATAAACAGATAAACACTTGTTAGTGTGTAAATGATTATTGAAATAAATATGACTCGTTTTAATTTTTTATTAATAAGAGCTTTGCGAAAAGTAAAACTCAACAAAATACCTTCTGCCAAGGCAAAGATATTTAGTATAAAATGATTGGGATGGTGTAGTATTTTTGCCCATGTAACACAAAAAACCTCAAAATAATTGCGGCTATTACGTATAAAAAAAGCATTTGCAATTCTTTAGTAAGATATCTATGTCTGATAATACCAATTATCAAAGGAAGAAATACAACTGAAGAAGATGTATACGTCAAAATTAAATCTATCTCCATTTATTTGATTAAAGGTGTAAGTATTTATTTTTGATTTAATGCATTAGGTATTTGTATTGATGGTTTACTATACCATAAACCTATTGCTAAAAGTACTCTAAAAACAAAAAGTAATATGTAATAAATAGTCCAAAGTTGATAATACAATACTGGCTGTTTCTGCCAAAGGATAATATCACTATAAAGAAAAATAAAAAGTGTTCCAGAAAAATACAATAAACATCCTACACTTATCCAAAATAAAGGTATCGTGTAGAGTTTAATTAATTGAAGGGTTTGCAACAATTGATAAAAATATATTAAAACCCATGTAATTATTAAAAGACAAGAGATGGTATTAACCGTACTATTAAACTTAAAAAAACCATCTGGTATCATAAATAAATATACACTAACTAATGTATACATACTCGTTAGAACTAACACAAATGTCTTTAATTTACTCCCTATAAAAGCCTCCCTAAATATTAAGCTGATTAAAAGACATTCGAACAAGGCAAATATATTCAGTATAAAATGATTAGGGTAATGTAAAACCCTTCCACAAAAATTGCCTAAAACTTCGCAACTAACTGATGTTATTACGTACCAACCAAGTATTCTCAGCTCTTTAGTGAGGTATTTCTTCCTAATAATAGTAATTATCAAAGGAAGAAATACGAAAGCAGAAGATATATTTATTGCACTTGTAAATATTGAATCTACCTTCATTCAATTAAAGGTGTAAGTATTATTTTTGATTTAATGTATTAGGCATTTGTATAGCTGTTTTACTAAACCATAAACCTACTGCTAAAAGAATTCTAAAAACAAAAAGCAAAACGTAATAAATATTCCAGAGTTGGTAATACAATATTGGCACTTTTTGAAAAAGAATTGTATCACTATAAAGAAATATAAAGAGTGTTCCAGAAAAATACAACAAACTGCCTACACTTATCCAAAATAAAGGTAGCATGTAGAGTTTAATCACTTGGAGAGTTTGAAGTAATTGATAAAAATATACAAAAACCCAAATAATAATTAAAAGGCACGAAATGGTATTAACTATACTGTTAAACTTGAAAAAGCCATTTGGCATTGCAAATAGGAAAATACTGACTAATACATAAATGCTTATTATAATAAATGTAATCCTTTTTAATTTTTTATTAATAAAAGCTTCTTGAAAAACACAACTGATTAAAACACCTTCTGTTAACGCAAATATATTGAGTATAAAATGATTAGGTTTATGCAATATTTTTCCCCAAGTAACAGAAAATATCTCAAAAAGAATTGAGGCTATTATATATAAGAAAAGAATTTTTAATTCTTTCGTGAGGTATTTCTTCCTAAGAAGGATAATTATCAAAGGAAGAAATACAACCGAAGAAGACACATAAGTACTTAACCCTATCTTCATTTTAATGATTATTCAAAAGTAATTTTACAATCAGGAGGACAAGGAGGTCCATCTATGATACATGAGTTAGATACTATTTCACTCTCCTTGTTTACTCCACTAATTACTAAACTATGAACATTATTTTCATCATACGCATGTTCAATCTTTAGCCCTACAATGTCTGGATTCTCTTCAATTAACTTTTGTAGCACGGACACACTTAGGTGGTGTGCATGAACATCGTTTTTCTCTTGATAATTGGCAATTTGTTGTTTAATGTTTTCAGATTCTGGGTTGGTTAGTTTTCCCGCCATTTTTATAAATTATTTAAATGTTAATCGTGGTGTAGCATAAGTTTCAAATGTACAAACTTACTCCTTCCACTACTATAAATATACGAAAAAAGGGGTAAAAATACAACAAAATAGGGTATAAATACGCTACGTTTCCTCAAATATTTACCATCTTTTTGATGTATTTTCCAACGATGTCAAACTCTAAATTTACCACATTTCCGACCTCTAATGTATGGAAAATAGTATGCTCGTAAGTGTAAGGAATAATGGCTACTCGGAAGGTATTTATGCCTGAATTAAACACCGTTAGGCTAGTTCCATTGATACAAATAGAGCCTTTTTCTACCGTTACATTTTGACCATCATTACTATACTCAAAATCGTATAACCAAGAACCATTTTGTTCGATGATGTTGGTCACTATTCCTGTTTGATCTACGTGTCCTTGAACAATATGACCATCAAAACGACCGTTCGCTGGCATACATCTTTCAAGGTTCACTTTAGAGCCTACCTGTAAAGCTCCTAAATTGGTTTTCTTCAAGGTTTCGTCGATAGCTGTGACGGAATATTGCTCTTCTTCAATCGCTATTACTGTTAAGCACACGCCATTGTGTGAAAGACTTTGATCTATTTTTAGTTCGTTTGTAAATGGACAAGTAAGGGTAAATGTAATGTTTGTTCCTTGGCTACTGAGTTCTTTTACTTCGCCAATGGCTTCGATAATTCCTGTGAACATTTTTGTATTGATAAATTGTGGAAAAGTTTTATTTTGGCTTTCGGATAGCGGCTTTCGGTCTTCAGGTGATGATTCTTTTTTGACACCTAGCTCAGCCACTAATATTTTATATTTACAACAAGTAATAATAATATGTATTAAATAACTAAAAATCGATGACCGAAAGCTGATAGCCGATAACTTCTATCGATTTCGCAAGTTAATTTACTAAATTTGCTTCTCTATCAAGAACAGGTATGTTCCTATTAAAATTCCTCAGAAAATGTTCAAAAATAAATTCTTCCTTGTTTTTACCAGTGTAATTCTAGTAGCTATCATTATTTATTCGTTTGTAGATTCGCAAGAAAAACCTGCGGAGCTTCCGAAAAGTGACGATAATTATGCAAAAACTATTCAGCAAATAAGACTTGAAAAAGACCAAGCTTTTAAAGAGGAAAAAGAGTCGCCTATTGAAAACAAAGCTCAATTTAAGGGATTACATTATTTTGAGGTAAATCCTGCTTATAAAGTGGTGGCAACAATGGATATGCTAACGAGCGGACAAAATATAAAAATCAACATGACGGGGGGAGAAACAGAAGAATATGAAGCCTTTGCCAATGTTAAATTTGAGATAGACGGGAAGAAATGTGCCTTGAAGCTATTTAAAACGCCAGAGGGAAACTTGTTTTTACCTTTTCGTGATTTGACTACCAATAAAGAAACTTATGGGGCTGGCAGATATATTGATTTGAAGATGGAAGATATTAAAGACAAAACGATTGAAATTGATTTCAACCTTTGTTATCAGCCTTATTGTGCTTATAATCCTACTTATACTTGCCCTGTGCCACCAGCAGAGAACTTTTTAAATGTGGTATTGAAGGCTGGGGAGAAGATGTAAATTCATTTTAGTCGGTGACTTAGGTCCTACTGATTACGCACATCTTTTACAAAGTTGAAATGAAGATGTGATTATTGATTAAATTAGCTTAAATATACATTAATAGTATTTAAAACCAAGCGTTGAATCTCTTATATCTAGCGAGGGACTTAAGTCCCTCGCTAGATATAAGAGATTGATTATTAGTTATTTATACATTTTTTGATAATCAGTAGGACTTAAGTCACCGACTAAAAAGAAGAAGGTTTTCACACAGTTAACTACCTACCTAAATTTATATAATCCTAAAACTTACCATTTCCATTCTTCCAATTTTCTTTGGTTGGAATAGCTTCGATAGTGTCCCAGTGTTCAGCGATTTTACCATTTTCTACCCTAAACAAATCATAGAATGAACTGTGTACTCCTGCCATTTGTCCCTCGCTTACTACTAATACAAAATTTCCTTCCCCTAATACTTTATGTATTTTATCATATTTAAAACCTATTTTGTTTTCAGCAAAATATTTCAGTGCATGCTGTAGCCCTTCTAGCTTATCCCCAATATGTGGATTGTGCTGAACGTAAGCTGTAGGATGAATATAATTTGGGATAATAGACACATCGCCATTTACCAAGAAATCATTTACAAACTTAGTAACCAATGCTTTGTTCTCAGCAGTTTTATTAATATCCTTGATAGCCGTTGCTCCATCAATCATGGTATGCCCATTCGCAGTTTTTGTAACTGTTTCCTGCAAATTATCCCAGTGTTCAACAATTTTCCCGTCTTCAAATCTGAAAATATCAAAACCTATTTTGGGTCCAAAGAAGTTATATTCTGTATGGGCAAATACAAAATCACCATCCTGAAAAACTCTAACAGTATTTACTTTTGCCGAGTTTTTAGGCAATGCCGAAAGCAACGCACCAAAACCTGCTAGTCCGTCGGCAACACCGAGGTTATGCTGAATGTATTTGTTAGGATTGATGTATCCAACTGGTTCAGTAGCACCTGTTTCAATGGATTTGAGTAATGCTACTACTTTCTTTTTGTTGTCTGGAGTTTCCATCTTTTTGTTGTTATCTGTGTTAAAAACTACGTTGTTGGTTGGGGTAAAAGCAGATAAGCCTAATCCTAGTATTACTGCTGTACTTAATATCGTTTTTTTCATTTTTGCTTAATGTTTAATTACGATACAAAGTTGCGGTAATCAGGAAAAACAAGAAAGGTAGGAATGTTCCTTTGAATGATACTTTTAGTCCAAATTGATTTTCTCTCTGAATTCAACGGGCGTAGTAAAAGCATGCTTTTTGAAGTACTTGATAAAGTTGGTAGGCTCTTCAAAACCTAAATTAAAGCCAATTTCTTTTACATTTTGGCTAGTATGTGCTAAAAGACGCTTCGCTTCTAGCATCACTCTATCATCAATGAGCTCCTTTGGGGTCTTGGCCAATACCTTAGTAGTTGCTTGATTCAAACGTTTTTCAGTGATAGAAATCTGCCTAGCATAATAGCTTACTTGCTTTTGCTTGCGATAATGTTCCTCTAAATAGTCTTTAAATAGCATCACATATTCAAGGTCTGCTCCTTTTTTAATTTCAACAAAATTTTGCTTTCGTCTGGCTCGTTCACCTAGCAAAAGGAAATTATGGAGTAAGTTTTGTAGAACATCAGCCTGATAATTATCCTTGTTGTTTTGTAATTCCTCCGCCATCAAACCCAATAAATCTGCAAATAGCTTTACTTGTCCCGATACATGAACTTGTGATACCGAAAACAAATCGTTGAATAAAATACTGTTTTTTAGAAACTTAGTATCGGCATCTGTTTTGCAGAAAAAACTATCAGTAAACAGAATAGCTTTTGCTTCAAATGGAGTTTTATTGTCAAATCGTTGAACAGTATCTTTATTCAGAAATAGTAAAGTATCAGGCACAATTTTTACAGGTTTGAAATCGACAATATGGGTGGGGCTACCTTCTTGAAACCAAATAATATTATAAAAGCCTATTCTATGTGTAGTAGCAAGTGTTTCTGGTATTTCCTTACAAAGTTCGGCTATATCAACAATTTCAAATTCCTGTGGAAGGCCGTCTTTAAAACTATATTTTTTGATTTCTGGAGTCATGATTGACTGTTTGATGATTTGGAAAGCAAAACTACCTTTTTCTATTGATGTAGTTTTCAGAAATTTATTAGTCAAGCCAGTCGAACAGATATTTATCCTCAAATTCAACTTCAAATTTTTTCAAAAAATTGTAATACTCTTCTTTAAATGTTTGTTTTTTATGGTGCGCATCTTGATTGAGAATGTAATCATATACCGCAGAAACGTGTGAATGAGAATATGTAAATGCTCCATATCCTTCTTGCCATGAGAATTTGCCTCTTACTAATCTACGTTCATTAATATAGTTGGAGGAATTGTTTTTTATATCACGAACCAAGTCAGAGATTGCGATTGAAGGTTTTAAGCCAACAAAAATATGGATATGATCGGGCATACCATTGACGATGATTGGCTTTTGATTTTTGCCTTTGATGATTCCAGCAATATATTTATACAAATCATTTTTCCAAGTTTTATCAATCAAATTCTCTCTACCCTTTACTGCAAAAACAATTTGAATATACATTTGTGAGAACGTGCCAGCCATATTTTTATTTAGGTTTGAATCATGTTTTATTAGATTGAATTTAATAAATTATTAAATATAGTAAAATCTCGAAGGGATGACAGGATTATAGAAAAAATTAAAAACATATATATTAAACCCCGAAGGGGTGACATATATATGTCGATGCGAATCCTGTCACCCCTTCGGGGTTTGAATGTAGACATTTCTTCATTGTTTCTATAATCCTAACACCCCTTCGGGGTTTGGATGTTGATATCTCTTTCTTTTTCTATAATCTTGTCATCTCTTCGGGATTGGGACGTCTTTTTTTTAAATATCTCTTAAACCTCTTTATAATTCTACAAAAAAATCCCCACTTAAAAAGCAGGGATATGAGTTTGTTTTGATGTATGTGTAATTTGATATTATTGAAAAACTTGTTGCTTTTCTGAATCGACAGTCAATAATATTGGATCTGTCAAACGAGTAGCTAGGGTTAATGTTTTTATTAGTTCATAATGATAGAAGAATTTCATCGTATGAATTTTAGATTCATAAAATGCCAATTCACTCCCTTCGTGATTTTGCGTAATTAATGCCTTTTTAGCTACGATACCTTGTTTGAGCCATACCCATGCTACGCTGACGATGCCAAAGAACTCCATGTAAAGGTTTGCATCAGCCAAGAATACTTCGTTATCACCTTTGGCAGCGTTGCTTAATAGATACATCGTTACTTTTTGTAAACGCCCTAATTCTTTTTCTAGCTTTTCGGCATAGGGTTTTAGGTCATCATAAGTATTTGCTTGCTGAATAGTTTGCGTTATTTCATTAAAAAGCAACTGCGGGGCTTTGCCATTGTTCATCGTAATACCTCTACCCAAAAGATTCAAGGAATGAATCCCCGTAGTTCCTTCGTAGATAGACATAATCCTGACATCCCTAGCCATTTGTTCTAAAGGGAAATCTTCGGTGTAGCCATAACCTCCAAATACTTGTAACCCTTCATTTACTGCTTTGATGCCCATTTCGGCGGGATAGGTTTTCGCTACGGTAGTCATCAAATCGAGCATTAACTGATAAGGTTTGGACTCTTCCGAGGTTTTCCCCAAGGCATGAATCATATCTTGCCAATGGTAACATTCTAATAGCAGTCCCAAAGAGCCTTCAACAACGGCTTTTTGAAACAATAGCATACGTTTTACGTCTGGATGGTTAATGATGTACGTCTGTTCTTCTTCTAAATTTTTATTATTCAATTTTCGTCCTTGCGGGCGTTCTTTGGCATATTCTAATGAAGCATAATAGGCAGCAGAAGCAATATAAGTTCCACCCATACCTACGCCCAAACGGGCTTCGTTCATCAACTGAAACATATAGTTCAGCCCTTTGTTAGCATCCCCCACTAAATATCCTATGGTATTGTCTTTATCCCCAAAGGTTAAGTGCATAGCGGGCGTAGCTTTTTGCCCCATTTTATGATAGATTCCAGTAGAAATCACATCGTTATCAACTGTGAAGCTACCGTTTTCCTCTCTGAATTTTGGCACTACAAACAATGAAATGCCTTTTGTGCCAAGGGGTGCTCCTTCTATCCGAGCAAGTACAAGGTGAATAATATTATCGGCAATGTCATGGTCGCCAGCAGAGATAAATACTTTTTGTCCTTTGATTTTAAAAGTACCATCGCCTTGTGGTTTGGCAGTAGTAATTACATCTGATAGTGAACTACCAGCCTGAGGTTCTGTCAAGCACATAGAGCCTGTCCATTCCCCTGTAATCATTCTTGAAGCAAACTTTTCTTTTAATTCATCCGACCCAAAAGTAAAAATCAAATTAGCCGAACCCGCCGTCAGTCCTGTAAACATGACGAAAGCGTTGTTGGCGGCACCCCGAATCATTTCGGTTGCGGCTTCAACCATGGTAGGCAATTGTTGTCCACCATTTTCATAAGAGAAAGTCGCTCCTATCATGCCAGCATCGCCCATGGCTTTTACATAGTCTTTTACGGCAGGATGTACTTTTACTTGTCCGTTTACTAATTGAGGCTGATTTCTATCGGCATCACTGTAGGCATTTCGCAGGATTTTCTCAGCAATTTCTTCAGAAGTATCCAAAACCATATCGAACATATCGGGGGTATAGTCTTGAAAGAAAGGATATTTAGTAAGTTCTGCTATTTGCAGTACTTCTTTTAACATAAAATCAAGGTTCCGACGAGAATATTGCTGAGTCATGGCTAATGGTTTGGCTTGTTATTATGCTTGCATACAATAAAATGTAAAAATAATAATATTAAAATTATTATGCAAGCATACTGTTTTAATTTAAGACATAAAAAAAGTTGCCTGTCTTACGAGGCAACTCTAAAAAGTTAAACGGATTTATCGGTTTAAATTTCTTATTGCTGAGCAATCATTGATGATTACTTGGTGAGTTTGCTATAATAAAATGGAGTTATTCTATAAATATACTTATCGAGTCGATGAAGTAATATCACTTAAATATAAGTTTTTTTATTTTTATAACCAAATGGAATTCAATGATTTAATCGTGATAGTCGTTCTTTAGAAATATTATTCTTTTAGCGTTAATACTCCTCTTCTGTATTCCTCAAAACAAGTAATATTAACTCACCCTTTGGTGTATAAATAAGCCCACCAAATCAAAAAGAACTGTAAGGGAAGACGAAGCCAAAGAAGCCATTCAGCGATTTTTGAAAATTTCCCCGAAGTCAGCATATACACATTGGCAGGGAAAATAGCGATTAACAGTAATATAATACCCCAAGCTGCCCAAGGACGAGTAACTGGAGAAAGTAATCCTAAACCCAACACAATTTCGGCAATACCACTCATCATCACCATCAATCCATGTGCAGGAATGTATGGTGGCATAATGGCTAAATACATTTTGGGTTTGATAAAATGATTGATGCCTGCAAGGGTATAAAGAACGGACATCACATAAAGGCCTATTTGCTGTATCATCTGGTTTTTGTTTTAGTAATAATACTCATTATTCCGACAAGGTTTGTGATATCTTAGAAACAATATTTTCAAACAAGATGTTATTTCGGGATAGTATGGTAATTTTGTAAAATTATTAAGATAGAATCAATCCGACGGACAAGGTTGTCCGCATAGCAACATAATGAGCGTAGTTCCTTACAAAGAGCAAAGTGCAAGCAAAAAAGAGCAGGTAGCTCAGATGTTTGATAATGTTTCACCCAAATATGATTTCTTAAATCATTTGTTGAGCGGTGGTATTGATATTTTATGGCGTAAAAAAGCCATCAAATTATTGAAAAAATCAGCCCCTAAAACTATTTTGGATATTGCCACAGGGACGGGCGATTTTGCCATTGAAGCATTGGCATTAAAACCTGAAAAAATTGTGGGTGTAGATATTTCAGAAGGGATGCTAAGTGTAGGGCGTGAAAAAATCAAGAAACTTGGCGTCGATAATATCATAGCGTTACAAAAAGGTGATTCTGAAAGATTAAACTTTGAAGACAATACTTTTGATGCCGTTATCGTTAGTTTTGGTGTGCGTAATTTCGAGAATCTTGAAAAAGGTCTTACAGATATGTGTCGTGTAATGAAAAAAGATGGCACTTGTATTGTCCTTGAATTTTCGAAGCCATCTGCTTTTCCATTTAAACAGCTATATAATTTTTACTTTAAATATATCTTGCCCGTAGTTGGTAAAATCATTTCAAAAGATACCTCTGCTTATACATATCTGCATGATTCAGTACAAGCATTTCCAGATGGAAACGATTTTATTCAAGTATTCCAACGTGCAGGTTTTAACAGAACCCAATGCTTACCACTCACTTTCGGAATAAGTACTATTTATATCGGCAGAAAGTAATACTTTTTGTAGTAATTGCCTCTGTAGCTATGTTGAACACTATCAACAAAGCACAGGCACAACGTTATGACTACAAACGTATTTACGATGAATTTTACGATGATAAAGCCGTACACTTTGGCTTTTTATTTGGTTTTGGTTCATCCCGATTCAATATATCGCATAGCGCAAATTTTAAGGCCCCCGGTGATAGTGCTGTAACGATTGTTTCGCCTGGCAACTTTTCTTTTCAAGTTGGTGGATTAGTGAACCTTAAATTGAATGACCGATTTGATTTAAAATCGGGGATTAATATTGCGTTGTATGGTCGTCAGTTGAATTATCGTTTTACCAATTCTCCTGATTTTCCACCTGAATTACGAGAATCGACTTGGCTTGAAGTGCCAATTTTATTGAAATATAAATCGATGCGGAGGGGGAACTCTAGGATGTATGTAGATGCTGGGGTAAAAATTGGGATGGAGACCAACGTCAGGAAAAACGCTAATTCAACCAGAAAACTGGATACAAGAACAGCAGACCTTTCGCTAGAATATGGTATTGGCTTCGAACAGTTTTTTAAGTACTTTAAATTTACACCTGAACTCAGGTTCTCGCATGGATTAACCAATCTGTTTATTCCACCAAGTGTGAATAACTATGCAAGAGACATCCAAGGATTGAATGCACATAGTGTTACTTTGTATTTGATGTTTGAGTAATGTTTAGTTGTGAGTTAGTGAATTGTGAATGAGTGATTTTTAAAAAATATCAACCACACATAAATCAAAGAACCCGAAAATTGTATAATGACAATTTTCGGGTTCTTTGATTTTATTGCAATTCACTAATTCACAACTCACTCATTCACAATTAAAATCTAATCGCCATCATCTTTTCATTATTTCTTGCCACTAAAAATAGCCTTTCTTTGCCTACCTTAATACTTCTGATGCGTTTTACTTGCCCTTTTATTTGGATGCCATTTAGTTGTTCAGCCTCAAATTTACAATTGCCTTTATTAATCAAAACCGTTCCATAATCGGCATCACATCTACCCATCTGGATATTACAATCATAGAAATTCCCTAGCATCAATACATCGGGCAATTTATCTCCATTGGCATCAATAATTTGTGCTGCATAAAAAGGGGCATACTGTGCTTTGGCTGGAAGCGACTGTAAACTAAAATTTCCTTTACCATCATTTACCAAAACTGCATTATCGAAATAATTGGCTTCAAAAATCTTTGCGGAGGCTAGTTCACTTTGTCCTACAATATCTGCAATGCTAGCTTTAGCAAAATCTTTGGCTAAGAGAAATTTCTTTTTGGTAAATGGAAATTGCTTCTGTGTTTCAGCTTTATTGGCAAACATTACTTCTGTCCCTCCGAGGTAATAACTCAATACTTGGTCGGTCGTGCCATTTTTATCAAAATCACTCACATACATTCTTATAGGCTCATCAACACTTGCCTTTAATCGACTGTTACGTCCGAGATTGCCTGCCAGAATATCCAAATCTCCATCATTATCAAAATCAAAAGGCATCACAAAATTCCACCACCCTTTTTCAGTAGTCAGCATTTTCTTGACAAATTTTCCTTGTTGGTTTTCCATCTCACAGATTCCATCCCATTCCAAGGCTAATAGTAAATCTGGGTCACCATCCTTGTCTAAATCTTGTACCACTGCATTTTTCACCAAGCCTATGGTTTTTAAACCTTTGGCATACTTGTCTGTTACATCTGTAAACTTTCCTGTGCCATCATTTTGCAAAAGATATGACTCAGGAATTTTGCCATACGAAAATGGTATCGACCTTGCCCCTATAAACAAATCTATTTTTCCATCTTTGTTAAAATCAAGCGGAGTAACTACTGAAGCCGACAGGGCAATATCTTTATAAAAAGCATCTTCTTTTACCGATAAATTTCCTTTGCCATCGTTCAGATAGATTCGTGGAAACAAGAAATTAGATTTACCATCAAACTCATTTCCACCTTCGGCCACTACCAAGTCTGGGTGAGTATCGTTGTTTACGTCTGTCCAAATGGCATCTACTTCTTCATAAACACTATCTTTTAGGAAGGCTGGCTGAATACTTTCTCTGAATTTCCCATTAGTATTTTGTAAGAATAAATGAGGTAATGAATTTCTAGCAGAACCTATAAATATATCCTCTAAACCATCATGATTAATATCTGCTACGGCTAAAGCAGGGCCTTCTGCCGACATTTTATGCGGAATTAGGGCTTCACGTTCAAATTCATTGAATTCATTTTCCTGATGTTTTACATCTAAATTTAGGTCATGGGCTATATCGGAAAACGTGGAGGTTTGAGATGATTTACGCTTAAAATGTTCGTAATCAAATACTGGCAGATTTTTCCGATAAGTAATCGTTAAAGAATCTTTTTCTGAATTAAGGTTAATTTTCTGATAGGTTCTATCTGGCCAAATCAGATAGGTAGAATCTACTTCTGCTTTCTTGCCAAAACCAATATTCAACGGGATTTCCATGCTCGCTTGGAAAGCCCTAACAGGAAATTTCTCGTAAGCTATGGTCTCTCCTCCTTTTTTGAAAACTAATACTTTTGCTCCGATAGCATTCAGGTTTTTCTCCGAACCTTTCAAGTACACACGTACATGAGCATTATTTGGGGCATATTCGTTGGCTTTGTTTTCATAAATAAAAGCCTTCTGATTGATATTATTGGTGACAATATCCAAGTCGCCATCATTATCTAAATCTGCATATAACGCTCCATTTGAATAGGAGTTTTGATTATTGCCAATCATGGCCTCGGCATCACGATATTCTAAGGATTTATTATTGATAAAAAACTTGTTCGGAATTTTAATTTCGGGTAATTTATCGGTCAACAAAATATCGTTTTCATCCAACGTTTTTGATTCCATCTTCCGTTGAATTTCTTCATTTGAAATAAAGTTGATGTAATCTATATCATTCATTCGCTTAGGAATGCCATTGGAAACGAATAAATCTTTTTGTCCATCGTTGTCAAAATCGACGAACAAAGGCGACCACGACCAATCTGTAGCATAGACACCTGAAAATAATCCTATTTCTGAGAATGTGCCATTACCATTGTTTACCTGCAAATTGTTTTTAGAAAACTGATAGTTATAGCCATAACTCAGTTTGTAACGAAAGGTATTATAAGAATCCTCTCCCTCCGACCGCTTCAAAATCTCACGGTCATACGGAAGCATATCTAACGAAATAATGTCCGAGTAATGATCATTGTTAATATCAGCCAAATCAACCCCCATCGAAAACTGACTGGTGTGCATCATTGAGCTTTCGATGCTTTCTAAAAAAGTGCCATTTTTTTGATTGATGTACAGATAATCATTTTCATGAAAATCGTTGCCAACATACATATCTGGATAACCATCAAAATTGACATCGCCCAAGCCAATACCCAAGCCATAGCCGAGGGCATCTCTTTTTACACCTACTTTTTCGGCTACTTCTACAAATTTACCATCGTCATTTCTAAAGAATTTATCACCTGCCAAAGGATGATAAGTACCTTGAAAAGACTTTCTAACACCAAAAGTGCCATTTTGATGGACAGAATGATTGAGTTGGAACATATCCAAATCGCCATCCAAATCATAATCAAAGAAGGCAGCTTGTGTGCCAAAACCTACTAAATCTAAGCCATATTCTTTCGCTTTTTCTTCATAAACTGGAATACCTTCTTTCGTGATTTCTTTACAAACAAACAGCAAATTATGCCCCTGTAAGCTCTCGAACCCTCCTACCTGACTCACGTAAATATCCAATTTACCATCTTGGTTAATATCTACGACAGATACTCCATTCGACCATCCTTTATCACCTTTGAAATTTGCTTTTTCAGTAATGTCTTCAAACTTCATTCCTCCTCTATTCAGGTAGATTTTATTGTCTTTCAAATTGGCGGTAAAACATAAATCTACCAATCCGTCATTGTTAAAATCTCCTGCTCCTACGCCTCCGCCATTATAGAAATACATATAGGTAAATATGTTGAGGTCTTTAGTAGGCGTAAGATCATTTGAAAAATCTATTCCTGTTTTTTCAGCTTCCAATAATTCAAAAGCATAAGGCTCTTTTTTGGTGCAGGAAGAGACGATGGTTAGGAGGAATAGGAATGCGATTAATTTAATCCGTAATGGCGATGCTAAAAATGAAATGATATTTTTATAAAATAGCTTTTTTAATAATGTCATTTCGCCAGTCTTTATCACTAGCGAGGGACTTAAGTCCCTCGCTAGTGATAAGAATTTGAACTTAACACCTCTACTCTCCGAAGAAGAAAGACTACAGTCATGGTTCTTTATTAGCTTCGATAGAAATGCAAAAAAATATATGTGCTTATTATTACGTTTTATCATCATTCTTGTATTTAGAATAGGGTAGCGAATTACTTAAATTTAAAAATCTTTGGCACATCATTATTCAACAACGTCAAGAAATTTACTTTACCCTCAATCTTGATAGGACTGATTTGTTTTACTTCTCCATTCATTACGAAACCGCTTTGTTGGTTTGTTAATGCCTTGAATTGTCCCTTGCCTTTGTTCAATAATACATTACCACGACTAGCATCAATCATCCCTAATTGCGGAATAAAACCTGTGTAATTACCTCCTAGCATAATATCTTGCAAACCATCCTGATTGATATCATAATACATTATCGCATTCACACATGACGTCTGAACTACTTCTGGTAATTCAACCAATGTAAACTGTCCCTTGCCATCATTAATCGCCACTGCCGATTTACAATACTTTACTGTTTTCACCAAGGCATTTTCCAATACATCGCTTGGGAATAAATCTGTAATGGCCTTTTTGGCATATTCGGAATGTCTCAAAATCTGTTTTTTCAAGGCTGGGAATTGCTCTGCCATTTCTCTTTTTAGAAACACGGGTTTATCTTTTCCTTCAATGGTTTTCGTCATGATTTTATCAATAGTACCATTGTTATCAAAATCTTTTACCCAAATTTTCAGCGGAGCATCTTGCGAAGCTTTTAAGGTGAAATTCTCGCCCATATTCCCCAATATCAAATCATTATCACCATCATTATCAATATCTGTCACTTTTAAAGCTCCCCAGAAACCTGTGTATTCTTCTAGCCCTGTTGCTAATTTCTCTAGCTTTTTTCCTTTCAAGGTAAAAATCAGTGGAGACATCCAATCGCCTACTACGATTAGTTCTTTCTTTTTATCTCCATTGACATCCTCCCAATAAGCATCCCGAATCATTCCTAATTCAGTCAATTCAGGATTAACTGCCTGAGCAATGTCTTTGAATCCTCCTTTTCCATCATTTTCATAGAAGAAACTCGGAGGGTTTTTACCATATTCCATTGGGTAACTTCTACTTCCTACAAACAAATCTAAGTCGCCATCACCATCAAAATCATAAGGGGCAATTACGGCAGTATTAGTAGTATTTTGAGGAATCGCTCTGGAATTGAAGGTAAAATTCCCTTTGCCATCGTTTACATAAAGTTTGTCAATCAACTCTCTTTCGCCAAAATGTACTTCGTTTCCTCCACTTCCAACATATAAATCTAAATCGCCGTCTTTATCAGCATCAAAAAACAATACGGCTGTTTCTTCAAAATAGGCAAAATCATTAAATACTTTTTGAGGAGATTTCTTGAAACCAGCAGCAGTTTGAAGGTACAACTGACCAGCTTGGTCTTTAGCCCCACAGATATATACATCTTCTAAGCCATCGCCATTTACGTCGCCAATGGCGGCTTTAGGGCCTTCTTTAGATAATAAGGCTGGCAAGTTTTTTTCTTGGTAAAAATCTACGTATTCGTCTTCCTGATGTTTATCAAAACTAGCATTAACTGCTTCAAAATATCCCGCAGGAATAATTCCTTTAGCTTTAGATTTTTCAATTTTAGCATCCTTGATAGAACAAGTAAGTAATTGGTCTACCTTCGGATTTTTCACAGTACTTACTCGTAAATCTGGCCAAGTGATTTTGATAGAGTCTATTTTAGTAATGTTCCCCAATCCAAAGGTTAAGTTATATTCTGTACTCGACTGAAAACCTCTTGAAGGAATCACTGAGCGAGTTTGCACCATTCCTTTCGTATAAACATCTGCTTTAGTACCTATTGCAAAAGTATTTTTCCCTTCTCCTTTAAAATTAAGTTTTAGGTAATGGCTTTTTTCAACTTTTTTGTCGGCATTATTTCTATAGACAAAACAAGGCATATTTACATTGTTCACTACTAGGTCTAAGTCGCCGTCATTATCCAAATCTGCATAGGTAGCTCCATTTGAAAACGACGGTTCAGCCAAACCAAACTCTTCCCCTTTTTCTTCAAACTTCAAGGTTTTGGTATTATGGAAGAAATTATTGGGAATAGGAACCGAAGGCATTTTTTCAATAATGGTATTAATATTTTTCTTCACGCCACTGGCTTCCATCCCTTGAATCAATTCGTTGGCAAAGAAATCAATAAAATCTTGGTCTATTACATCATTATAAATTCCGTTGCATACATAAATATCGTTGTAACCATCGTTATCAGCATCAAACATCAAAGCACCCCAACTCCAATCGCTCCCTGCTACGCCCGCATAATTAGCGATTTCGCTAAAAGTCCCGTCTTGATTATTCAATTGAAGACTATTCTGCTGAAACTGATTATAGAATCCTCTGTCTTTTTTCAGTTTAAACACATAGTGATTATCAAAAGAAGACGTCGTTTTCAAACGGTATTCTTCTCTTGGAAGCATATCTGTAGTAACAATTTCCGAGAAACCATCATTGTTTACATCAGCCATATCTGCACCCATCGATGCCAAGCTAATGTGTTTCATCCGTTGCTCTATTTCTTCTTTAAAAGTACCGTCATGCTGATTGATATAAAGGTAGTCTTTCTCATAAAAATCATTAGACACATAAATGTCGGGGTAATTATCATTGTTAGCATCACCAATGGTTACTCCCAGACCAAAGCCAATTAAACTACTATAAATACCTGCATCTTTGGAAACATCATGAAAAAGTCCATCATCATTACGCATCAACTTGTCTCCTCCGCCTTTCAAGAAATCTTTTACTGGCCAATCTTCCGCACGCATATCGCGGTTGTTGGCATAATTAAGGGTATTTACAGGAATAAAACTGTTGTTAAGAATATAACAGTCAAGGTCGCCGTCCATATCATAATCAAAAAAGGCAGCGTGGGTAGTATAACCGCCTTCGTCTAAGCCATATTTAGCCGCCGATTCTGTAAAGGTCAGATTTCCATTGTTGATAAAAAGTGCATTTTTTTGCTGTTTCACAAACTTTTTTACCCCAGCATTACATACATAAATATCTAACAGACCATCATGATTAATATCCACCATTACCACACCCGTATTCCATTTGTCGGCTTCTTCAATTCCTGCTTTGGCAGAAATATCTTCAAATTTAAACCCTCCCTTGTTGAGGTATAATTTATTACTCCCCATGTTCGAAGTAAAAAATACATCTTGCAGTCCATCATTATTGATGTCACCCACGGCTACACCTCCGCCATTATAGAAATTTCGGTAATTGAAAATATTAAATTCTTCGGTATTTTCGATTTTATTATTGAAGCCAATTCCAGTGTCTTTCTCATCCATCAACTCGAACAAAGTATTTTTGTCTTTGCTTGAACAAGCAAGGCATAGGTATAAAAAAGTTATAAAAAATAGTCTTTGAAATATTCTCATTGATAATAATATTTATTGATATGTTAGTAAGTTAAACGCCCAACTTATTTGAATATACTGATTGCACAGCCTCCGCCTTTTGCTAAATTAATGCTTAATATACTATTGCTATCCACCACTACTTTTTCGATGATATAAGCCTCAGGATTGGTGTTCCAATCGGCATTGGGTGCATCACGATAAATAATGGCTTGATACTTCGTTCCTTTGTCAAGGAAATTGAAGTTGATAGTTGCTTTATGGGTATTTTCATCACTTACAGCTCCTACAAACCAATTGCCTTTCCCTTTTTGTTTACGCGCAATCGTGATATAATCCCCTGGTTCTGCTTCCAGAATTTCAGTATCGTCCCAATCCACAGGTACATCTTTAATAAATTGTAATAAATCAGGATGAACATTGAAATTCTCAGGTAAATCACCTGCCATTTGCAAAGGACTATACATGGTTACATATAAGGCCAATTGTTTGGCGATAGTCGTTCTTACCCTAGTTTTGCGTTCGGGTACAAACTGATTCAAGTGCATCCTAAAAAACCCTGGTGTATAATCCATCGGGCCACCCATCAGTCTGGTAAATGGCAAAATGGTTTCGTGTTCGGGTACTAAGCCTAAGGTTGGGGCATTATTAAACTCGTTCCCACGGGCGGCTTCATTAGCCAGCCAGTTTGGATATGTTCGATGCAAACCCGTAGGACGCACAGACTCGTGTGCCTCTAACATGATTTTATAATCTATCGCTTTGTCCGCTACTCTATTATAATGATTCACCATCCACTGACTGTCATGGTGTTCCCCTCTCGGAATAATTTTACCTACATAGCCTGTTTTTACGGTATTGATGCCCTTTTCGTTCATCAACTGAAAGGCTTTGTCTATTCTTCGTTCATAGTTAGTAGCCGAACCTGATGTTTCATGGTGCATAATTAGTTTTACGCCTTTTTGTTTAGCATAGGCTAGCAATTCGTCTAGGTTATAATCAGCATATGGCGTTACAAAATCAAATACTTCTTCTTTCCAATTCCCAAACCAGTCTTCCCAACCTTCATTCCAGCCTTCTACCAAAACGCCATCAAAGCCGTTTTCTGATGCAAAGTCAATATATTTCTTCACATTAGCCGTATTAGCACCGTGTTTTCCACTGGATTTTTCCCAAGTCGCTTTTCCTACGTGCATTTCCCACCACATTCCAATAAATTTCTGTGGCTTTATCCAAGATGTATTTTCGATTTTAGAAGGCTCGTTCAGATTCAAAATCGTTTTGGATGCCAAAATATCTGTCGCTTTATCGCTAATAATGATGGTTCGCCAAGGGGTTTTGGCAGGCGTTTGCAAATACGCTTTGTTACCTACTGCATCAGGAGTAAGATGTGTCGAGAGTTGAAAATTCTTTCTATCAGATAATAGATGCATTACTGGATAATTCACCAAAGCGGCCTCGTGTATGTTTACATAAACCCCTTCTGGCGTTTTCATCATCAAAGGTGTTTGGATAGCATTATCTGCTATTAATGATTGTAAGGCTATATCTTTTTCCTTATGCGCTGCCGCAAGTGCGTGTATATCACTAAACTTGGTGGTATTATACAAATATTCATTGGTATCATAGTCTCCTGGAATCCAGAAGGTTTTGTTGTTTCCTGCCAAATTAAACTGTGTTAATTCTTCGTCAACCACAAAATGTTTAAAATTAGCTTGTTCAGGAAATTCATATCGAAACCCTACGCCATCATTAAACAGTCTGAACACTATTTGCACGAGTACATTACCAGCTTTAACAGCTTTCAGATTTAGTTTTACTTCTTTGTAATGATTAGTAATAGTTTTTACTTCACCCCAAACAGGTGTCCACGTATCATGATGCGTGGAGGTATCCACAGAAACTATGTTGAAATGATTAAGTAATAAAGCGGGTTTACTCAGCCTAAAACCTAGTGAAGAAGGCTTTATAATAGCATTATTTTTAAGGAGAACACTGTATGTAACTTCTCCGTTTTGCAGAAGCGTAACATTTAGTCTAAGGCGACTATCGGGCGAATTTACTTCGATTGATTTTTGTGCTAAGCCTATAAACGAGACGCAAAGCACCATCAGAAATGTGCCTAAATACTTCATTGAATATAATTTTATTATTGATAAAAATGGTTAATCTTCTAGCTATGAGCTATGAGCTATGAGCTATGAGCTATGAGCGTTTTACTTTTTGTTTTTTTTCACTCTTACTGCTCTCTCATTGCTCATAGCTGACAGCTTAAAGCTTAAATACTCTCAACTTATCGTTGTTTACGCCAACAAACAGAAATTTATCTACAGCTTTGGTTTCTCTAACATCGCCTCGTAAGTACAAACCTGATTTTGTAACGGGCAGGTTTGTAAAGCTAAAATTGCCTTTGTTCAACAAAACTACGCCATAATTGGCATCTACCTTACCAATTCTCAATCTAAATTTACTGTTATTTCCTGCCAACAATAAATCTTTCTTTCCATCATGGTCAATATCTTCTATCGAAATAGCGTATACGGGTGCATATTGTGCTTGAAGCGGTAATTCATGAGCGACAAACGTACCTTTATTGTTTTCAAGGACGATGGTTTTTAAATTAGCTATTTCCTTCTTATTAGCTTTTGCTAACTGATTAGCATCAAAGAAATCCTCCATTTTAGCTTCCGAGAAAACCTGATAATTAGGAAACTTTTTCTTCAATGCAGGAATCTGCTCCGCCATTTCATCTCTTGAACAAGCTGGATACGGTTGCCCTTGAATATAATAATTCAAGAAGAAATCCATCGTTCCATTCTGGTCAAAATCATCATATATTAAAAAGGCTGGTTCCGCTTGCGATGCCCTTATTTGAGTATTTGTTCCAAGATTCCCCAACACCAAATCTTCATCACCATCGTTGTCTAAATCTGCCTTTTCAATCCTGTAATTCCAACCCGATGGTACGCCTAGGCTTGTCTGGGTAAAACGAAAGTTCTTGTTATTCTTTAATAAAACTGGCGACATCCACTCTCCTACTACAATAATTTCGTCAAAACCATCTTTGTCAGTGTCTATCATCGTAGCATCTGTCACCAATCCTAAAATGCCTAAAGGTACTTTTGTAAAATGCGCCTTTCCATCGTTTTTCAATAAGAAACTTTCTTCCTCTGTTGGAAATCTATTGGGTTTGATATGCCCACCTACAAATAAATCGACGTCGCCATCTTTATCAAAATCAGCGGCTTTTACACATGAGCTATTGGCTTGATCTTCAAAAGAGATACTCTTCTGAAAATTACCTTTCCCATCATTTATCCACAGCTCGTCGTTTTGTTCTTCATACTGAGCATTCCCATAATTGCCATTAGTAATGTATAAATCTGGAAATTTATCTCCGTTAAAATCTGCGATTACAGCATCCTGATTAAACTTTGGGGCAAGATTCGGCAATTCTTTTTTAGTAAAACTACCATTAGCATTTTGTAAGAAAAACGCCCCAACCTGTATCTTTGTCCCACAGATAAATACATCCTTTTTACCATCTGCATTCACATCTCCAACTGCCATTCTTGGTCCAGAATATGAATAATGCGTAGGCAACATTACCTGTCTATCAAAATTATTAATTGGATTTATCTCTGGAAAAAATACTGTCGATTCAGTCGCAGTGAATAAAACATTTTCTGTTGTTGATACTGGACTAGATGCCGTTACAGCATTTTTCTCCTCTACTACCAATGTTTGATTTACTACAGGATTTGTAATTTTCTGTGATTTGCCATTACTCCACACAATGGTTACTTCTAAAGGCTTTGTTGTTTCGGCTATGCCAAAAAGCAAATCCGTTATCACACTCGACTGAAAACCATGTGTCGCCGTAACTTCTTGAACCTGTACATTTTCTCCTGAACGAATGCTTACTTTAGCACCAATACCAAAAGTATTTAATGCATCCCCTTTTAAGTGAATTTTCAAGAATTTAGCATTAGTATTTTCTTCAATGCTTTTGTTGTTGTAGATATGGGCTGTTTCATTCAGGTTATTCGTGATGATTTCTAAATCACCATCGTTATCCAAATCTGCATAAATTGCTCCGCTTGCTACTGTAGGCGTATCAAATCCCCAGTTTTTTTGCTCATTAGAAAAAGTCAGGTCATGGTTATTCTTGAAAATATAGTTCTTCGTTTGGCTCGTGGGCATCTGTTTTAAATGCTCTAGCATAGGTTTTTTAATCCCATTTTCTTCTTGCTCGCTAAAGTATTTAATAAAATCGGCATTGGTATAGTCTTTCCCCAGCCCATTGCTCACGAAAATATCTTTGTAGCCGTCTAAATCAAAATCTGCTAAAAGCGTCCCCCAACTCCAATCGGTATTCGATATACCTGCTAATTGTCCAATTTCAGCAAATGCCCCATTGCCCAAATTCATTTGCAACATATTACGCATATTCTCATGCCAAAAGCCATTTCTCAACTGTGCATCGTAGGTATTCCAACTATCCGACCATAATAATAATTTTTGGCGAGCATTGTCTTCTGGCAACATATCCAACGTAAAAATATCTGGCAATTCATCATTGTTTACATCGGCAATATCTACCCCCATCGCAGAATAGGCCGTATGCTCAATTCTATTACGCAATTCGTCTTTAAAAGTGCCATCTTTCTGATTGATGTATAAGTAATCATCTTCTACATAATCGTTGGTCACATAAATATCTGGATAACCATCTTGATTCACATCCGCAACAGACACCCCTAAGCCAAATCCTAAAGGGTTGCCCTTGATACCTGTTTGGATAGAAACATCTGTAAAACTGGGTGCTTCCCCTAGTTTAGTATCATTTCTGAACAGTTTATCTCCTGCGTTTTCATCTCGTGCATTGCGCATTACAGCGGCCTCTTTGCGTTGATACCCACCTAAATTATGATTGATAAGAAAACAATCTAAATCACCATCCAAGTCATAGTCCAAAAAAGTAGCTTGCGTTGAATAGCCTGAATCGGCTAACCCATATTCCTCCGCTTTTTCCGTAAAAGTAAGGTTATGGTTATTAATAAAAAGTTGATTTTTGCGTAAGCTAGTCTCTCTAAGTCCAGAGTAGCACACGTAAATATCTAGCCAACCATCGGCATTAATATCAACAATACTCACCCCTGTTTTCCAACCTCCCTTTCTTCCCATTACGCCAGCTTTGCTGGTAATATCTTCAAAACTTAGCTTATTATCTTTGGTAGTGTTGAGGTATAATTTATTGTCAACCTGATTGCCCGTAAAATACAAATCCGTTAATCCATCATTATTAAAATCTCCAGCAGCCACCCCACCACCATTATAAAAATATTCGTAATTCAAGATATTTTCCTTCTCAGATTCTTGAACATTATTAGCGAATTGTATGCCAATTTCTTCAGCATTTACTTGTTCAAAAAGTGTTTTATCTTTTTTACAAGCACTAAAAAATAGTAGACACAAACACCCTATCGTAAAGGAATATATATTCTTTTTTTTGTTCATATAAAATGTCAAGTATTTGTTTATCAGCACTGTTCTTTTCAACAGAACTGATTGCTAATGACTTAAAGCAATAGCTACTTAGTTATTCTTTAAAAGCCTCTGGCTCAGTCTTGGTTCTGTATTTTCCTTCTACACAATAGGCTTTAGGACCACTGATAGCACCTGGTGGAGGAGGCAACACCCTTCCTTGATAAACAACCAATACAGGCGAGTAATTTAAAGTGCCTATTTGTCTATCCACATAAACAATCTTTTCTTGTGAGCCAAACACCTGAAAAGCACCAAGGATTTTCTCATTAGGGTCGCTCAAGGAGACCATATTTGGACTAAATTGTGTTTCGGCAGGTACGTCAAAAAGCGTTCCAGAACCTTGGGTAACATCTTTGATACTCCTAAAATACCGAAACATCTTTTCAGAAATGGCTCGCTGTTCTATTTTCAGATAATAGATACTTTTATTGTTGTATGGCACACGTGCAATTGGATAATTGGTTACCTGCTGTCCATTCATCAATTTATCCGACAATATATTATACGTTTCATTGAACGAAATATCAAAACAGGTTTCATTACATCCATAATTTATCAACTCTGGAAAAGTTTGCCCTTGTGGAAAATTCTGTTCTATACTACATTTCTTAAGAGAATAGTCATAACCACGTTCGCAACTGGCACAAAAGACGGTACGTTCATAATGCGTCCATTTCCACTGATAATAATTATCAGCTTCGGGCGAATCCTTGAAATCAAGCGTTACATCAAATCCTACACTGCGGGCATCCGTTAATGGGTAATTATCTTTTACGCTAAATTGATACTTAACGGTATCAATGGCTGGTGCAGCTTTTAATATTTCAGGACTAGATTCATATTTTTTCCCATTGGACAAATTAATGTGTAAAGTATAAGCATTGCCCACAATGCCATGATAAGTAGCCGAAGTTACATAAATACCATTATCCGTTTCCGTGAGATTTTCTCTTCCTCCTTTATCATCTGTGATAAACACTTGTGCACTTTTTACAGGTACATTATCCACATTAATCGTAATGCTTGGCGACGAAAAAGAAAGTACTACCTTATGTGGACCTTTTTGGTTCGACAGCGTAGCCTCTACCGTTAGAAAAGCCGCACTATCTATCTGTTCAAAGTCTCGTATTTCAGTAATACAAGACCAAAAACCCACTGAAAATAGTAAAAAATATATGATAAAACGCTTCATAACTATCATTTAAATTTGAAATTATAAGCTATAAGAAACCAAAGGACTTGTAAAAACGCGAACAATTGGCACCCTATTCCAAAGAGACATATTGTCTTTTTTCAACCTGCTACTGACTCAAAACCCATTGCTAAAAACTGATAACTCAAAGCTCATAGCTCGAATCTCATGGCTCAAGGCTCAAACCTACTCTTTAAAACCTTCAGGTTCAGTCTTAGTTCTGTATTTACTTTCTATGCAATAAGCTTTTGGACTACTACCACCTGATGGTATTGGTAACTCTCTTCCCCGATAAACAACCCGTACAGGTGAATAATCTGTTCTTTGTCTGTTTACATAGATAATCTTTTCCTGTGAACCAAACACCTGAAACGCACCAAGGATTTTCTCATTAGGGTCGCTCAAGGAGACCATATTCGGACTAAATTGCGTTTCGGCTGGTACGTCAAAAAGCGTTCCAGAACCTTGGGTAACATCTTTGATACTCCTAAAATATCGAAACATCTTTTCAGAAATGGTTCGTTGTTCTATCTTCAAATAATAGATACTCATACTACTATAGGGTATCCGCATAATAGGATAATTAACTACTTGCTGCCCATTCATCAATTTATCCGACAATATATTATACGTTTCGTTAAACGAAATATCAAAGCAAGGCTCCAAACAACCATAATTTATTAATTCTGGAAAAGTCTGTCCGTATGGATAATTTGGCTCTATGCTACATTTTTTTAGTGAATAGTCGTAACCACGTTCACAACTAGCACAAAAGACAGTACGTTCATAATGCGTCCACTTCCATTGATAATAATCTGAGGTTTCGGGCGAGTCCTTGAAATCAAGCGTTACATCAAAGCCTACACTGCGAGCATCCGTTAATGGGTAATTATTATTTACATTAAATTGAGCCTTAATGCTATCAATAGTTGGTGCAGCTTTTAATATTTCAGGACTAGATTCATATTTTTTTCCATTAGGTAAATCAATGTGTAAAGTATAAGCATTGCCAATAATACCACGATAAGTAGCCGAAGTTACATAAATGCCTTTATCCATTTCCGTGAGATTTTCTCGTCCTCCTTTATCGTCTGTGATAAACACTTGTGCATTTTTAACTGGGACATTCTCAACATTGATTGTGATACTGGGCGATGAAAAAGAAAGTATTACTTTATGTGGTCCTTTTTGGTTCGAAAGCGTAGCTTCTACTGACAGGAAAGCGGCACTATCTATTTGTTCAAAGTCTCGAACTTCGGTAATACAAGACCAAAAGCCCACTGAGAACAGTAAAAAATAGAGCATAAGACGCTTTACAATTTTCATTTAAATTTGAAATTATAAGCTAATGAAACCAAAGGACTCGCAAAAACACTTAGCTGATATACCTTTGTTCCGTCTTTACCATTGGTAAAAAATACAGAATAAGGGTTCGAACGTCCGTAAATATTATATACTGTAAAAATCCAACTTCCCTCCCACCGTTTCTCTTTCATACTTGGGTTGGTAATCGTCCAAGAAAAATCTAGGCGATGATAATCAGGAATTCTATCATTATTTCTACTCAAATACAAAGGCAACTGTTGACCGTCGAGCGTATAAGTACCTGCTGGTGACGAAAACGGTCGGCCAGTATTATAGGCAAAAATAAACGAGAAACTATTGTGTTTATCAGGCGTGGCATTAAACACTATATTAACCGTATGGGGCTTATCATAATTGGCAGGATACCAATTACCTCCATTAATTCGCTGTTCTGGATATTGCCCCGTAGTTTGTATAAACGACCTCGCATAAGTATAACTAATCCACCCTGTTACCTCTCCTTTCTTTTTAGTAATCATCAATTCCGCACCATACGAACGCCCTTTACCTTTTAGTAGTTGTGTTTCCAAGGTTTGGTTCAACTGCAAATTCGCACCCGAAACATAATCTACTACATTGTTAATGTTACGAAAATAAGTTTCTAAAGATGCTTCCCAAACATTATCATTCCATGTTTTGAAGTATCCAATAGAAGCAAAATCGCTTATTTGTGGTAATACGTTTTCGTCAGAAATTTTCCAGCGAGAAGTGGGTAAAGGAGTGGTATTATTAGAAATCAAATGCAAAAACTGTTGCATTCTGTTATATCCAAACTTAAGGCTAGTAGTAGGGTTAAATACATACAGCATCGTTAATCTTGGTTCAAAACCTCCGTAGCTTTTGGCAACACCATTTTTTAGTTCTGTCGAAATCAGCGACACGGTAGATTTTGGTTCACCTTCCAGATACTTCCTTACTTCAATAGGCCCTATATTTAAAAATTGGGTATAACGCAAGCCATACTGAATAGTTAATTTGTCATTTAATTTGTATTCATCATCGGCATAAATGGCCAATTCTAATGCTTGTTCTTTTTCTAATTCAACTTTTGAGATTTTCGATACAATGTCTCTATTCAAGCTCCCCGGACTTAAATCATATCTAACAGCACTAAAGCCAACATTAGCTTTGTGTTTTTCATTAAAGGCGTAATCGAGGTTGGCTTTGAAGTTTTGGTACTGGATACTGTTCTTTAAATCAATTCGGTTAACTGAATCAGGCGACTCGGTGGTTGTTTTATATTTACTAAAAGCAGCTATCAGTTCAAAACTTGCTTTAGGACTGATGTAATGATTCCATTTCAAAGATGCATTCTGATGTCCATATCTAAATTCTGATTCTTTGGCAATTACGTTTTCTAAGCTAAATAACGAATCAACTCTATAATAATCATGACTTAGGTAAGTCATCAACGAGATGGTATTGTTTTTATTAGGCTTATAAAAAACCTTAGTAGCTATATCATAAAAATTGGCTCTGGTATTTTTGATGTTATCAGGGGCAAAGGCTTTGAACCAAAAATCATTATAAGATACCCGCCCTACTGCTAAAATAGATAGTTTGTTTTTTACGATTGGCACATCCAGCAATAATCTATTAGAGATTGGTCCTATTCCGCCTTCAATTTTAAATTTATCTAGGCTTGGGTCAAGCATTTTAATATCCAACACTGAGGCTGTTCTCCCCCCAAAACGAGCAGGTACTCCGCCTTTATATAGTTCTAATTCCCGAATACCGTCTGAAGCAAAAATTGAAAACAATCCAAAAAGATGCGTTGGATTGAAAATGGGCGTATCGTCAATAAAAATCAAATTTTGGTCAACAGCTCCACCACGCACGTTCAAGCCATTGGCCCCTTCCCCTACCGACGACACCCCCGGCAAGGTTTGAAGGCTACGCAGAATATCTACTTCGCCCATCATAGCTGGAATCTTCTTGATACCTTTCATGCTGAGTAAAGAAACCCCCAACGAAGGTGTAAGAATATTTTTTCGGGTAGCAATACTAGATACGATAACTTCTTCTAATTGCTTAGTAACATCTTGAAGCTGTATATCAACTACTGTATTTTTATTAAGCTTAACATATAGTCTAAAAGGTTTATAGCCCAGATATGACACTTTCAACACATATTCGTCCTCAGGAATGCGAAGGAAATAATTACCCAGTGAGTCTGTTAAAATACCTGATTTCTTAAAATCTATCGAAATAATAGCCCCCACCAAAGGTTTACCTGTTAGGGCATCAGTTACATTTCCTTTTAATGAATATGCTTTTCTTTGTTGTGCTAGTAGCGTACATGAGAAAAGTATAAATATCAACAAAACAATAAACTTATTAGGCTTTGCTAAAATCATGTCTAAAACAATATTTAATATGCTTGACGATGAAAGGTTATAATCATTTTAGTAGTTACTGTAGAATGCTTTTTTCTCATCAATTTCTAAGAAATCAATTTTTGGGTTTTTACAAACTATCAATCCTTGAACATCATAAGTAGGGTGGTCAATATCAATTTTAGGATACTTCTTTGCTTTACCCTCAATTTTAATCACTATTTTTTCTTTTGTAAGTACTTTGAAAGTAATGGTTCCTTCTGACATCAAATAGCCTTCACCAAGTTTATTTATTTTATCCTTTATTCTACCAAACATCACGTTAGAGTAACTACTGGCTAATTTTATAGGTATTTTAATGGGTCTGCCTTTATACCAGTCTATCCCACTAAAATGTACCATGGTATTTCCTTCAAATTGATCAAAGAAATTGATTGTAAAAGAGCGTTCTACAATTTCTAAATGTCCGGTAAAAATACTCTCTGCATTATAGAAATTTGCTCCATTTAATTTAAAGATAAACTTAGATTGATTATTCTTTAATGATTGATAAATTTCGTCTTCTCTTTTATCAGCAGAACAAGCCATTAAAAAAAAGCAAGGAATGAATACTATAAATACTTTAGATAATAAATAAACACGTTTAATCATTCTATTTTAAAAATTTATTGACAGATGAGATTAATAAAAAAATGCTCGTATGTACGAGCATTTTTTTTATAGCATTAATATTCAAATCTTCTAGTAACCAAAGTTTTGCTTCAAGTTTGGATTGATTTCCAATTCTCTTTGAGGAATAGGGAAAACAACACGGTAGTCAGGTGACGTAGCTGTACGGTTATCAACTGGTGCTAAGAATTTACCAAAACGAATCTGGTCATTTCTTCTCCAACCTTCCCAGTACATTTCACGTCCACGTTCTGCTAATAAAGAAGCTTCAGTTAAAGTAGTTAATGGGTCAACTCCACGAGTAGTTCTCAAGCTATTAACGATTGTTAAAGCTCCCGAAGTATTTCCACCTCTAAATAAAGCTTCTGCTTTCATCAATAAAACGTCAGCATAACGGAAGAAAACGTAGTCATTTGCAGGAGAATCAATATCTGTGATATCTGGTGTATATTTAATTACACGGATACCTTGTCTCTCATTAGCATTTTTAAGGTCAACTTCAGGCGTGAAAACCAATGGTTTACCTTCTCTATCCAACAATGTTACTCCATTCAATCCATATTGCTGTCCAATCAAGAACCCAGCACGAACACCGCCTTTGTCAGTTAAGCCTGGAATCGCTGCTCCTACACGACTATCTTTTTTATCAAAACTGTTATAGAAATCAGCTAAAGTAGTAAAACCATTCCATCCACTAGGAATAGTACTATAGTGTGATGTCATATAATAACGGTTTCTTACAGATGAGTTATTTGTAAGACTCGCTCCTTTTTCGTTTTGGATTACAAAAATTAGCTCTTTTGACTTAGTACTATTGTCTGGATGAAAGTTATCAAAATAATTAGCCGCTAAAGTATATTTACCTGAATTAATGATAGCATCAGCATTAGTTACTACTGCATCCATATCTGCTTTAGCAAAAGTGAACGGACCAGCTGGCTTAGTTGGGTCTTGTGCAAATACTGCATTGTTCAAATATAATTTTGCCAAAAGGAAAGAAGCAGCTTCTTTAGTAGCAGTACCTGCATTAGTAGCAGTTGCGCTTGGTAAGTCACCCATAATTGATTGAACTTCTGCAATTATTTGTGCAGTAGCATCTTTACGGCTTAACCCTTTTGGTAAATCACCTGGCTTTGCTAAGTCTCTGAAAGCAACCTGACCAAATAAATCTACTGTATAAAACATGTAAAATGCACGCAAAAACTTAGCTTCAGCAACTTGAGCCTTTGTAGATTTAGCATTACCAATAACTTCATTTGCTAGGGCATGACCTCTATTCAAGTTATTCCAAGCGTTCAATACATCATCACTTTGGTTTGTCCAAGTATGTGTATGAAGGTTTCTCCATCTACCGTTATCATCCCAGTCCGCACCTCTGGTTGGGCCTTGCATCTCATCACTTGGATGCTCTGTTAATGCGTAGATAGCAGCTTGGTCAGTAAAAGTACCTAAACTATTATAAGCAGCTTTTAATGTCAAATCTGGTTGAACAGATGAAGCATCAGACACACGGTCAAGAACCACGTCATCTAAATTACTACATCCCATAGTTCCGCCCATTAATGCAATGACTAATGAAGGGATTAATATTTTTCTTATATTTTTCATTTTGATATTTCAGATTTTTTCAACTAAGTACTATTCAAACAATTTAATTAAACTATTTTGTTATGAATTGGCACTAAAATATTTCTAAAAATTAGCACTAAGACCAATAGTAAATGCTCTTGCTTTTGGATATGAAATATAATCAATACCTAAAGATGGAACACTGTTTCTAGCAGCGGCTGGGTTACTAATTTCTGGGTCTAATCCTGTATAGTTAGAAATCAACAATAGGTTCTGACCAGTCAATGAAATATTAAGCGATTTAGCATAGCTATTAGCTGGTAATTTCACTGTGTAACCTATTGACAAGTTAGATAAACGAATAAAATCAGATTTTTCTAAGAAGAACGTAGAAGGCACTGGAGCATCTCCATAAGCTTGACCAGTAGTACTTGAAATTGTCTGATATGTTACGTTATTTCCTTGTTTCAATGAAGCTCTGTTCAATACTGCGTTGGCAGTGTTGTTGTAAATATATCCACCCGACTGACCGTTGATGAAGATACTTGCATTCCAAGCACCATAAGTAAAGTTGTTAGTTAAACCCCAAGTCATAGTAGGGAATGGACTTCCTTTGTATGTTTTCTCAGCACCTAAAATAGTATTACCATTAGCATCATATCCTTTGAAATCCTGTAAGAAGAAACCATATAATGGATATCCTTGAGTAATTGGTTGAATATAAGCACCTGATAAACCTTGACCATACAAGTTACCTGTTTGGATAGTAGCAACGTCTAATCTAGCAACGTTGTTTTTCAAGAAAGTACTGTTAACCATTACTTCCCAATCTAATTTCTTACCTGATAAAATTTGGTAATTCAAGCTAAATTCAACCCCTGTGTTTCTGATATCGGCAGGGATATTGCTCCATCTCGTTGTTGCTACGTCTGGCTGAGGTGCAGCAAAAGGGAACAACAAGTTGTTTGTACTTTTGTTGAAATAATCAACTGTACCTGATAATTTACCTTTTAATAATGCGAAGTCAAGACCTACACCATAAGCAGTAGTAGTTTCCCATTTGATATCTGGGTTCGGAACGTTTTCTTTAGCTAAACCTCCAGAACCTGAGTTAGGTGCATAAGTAGCCAATGAAGTATTTGATGGGAACTCTTGGTTACCAGTGATACCATAACCTGTTCTTAATTTCAAATCAGAGAAAATCTCTTTCGGAACAAAAGATTCGTTAGATAAACGCCAAGCAGCACCAAAAGATGGGAAATAACCATATTTGTTATTGATACCAAATTTAGATGAACCATCCACACGAAGCGTAGCTGTTAACAAATATTTGTCGTTGTATGAATAATTCGCACGACCGAAATAAGACTGTAAATCACTTTGACCTTTTCCTGAACCACCAGAGAACGCTTTATTAGTACCACTGTTATCAACAAAGTTGATATTGTTTGTTAAATCAAACCCTTGTGGCGCTACAAAATAAAGTGCTTGAACATAATTGCTTTGGTTTTCGAATTTCTGATATGAGAAACCAGCAATCGCATCGATTTTTGATTTACCTACTACTGTTTTGTAATTCAAAGTATGTTCGATAGTAGTAGTAGTGATATAACGGTTAGCAATTCTAGCATAACCTTGGTTACCAGCAATACTGTTTGCAAAACCAATAGCACCTGGCTGAACAGCTGTTCTACTTACTGCATCTGAATTATCTAAACCAAAGTTAGCTTTGTAAGATAAATCTTTAGTAATATTCCATAATGCACTGAAGTTCATCAAAGTTCTTCCTGTATTAGCACCAATGCTGATTTGATTTAATAAAGCAACTGGGTTACGGAAAGCAGGCGTACCATTTGTAAAGAATGAACCATCAGTGTTATAGATAGGATACGTAGGGTTTGTTTGAATCGCTCTACTGATTACGTTACCTTCAAAACCGATGTCACCACCAATCGCAGCACTTTTATCTTTGATTCTTGAAGTAGTCATTGCTACTGCTAAAACTACTTTGTTATCAAACAATTTGTGCGTAGCATTGATACGAGCCGTAAGCTTGTTCATTGCTGTACCTTTTACTGTTCCTTGTTGGTCGTTATAACCTAAAGAGAAGAAATAGTTAGTATTATCGTTTCCACCACCATAACTCAAGTTATAGTTTTGTGTAATAGCTGTACGATATACTTCTTTCTGCCAGTCTGTAGTAGCACCACCATTAATCAATTTACTTGAAACATCTAAGCCAGCAGCTGTAGCATTTTTCAAGAAATCAGTTGGTGACATTACGTCATAATTCTTGTAATTAGATGAAATTGAAGTATTTGCCGAGAAGTTTAAATTACTTTGTCCAGACTTTCCTTTTTTAGTTGTAATCAATACAACACCGTTTGCACCTCTAGAACCATAAATAGCTGCCGCAGAAGCATCTTTCAATACTGAGATATTTTCAATATCGTTAGGGTTAATAAAGTTCAATGGGTTTTTAGCGGCTGCATTACCGAAACCAGCACTACCGTCAGCACCATCTGTTGTACTTGAACCATCCAAAGGAATACCATCTACAACATATAATGGACCATTACCAGAACGGATTGAAGTGGTACCACGAATACGGATATTAATACCAGTACCTGGCTCACCACTGTTTGGTGTCATTTGAACACCCGCCGCACGACCTTGTAATAATTGTTCTGGAGAAGCGATAACACCTTTGTTGAAATCTTTAGAAGTTAAAGCTACAACACCACCAGTTGCATCCTTTTTAGTAGTTGTACCATAACCTACTACCACTACTTCGTCTAAAGCTTTAGTTTCAGAAACTAATTTTACGTTCACTTCAGTTTGGCTTCCTACTGCAATTTCTTGCTTTGCGAAACCCACAAAAGTAAATACCAATGTTGCATTGCTAGGCACAGAAATCTTATAAGCTCCGTTAACATCTGTTTGAGTACCTCTACTTGTACCTTTTACTGCAACTGATACACCTGGCAATCCTGAACCGTCTCCTGATTCTGTTACTTTACCAGTTATAGTTCTATCCTGAGCATTTACGCCCATAGATACAAACATAGCGACAGCCATCATGACTACTTTAACTAGCGAGTTTGATGCTGCACCTTGTCGCACAAAGCGACAGAACCATCTGTAAAAATGATTATTCATAAGGTTTTGTTAAGATTTTAAAATGGTTAATGAAATCCAGAGAAACTTTACAAAGTTTTATGACGAACGAAAGGAATGCTACCGAGTTAATAAAGTTTCAAAAAGAATGGATGTAAAATATGAAACTTTGGTATTTTCGCAATAAAAAATGTAAAATTGCTCTAATAAATCACTGCAAAGTAGAGGAAAAAGTTTCTATAATTCAATTTTTTTAGGAAAAAATTTAATTACCTCTTTTTTTATTTTTATAATAAAATTGTACTTATACCTATTTAAAAAACTTAACCAATATCACTGTTCTTGACAAAATTGTTCAAATAAAGTGCTTAAAGGCTCTTTTGTTAAAAAATGTTAAATTTTCAATTGACATTCTATTAATGTATTTTTGTACTTTTTCAATACAAATATCTTAATAAAATATTTTTCTAAGTTTCAAATTGATTTTATTGGTAAATTTGAAGTCTGAAAAAAGAACTTAGAAAAACTATATTATTCTTTGTAAAATCCAAAAATGACCAATCCAAACATTCTTACTCAACTTGCCAGTCAATTAGAAGGTGAACTCTATTTCGATACCGTCATGCGTACGCTCTACGCAACTGATGCTTCGGCCTACAGAGAAATGCCACAAGCGGTGGCTCTTCCTAAAACGATTGAAGATATTAGAAAATTAATAAATTTCGCTCGTGACAATAAGACCTCCATTATTCCACGAACAGCTGGTACTTCGTTGGCAGGACAAGTAGTTGGAAACGGCATCGTTGTGGACGTCTCTAAGAATTTCACTAAGATACTGGAAGTCAATAAGGATGAACATTGGGTAAGAGTACAACCAGGGGTAGTGCGTGATGTACTGAATATAGAACTTAAAAAACATGGTCTGTTTTTTGGACCAGAAACATCCACTGCCAATCGTGCCATGATTGGTGGTATGGTGGGTAATAACTCTTGTGGTTCAAACTCAGTAGTGTATGGTTCTACCCGCGAGCATTTAATGGAAGTAAAAGCTATTTTAGCGGATGGAACTGATGTGGTTTTTAAAAGTGATAGCTTAAACGAGTTTAATGCCCTTGTGAAGTCAGCACGAAGTAAAAATGGGTCGGCTACTCTACTGGATAAAATTTATTTGAAAACCAATCAGGTACTTTCAGATGAAAAAAATCAGGCGGAAATCAAGAATGAATTTCCTAAACCAACCATTGAAAGAAGAAATACGGGCTATGCCTTAGATATGTTATTGAATTGCGAGCCTTATACTGAAGGAGGCAAACCTTTCAATTTCTGTGAATTGATTGCTGGGTCAGAGGGAACGCTTTGCTTTTTGACAGAAATTAAATTGCATGTAAACGATTTACCTCCTAAAGAAATAGGCTTGGTTTGTGTGCATTTTAATAATGTGGAGGAGTCGTTAAGGGCTAATTTGATTGCCTTAAAATACAAACCTTCAGCTTCAGAATTGATTGACCATTATATTCTGGAATGTACTAAAGCGAGTGTAGAACATAGTCAAAACAGATTTTTTGTACAAGGCGACCCAGGGGCTTTATTGGTAGTAGAATTGCGTTCGGATAATAAAGAGGAAATTGAACAACAAGCTAAAGCCATGGAAGCAGAAATGCGTGCGGCTGGTTTGGGCTATCATTTCCCTGTAATATATGGTGAAGATACTAAAAAGGTATGGAACCTTAGAAAAGCAGGATTGGGCTTATTGTCTAACCTTCCAGGGGATGAAAAAGCCGTCGCTGTCATTGAAGATACTGCGGTGGATGTAAACGATTTACCAGATTTTATCCGTGAATTCAATGAGATTCTGACTGCTAATGATATGTATTCAGTACATTATGCTCATGCAGGTTCTGGCGAAATTCACTTACGTCCGATTATCAATTTAAAGACCGTAGAAGGAAATAAGCAATTCCGTTTGATAGCTGAACAAATTGCTACTTTGGTGAAAAAATACAAAGGTTCGCTTTCGGGTGAACATGGCGACGGGCGTTTGCGTGGTGAATTTATCCGCCAAATGGTGGGTGAACACAACTACGAGTTGATGAAGGAAGTAAAGCGTACTTGGGATCCATACAATGTGTTTAACCCCAACAAGATTGTGGATACACCGCCTATGGATACATTTTTACGTTATACTCCAGGACAACAAACACCTGAATTTAAAACGACGTTTCGTTTCCAAGACCAAAATATTTTACAACACGCCGAGCAATGTAATGGCTCAGGCGATTGTAGAAAAACGCCTGCTTCGGGCGGAACGATGTGTCCGTCATACATGGCTACACGCAATGAAAAAGAAACTACCCGTGCTAGAGCCAACATTCTTCGTGAGTTTTTAACGCATTCGGACAAAGCCAATCGTTTCAATCACGAAGAAATCAAAGAAGTATTTGATTTATGTTTGGCTTGTAAAGGTTGTAAAGGCGAATGTCCATCCAATGTGGATGTAGCGAAATTGAAAATGGAATTTTTGCACCAATATTATAAAGAAAATGGTGTACCTATTCGTAGTCGCTTAGTGGCGAATTTCTCATCGCTTTCAAAGGTGGCATCTTATGTACCTTGGGCTTATAATTTCATTTTTGACACGCCTGCTCTTCGTAAAATTGCCAATACTGTAGTAGGGTTTCACCCTGACAGAACGATGCCTTTGTTGGCAAATACTACTTTGAAGAAATGGGCTGAGAAGAACCTCACCCCCCCTGCCTCCTCTCCTTCAGAGAGCGGGGGAAACTCTTCGATAAAAACTCCCCTCTCTGAAGGGCTGAAGCCTGTCTATCTCTTTATCGACGAATTCACTAATTATAATGATGTTGAAATCGGTATTACAGCTGTGAAGTTGTTGAATCGTTTGGGTTATGAAGTAATTATTCCTAACCATGCAGAGTCTGGCCGTCCTCAGTTATCAAAAGGCTTGTTAGATGATGCTAAGAAATTGGCGAATAAAAACGTTAGCCTTTTAAAAGATGTCATTACGGCAGAAACACCTTTGATAGGTATTGAGCCTTCGGCGATTCTAACTTTCCGTGATGAATATCCTGATTTGGTAAATGATGATTTAGTAGATTCAGCAAAAGCTTTAGCCAAAAATGTCTTTATGATTGAAGAGTTTTTAGCCAAAGAAATTGATGCAAAGCGTATTTCTAAAAAGGTATTCACTACTGAAAAACGTTTAATTAAACTACATGGGCATTGTCAGCAAAAGGCATTATCTAGTTTAGTGCCAGCGAAGAAGACCCTTTCGTTGCCAGAAAACTTCGAAGTACAAATTATTCCTTCGGGATGTTGTGGTATGGCGGGTTCTTTTGGTTATGAGAAAGAACATTTTGAATTATCGAATCAAGTAGGTGAATTGGTACTTTTCCCAACCATTCGTCAGCAAGGTGAAGATGTAATTATAGCCGCTTCTGGTACAAGTTGCCGTCACCAAATTCATGATGGTACTGGCAGAACGGCTAAACATGCTGTTGAGATTTTATTTGAGGCTTTGGTGTAGAGATTGTTCTTTTATCAACCAAAATCGATTATTTATAACATGTAGCGGTAGCCCTTGCGGTTACCGTTTGCATTTTATAGGGTTTTCTATTTCCTTAACAAAGCAATAATATACCAGTACAGTTTAATCCTCGTCCCTACTCTATCTTTGTAGCCATATCAACTTATCTATTTAACAGAAGTGGTTAGGTGAATCTTTTCAGATTCCCGACATCCGAATTCTGATAGTCAATAACAAAATCAACACATGGAATCAAGAAGAGAGTTTATCAAAAAAGCGTCTGTATTAGCTAGTGGGGCAAGTTTTCTAGGGATGTTACCTGCTTCTATTCAAAAAGCTATGGCCATTAACCCTGCCGAAGGAAGTACTTTCTGGGATGCTGAACATGTCGTGATTTTGATGCAAGAAAACCGTTCGTTCGACCATTGTTTTGGTACTTTACAAGGAGTCCGTGGTTTTAACGACCCGCGTGCTATTACGCTCCCTAGTAAAAATAAAGTATGGCTACAACAAAACGAAAAAGGTGAAACCTTTGCTCCTTTTCGCTTAAACCTGCGAGATTCTAATGCCACTTGGATGAGTTCATTACCACACTCTTGGGAAAACCAAGTGGATGCTCTGAACGGTGGTAAAAATGACAAATGGCTGCATGTAAAACAATCTGGACATAAAGAATATAAAGATTTACCTCTGACGCTGGGTTATTATAATCGTGAGGATATTCCTTTTTATTATGCTTTGGCAGATGCTTTTACGGTATGCGATCAAAATTTTTGTTCTTCGTTAACAGGGACAACGCCCAATCGTTTATATTTATGGACGGGTACGATTCGTGAGAAACAAGATTTTTCTTCAAAGGCTAACGTTAAAAATGAGGACGTTGATTATGGCAAATGGGCTAAATGGAAAACGTTTCCTGAACGCTTGGAAGAAAATGGTATCTCGTGGAAAATATATCAAAATGAAATCAGTTTGCCTACAGGCTTAGAGGGTGAAGGCGATGCTTGGTTAGCTAATTTTACGGATAACCCTATTGAATGGTTTGAGCAATATCAAGTAAAATTTTCGCCAGAATACTATCGCTATATTCAGGAAGTAGTGAAGTTTTTACCAAAAGAAATTGAAAAACTGACTAGCGAAATACCTACGCTTGCTGTGGGTAGCGATGCTTTGAAAAAAGCAGAAAGGGCTTTGGCACAGAAGAAAATGTACTTAAAAATTGCTCAGGAAGATATTGTTAATTATACACCAGAGAATTTTGCAAAGCTTTCTGCTTTCCAGCAAAACATTCACCAGAAAGCATTTACTAACAACCGCAACGACCCACATTTTCACGAGCTTACGTCATTAGAATATACTGACAATGGCACTGCACGAAAACTAGAAGTTCCTAAAGGCGATGTCTTGTACCAATTCCGACAAGATGTAACTAAGAACCAATTACCTGCTGTCACTTGGCTAGTTGCTCCTGAAAACTTCTCTGACCACCCTGGTGCTCCGTGGTATGGGGCTTGGTATTTATCAGAAGTGATGGATATTCTTACGCAAAATCCAGAGGTTTGGAAGAAAACTATTTTCATTTTAGCGTATGATGAAAACGATGGTTATTTCGACCATATTCCTCCTTTCCTTCCTCCGCATCATAAAATAGCTAATACTGGCAAAGTATCTTCGGGCATTGATGTGTCGGTAGAACAAGTGAATATTAATGATGAGAAAAAGCGTGGTTATAAAAATCCAGAAACCGAAACACGTGATGGTGCTATCGGTTTAGGTTTTAGAGTACCTTTAGTAATTGCTTCGCCTTGGAGCAGAGGAGGCAATGTCTGCTCTGAGATATTCGACCATACTTCTATCCTACAGTTTTTAGAGAAATTTCTGAGTAAAAAAACGAAGAAAAATATCAAAGAAGAAAACATTTCGGAATGGAGAAGAACCATCTGTGGAGATTTGACATCAGTATTCAAACCTTACAATGGCGAGAAAATTGCGTTCCCTACTTTTGTTGAAAAAGAACCTTTTATTCAAAGCGTACATAAAGCTAAATTCAAGAATGTACCGTCTAATTTCAAGGCTTTATCGGCGACAGAAATCAGCGAAGCTAATACAAAAGGTACTGCATCCGACCTAATGCCTAAACAAGAAAAAGGGATTCGTAAAGCTTGTGCTTTGCCTTATGAATTATATGTAGAAGGTAGTTTGAGTGCTGACAAAAAATCCTTTGATATTACTTTCTCGGCTGATAATAAAGTATTTGGCACAAAATCAGCGGGGGCTGCCTTTACAGTTTATGCTCGCCAATCTTTGGCACAAAAAGATGAATTACATACACGCAATTACGCTGTAAAGGCTGGCGATATATTAAAGGATAGTTGGCAATTAAGTGATTTTGGTGATAATCAATATCATATAGAGGTGTATGGTCCGAATGGTTTTTTTAGGTGTTTTAAAGGAAATACTGTAAATCCTAAGGTTGAAACGACACTAACGTATCAAGGCACTAAACCAAGTTTAACAGGAAATGCTGTCTTGATGCTAAAAAATACTGACGCACAAACACTACGTTTTGTCATTGAGGATATGAGCTATAAAACAGGCAAAAAAGTAGTAGAAGTAGCCAAAGGCAAAACGGTGTCAGTACCTTTAGATTTAGCAAAAAGTCATGCATGGTATGACGTTTCAGTAAAAATTGAAGGGAACTCAACCTTTGAACAACGTTATGCAGGACACATTGAAACGGGTAAAGAAAGCTATACTGACCCAGCTATGGGGCAGATAGTATAGACCTTATTTACTGATGACTTTACTGATGGCATGACTTGAAGTCATGCCATCAGTGTTTATGGAAAATATTTTTATCATCATTTCATGCTATCTAAAGATTAGACAACTTTTGAAAGTTGTCTAATCTAAAACCTAATTAACATTATAAAAAATCAAACTTAATGCTACAAAAACCATTACACAGCTTAATTTTAGAGAAAATTTGCTCAACCTACTCAGCATGAAAATCATAAAACTCTTAAAAATTAGCTCGCTAGTTTATTTATTGATTCCTACTTACCTTTTTTTACTGACATGGGTAAAGCTTGAAGTTGGTATCTCTGCTTGCTTAATAATTAGTGCTTTTGCTTTTCAGTATCTTAAAAATCTTCATTCTTATGATTTTCGTACCCTAAAAAACTCACTCACTTGGCTTACGGTTTTGGTGGCTTTTATTCTCGCTTTAGTTATTAATTTATTGGTAGGTATCGGTGAATTCAGAGAGCAATCGATTGATTTCATGGCGAATAACCTAAAATACCGCGACCTTGTACAAAACCAATGGCCTTTGTATTATCCAACATTTAAGGTTTATATGTGCTATTATCTGGGCTATTATTTACCTACAGCAGGCTTGGGCAAAATCGTTGGATTAGAATATTGTCGGTATATCTCATTGGCTTGGAGTACCACTGGTACTTTTTTAGTATTTATGTGGGCAAGTACTTTTTTAGATAAATATAGGATTATGGCTATTGCTGTAATCGTGTTTTTTTCAAACGCTTGGCTATGTTATAAAGTCATTTATTGGCTAGATTTTCAATCTTATATCTATCCCCCCTATCATGTAAAACTCAATGCATTCTGGCTAATGCGTCCGCCTTTTTGGGATGGATTTTCTTTAGCACCACAACATATTTTACCTGCTTGTTTGGGTGCTTGTTTTATGTTAGAAGCCAACTTTGTAAAGAAAGTAAATTTAGATGAAATCTTATTGATGTTATTAGCCACCATGTATTGGAGTCCGTTAGCAAGCATTGGCATTTTTCCTTTTGTGCTTTACTATTATTTAAGTAATTGGTCAGTGTTCTTACAATGGAAAAGCGTTTTACTGAAAATAATGTTAGTGATAGGCTTTAGTCCACTAATGATTTACTTTCTGAGTACACAAGGAGTAAATCATGGCAATACCTTATTTATGTGGCAAGCGGGGGTTAATCATTGGTATTGGTGTTATCTCTTTTACATCGTTTTCAATTTCTTGACGTGGTATTTTTTCCTAAGACAATTCGAGCATCCTTTCAAAAAGATGGTAGAGGTTTCATTGTTGTTTCTCATCATTATCCCCTTGTATCAAATCGGTATTGCTAACGATTTAAACATTAGGGCTTCTATTCCTGCTATGCTCATTCTTACGGTTGCTATTGCTTATGTTTTTGTGCATCACCGTAGTCGCAAAATATTTTATTGGTTGGGCGTTGTGTTCTTTTTGATGAATACCTTGCCTACTTTACATCAAGTTTACAAAAGTATTTTACCATCTAACCCTCAAACAACTATCGTAAAAGCGGACTATCGACAATTACATAATATGCTATCTTTCCAGCAAGTAATGTATGGCGATAGCACGGCTACACTGGAATATTCTTTGAAGAATGGCTCTTTTTTTGAGAAGTGTTTGTTGAGGAAGTGAAGGTATTTTAAAAATTCCGATTGTTCTCTTGAGACTATTAATATCTCATATTTTCTATTAGCTGGTGGCTTAAGTCCTACTGATTACCCATATCTTTTAAAAAGTTAAAATAAGGATATGATTATTGATAAAATTGATTCAAATAGGCTTAAATCGCCTTTCAAACCGAGCTTTGGTAGCCTCATGTTACAGCCTGACTATGTTAAGCTTTTATCTCTAGTGAGGGACTTAAGTCCCTCGCTAGAGATAAAATATTGATTATTAGTTATTTATATACTTTTGGGTAATCAGTAGGATTTAAGTCACCCGCTAATAGAAAATGAATTTTGAGAATATAACATAAGGCCTTCTCCATCAAAAATATTATGGTTAGTTTAATTTTAAGTCAAAATAATATTTCCTAAAAAACAAAAAACTCCCGCTCAAGTGAACGAGAGTTTTAGAAACCTAACCACTAAATATTTAAAATTTTACTGAGCATTTAAAGACGCTAATCTTATTTTGAGCAATTTCTTTTTGCTCAAGATTATAGTTGATGCTACTTTTCTGTTGTCTTTATTAACTTTTACTAGTCCTATTTCTCTTCAACTATCCTCGTCAGTATTATCCATTAGAACTGTCTGATAGTTTTCTATTTATACATAAACCATAGAGCGTTTATCTGCATTATCGCTTCTTCACTAGTACGATAAAAAATATCTGTAGGTGACAGGTATAATCCAATTATTTTTTATTCTTTCATCTACTTTATTGAATTTATCAAAAACGTGCGGACTAGTAATTGAGTTATCTAGAACAGGGGGCGGATTTGTGTAAAGGATTGATATTTAGGATTTATAGAAGTGGAATATCACTAGCATCTTGGGCAAAGGTAGAAATTGGGTGTAAAAACAAAAAAATAAAAGAGTCCAAACTTATAAATCTGCACTTATTTATTGAGTGAGTTAGTGAATGAGTGAGTTGTGAGTTAGCGAATTGTGAGTTATTGGGGGGGAATAAATTAAATAAAACTAGTAGATAATAATCAAAAACATTACCTACTAAAAATCACTAATCCATAATTATAATAACTCACTAATTCACTAACTCACAACTCACTCATTCACTAACTTACACCAGTCTTTCTTTGCGGTATTCTGCTGGGGTTTGGTTTGCGTATTTTTTAAACACTGCATAAAAGGATGATTTTGAATTGAAACCACACTCATAACCTATTCCTTCCAAAGTAAGGTGCGTATATTCGGGTGTTATCAGTTTCTTTTTAGCTTCTTCTACCCGATAGGTATTCACAAAATCGAAGAAGTTCTTTTGGAAATGCTGATTCAAGATTTTAGATAATTGATAGCTAGGAATCCCTAAATCGTCTGAGAGTATCTTAATAGTAAGTTCAGGATTCAGATAAGGTTTATTAACCTCCATAAACTGGAGCAAAGTATTGATAAAACTATCGTCGAGCGTTGGCATGGCTACAACGACTTTTGTTTCATCCAATTTTGGAATTCCCTTTTGATGTATTTCTTCTGAAAAAGTTTCTAATGTAGTAAACAGCTCTGGATGAGCATATGCTTTCCAAGCAACAAAACTTAAAATTGGTAATTGCATCAGTGGCACATAAGGAAAAAACTTGATACTTATCAAGCCATATCCCAAGGGCAATACGAAGTGGAAAATCATCAAAAAAAGTAAAATATTAAACAGCCAAACCAGTCTTAGTTTTTCGATATTCGAGAAGTAAGTAGTTAATGCCAAGCGGTATTTCAATACTGCTACCAAACTAGCTACCAAATAAGCAACATTTGAAAGATAGAGTAATAAATGATAAGGTCTGTTGACAGGGTGTTTATCAAGCTTGATCAGTGCTACATACTGATGAATTTCGTTAGAAGGGATAAAAAACAGTTTACCATAAAAGAAAATAGTAGCGACAATAGCAGGGACAAAATGTAGATAAGTAGTGCCTTGGTATTTTATCGTTTTGCCCGTATAAGTCTGCACAAAAAAGTATAACAATACACCCCAAAGAAATCGAAACCCTGCGCTAAAATGAATAAAGTAAGGAATATGATTAATAATATCAGACAGTCGGAAAGCAAAAAAATGCAGATTGCTAACGGCTTGCAATAAAAAAAGTAGGCCTAAATAAAGATTACTTTCCGCATTGTTATGTCGGTTTCTCAGAAAGAAAATAGCCAAGCCCAATAAAAATAAAACACTCCCAAAGCCAATCCAATTAAAAAGCATTTTGTTCAATCGATTTTAAAACTCAGTATTTCAATAAAGTCCAAAATCAAATTTACACAAATTTTGTGTTTTATGATATACTGATACCGAAAGCTCAATAAGCACCACGTAATCTATCTGCCAGTTCGTTAGGCAATGGGCTTTGTATAAGTGCCTCCGCAGCTTTTTCTACGTCATATTCCACACGCTTAAAAGCAACTTCAATCTCTGATGAATCGGGATGGACTGTTAGTAGTACATAACACCCCCTTATATCTCCATCTTTGGGTTTGCCTAAAGAACCTATGTTGATAATATGCTTTTTCTTACCATCTCGCTCTATTACCCGATGATACGGTTTATGCGAATGCCCAAAACATAAAATATCTGCCTTGGCTTCTACCATGATGGCGTCTACATCATCTTCATCCATATCTGGCAAGATATACTCCGTAATACTTCTTGGACTAGCATGTACCATCAACATTTGCTTCTCTGTGCCTTGAATAAAGAACGATAGTCGGATATGGTGTGGTAATGACAATAGATATTCACGATGCTGTTTTTCTATGATATCATAGGCATACTTGCTAGCCGTTTTTTCACTTTCAGATTCAAAAGGTAGCTTAACTTTAATATCATGATTGCCCGCTAGCGTAGCAATTCTTCTTGATTTAATAGCTTCAATTACTTCATTTGGCCAAATATGGTATCCTACCAAATCGCCCAAGCAATAAATGGTATCAGGCTTTTGCTGTTCTACATCAGCAAAAAAAGCATCTAAGGCAAGCACATTGGCATGTATATCACTGAATAAGGCAATTTTCATACGTTTATGATTGTAATTGAGTTTCCGTTGAATAATATTTTTTCCTAAACCAAAAGGCTAAATTTACCAAGGCAATCAAAGCGGGAACTTCAACCAAAGGACCTATTACTCCCGTAAAAGCCTCACCACTGTTAATTCCAAAAATACCAATGGCTACGGCAATAGCCAATTCAAAATTATTGCCTGTAGCTGTAAAAGCGATAGAGGTACTTTTGGAATAATCTGCCCCAAATGTTTTACCCACAAAAAAGCTTAGGACAAACATAATGACAAAGTAAATCACTAAAGGAATGGCTATTAACACAACATCAAAAGGGATTTTCACGATTAATTCTCCTTTTAAGCTAAACATTATTACTATCGTAAAAAGTAAGGCTATCAAGGTAATGGGTGAAATAAAAGGTACATACTTTGTTTGAAACCATTCTTCTCCTTTGATTTTTATCAAAACATATCGACTAATAAAGCCTGCCGCAAAGGGAATACCCAAGTAAATAGCTACGCTTTCGGCAATTTGCCCAATGGTAATATTTACTTCAAGTCCTGTTAAACCAAAATATGGAGGCAGAATAGTAATAAACACATATGCATACACACTGTATAAAAGTACTTGAAAGATACTGTTGAGGGCTATTAGACCTGCGGCATATTCTCGGTTTCCTTCCGCTAATTCGTTCCAGACCACCACCATGGCTATGCATCGAGCCAGCCCTATCAGGATTAAGCCAATCATATAGGCAGGGTGTTCTCTTAGAAAAGTAATGGCTAATAAAAACATCAAGATTGGTCCAACAAGCCAGTTTAATATCAAAGAAGCTGTTAGCACTTTAGTGTTTTTGAAGACTTCGCCCATGTTTTCGTATTTTACTTTGGCCAAAGGTGGATACATCATCAGTATCAAACCAATTGCCAAGGGTATATTGGTCGTGCCATGAGAGAACGAGTTAATAAAAGTTGCAGTTGATGGGGAAAAATAGCCCAAGCCAACGCCTATCCCCATTGCTAAGAATATCCAAAGGGTGAGATAACTATCTAAAAAGCTCAATTTTTTACGTTCAGCTACGGGAGCACAATGATTGGCAGACATATTTATTGAATATTTGAAAAGACAAAAAGAGTTTCTTGGGCAATCTGATGCGACCGTTCTTCATATTTAGTCTCTTGAAGTGATGTATTATCAAAAGCCTTGGGGTCGTCATAAGTAGTACCTATTCGCAGTTCTACGCCAGGGATAAAAGGACAGTTTTCTTCTGCATCCGAGCAAGTCATGATGGCAGCAAAATGTTCTTGTGGATTTACGGCATCATTATATACTTTTGAAAAACAAGTAGTGCTTTCGTTTTCACTAAACCGCACGGTATAAACAGGATTGTTAGTATTGTCACTACTTTCAATTAAAAAGCCTGTTCTTTTCAGTGCATTAATAGCATTGATATTAAAAGCTGTGGCTTCTGTGCCACCAGAATAGGTTTTCACATTTTGCACACCATAATAGGATGCCGAAACGGCAGCCCAAATTTGCCCGAAATGACTTCTTCTAGAGTTGTGCGTACACACATAAACCAATTGGATAGGCTGGTTAGCATCTTTCTTAGCTTGAATGTATTTACTAATTTTTAGCAACAAAGTTTGTCTTTGTTCAGGAATAGTATCGAATGAATTAACTAATTCATCGCATAGATTTTTGATTGGAGGATACATTATTTCAATAATTTTAAGCTATTAACAGCAAGATTGGGTTTTGGGAGTATAATCATCGAAAAGAGCATTCAAAATATCTTGAAATCTCTTCCATGTGTTCTCGTCGATACAATAACAAATGGCATTTCCTTCAATATCACCTTTAATTAATCCAGCATTCTTTAACTCCTTTAAATGTTGTGATATGGTTGCTTGTGCCAAAGGCAATTCATTTACGATATCTCCGCAAATACATGAATCTACCTTTATTAGATAGTCCAGAATGGCAATTCTTGCAGGGTGTGCTATGGCTTTAGCAAGCGTTGCTAATTGGTTTTGACGTTCCGTGAAGTGGTCAGTTTTGGTCGCTCCCATGTTTTTTTATTTATTTATCGCAATATTACGATAAACATTTCAAAACGACAAATAAGCTGCGAAGAAAGAAGATAAATTAATAATTTATTAAACCTACCAATTATCCTCATGAACAAACATTTGACCAATTGATTGTCAGATAATACACAACCATGATTATTTATCCGCTATTCATTATAAACTTTTGCAGTTTTCTATTTTTAATGAATATCTTGCACAGCATATAACATAGTTTTTATATTGAGCGTTGAATATTATATAGATTACCATAAATTCCTTTACAAATGAAAAAACTACTTTTAGCAGCTTGCTTACTCTTTGGGTCAGAAAGTTTGTTTTCACAACAAAAATCAAACTATAGTCAGTACGATTTGTTCAACCCCTTGTTCAATTATACGCTCTCTACTCCCACTAGAAGTGGAACAGGGGCACCTGGGACTACTTACTGGCAAAACTCTGCTGATTATAAAATCAATATAGCATTAGACGACGAAAAAAATATAGTTGAAGGCGATGTAGAAATTACCTACAAAAATGCTTCGCCTGATAAATTGAATTTCTTATGGTTGCAATTAGACCAAAACCAATTCAATACTAAATCACGCGGAGGACTTACTACGCCTATCAATGGTGGTCGTTTTGGTAACACAAGTTTTGAAGGAGGTTATCAAATAAAGTCGGTAACTATTGATGGCAAACCTACTGACTTTTTAGTAAACGATACCCGTATGCAAATCAAATTGGCATCACCACTGGTTGAACGTACAGGTATTACTAAAATCAAAATCTCATATTCTTTCCCTATCCCCAAATATGGCTCAGACCGTATGGGAACCCAAGAAGTAAAAAACGGAACTATTTACGAAATGGCTCAGTGGTATCCGAGGATGTCTGTTTACGATGATATTGAAGGCTGGAACGTACTTCCATACTTAGGGGCTGGCGAGTTCTATTTGGAATATGGCAATTTTGAGTATGCTGTAACAGTACCTGCTTCGCATATCGTAGTGGGTTCTGGAGAATTAGTTAATCCAAATGATTGTTGGACTGCTGAGCAAATCAAACGTTTTGCAGAAGCATCTAATAGTGATAAAACTGTAACAATTTTAGGCAAAGATGAAGTAGGAACAAGTACATCTCGCCCGAAAAAAGAAGGAAAAATCACTTGGAAATTCCGTTGTACGAATGCCCGCGACGTAGCTTTTGCTAGTTCAAAAGCATTTATCATTGATGCTGCCAAAATCAATTTACCAAGTGGTAAAAAATCATTAGCGATGTCAGCTTATCCTGTTGAATCAGCAGGCGATAAAGCATGGGCTCGCTCTACTGAATATGTAAAAGGTTGTATAGAATATTATTCTAAATGGCTTTATGAATATACTTACCCAGTAGCAACTAACGTAGCAGGTTCTATTAGTGGTATGGAATATCCAGGTATCGTATTCTGCGGCATGCGTGACCAAACAGAAGGTCTTTGGGGTGTAACAGACCACGAATTTGGACATAACTGGTTCCCAATGATTGTAGGTACTAACGAACGTAAGTTTGCTTGGATGGACGAAGGCTTTAATACTTTTATTAACTTTTATTCTACTGACAATTTTAACAATGGAGAATACAAAGGCAATAAAATAGATATGCACCAGATGTCGAAACAGCTTTTCAGAGAATCTGCTGAGCCAATTATGAATATTCCTGATGTTATTCAACCAAATGGGTTAGGCTATGAAGCTTATTACAAACCTGCTATCGGCTTAAAGCTATTGCGTGAGCAAATACTTGGACAAGAACGTTTTGATTATGCTTTCCGTGAATACATCAAACGTTGGGCGTTTAAACACCCAACTCCTTATGATTTCTTTAAGACGATTGAAGATGCTGCTGGCGAAGAATTATCTTGGTTCTGGAGAGGTTGGTTCTATGAAACTTGGAAACTTGACCAGTCTGTAAAAGATGTACAGTATATAGAGCAAGACCCTAAAAACGGTGCAATTATCGTTATTGAAAACTTAGAGAAATTAGCAATGCCTGCCGTAGTTGAAATGGAAATGGTAGGTGGAACAAAGGAACGAGTTACACTACCAGTAGAAATTTGGCAGAGAGGCGGTACTTGGACTTTTAAAACAACGACCAACTTACCACTAAAATCGGTAACAATAGACCCCGACCACGTTTTCCCAGATTTCAATTCAAAAAACAATACTTGGAAGCCACTGAATTATAAGGCTCCTAAGCCGAATTAAAAATGTATAAAAAAGGGTTAGCCGATTGGTTGACCCTTTTTTATACATTTTAGTGAATTTATAATGACGAAATTTCAGTATGTGCAATTTTTGCACATTGTTTTTTCTAATATTAATTTAATAGCCTAAAACAAACCCTTACCTTATCATGCAAAACACAGATTGGCTAGCAATGGCTAAAAGAATTCAAGCAATTGCTCAGGCTGGATTATTTTATACCGAAAGTCCTTATGATAAAGACCGTTACCAAGAATTATCAGACCTCAGTGTGCAAATTTTAGAAAATTTGACAGATGAGCCTATCGAAAAATTTGGGGCTTTGTTTACGGAAGAACGAGATGGATACCAAACACCTAAAGTAGATGTAAGAGCAGTAATCTTTAATAAAAAGGGCGAAATTCTGATGGTAAAAGAAAGAGTAGATGACCGTTGGGCATTGCCTGGGGGCTGGGCAGATGTCGGTTATACACCTTCGGAAGTGGCAGTAAAAGAAGTACGCGAGGAAACTGGATTGGATGTAAAAGCTGTTCGTTTATTAGCCGTAATGGATAAGAAAAACCATCCACATCCACAGGAAGCTTGGTATGTATATAAGCTATTTATTCTTTGTGAGAAAATAGGTGGTGAGATTTTAGTAAATACTATGGAAACTTCAGATATTCAATATTTCGGTATCGAGAACCTCCCTCTCCTTTCAGAACCTAGAAATGTGCTTTCACAAATTGAAATGATGTTTGAGTACAAAGATAATCCTGAAAAAGAGGTATATTTTGATTAGCTGTGAGCTTTGAGCTATCAGCTTTGAGCAATGAGCTTTTTATTAACAATTTAAAAACTCAAAGCTCATTGCTCACAGCTCAAAGCTTTTTCAATACTTCAATACAATCGTAGTATCGTTCTTAAAATATCTTTTTACCGTCACGTCGAAACTTCCCGCTTTTTTAATTAACGTATTTTTCGGCATCATCAAATCCCCTAGCCCAGCTTTCTCATTTCCCAAATCTACTGTTTGAACTTCTCCTTTGGCATCAATTATTTGAAACATATAGTGAATCTCATTATCTGGAGGAATAATATTAACCCATTTTTTAGCAACTTTTCCATTCCAAGCCATTTCTTTGATATCATCAACACCTTGATATACTCCGTGTGTATCATTTTTACTTCTAACGTAGTCTATCGCATAAATAATGATGACCACACCCACAATCAAAGGGGTTAACTTACTTGATAATAAACTCGGGTCTTTGGCAGAAGAATTACTTGCTCCGCCAAGCATATTGCCAATTAAAGGCATTTTTAATTTTGGGCGAGGTGGACGACGACGTGGAGATGCTTGTTCCATTATTTGCTGTTGTTTAATATCAAAGGTTAAATATAGATAATATATCCTAAAAACTATATTTTTAGTTCATTATTTTAATGAGCAAAAAATATTAAATAAATAAAGCTCCCTTTAGCTTATTGTATAACCGCTAAACATAGTTTTTGTAAAACACTGATTATAAAGGCATTATTTTTGAGGGATATGTTTTTAAGACTTTATAAAGTACCAATCTGCAATATTATTATACAGAAATTGTTTTTAAAAGCGTTGAATGAACTAAATTTGTAAGTATTCTATTTTTAGTTTGTAATACAAATGATTGAGAAAATTAATTCAATCATTACTTCTAAATGATTAAAACCCAATACAATGATAAATTCAATCACAAAAGCAGTAACAAAACTGTTTGGTACAAAATCAGAAAGAGACATCAAGGAATTGATGCCTTACGTGATTAAAACCAATGCAGAATTTGCTACTCTTCGCAATCTTTCAGACGAACAGCTCCGTCAACAAACCGCTGACCTAAAGGCTATTATACAGAAAAACCTTGCAAAAATTGATGCCGAAATTTCTGATTTAAAATTAGAAGTAGAAGCTAACCAAGAGATGTCTGTTGATGCTAAAGAAACAATTTTCAATCAAATTGATAAATTACAGCTTGATCGTGATAAACAACTAGAGGTAGTATTACTCGAAATTCTTCCGAAGGCCTTTGCCGTAGTGAAGGAAACCGCCCGAAGGTTTACCGAGAATAAGAAACTGGAAGTAACCGCTACGGTTCACGATAAATTTATTGCCGCTAAGAAGAAAAACGTTGAGATTGTTGGTGAAAAGGCCATCTGGCATAACAAATGGCTTGCAGCTGGTAATGAAATCGAGTGGAACATGATTCACTACGATGTTCAGCTAATTGGTGGCGTGGTACTTCACCAAGGTAAGATTGCCGAAATGGCAACGGGTGAAGGTAAAACATTAGTTTCTACTTTACCTTGTTACTTAAATGCTTTAGCTGGGCAGGGTGTACACTTAGTAACCGTAAACGATTACTTAGCTAAACGTGACTCTGAGTGGAATGCTCCTTTATTTGAGTTCCACGGGTTAAAAGTTGACTGTATAGACAAACACGACCCTAATACGGAGGAACGTCGTCAGGCCTATTTGGCAGATATTACTTACGGAACTAACAACGAATTTGGTTTTGATTACCTACGTGACAATATGTCACGTACTCCAGAAGAGCAAGTACAACGCAAGCACCATTTTGCCATGGTCGATGAGGTCGATTCAGTATTAATTGATGATGCGCGTACACCTTTGATTATCAGTGGACCGATGGCCCGTGGTGATGAGCAAGAGTTTGATGCTTTCAATCCTTTGGTGGCTCGTATGGTTGAGCAACAAAAGAAATTGGTACAAGATTTCTTGGTAGAAGCTAAGAAATTAATTGCTGCTGGTAATAAAAAAGAAGGTGGTTTAGCTTTATTCCGTGCTTTTAGAGGTTTACCAAAATCTCGTCCAGTGATTAAATACTTGTCTGAAACAGGTATCAAGCAGATTTTACAAGAAACAGAGAACATCTATTTGGCTGAAAATCAGAAATTGATGCCTGAAGCAGATGCCCCACTGATGTTTACAATTGAGGAGAAAAACAACCAAGTAGAGATGACTGAAAAAGGTCTGAACTTCATGACTCGCATGGTTGAAAACCCTGACTTCTTCGTTATTCCTGATTTATCGGTTGATTTGAACCAAATTGAGCAAGCAGTAGGCATTACAGAACAAGAACGTTTGATTAAGAAAGAAGCTTTAATCCGTGATTATTCTGCTAAAACACAACGTATCCATACGGTTAGCCAATTGCTAAAAGCCTTTACATTATTTGAAAAAGATGTAGAATATGTATTGGATGAAGGTAAAGTAAAAATTGTAGATGAGTCTACTGGTCGTATTATGGAGGGACGTCGTTATTCCGACGGTTTGCACCAAGCCATTGAAGCCAAAGAAGGTGTAAACATCGAAGATGCTACCCAAACTTATGCTACGATTACATTACAGAACTTCTTTAGAATGTACCACAAACTGTGTGGTATGACGGGTACTGCCGAAACTGAAGCAGGTGAATTCTGGACGATTTACAAATTAGATGTTGTAACGATTCCGACAAACCGTAAGATTTCTCGTTTCGACCACGAAGATAAAGTTTATAAAACCGTTCGTGAAAAATACAATGCCGTTGCCGACGAAATTCAAGAATTAGTAAATGCTGGTCGCCCTGTGTTGGTGGGTACAACTTCTGTTGATAACTCTGAATTATTAAGCCGTATGCTTACAATTCGTAAAATTCAACACAATGTATTGAACGCGAAACAGCACGCTCGTGAAGCAGATATCGTAGCAGAAGCTGGTCAGGCGAGCAAAGTAACCATTGCTACCAACATGGCGGGTCGTGGTACGGATATTAAGCTATCACCAGAGGCACGTGCAGCTGGTGGTTTGGCTATCGTAGGTACAGAAAGACATGAGTCACGAAGAGTTGATAGACAGTTGAGAGGTCGTGCGGGTCGTCAAGGTGATGTAGGTTCGTCTCAATTCTTCCTTTCATTAGAAGATGACTTGATGCGTAAGTTCGGTTCAGACCGTATCGCAAAAGTGATGGACAGAATGGGTATGGAAGAAGGCGAGGTAATTCAACACTCGATGATTACTTCTTCAGTAGAGAGAGCTCAGAAAAAAGTAGAAGAAAACAACTTTGGTATTCGTAAACGTCTATTAGAATATGATGACGTAATGAACTACCAACGTAATGCGATTTATAAGCGTCGTCAAAATGCCCTTTTCGGTGAACGTTTGGCTTTGGATATTGCTAACAATACTTATGATGTATGTTCGGAAATCATTCAAAATAACATTAGTTACGATGAATTAGAATTACGTTGTATTGAAATTTTAGGCATTGAACCTCCGTTTACACGTGAAGAAATCGGCAGATTGAATACACAACAACGCACTACACGTTTGTACGATGCTGCTGAAAAGCATTATCATACCAAAAACAAAGGACTGGCTGAAAAAGTAGTGGCTTTTGCGAAAGAAGCCATCACGCATGGTTATGCAGGTATGCAAGTGCCTTTGGTAAGTGGTTCAATGATGTCTCAACTATTTGCTGATGCTCAAGAAACTATCGATACCAACGGTCGTAAATTGATTCAGGAAATGGAAAAATCAATCGCTTTAAGTTTGATTGACCAAGAATGGAAAGAACATTTACGTGATATGGACGATTTGAAACAATCGGTTCAAAACGCAAGCTACGAGCAGAAAGATCCATTGTTAGTCTATAAATTTGAAGCTGTTAAGTTATTCGAGCGTTTCTTAAGTAGAATAAACTTAGATACAGTAAGTTTCTTGATGAAAGCAGATATGCCAGAAGTTCAAGAAGCCGAAGCACCCGCACCGCAACGTCGTCAGGCTCCACAGCCTAAACTACAAGTACAAAAAGATGAAGCTATTTCATCTTTATTGGGTGGTTTAGCAGGTGGCAGAGGTGACGAAAATGATTATCATGACCCAAGTACTCAGGTAGTTGAAAAAGTTGCTCCACGTCAAGCAGTAAAAATTGCTGACCGTAACCAAAGAGTAACGGTTCAATATCGTGATGGTTCAATCAAAGAGAACATCAAATATAAAACAGTAGAACAAGATGTAGAAAAAGGCATTGCGGTAGTAATTGCTTAATACTGTTTTGGTAAAATTCATTATAAATGCCTCAGTCGAAAGATTGGGGCATTTTTTGTAATGCAGTTGTTCGGTTTCACCGAGTGACACCTATTCGTATAAGCCCTCTGGGCAAACTGTGAGTTCGGTACTATTTTTTGAGAACATAATAGAATTCAACACAAGGTATTTAAAACATATATCGTAGCTCAAATTTTAATCCTATTATCAAAAGTACTTTTGTAATTGTTCAAGAATTTGGGTAGTTTGCTTAAGCAAAAATTAGTAATCACTTTCAAAAAAATGACAATCAAAGAAGCAATCTTAAAAAGTTTAGAAGACATTGGTATTCAAACAAATTATAGTGATGTAACTAATCATATCATTAACCAAAAGTACTACGACTTTAAGGATGCCAAAACTCCTATGGCTACAGTTTCAGCTTTATTAGGTGATTTTATTAGACTTGGAGATACAAGAGTCAAAAGAATAAAAGAATCTGGAACATATTTTTATTACTTAACAAAAAATGAGCACCAGATAGATATTGAGATTTTAACAGGTGAATTAGAATCAAAAAATGCTAAACCAAAGAATAATAGAACTAAAACCTATGAAGAAAGAGATTTACACAAATTGCTAAGTAGCTATTTAAAAAATACAGAAATATACTCCAAAACTATCTTTCATGAACAATCAAATGGTAAAGATTCTAACCAAATTTGGATTCATCCAGACATGGTTGGAATTAAGTTTTTAAACCTTCAAACCAAAGTAAGTCAAAACTTTTTGAAATCAATTAATAGAGTAGATACTTTCAAATTATCCTCTTACGAAATCAAAAAAGAAATTAATAGTGACAGTGAATTAAAAAAAGCATTCTTCCAAGCTGTTTCAAACTCAAGCTGGGCAAACTATGGTTATTTAGTAGCATTTGAATTTAGTGATAGTTTAACCGAAGAGATGGCGAGACTAAACCAATCATTCGGGATTGGCATTATCAAACTTGGCGCCAACCCTTACCAAAGCAAGATATTATTTCAAGCAAAATATAGAGATTTAGATTTCAAAACAATTGATAAACTTTGTAAAATCAATAAAGAATTTGAAGGTTTTATAGAACAAACTGAGAAATTAATGACCGCCGAAGAACGGTATCATAAATCAACAGAAAAAGAATTGGATGAATTTTGCGATAGGTATTTCTCAAATGATACTGAAATTGAAAAATATTGTAAGGAAAAAATGATTCCTACTGAACAAGAATAAATCTTCCTGTAAAAGATAACTGAATCATTCCCTCCCAAACAATGTTACTCACTGATATCGCCCAATATCGCCTATTCAAACACCAACTTGTTGGGACAGGCTTTGCAGCGCCCAAAGACATATTGGCTTATTTTGGCGCTATGCAAGCACAAGATTATGCCATGGCAAAATGGGCTATTGGGCTAAGGCTAGGCATTAATGAAGAAGCCATAGAACAGGCTATCAATAACGCTACAATCATCCGTACACATATTTTAAGGCCGACTTGGCACTTTGTTGCTGCCGAAGATATTCGCTGGATGTTGATGCTTACTGCTCCACAGGTAAAGCAAAGAAATGCAGTGATGTGTAAAAAATTTGAACTAGACAGCAATCTCCTAAATCATTGCAAGGCGATTATCGAGCAGACTTTAAGAGATAATCAGCACCTGACTCGTGATAAAATAATGCTTGAACTTAATACTCATGGCATTCAAACGGATGATATCCGTTCGGCATTAATTATGATGGATGCTGAACAAGACGGTATCGTTTGCAATGGAATGATGCAGGGCAAACAGTTTACCTATGCATTACTTGATGAAAGAGTTCCTTCTACAAAAATGCTTAGTAAAGAAGACGCATTAGCAGAATTAGCTAAAAGGTATTTTCAAAGTCATGGACCAGCTACCTTACAAGATTTTATTTGGTGGTCGGGTTTAACGGCTGGTAATGCCAAATTGGCTTTAGAACTGATAAAACCAAGCCTTCATTTTTTTACGGTTGAACAGCAAACTTATTGGTTTACTGAACTGGCTAATTATAAAAGTCTGTCAACTCCAAGCATACACTTTTTGCCTGCCTTTGATGAGTTTTTAATCAGTTATAAAGATAGGTCAGCCTCCCTCACTCCTTCTTTAAACAAAGATATTATTACAACGAATGGTATTTTCAATCCTTCCATATTGGTAAATGGAAAAGTAGTAGGCTCATGGAAGCGTAGTTTTAAAAAAGATACAGTTCATATAGCAATGAACTTTCCTGATTCAACCATAGAAGCACAAGAAATCTTGAACGCAACAGAAAAATATGGAAATTTTGTAGGTAAGAAAGTAAACCTTAAAGTATAGAATATGACTCCAAGAATAGAGACCCTATCAGAAAAGAAATTAGTTGGCAAAGGTATCAAAATGTCTTTTGCTGATAACAAAACAAACATATTATGGCAAAGTTTTATGCCAAGAAGAAAGGGAATACACAATGCTTTAGGCAACGATTTATACTGTTTGCAAGTCTATACGTCATCTCATGATTTTATCAATTTCAATCCAACGGCAATTTTTGAAAAATGGGCAGCGATGGAGGTAAGTGATTTTGATAACATCCCAGAAGGCATGGAAGCCTTTACGCTGAAAGGTGGATTGTACGCTGTATTTATCCACAAAGGAGCTGCTGCAACTGGTCCAAAAACTTTTCAATATATCTTCGGGACATGGTTGCCAAATTCTGAATATGAATTAGACCACAGAGTCCATTTTGAAATATTGGGTGATAAATATATCAATGATGACCCAAATTCTGAGGAGGAGATTTGGATACCTATTAAGCAGAAAAATATATAATTTTGATACTAATCCACTGATTTTCTTATCTTTGAAAGCCAAGCTTTGACAACTTTCAAAAAGTTGTCAAAGCTATAATCTCATAATGCTATAGCTGCGCAGATATGTAAAATTAGCATTGCTATAAGTAATAAATTTATCAATTTAACAAAAACGCTATGCAAAATTCAATTCATAATGGAGGTGAAACACACGTAAAATATGCACACTTCCATTTTCCAAGAACAATTGATGTTCAATGCCCATTTTGTTCACAACCAAGTGAATTAGTAAATATTAATGCTTCTATGGATACCGATTTCTTTATTGATCTTGCTCCCTACCAAAAAGTATGGACACTTATTTGCAATCACTGTCTAAACAGAAAAAGTATGAGTTGGGATGATACTAAAAAAATAGAGCTATTAAATAAAATTACGATTCGTGAGGAAACTATTTGGGCTTGGAATACTCATCATCTTCATTATCTAATTGGAGTATTTTCAGGCAAAGAAGATAAAAATCACAAATGGGCATTTTATAGAAATTACATCCACAAAAAATGGTTTCAAAAGACAGCTAATAAATCCGACATTTTAAAGCTTGAGAATTTATTATCTACTAATATTAAGTCATTTAAAAGAAATGAAATATAAGTCTTATATCACGCCATTTCTGGGCTAATCCACTGATTTTCTTATCTTTGAATACCAATAAACCTTATACAAACATTAATCCCATGAAAAATACATTCCTCTTCCTTATCACCATTTTTATAGCTGTTGCTTGTAAATCTAAAGTCAATACTAACGAAGCTCTCGTAAAACAATATTTCGAGCATTTCAATAAACATGAATGGCAAAAGATGGCTGATATGTACACTGAAACTGCCGACTTCAAAGACCCTTCCTTTGGTCAAGGAATTGTGAAACAAACAAGGGCGCAAACTTTAAAAAAGTATAGTGAATTGAATCAACTATTTCCCGACTTGAGAGATTCTATCATTAACATTTATCCTTCGGGTGATACCAATATTGTAGTAGAATTTATCTCTACTGGCACTGCCCCAGATAAAACTACTTTTAAATTACCTATCTGCACGATTTTCACCATTGAAAACGGATTGATTACGAAGGACTTTACTTATTACGATAATTTTCAATAGTAGCCAAAAAGTGGTTTTCTAAAACAAAACGGCAATATAATACTTGTTCATTAATATTTTTCTATCAAATAAGCCTTAAACTGACCTGTTTTGCCTGCTTTTAGGCTTAATTGCCCTTGCTATCCTTAGTGAATTTAGCCAACTTGTAAGTACATCCAATTTAATTACACTCTTATAACTATGGCTAGATTTTCTCTTATCTTACTTGTTAGCTTTTGTGCGGCTTTATGGAATAACTCGAAAGCACAATCAAAAATAGATAGCCTTCTTCCTACACGTGGTTTTTGCATTACTGCTCCTAAAGCCCAAAAAATCGATAATTTTATTAAGTTTATCCAAGAGGAACTCGCTCCGCGACAAGTAAATACGTTGATTCTACGTGTTGATTATAATTATCAATTTGAAAGTCACCCCGAACTCAGAGACCCTGAGGCTCTTTCTAAAAAAGATGTTAAAAAACTGGTAAAGGTTTGCCAGAAAAACAATATTCGTATTATTCCACAAATCAATTTATTAGGGCATCAATCTTGGGCAAGCACTACAACAAATCTACTAAAGGTATATCCAGAATTTGATGAAACTCCTGCTGTAAAAATGCCTGAAAAATACGTTTGGCCAAATCCAGACGGATTGTATTGTAAAAGCTATTGTCCTTTACATCCAGGAGTACATAAAGTAGTTTTTGAGCTTGTGGATGAAATCTGCGAGGCATTTGAAAGCGAGGCATTTCATGCAGGAATGGACGAAGTGTTTTATATTGGCGATGATAAATGTCCACGATGTTCGGGAAGAGATAAAGCAGAGTTGTTTGCGAGAGAAGTAAATGAAATCAGAAATCATTTAGCATTAAAAAACAGAAAACTCTGGATTTGGGGCGACCGTCTCATTGATGGCAAAACAACGGGTATTGGTATGTGGGAAGCTAGCTTTAACAATACTCACAGAGCCATTGACTTGATTGCGAAAGACGTTACCATCTGTGATTGGCACTATGAACGTCCCGACCAAACAGCTGTTTATTTTGCGATAAAAGGGTTAAACGTAATCACTTGCCCTTGGAGAATGCCCAAATTTGCAGTAGCTCAAACACAGGATATGGTGAAATTCAGACAGTCGGCAACATCAACCATGAAACCGCATTTTCAAGGAATGATGCAAACGGTTTGGTCTAGTGCTGAAGGTTTTTTAGATGAATTTTATGGAAGAAATTCCAATAAAGTAGCTGAAGAAAACACTTCTGCTAATTGTTTTAGAGCGATGTTTACAGAGATAAATCGCCTTGACAAATAACAATCTAACTTTATAAACTGATGGAAATCAAACGTATTTTTTCAATCGATATATTCAGGGCATTAACAATGCTGTTAATGATTTTTGTAAATGACCTCTGGACTTTGAAAGATATACCTCTTTGGTTAGAACACACCGAAGCCGAGCAAGATGGTATGGGGTTGGCTGATACGGTATTCCCGTGTTTCTTATTTATTCTTGGCATGGCTATTCCTTTTGCCATTAAAAATCGTATTGCCAAAGGCGACACTCCCCTACAGCTAACCAAACATATCATTACGCGTTCGATAGCTTTACTAATAATGGGTGTGTTTACGGTAAACGTACCAGAAATCAATGAAACAGCCACGGGGATGAGTAGTGAAGTATTCCAGATATTGATGGTGCTAGGCTTCTTTTTGATTTGGAATGTTTACCCCAAAACTGAAGGGTTGAAAGGTAAAATATTTTTGGGGCTGCAGGCTTTAGGAGTAATCCTATTATTGATATTAGCATATATTTTTAAAGCTGGAACTCATGAAAATTTGGCAGGGATGACGGCCCAATGGTGGGGAATTTTAGGGCTTATTGGTTGGACTTACCTCACGGCAGCCATCATTTATTTATTTACCTATCGAAAAACATCTTTACTCGTTTTTTTTACGGTATTTTTTAATCTCTTCGCCATTGCTGGTCATGCAGGATTATTACAAAAAATTTGGAGTACTGGCCCTTCTGATTGGATTTTAGCCAATGGTGCTTTCTTTGCTTTCGCTTTTGCAGGTATCATGGCTAGTGTGTTGCTAGAACAATATGCTAGTTCTGAAAATCGTCAAAGATTGGCAGGGATTTATGTGATAATCGGTATCGTATTATTAATACTGGGCTTTGTACTAAGACAGTATTTTATTATTTCTAAAATTTTAGCAACGCCTACTTGGGTTTTCCTTTGCTGTGGGATATCCTTTATTTTTTATGCTTTAATTTACTACGTCGTTGACATCAAAGAAAAAGCTCATTGGTTTAGAAGCATCAAAACTGCGGGTACTAGCACGCTGACTTGCTATTTGATTCCTTATTGGTATTATAGCATCGCTAACTTATCAGGCATTGCCTTACCCGCTTTCTTCACTACAGGTATAGTGGGTTTAGTAAAATCATTGATTTACTCGTTTATCATTATTGGTATTGCTACTTTGCTGGGTAGAATAAATATTAAGTTAAAAATTTGAGGTTTGTGGCTCGACTTGGAAAGTCGTGCTACTCATCCTTTTAATCTATCTTTAATCAAGTCTAGGTTATCTTCATAAGATGCGCCAATCGGAATTTCTATTCCTTGAATAGAAACTGTTTGTCTCGCTATTTTCTCTACTTTGCTATAAGCAATAATATACGAACGATGGATACGGACAAATAGCTTTTCTGGCAATACTTGTAAAATATCAGACATGGTTTGACGACTCAGCAATTTACCATTTTTCAACATAAAAGTGAGGTAATTTCCTTCGGCTTCGATGTAGAGTATATCATCAAAAAACACTTTTTCTTCTTCATAGCCTGTCTTGATAAAAATAAAATCTCGCTCCTCTCCTTCTTTCAATTGTTTGATGGATAGCGCTTTGTTGCAGGCTTTCATAAAACGAGCTAGCGAAAAAGGCTTTAAAAGATAGTCGAGGGCATCTAACTCAAAACCTTGAACAGCATATTCAGAATAGGCCGTGGTAAATATTACCATCGGTACCTTCTGCAAACAGTGTACAAACTCTATCCCCGATATGTCGGGCATTTTAATGTCTAAAAAAATAAGATCTATTTTATTGTTTTGTAGATATGGAATCGCTTCGAAGGCATCAGTAAAAGTTGCCTTCAAATCTAGAAAGGGAATTTTGGAGGCATGAATTTCGATTACTTCTAATGCTTTGGGTTCGTCGTCGATAGCAATGGCTGTCATTTTTTTGAGTGATTAGTTTTTTTAGTGATTAGTGATTGGTAAATAGTGATTAGGTTTTTGTTTATAATTGATTACATTTTTCAAGTGTAATATATTTAAAGTAAAACTAAGTTACAGGCTTTTTGGATTAAAGTAACCACATGAATATTACTAATTATGTCAACCTATTTTAGGCAAGCACAGCTAATCACCAATCACTATTTACTAATCACTAAAAAATAACAAACGTTAGTGCCACAAAATAATCCTGCTCTGATTGTTGAATATCTAAGCTATATCTTTGGGGGTAAATCAACTCTAGTCGTTTTTTAACATTTTCTAGCCCAATCCCAGACGAGTGTTTTTCTGTGTCATTTTCCTGTTTAGGATGCAAGGAATTATGTACTTTAAAATAAAGTTTATTGGCATCAAAAGTAAGCGTAATATATATCCAAGAGGGTTTTCTGAAACTAATACCGTGTTTAAAAGCATTTTCTACAAACGGATTCAGTAACATGGGGGCTATGTAAATTTCATGATTGAGTGTCTGTATATTTACCCGAATTTCTATCTCATGAGATTCATCCAACCGCATTCGTTGAATATCAATAAAATTCTCTAAATACTCTATTTCTTTACTAAGTGGAATACGGTCTTGGTGGTTTTCGTGCAACATAAACCGCATCATATCGCCTAGTTTCTGAATGCCCGTAGATGTTTTCTCGGCATTTTCGTTCAAGGCTACAGCATACAGCGTATTTAATGCATTGAACAAAAAATGCGGATTAATTTGTGAGCGTAGTGTAGTCAGTTCGGCAGACTTTTGAAAAACCTGTGTTTGTAATTCCTTCTTTTCTTGAAATAATATCCAGCGAATGATAGCAGATATACCCCCAAGCATATTAGGCAAAACAACTATTCCTACGAAGTACCCTCGATGAAAAATTCTATACCACCCAAAATACAGGACAATTACCGAAAGGAAATATATAAAAACCAACAGGGCGGGTACTACCAAGTGTTCTTGTTTGCTGTAATTGATTTTAGCAAAATAAGGAATTACTCTTTTATAAAAGAACTGATGAACACCAATCGTTAAGAGAATCTGCCCTGTGCCAATAATTAGCCCAGTACTTCCTACAATCAGTTCAGGCACTTTTCCGAAAAGGGCAAAAAAGGCAATGACAAATACACTTATTCCTAGAATAACATTACTCAATACCTGATATTTGCCCTCTTGCTTGGCTTCATACAATTCGGCAGTATAATAATATGCTTGAGCCACTACTTCGTAAAAACCGATAATAATCATTACTCCCACAGCGTCTGTTAGTACGTGTAACTTTCTGTAAATTGAATACACATTAAACCCAATAGGATTAGCGAAATCATCATACCGAAATCGCCAGAAAAGCTTAAACTCCTTAAATACATAACAGCTAGCTAATACCAAACCCATTGATAAAAGCAATAACATAATTGTTGATGCGTCGAAATTCTTCTTTTTGATTTCAGGGGAAACAATAAAATGAAAAATACCCCATGCTGTAGTAAAAAGTATTGCAGCAACTACTGTTGGAAATATATTATTAACATATTGGTCATAGGATGAAAGGTCTGCCCAAATAACACTGTTATCTACAGGAATATTTTGGAGGTATTCTATATCAGAATCAAAATCAGAAGCGATACCAAAGAGCCTCCTGACGACGTAAAGGGTAATGGCTAAAAGAATAAAAAACAATTCGTAAGGTCTGAGTCTCTCGTGTGCATTCATGTCGTTTTTTTTTCTTCAAAACTAGTATGCTAGCCTTTTGCGTATTTTAAAATGTTTTAAACACATGGATATTTGGGGTGAAATGTAAGATGTTATCATTTTTGAAGGGTAAAGTGAGTATTATTTTATCAAAGTGTCCTGTTTTTTCCCAAAAGAATAATAGAAAAGGACAGAAAATAAAAAAAATATATTTTTTTATTAAATAATTTGGTATTAGAAAAATACAACGATTTCCCATATCTCTATCCTGATTGATATGCTTTAAAATTGTCTTTTTCTCGTGATAATTGGCAATTTATAGGGTTTTAAGCTGCTATTTTGGGTATATATATCATTAGCAATTTTTTTATACCTCCGCGTAGTGGATGTTGATTTACAGCATATTTACACTAATTAACTATTCAAATCTATACATTCGCTTGTCTGTTAAAAAGTATGGTATAACACTTTATTTCAGCTTTTTACATAATCAAACCTGCTAGTCTATGGATTCAATTTCTTTCACTAATCTTTCATTTTTTTTTCACAATATACTAGCTAGGCTATACAACGCATACTTAATTGTTTTTTTATTTTTTTAAAATATGCTCCCTTCTTATTTACCTTCTCAAAAAAATAATTAAAAAAAAATTACAATTTGATGAGTATCAAAAATTGTACTATTCTGATATTTAACAGTACTTACAGGATGGTACATGATGGTCAGCGAAACCTTAATAGGTTATTTTACAATAAATAATTCATAAAATACAAAAATGCTTTTTATGAATTAGGTCAAATAAGCCTTTAATAGGCTAGCAAAAACAAACAATTTCAAGATTATTAAACCATAAATCAAACTTTTTTTATCCCTAAAAGCTAGTCTCAAAGGGTTTTCCCGAGTCCAAAGTATCATTAAATCACTATATAAAACAAACTATTTTCTATGAACAAAACTGTACTCCTTCATAAATTAGTCGAAATGTGTTAAGAAGACACATACTCAACCAAGCCACTTTTGATTACCACAATAATTGCTACGATTACATAAGATAACACTCTAAAAAGAGTTTCATCCAATTTCAACTTAAAATTAATGAAGGTCAAAAATCTTCATGTGAAACCTGTTTGTTTAAAATTAACAAAATCAAAAAATTAAATCACAATCCTATAATATACATAAACCATAAAGAATGATGTATCAATACTCTTTTCGTTATTTTTTTGTCATGCTTGGCATCGTGTTCACTTTGCTTAGTAGTTGTACTAAAGAAGAGCTGGATATATACAAACGTCCAGAAACATTAGAGCCACCCATTTATCAAACACTCCAAAACAAAGGGAATTTCACCACACTGCTAGGAGTTATTGATAAAAGTGGCTATCAACGTACCCTTAGTAGTGCTGGCTATTGGACATTTTTTGCACCCAATGATGAAGCCTTCAAAGCTTATTTTACGACAACAGGCCTTACATTGGCTAGCTTAGATTCTACGAAAGCTCGCGAACTTATACAAAACGTTTTAGTTTTTAATGCTTTTGACAAATCTCGTCTAGCCGACTACCAGTCACCCCTTGGCTGGCAAGAATCAAGAGCTTTCAGAAGAAAGACTGCCTTTTATACAGGCTTCTATGACGAAACTACTTTTGATGGTACGAAATTAAAAGCTGTTTCATTAAATCGCCCTAATAACAACTATATCGTCGGTGATAACAACAACAAGCATATTTCATATTTCATTGATGAGTATTTCACTGCCGTAGGATTAAGCGCTGCCGACTACAATTACTTCTATCCAACTTCAACCTATGCTGGTTTTAATGTGATGGAAGCAAAAGTAGTGAATGCCGATATTTTTGCTGAAAACGGTATGATTCATGAAATTGATAAAGTATTGACTCCTCAACCTTCTATCGACGAGTTTTTACGTACTAAACCTCAATACAGTGTGTTTAGAAACCTGATTGAGAAATATGCTGCTACGTATGCCTTGAACGATGCCATGACGACTAAATATAGTAACCTGACTGGCAAAGGCGACAAGGTATATGTAAAGACATTCAATAAACAAGCTAGTAGTGGTAAGTTTTTGACCTTTGCGACTAACTGCGAAAACTTTTTGAAGAATGCTGATAATGATTCACAATTAGATATGTGGACGGCCTTTATTCCTACTAATGATGTGCTGACACAGTATATCAATACTGTATTATTAGAAAACTATACGTCATTGGATGCAATGCCTCCGGGAATTGTTATCGATCTTATCAATGCGCATTTATTTCCAACTACAGTTTGGCCAACTAAATTCAAAAACAGCTTTAACGCATTGGGCGAGGAAGCTCGCTTTGATGCCGCTAGCAACGTTATCGAGAAAAAAGTATTGAGTAATGCCATGCTTTATGGTACCAACAAAGTGCAAGAATCTAACCTTTTCTCTTCGGTTTATTCAAAGGCATATCTAGACCCTAAGTACAGTATCATGACAAGAATATTGGATATGGACTGGAAAAATACCATTCTTAACCCACGAGTAAACTATACTTTGTTCATGATTAGTGACGAAGCATTCAAAGCGGCTGGTTATGACTATGACCCTTCTAAATTTGTATCAAACGTGGCTAACAGTGAATGGGGCTATACAGCACCGGGAACTACTACTCGTACATCGGGTACTTCTATGTTAGCCAACCTTCAAAGAATTGTGGCTACTAGTGTTGTTTATACACCACAAAACCAATTGAATGATTTATCTGGAAAAGGCGTAATTGATGCAATCAATGGTGAGTATATCAAATACGAAAACAACAAAGTAACCTCAACAGGTATCAAATCGGCTCCGTTAAGTATTGTAAAATCTAAAACTGCTTCAAACGGAAAAGTATATTATACTACTGGCTTATTGAATTTTGCACCAGCTAATACTAACATTGCCGACCCTATCGGTAAAGACCTTTCAGTATTAGGTGCTACTTCAGACTCACCATACTATAATTTCTATCAATACCTTAAAAACTCAACCATTTTCACGGCTGCAACATTTGCGATAAGCAACGTAAACGAGGGTAGTTTTTATACATTCTTTGTGCCAGACAATGCGGCGATTCAGGCAGCAGTAAATGATGGCGTTTTACCGGGAACAGGTACTGGGGCAGTAAAAACACCAAATTTTAATCCTACAAGCTTGCTTGATAAAAAGAAGGTAGAAGACTTCATCAGCTATCATATCTTAAATAAAAAATCAATTGCACCAGACGGTAAAGAATCAGGAGCGATGGAAACTTTGCTTAAAGATGCTGTAGGAGACCCTGTAAAAGTTACCGTACTCAATAGTGTAGGTTCGATGCAATTGGCAGATGCTACTTCAAAGAAATCTAATGTTAGAGTTGACAAAAGTAACAACCTTTCTAACAGAGCGATGATTCATTTGATTGATGGTTATTTAAAGGCCAACTAAACCCCAACGGTATACGACTAGTGGATTTATAGGTCATACAACTCGTTTAAAAAAACTTGCAAATAAGCCAATGAAAATTTTTACCAAATTACTAATAATAACAGGTGTATTGCTATTATGCCAACATTTGTCAATAGCACAAACACCTAATTTACATACTGTTAGAGGTAAGATTATTGACCTCAAAGATAGCTCTGCTGTGATAGGTGCTACAGTAGCTGAGATTGACCGCGACAACCGTATCATTAAAGGGGTAAGCTCGGATGTGGAAGGGAATTTCGTTATCAGGGTTTCTAATGCCAATAACAGACTCTCGATTTCGAGTATCGGTTACAAAACCCAAAAGATTGATATCAAAGGACGTACTTCGATAAAAATCTGGTTTGAGGCTACCACTTCAGACCTTGACGAGGTAGTCGTTTCGGCTCGTCCAACTGATAACGGGTTGATGTCTGTTTCTGAAAGAAATACTACGATTGCCGTTGCGAAAATTGATGCAAAGGCCGTGGAAGATATGCAGGGAACATCTATTGACCAAATGTTGCAAGGTCGTTTATCAGGGGTAGATATTACGGCTGCTTCTGGTGACCCTGGTACAGGGATGCAAATCAGAATCAGGGGTACGTCATCAATCAACTCATCAGTTGACCCTATGATTGTAGTAGATGGTATGCCTTATGAAACATCTATTCCATCTGACTTTAACTTTGGTAGTGCCGACGAAATGGGTTACGCTTCTTTATTAAACTTAGCACCCTCGGACATTAAAAATATTGCAGTGTTAAAAGATGCTGCTGCTACAGCGATGTGGGGTTCAAGAGCAGCCAATGGGGTAGTAGTAATTAATACGAAAAGAGGTACTGTTGGTACACCTAAGGTTACTTATACTTTCAAAGGTTCTGTTTCTAAACAGCCAAATGCTATTCCAATGCTTTCGGGTGACCAATACTCAATGTTGATTCCTGAAGCTGTCATGAATAGAAACGGTGTGCCATTGAATACACAAACGGTAAAAGAATTTCAGTATGACCCAAATGACCCTTATTGGTTCAACAACTACGGACAAAACGTAAACTGGGTAGATGCCATTACACAAATTGGTTATTCACAAGACCATAATGTTTCTATTACGGGTGGTGGTGAAAAAGCTAAATATTATGCTTCTACTGGATACTTTACTCAAAAAGGAACAACGATTGGTACTGGCTTAGACCGTTTGAATACGCGTATTAACCTCGACTATAACGTATCAAACAATATTCGTTTCAAAACCGACTTATCGTTTACACACTCGTCAAATGCAAGAAACTATGTTTCAGCTTTAACAAGTAATAAAGATTTAATTCGTTCGGTAGCGTATAGCAAAATGCCTAACATGAGTATTTTTGAATACAATGATTTAGGAACATTGACAGGTAATTACTTTTCGCCATTAACCAATATTCAGGGTGCTTTCCCAGGGACTTATAACCCTGTTGCGATGGTTGAATCTGCGAAAAATAATATTATTTCAGAAAGAATTATTCCTCACTTTCAAGTACAGTACGATTTAGTACCTGAAAAATGGATAGCTACTTTTGATATTCAGTTTGATATTAACAATAACAAAACAAACTCTTTCTTACCACAAGTTGCTACTGGACAAACATTTACTAGCCCTGCGGTAAACGTTGCGACAGATGGCGATGCCGATGGTTTTGCCGTAACCACTAAAACAAGTTTGATTTATACGCCAAAATGGAAAAACACTAAACATGACTTTACAAGTTTATGGGCGTTGAATACTTCAGATATTAAATCTGTTTGGCAAGAAGCTTATGTTACCAATACGGCATCATCTGATTTGACAGATGTTACCAACCCAGCTCGTTTAACTACTTCAAAATTATCATCAGGTGTTTCGCAGACTCGTAACATTGGTTTGTTATGGAACATTCACTATGGCTTTTTAGACCGCTATATCTTTGATATTGGTATTCGTGGTGATGGTAATTCTCGTTTTGGTCCAGATTATCGTTATGGTTTATTCCCTTCTATTTCAACAAAATGGATTATTTCGGATGAACCTTTCATGAAAAGATTCGACAACTTAATTGAGCACTTAGGCTTGAGAATGAGTTACGGACAAAGTGGTAATGCTCCACGCAAAGACTATCTGTTCTATGGTAAATACAATACTTTGGGTTGGTCTTACCTTGGTTCTGCTGGTGTTGTTCCACAAACGATAGAATTGAACAACCTCCGCTGGGAGCGTATCATTGGTAGAAACATTGGTATCAACTTAATTACTCGTAACAGAAAATTAACGATTGATGCTGAATTCTATAAAAACAGTACTAAAGATTTATTCTTTGAAGACCTACAGATTCCTGCCTTTACTGGTTTCAACACGGTACAAATGAACGTGGGTACAATGGAAAACTCTGGTTGGGAGTTCAGCTTAAACTTGAATGCCTACAAGACCAAATCATGGTTGGTAGATTTCAACATGAACATTGCTCATAACGTCAACGTAATCCGCGAAATCTCTGATTTATATCCTCGCCAGGGTGGTATTTCAACGTTGAATGGTGCTTACATGACTTATATGCAAGTAAACAATCCTTTTGGTTCATTCTATGGCTACCGCTATTTAGGGGTCTATAAAGACAAAGCTGCTACCGTAGCGAGAGGTAAAAGTGGCGAGCCGATCATTACGCCAGATGCTCAGTCAGTTTATATGCGTTTCAATTACCCACAAACTGACTATGTATTCCAACCTGGAGATGCGATGTATGAAGATGTTAACAAAGATGGTAATATCAACTACATGGACTTAGTGTATTTAGGAAACAGTAACCCAGCTTTCACAGGTGGATTTGGAGCAAGTGTTACCTATAAATCTTTCAAATTGACTACCTTCTTCAACTTCCGTAACAATTACGACGTAGTAAATGCTACCCGTATGAATACTACTAATATGTATGGTTTCGGAAATCAGAGTACTGAAGTATTGGCTCGTTGGAGAAAAGAAGGTGATGAAACTATGGTACCACGTGCTTTATACAATACTGGTTATAACTGGTTGGGATCAAGCAGATACGTTGAAGATGCTTCATTCGTACGTTTCAGAACAGCTACTATAAGCTATACATTCAAGAAAGAGCTTTTGAAAACCTTGAATATTACAGCATTGAGAGCATATGCAACCGTTGAAAACTTAATGACTTGGACAAACTATAGCGGGCAAGACCCAGAAGTCCAGATGCGTGGGAGTGACCCATTCAGAGTAGCGACGGATAACTCGATGACGCCAGCACCTAAAACGGTGACCTTTGGTATAGCGGCTACTTTCTAAGTATAATCAATACAGATACAACAATTATAGATAAAAATACAATGTTGAAAAAGATATTTTATAACCTGATTTGTGTAAGCTCATTACTGATTGCTAGTTCTTGCGACAGTTGGTTAGCACTGAGCCCACAAGACGGAATCGTACAGAGTCGATTCTGGCAAAATAAAGAACAAGTAGAGTCTGCGGTAAGTGGTATCTATGCTTCTTTGATAGATGGTTTGCCTGAAAAAATGTTTATTCTGGGTGAAATCAGAGCAGATATGGTTACTAGTTCATTCAGAATTACCAATGCTGAACTAGACATCATGAGTAGTAATATTCTACCAACGAATGCCTTGACAGACTGGAGAGATTTCTACCGTATTATCAATTACAGCAATACTGTAGTAGCATTTGCTCCAAGTGTATTAGACAAAGATAAGACTTATACAGAAGCTGCTTTAAAAGGACACGTTGCTGAAGCAAAAGCAATGAGAGCGTGGATGTATTTTTATCTGGTAAGATTATTCGGAGAGGTGCCATTGAAATTGTCGGCAACTAGTAGTGATGATGAGATTGTTGCGTTAGCAAAATCGGGTAAGGATGTTATCCTTGCACAGATTGTAAAGGATTTAGAAGAAGCTGAGAAGGATATTCCAAGTACTTATGGCAACAAAGAAAAAGACCATAGTAGAATAACTAAACACATGGTAAATACCCTACAGGCTGATGTGTATTTGTGGATGGAAAAACCAACTGAAGCCTTGGCTGCTACTAATAAAGTAATTGCAAGTGCTAAATTCGGTTTAGTGTCAAGCCCCGAAAGAAGTATATCTTGGTTCAATACTATCAAAGCAGGAAATTCAAACGAAGGTATCTTCGAGTTGGCTCATGGTAGTGATTATGTCATCAGATTTGTAGCTACTACTTATCCTTTCTATGCCATTTTTGGTTCGGGTGCTTCTAGTACTTATAGGAGATACCAGGCTACCACTTATGTAACTGAAACACTTTTTACGGAAGACATCATAGACCCTACTAATTATGACACACGTGCTGATGATGCTTCTTTAAGCACAGCTACGGGGGTAATTAGAAAATACGACCGTCTGTCGGGTGATACTCCTTTCAACTTTATCGTGTATCGTTATGCAGATGTCCTTCTGATGAAAGCCGAAGCGTTGGCTTTGTTGAATAGAGGAACAGAAGCTTTAGCGATTGTAAAGCAAATTCGTCAGAGAGCTTGGGCAATTCCACAAACTGAGAAGTCGCCAGAGCCTACTAATATTGATGGTGTAGGCGGTGTGTTGGAATATATCTTAGAAGAACGTGCCAGAGAATTTGCCTTTGAAGGAAAACGTTGGTTTGATGTCCTTAGAAATGCCAAAAGAAGTAATTATAAGCGTCTTGACTTATTGATTGATTTAACAGCCAGAAGTGTTCCTAGCGAAAGACAACAATCTGCGATTGCTAAAATCAAAGACCCTAATAGTCACTATTTGCCGATTTATCTATACGAACTTCAAACAAATACACTTTTGGTTCAGAATCCATTCTATAAGTAACCATCAGAGGTTAAAACAACATTTTTTCAAGATGATTTTGAAGACATTAAAAAAATAAGAAAATGAAAAAGTTAATACAATCGCTCACATTACCATTACTTAGCCTATTAATAGGGCTAGGTATTATGAGCTGTACGGACGTAAAAATTGTTGAAACCACTACGGGTGATGCCAACCTATATAGTTACCTCCTGAAATACCCTGAAAAGTATTCAGATTTTGCCAAAGTTATTGACAAATCTGGCTATAATGGGTTCTTGGATGCTTATGGAGCTTATACGATGTTTGCTCCTACTAACACTGCCGTAAAAGCCTATTTAACACAGATTGGCAAAACTACCGACCAGCTTACTAAAGAGGAGGCTCAGGCTATCGTGAAAATCCATGTTATCAGAGATACCCTTACTACCAACTCTTTTAAAGATGGTAAATTACCACTAGTAACGATGTATGGACAATACTTGCTATCTGGCGTAACGAATGGTACTGAAGGTTCAAGCTATACATTAAATCGCCAAGCGAATATCGTTGAGTCAAACATCAAAACTGGTAACGGTATGTTGCATATTTTGGATGCTGTATTGAAACCTGCTACTAAGACAATTGCACAATTTGTGGGTGACAATCCAGACTATTCAATTTTTACACAGGCACTGAAAGAAACTGGATATTATGATTCGCTAAATGTGATTAACGAGAATATTGATAAACGCTTTATGACTTTGGTAGCGGAGTCGAACACGGTATTAGCAAAAGCTGGTTTTACCGATTATACGAAGCTGAAAGCGAGATATTCCAAGACGGGTAATCCAAAACTTAAAACTGATAGCCTTAATATTTATGTGGCATACCATATCCTAGATGGAGCTAAATACTTGGGCGATATTATTACCGCTACTTCACACATTACAAAGGTATCAACTGAACCTACAGTAGTTAGTTCTAAATTAGAGGGACAAACTGTGTTATTGAACGATGATATTTTTAATGGAATCAGAGAAGTAGGGGTTGAATTGTCACGTACGCTAAGCGACAACACTGCTACTAATGGTGTAGTACACAGCAGTTTGGGCGACTACAATGTAAAATTACGTTTGCCTATCAGAATTGACTGGGACGTTTGCGATTTCCCCGAAATCAAAAAGCTTTCTGCATATTATGGCAAAAAGACTTATGCTTTCCCTGTGGGTACGGTATTGAAAGACATCACTTGGGCAAATGCCAGCTTCCCTCCTACGTATGTATATGCTGGTTCTGAAAACGCAGCCAAAAGAGATTACCTACAAGTACCGATGGGTGTACCTAGTAGAAACTTATGGCTTGAAATGAAAACGCCAATTATTCCAAAAGGTAAGTACAAAGTATGGATGTGCTACAGACGTCAACGTACATCAAACAGCTTTACGATTACTTGTACAGGAGCAATTGATGGTGAAACGCTTACACGTCCTTTCTTATTTATCGACCAAGTTCCTTCATTATCAGCGGGAGAATTAGAATCACTAGGCTGGAAAATTTTTATGTCACCAGGAACAGACATCAATGCTGCAGCACGTTTGCTTGGAACAATTGATATTAAAACAACTGACAGGCATACTTTCCGTTTGCAGGCTATCAATGGTACGCACTCGCCAAACAACATTGATATGATTCAGTTCATTCCAATCAACCAGAATCAGCTTAGTCCTCGCCATTTACCAGACGGTACGCTGATTAATGAGTAACAGCTTGTATTTCGATGATAGAAACTGGTCAATAAAGAGACTTATATTATAAATATTAAAAGCATTCAAATGAAAATAAGATACTTATACTTTTTACTAATTGCCTTTTGGGGAACAATCCTACTATCGTGTAAGACATGGGATGACCGTTTAGTATCTGCAAATGATGATTTAGGAAAAACCTTATTTGCTGAAATTAGTGCACAAACTAACTTAAGTAAGTTCAAAGAGATTTTAGAGAAATCGGGGTACAGCAAAGTGCTTTCTTCTTCTAAAAACTATACGGTGTGGGCTCCTACCAACGACGCCTTAGCTAGTTTGAGTACTACCATTATCAATGACTCGGTAGCATTAAAAGCCTTTGTTGGCAACCATATTGCTTTGCAAAGTCATGTTATGCCTACAACTACCACTACTGAATCAGTTGGTTTGGTAAATGGTAAATATGTTACTTTCGGAAAGGATATTTTTGGTACAGCAGCCATTACATCGTCTAATAAATATGTAGGCAATGGTGTATTGCATATTATTGGTTCGGCAGTTCAGGTATTGCCTTCGTTGTGGGAATATGTTAATACGACCAAAGGCACTTACGCTCAGAACTCAGCTATTATCAACCTTACTTCACAAGTATTTAATGCTAGTAAGGCTACGATAGATAGTATTAGTGCTACAACTGGTTTGCCAGTATATCGCCCAGGAACAGGTTTTGAAACAGTAAACGCTTTCACTCAGAAAGTATATGATTTGAATGATGAGTCGAAAAAATATACTTACTTCCTTTTGGCTAACGATGTGTTTACTCAAGAAGTAACGAAGATTTCTCCATATTTCAAAACAAGTACCACTGATAGTACCTACAGAAAAGCCGCTTATGAAACCATCAAAGATTTAGCCATTGAAGGGGAATATTCAATCAACCAACTACCTGCTACTTTAAAATCAAAGTTTGATGTAACTCTTGCGATTGATAAGTCGGCCATCGTGCAAACGATAAAAGTAAGTAACGGAACAGTGTATGTATTGAATAAAATTGGCGTAACTATCAACGATAAGTTTAAGCCCATCATTGTTGAAGGTGAAAATTATGCTAGCAGAATGACGACAGCATCAAGCCTTGCCTCTACTGTAATTGCGGTACGTACACTATTAAACCCATTGACTAATACAAATTTCAAATCGGTCTTTGTAGTTGGACATGGAAACAGCGGTTTTTGGCTTCGTTACAATTTGCCAGAAACACCATCTATCAAATACAAAGTGTATTGGGTAGCCGTAAACGACTTGTATGGTTCTAACACAGCAACGGGGGAAACAGCCACTTTTGCCATTAACCAAAAGTTATCGATGGGCTCGTTGAGTTCAGCAACCTTTGCTTATCCAGCAGCGGCACTGCCAGTGAAGAATTATACAGAACAATTACTCGGTGAGTACACAGTAAGTTCTTATGGTACACTAAGCCTATATTTAGTAGCCAACGGAACCAATGCCATGGCCCTTGACTACATTAAGCTTGTACCAGTTCTTTAGTTTGCTACATAATATTTTGCCAAAAAACGAACGATGATTCTAATGAAGTATTTCATAAAAAATATACAAACATTCCCCAAAACGACTGTCGCTTTAGCATCTTTTTGTGGATTAGTGCTGTGCGGCTCGGCTGTACAGGCTCAGGATACCCCAATTCAGGAAGTAGTTAAAATTCATCCAAAATATAATACCGAAATTTCGGGGGTTATTATCAGTGCTTCAACAGGTAAACCTGTGACGGGTGCAAGGGTGTATTACAAAAGCATGACTTCGTCTATTACTGCTGAAGATGGTACATTCAAATTAAGTATTCCTAGCCCAATGGTTTCCATTTCGGTTGAATGTCCGGGGTATGAAAGTACTGAAATTGCTGTAGCTAAACGTAGTAAAATCAACATTGTTATTCAAGACCAAACTGGGCTTGAAAAATCGTATGTTTTGCCTACAGGAATTTCAATAGGAAAGCGTGTAATAGGTGCTGCAAGTTCATTGCCTGTACCTGATGCTTGGTCAAAAATCACAGATTCTCCAGATAGCTATTTACAAGGCAGAGTAGCGGGTTTAAACAACACTCGCTATTCGGGTACTGCTAACAGCGGAACATTTACTACTTTGCGTGGGTTAAATTCATTGCAAGGTACAAACCGCCCGCTTTATGTAGTTGATAATATCATTTATGATGCTGGCGTATATGGAAACTCACTGAATAGTAATTATTTCGATAATCCATTAGGATACATTGATGTAAGAGATATTACGAACATTACTGTATTAAAAGATGCTTCAGCGGCAGCTTTGTATGGAACGAAGGCAGCGAATGGCGTGATTTTAATTACGACGTCAAGAGCGAAAGAACTAGGAACAAAAATTGACTTTGCGATGTATGGCGGAGTAAACATGGCTCCTAAAGACTTGCCTGTAATGAATACAAATAGTTATAGAAGTTATTTATCAGATATTTTATCTTCATCGGGCTATTCAAATTCACAGATTGAAAGTTTGCCTTATATGAATGATAATAAGGCAAACAATCCTGACTATTATACATATCATAACGAAACTGATTGGCAAAAGAAAGTATATGCTAGCAAGCCATTAACCAACATGTATTTACGTGTAACAGGTGGTGACAACATTGCAAAATATGCCCTTTCAATCAATTATCTGAGCAATAAAAATGGTGTGGCTGGTTCTACTTTGGAAAAATACAGTACCCGTTTTAATGCTGACATGAACCTTAGCCGCAAGCTTACTGCTGCTGCCAATTTGAGTTTCTCTTATAACGAGGCTGAAACAAAAGATTTTGGTTTTGCTTCTAAGACCAACCCCATTTATTTATCATTGGTAAAAGCACCTTTCTTGACAGATTATAGTGTTTCAAATACTGGGATATTCTCGCCATTTTATGCAGACGAAGATATTTTTTCAGTAGGTAACCCTGCGGTGGCTGCTACAAGTACTATTGGTGGTAACAAGGCGTATCGTTTCTTTGGTGTACTTGATTTCCAATATGCTTTTTCGAGTGCATTAAAAATCGGGACTAATATTGCTGTTACGTTTGATAAAATCAAAGAAAACCGCTTTATACCAAACTATGGTTTAGTGAGCGATACCCTTAAAAATGTACTGGCTCTTAATCAGTTAAGTTCACAAACGAAGCGTTTGTTCAATGTTTCAAACGAAACGTATTTAGCGTTTAATAAGACTTTTAAAAACGTTCATGATTTATCAGGACGCTTAGGAGTACGTTTTATTAATTCAAGAGTAGAACAAGACAAAATCTTTGGGTATAACTCAGCTACTGACCAATTAATCAGTGTGGGTAATGGTTCTGTTATTTACAATGATATTAAAGGGGGTATTGGTACATACAACTGGATGAATACCTATTTAAACTTGAATTATGTTTATTCAGACAAATATTTCTTATCATTCAACGTAGCCATGGATGCGTCGTCTCGCTTTGGTAAAAGTGTATCAACCAGCGATGCTATCAGCATAGGCAACACGCCATTTGCATTGATGCCTTCGGTTTCTGCGGCTTGGTTGCTTTCGTCTGAACAATTCTTAGCAGATGGGCCTTTCGATTTATTAAAACTTCGTGTATCTACTGGTCGTGTTGGTAATGATGATATTGGCAACTATGCTTCTAAGCAATATTATGTTGGACAAAACTTATTGGGTCTTCAAGGTATCGTACGTGGAAACATTGCTAATCCGAACTTGAAATGGGAAAGTGTATCAAAATTCAATGCAGGTTTAGACATGAATATTCTTCATGAGCGTATAAGCTTAAGTGTTGATGTATTTAGCAATAAAACAACGGATATGATTGTGGCTGAAAAATTGCCAACAGTAACGGGATTAAGTTATGTAATGACAAACAGCGGAGCCATGAGTACTACAGGGGCTGAAGCTAGTTTGAACATTAAATTATTGAACAAATCAGACTTGAAGTGGGATTTTGGTGTTACTATCGCTCAATCAAAAACAAAGTTGGATAAGCTACCGAACGGTAATGCAGACATCGTTTCTAACTACGGACAGGCTTCGTTCTTGAGCAGAGTAGGTGAAAGTCCAAATGCATTCTATGGTAATGTTTCAAAAGGTGTATATGCTACAGATGCTGCTGCGGCGGCAGATGGTTATATGTCAAGACTGGCTGATGGTTCTTTAAGAGCATTCAAAGGTGGTGATATAAGATTTGAAGATGTAAATGGTGATAAAATAATCGATGACCAAGACAAAAAGATTATCGGTGACCCAAATCCTGATTTTTATGGCGGTATCAACAACCGTATAATCTATAAAAACTGGACGTTAGATGCCCTTTGTAGTTTTGTATCTGGTAATGAAGTATATAACTATACACGCAGGGTGTTAGAGTCGGGTAATGGTTATTTAAACCAATCGCAAGCAATGGTAACGCGTTGGAGAGGAGAAGGACAAATAACAGATATTCCAAGAGCTACGTATGGTGACCCTGTTCAAAATTCACGTTTTTCGAACAGATGGATTGAGGATGGTTCATATTTTAGATTAAAATCAATTTCAGTTTCTTATAACTTCTCTGTCAACAAAAGTCTTTTGAAGTATTTAACCGTGTATGCTTCGGCAAACAATGTGTTAACACTGACAAAATACCTTGGGTATGATCCAGAATTTAGTTCAACAAATGCAGTAGTAGGACAAGGCGTTGATAATACTTTAGAGCCTATCCAAAAATCATTTCACTTAGGCGTTAAAATAGGTTTATAAGATTAAGCCTAACAGAATCCTCAGTAAACTGAAATTATTAATCGTTAAAATTATCGAAATAAGATGAAATCAATTTTTAGAAAAATAATCATCAATCTAGGTGTACTTTCTTGTGTGTGGATTGGTACTTCTTCGTGTTCAAAGGTATTTGACCTTGACCCTGAGGAAGCCCTAACTACCCAACAAATGTATCGTGACATCTATGATGCCGATGCTGCCATTATTGGCTTATACGGTAAGTTTTCAACGCTTGCTAAACAATATGTAGTATTGAACGAACTTCGTGCTGATTTGCTCGATGTTACTGAAAACGCTGATTTATCACTCCGTGAAATCAACAATCACAGCGTTTCAGCCAATAATGCTTATGCTGACCCTCGTCCTTATTATGAGGTGATTCTTAACTGTAACGATATCTTGAAGAATTTCAAGATGATGGTGGAGTCTAACAAAATAAAAAGAACTGAATACAACCAACGTTATGCCGACGTAATAGCCCTAAGAAGCTGGCTTTATTTACAATTGGCTATTCATTTCAATAATGTACCCTACATTACTGAAACAATAGAACAAGTTTCAGACGTTTCGGCTATTGCTAGTAAGCCTACTATTCCATTAAAGGAAATGGTAAAACAGCTTATTACGGCAATGGAAACGATTCCAAGTGTGTATCTTGACCCTTATTCGTTAGATAATACTTTTGTTTCAAACAATGTGGATGGCTACTCTCCTACTACTTTCTTTATTGAAAAACACGTTTTGTTAGGCGATTTGTACTTATGGGACAACCAATATAATAAGGCAGCTACAATGTATAAATATATCATGACTACATCCGACCGCCTTGGTTTTGAAGCCACAGATATTAACGTTTGGTATCATTTATACAAAATTACTCGTGGACAAATATCAAGTGGTATGGGTCCAGTAGCGGTAAGCTATGATAGCAATATCAACGACGAAAGTAGATTACTTGATAACAACAATACTGGATGGCGTTCACTTTTTGCACGTGACCGTTCGAACACTAACTACAATGGTACTTCTAATACATCATCTATCTCGCGTGACCCTGAATGGCTTTGGTTACTACCATTTGATAATAAGTTTTTACCTCAAAACCCGTTCATTGACCTTTTCTCGAACGTAGGTGGTAGCTATTTATTACAGCCTTCGCAACAAGCACAGGATATGTGGAATACACAAACACAAACTAATAATTTCTCGTTTGATGCTCGCGGAAGAATGTCGTACAAAATTGTCAATGGTAGACCAGTTGTGTATAAGTACTTATACAACTATCTTAATCCAAACTTAACAGGTTCTGTACTTAGTTTAGTGGGTAAAAGTCTGCAAGAAAAGAATGGTCGTTGGTTCTTGAACAGAGCAGCTAACGTACATTTAAAATTTGCAGAAGCAGCTAACCGTGAAGGTCGTAGAAAATTAGCCTTTGCTTTAATGAATAGTGGTGTTGCCAATATTTATAATGGTTCATCTAGTGATAAAACCAACTTGATGAATACGTTTGATGTTCCTCCTTATGACTTTGACGCAAGAAACGGTGATGCCCCAGTTCGTTATCGTTCATCATGGCACTTAGCTACGGGAATCAGAGGTAGAGCGATGTTGAAGGACGTAGCAGTAGTTGGTGACAGCACGTTATCTATTGAAAATTCTATCATTAATGAAGGCGCTTTGGAGTTAGCTTTTGAAGGACACCGTTGGAGCGACTTGTTAAGGGTAGCCCTTCGTAGAGAAGACCCAACTTTCTTGGCTGATAAAATCTATGATAAATTAAGAAAAGCTAATAACCCTAACGCTGCAGCAATAAGAAGTAAATTGATGAATAAAGACAATTGGTTTTTGCCTTTTAAGATTCAATAGATATATTGAATAGGCGGAGATTTGTCAAATATCACACACAGATTGGTCAACTTTTAAAAAGTTGACCAATCTAAAAGAGCCTAATAACATGAGTCATTCCGAATTTTAAAATCATAAAAAAGCGGTCGAAAAACTAATTTCGACCGCTTTTTTATGATTGATGGGCAACGAATTCCTACTGTTTGAGCGCAGCGAGTCGGTTCGCCGATGCGATTAGGAATTCTTGATTTTTTTACGGTCCGCCGTTGCGGTTACTTTTTGCATCAAGGCAAAAAGTAAGGACGAGGATAAATTGCAAAAACTCAAAATCATCTAAAACTCACTATTTTTAGAGAAAATTTTGGATGACTCATGTTTATTAATCTCTCCTAACCGCACTTCCATATTTTTTATACAAAACCAGCGATACGATAGCGGTAACAACAATCAATACCAACAAAGCCATTACTGTTTTAACATCCTTGAATACCGAGCTAAGAATGCTGAACAATAATGATTCAATAAAGAAAATAACCCCTGTGTATATCCACCATGTATTATAAGTAGGCAGGTTTTCGAGTTCAATATTTACGGTAAAGTTATCTGAGAAGAAAAGCGTTTTCCATTTAGGGAAATCCCAAAGTAATAATCCGATTGAGGCTATCAATAATAGGAACGTAATATAGACTGTCCCCGTAAAATCCATTGAAAAGGTTATCAAAAAGATGTTTGTAATGATACCCAAGAAAATAAGGTTTCCGAGGGTAGCAAACCGTTGGGTCATCAATAATAAGGCAGCAATTATTTGGGTAAAACCTAAGAATTGCCAGTAGATACCTGTTTGGTACATGGCTTCAAAGAAGAATCCGATTGGGTTAGAAATTGGGATAGTTGTAAAACGATTTCCCATTAATTTAGTCAATCCAGAGGGGACAAAGGCAAAACCAATGAGGTACCTCATCCAGATTACAAAAAATGAGAGGTACTCGTTACGTCGTACACTAAGGTAAAGGTTGAATAGTATATTCACAAAGCTGTGGGAATGGTTTAGTTGAAGATAACCAAATATAGTGAATTAATAAACTTGAAATAGCTTTGACAACTTTTAAAAGTTGTCAAAGCTGTATTTCTCACTACACATTCCAAACGCTACACTCCAAATCAATGTGCTTCTAACCAATTCAAGCCAACGCCCATACCTGTTTCCATTTTTACAGGGAAAGGAAGCGCATTTACCATCAATTCATTTACTTTTTCTTTCATCAATTCCAGTTCTGATTTATGTACGTCGAATACTAATTCGTCATGCACTGTCAGAATCATTCGTGATTGTAATTTTTCTTCTTTGATAAAGTTGTTTACTTTAATCATCGCCAACTTAATCATATCCGCCGCCGACCCTTGAATCGGTGCGTTTACGGCGTTACGTTCGGCAAAACCACGCTCAACCATGTTGTTTGAATTGATGTCCCGCAGGTAACGTCTTCTTCCCAAAATGGTTTCTACATACCCTTTATCACGGGCGTCGATTACAGCAGTATCCATGTAGCGTTTAATGGCAGGGAACTCTCGCCAATAACTATCAATAATTTCTTTGGCTTCCGTTCTGGAAATAGCAATTTGCTGTGCCAAACCAAAAGCCGAAACGCCATAGATAATACCAAAGTTTACGGTTTTGGCTTTTCTACGCATATCAGAGGTTACTTCATCCAAGCTTACATTGAATACCTTGGCTGCCGTTGTTGCGTGGATATCTCTCCCTTGGTTAAAGGCTTCAATCATCGACTCGTCTTTGGCAACAGCCGCCATGATGCGTAATTCTATTTGCGAATAATCGGCTGAAAGAATTAAAAAGTCGTCATTTTTAGGAATAAAAGCCTTCCTGATTTCACGACCTCGTGCTGTACGAATAGGAATATTTTGCAAGTTAGGATTGGTACTTGACAAACGACCAGTAGCGGTAACAGCCTGATTAAAGGACGTATGAATACGACCAGTTCTTGGCGAAATCATCAATGGCAGGGCATCTACATAGGTAGATTTAAGTTTTTGTAATTCTCTAAAATCCAGAATCTTACGAGCAATCTCGTGTTCAGATTCCAATTTAGACAATACCTCTTCACCCGTCATATATTGACCAGTCTTCGTCTTTTTGGCTTTAGGGTCAAGTTTTAGTTTTTCAAATAAAATCTCTCCTAATTGTTTTGGCGAGCCAATATTAAATTCTTGTCCCGCTAATTCAAACACTTTGGTTTGTACCTCTAGCATATCTTTCTCCAAAGTTTTTGACATCACTTTCAAGAAATCTATATCTAGCTTAACACCCTCCATTTCAATATCACAAAGCACTTGGGTCAAAGGCATTTCTACTTCTTCCAATAGCTTTACTGCACTCGGGTTTTGAGCTAGAATAGGATGTAATTTCCCTTTTAACTGTAAAGTAATATCAGCATCTTCAGCAGCGTATTCTTTGATTTTTTCAAATTCCACTTCACGCATATTGCCTTGTTTGGCACCTTTTTTACCAATCAACTCTTCAATCGAAACAGGAGTATATTGTAAAAAATCTTCTGCCAAAATATCCATCCCGTGGCGTTTTTCAGGTTCGATGATATAATGTGCCAGCATCGTATCATACGTTTTACCTTTTACCTCCACACCATATTGAGAAAGCACCATTAAATCATATTTGATGTTTTGGGCTATCTTCTCAATTTTCTCATTGGCAAAAATAGGCTTAAATTCATCTACGATGGCTTGTGCCTCTTCCCTGTTTGCTGGAGTAGGTACATAATATGCCTCACCTGCTCGATACGCAAACGACAATCCTACTAATTCGGCTTCTACGGCATCTACACTGGTTGTCTCGGTATCAAAACATATTTCATCTTGTAAACTCAAAAAATGAATTAACGATTGACGTAGTTCTGGTGTATCAATCAAATGGTATTGATGTACCGTAGTATTGATTGTTGCTTTTTGATGGGATGCATTATCATCACCTTCGGTAATATCAAAAAGCTCTAATTTCTTTTCTTCCACAATACTTCCGAACAAATCAAATTGTCCAGTCGCCGTTTTTGCTTTCCCAGAAGCAATAACTTTTTTCGGTTCCGTATTGATAGAAACTTGCTCAGTGCTTTCCTCACCTAATAATCTTCTGCGTAATGTTCTAAATTCTAGTTCGTCTAAAAGTGGAGAAAGTAGTTCTTTGTTTACCTCACAAACTTTTAAATCTTCCTCATCAAAAGTCACAGGCACTTCACAGTGGATTGTCGCTAATTCTTTCGATAATAACCCTTGTACTGCAAAATTTCTAACGTTTTCCTGCTGTTTTCCTTTCAGTTTATCTACGTTTTCGATAAGGTTTTCCAAAGTACCATACTCCTGAATGAGTTTCTGAGCAGTCTTCTCTCCGATTCCCGGAATCCCTGGAATATTATCCGATGCATCGCCCATCAAGCCCAAAGTATCAATCACTTGCGAAACATTCAGAATACCCCAACGGTCTAGAATCTCTTTTACACCCAATACCTCCGCTGGTTTACCCATAAAGGCAGGCTTATACATAAAAATACGTTCTTCCACGAGCTGACCGTAATCTTTATCGGGTGTCATCATGTAAATTTCCATATCTTCATGTTCGCGAGCTGCCCTTTTGGCAATCGTTCCGATAATATCATCAGCTTCATAGCCCTCCATGATTAACATGGGGATATTCATGGCCGCACAAAGACGTTTGATATAGGGGATGGCAATGGTAATATCTTCTGGTTGAGCCTGACGCTGAGCCTTGTAAGCTTCAAACTGAATATGTCTGAAAGTCGGAGCAGCCGTATCAAAAGCCACACCAAGGTGCGTAGGTTTTTCCTTCGTGAGTACTTCCAACAAAGTATTAGTAAACCCAAACACCGCACTGGTATTCAGTCCTTTAGAAGTAATACGAGGAGTTTTCTGGAAAGCAAAGTGCGCACGATAAATCAAGGCCATTGCGTCGAGAAGAAATAGTTTTTTCATCTGATTGTAACGAAGAGTATATGTCTTGAAAGACAAGATTTCCTCAAAAATACCAAAATCTATTGGTTCTGTTTCACGAAGATTGAAAAGATGGTTAATATTGTGTAAATAAATGAAAAGAAGATGTTACGAAAAGTAAGAATACAGAACTTCAAGAGCCTTAAAGATGTGACGCTCGAACTCCAAAAAGTAAATCTCCTGATTGGTCCAAACAATTCAGGGAAGAGTAATTTTTTGAAGGGGTTGGAGTTTTTTACAAAAGAAGATAAAAGTATATATGACAGTACTTTACTTTTTAAGAGGAATTTGGAAAATATTTTAAGCATTTCTTTCTACATAGAAAATTATAACAAAAAAAGCTTAATAAAACTTGAAGGTACAAGTGATAAATTTGGTTTATTCTTATCTGAAGAAATTAATATAAATCTTCCTGACAAAAATTTAGAAGATACACTAGTTAAAAATGGGCATGATTCAATATCTTCTTATGTTGAGGAATCCAACATTTATAAACCAGACCCAAATACGTTTACAAAACTTGCGGATTTAAACTCGGCGGATAAATTATTACCTAACTGCTCAAACTTAGTTCCTTTCTTATTTAATTTAGGTCAGAATCATAAAAAGTTATTCAAAACCCTTGAGGATAATTTAGCCAAATGTATAGAGGATTTAGTTTCAATTGGTACACCAGCAGAAGGAAATAAATTAAGATTAAAGCTTTTTGATAAAGAGGATAATGATTACTGGGCAGACGAAGTCTCCGAAGGCGTTTTATACTTTCTAGCTCTTCTCTGTATTATCCACCAACCTAATCCTCCAAAATTATTATTATTAGAAGAACCTGAAAAAGGGATTCATCCACGTCGTATCCATGAAATCATGAAATTTATTTTTCAATTAGTGGAAGATAAAGATATTCAGGTAATTATGACAAGTCATAACGAACATGTTTTGGAAGAATTTACTACGATGCCAGAATCTGTTTTTATTTTTGATAAAGATGAAGAAGGAGCAACATTTGTTAAAAACCTTCAAAAAGATATTATTGAACCTAGTATTGTTAAAGCAAAAGAATTTGGTATTGAACCAATTAATTATACTGATAATATTGGCGAAAATTGGTTTATGGGCTTAATGGGAGGTGTACCAGCATGAAAGAAAAATTAATCTACACCTTACTTGGCGAAGGATACGCTGAGTATGCATTTTTAGAAACCTATTTGAAAAGAGTTTTTGAAATAGAAAAACCTAATATTCAATTGGTTTCAAGCAGACAAATGAAACCGAGCGGAGGAAAATCTAGTTCATCAGTCATTTTATCGAAAATTAAAGACCATTATATCACATCATTTATAAATAGAAATGATGTAAAACTCTTTATTGCGGGTATTGATTTAGATGAATCAGATTTTGAAGATAATATGCCCAAGTATAATGCAAAAATCGAAGAAATGAAAAATAAGTTAGGAAATCTTTACAGTAAATTTGAAGATAAAACTATATTATTCGTACCGATTCAAGCCATCGATTATTGGATTTTATATCAGCAAAAAAGTGAAAATAAAATCTCAAACAATTCAATTGAAAGTAGAAATAAAGATGAGATAAAGACAAGGTTATACGGAGATAGTAACGCAAATCAAATTAAAATCGAAAAGATATCCCTTAAAATTGCAACTAAAGCAAACTTTGAAGAACTAGCCAAACAATCAAAAAGTTTCAAGCTTTTCCACAACCAAGTAAAATCATTTATTGAAACACTCTAAAAACAACAACGGCTGTCTCCCTCCCAGAAAACAGCCGTTATTTCTTTACATCCTTTCAATACTCATCTTTCAACATCTTTACAAAATCATCTTCATAGGCTTTTAGCGCCTTTAATAATGCTTGTAATTCGTTGTATTCCGACGAGCCTTTTTTGGCATTGTAAAGTTTGTCTGCTCGTTCCGAGGCCTTTTCGTATTCAGCTTCGTTTTTAATCTTTATCATCTGATTTATCGGTAATTGTTATTGAGTTTTTTCTTCCCAAATTTTACACAAATTTATAATAGTTTCCGTAGCTTTTTCCATATCCTGTACAGAAACCCATTCGTGTTTTCCATGAAATGCATGTTCGCCTGCAAAAATATTCGGGCAGGGCAATCCCATAAACGAAAGCCTTGACCCGTCTGTACCTCCCCTGATGCTCATCTGTTTAGCTTCGATGCCACTTCTTTGAATAGCTTCTAAGGCATAGGCCGTTACTTGTGGCGTTTTGTCCAATACTTCCTTCATATTGCGGTATTGTTCAAATACTTCAAAGATAGCTTTTGAATGTGGATAATTAGCCAAAACGCCCTCCATTATTTCTTTCAATTTAGCTTCGTGGGCATGTAATTTTTCTTCAGAAAAATCGCGGATGATAAATTCAATCGTAGCTGTTTCTACCATACCCGTAATCCCAACAGGGTGGATAAAGCCTTCCATGCCTTCTGTTGTCTCTGGCGATAGACTATCTTTTGGAAGATTAGCCACAATATCTGCTGCAATTTTCAACGCACTTTCCATTCTGCCTTTGGCAAAACCAGGGTGTTGACTTACACCTTGAATCGTGATTTTTACGCCATCAGCCGAGAAGGTTTCATCTTCTAATGAACCCAACGTTTCGCCATCGATGGTATAACCAAAATCTGCCCCTAATTTCTGTAAATCTACGGCGGCTGTCCCTCTCCCAATTTCTTCATCTGGTGTAAATAAAATCTTGATAGTACCATGTGCTATATCAGGATTATTGACTAAGTGATAAGCCGCATCCATTATCTCGGCTACACCAGCTTTATTGTCTGCACCCAATAAAGTTGTCCCACTTGCCGTTATAATATCGTTACCATATTGATAAGCCAAATCTGGATGTTCTGCCAATTTAAGGATTTGTGAATGATCATCTGGTAAAACAATATCATGTCCTTGATAGTTAGGATGAATAATAGGTTTTACGCCTGCACCCGAACAGTCGGGGGAAGTATCCACATGTGAACAAAAGCAAATGACAGGAACATTTTTGGCTGAATTACTAGGAATAGTAGCATAAACATAGCCAAATTCGTCTAAATGGGCATCTTTCACACCCATTTCAATCAATTCCTGAACTAAAACTTTGCTTAAATCCTTTTGTTTTAAGGTAGAAGGTTGAGAAGAAGAATTGGGGTCAGACTGCGTATCAATTTGTACGTATCTCAAAAATCTTTCTGTCGATGTATTTTTATAATTAGTTAACATTTAGCGTGTTTTAAATTGTCTGTTTAATTATTAAGGTATTTTATTTACAAAGGTAACAAAGGTTTAAATTTTCGTGATTAACTTGCGACGAGATTATTGCAGAATATAAGGTTCTTATTGAAAAATAGAATTTTTTCAACAACTATCTAAATTTTGCAAAGAAAAACCGACTTATCCATTAGAAAGAGGATTTTTCATTTAATTTCGTATCAACAAAATAAAAACATATTTTTTCAAGATAAAGCCCAATAAATTATAGGTTATGTCAGAATTTGCAGAACTCTCGTTAGGTGACAAAAAGTATCAATTTCCTGTAATAACAGGAAGTGAAGATGAAAAAGCAATTGATATTGCCAAACTCCGTGATGAAACAGGTCATATCACCATTGATTCTGGTTACAAAAACACTGGAGCAACAAAAAGTGCTATTACGTTTTTGGACGGTGAACTAGGGATTCTTCGTTATAGAGGTTATTCTATCGAAGAATTAGCAGAAAAAGCTACTTTCTTGGAAGTTGCTTATTTGTTAATCTACGGTGAACTACCCACTACAGAGCAATATGCCGCCTTCGAAAACGAAATCAAAATGCACACCATCGTTAACGAGGATATGCGTAAAATTTTTGAAGGTTTCCCTGTAAATGCACACCCTATGGGCGTACTTTCTGCAATGGTTTGTGCAATGTCTGCTTTCTACACAGGCGACAAAGCGGGGGCTGATGAATTAAACATTATTCGTTTAATGGCTAAAATGCCTTCAATGGCTACTTGGTCTTACAAAAAGTCTCAAGGTCACCCAGTAAATTATCCAAACAACTCGTTGGATTATTGTTCAAATTTCTTGAACATGATGTTTGCTTTACCAGTTGCTCCTTACCACGTTAATCCTGTGGTTTCGGCAGCTTTAAATAAATTATTGATTCTTCATGCTGACCACGAACAAAACTGTTCTACTTCTACAGTTCGTTTAGTAGGTTCTTCTCATGCTAGTTTATATGCTTCAATTTCGGCAGGTATCAATGCACTTTCTGGTCCATTACATGGTGGAGCAAACCAAGAAGTAATTGAAATGCTAGAAGCTATCAAAGCAGATGGTGGTGATACTTCTAAGTACATTGCTATGGCGAAAGATAAAAACTCTGGTTTCCGTTTGATGGGCTTTGGTCACCGTGTTTATAAAAACTTTGACCCTCGTGCTAGAATCATCAAAAAAGCAGCAGATGATGTGTTAGCAGCTTTAGGTATCAATGATCCAGTATTGAAAATTGCTTCAGAATTAGAAGCTGCAGCTTTGAGTGACGAATACTTCGTAGCACGTAAGCTATATCCAAACGTAGATTTTTACTCAGGTATTATCTACCGTGCATTAGGTATCCCAACCGATATGTTTACAGTAATGTTTGCGATTGGTCGTCTTCCAGGTTGGATTGCACAGTGGAAAGAAATGAAAGCTAACAAAGAGCCTATCGGTCGCCCACGTCAAGTATATGTAGGAGCTACTGAACGTGCTTATGTTGATCTTGCTGATAGAAAATAGTTTTTTCTTGACAGATATATTGAAAGAGGTGTTTTGCGATAAGTGAGACACCTTTTTTGGTTTTTATGGTTTGTGAGTTTTTTTCTACTTTACATGATTTATCTGATATACTGATTGTTTTCTTTTGTAGACGATGTAGTTTTCTAAAGAAATTTAAATTTTTACTAAAACTTATCTTTAAATTAGTTTTTAGGAATATCTCAATTTTGATGTTTGGAATAATACTTGAAAACACATATATTATTTTGCGATAAAAAGTAACTAATACAGATCTAAGTATTTAACATAACTTATTGGGTATCATTTAAAATATTTTTTGTTTCTTAAAACAATAATTTCTTCATGAAACAAGATATTGCCTACTTATGACTATTATAATTCAGATTATTAAAAATAAGGAGTATGGAATATAGGATTAAACAAGAACAATTAATAGTTGCAGCTTCAAAACAAATTTTAAAATCAACCTGCTTGTTTTATCGTTTTAAAGATAATACTACAGAACTACCTATTCCTAATGGCTGTGGTATTTTAATAAAACAGAATGAAAATTATTACATCTTTTCTAATGCTCATGTTTTAGCAGATGAGTATTTAGCTAAAACATTTATAATGTTAGGCAACGGTGAGATTATGACTATTGGGGGACAATATTTTTATAATGAAGCTCCAAGTAATGGGGGAAGAAATAAGGATCCTATTGATGTTACAATTGTAAAATTATGTAAACAAAGTATTGATGGATTAACCAAGTGTGGTTACGATTTTTTAGATGTATCAAATATTTTAACTAATTACTCAATTTCTAAAAATGACAACATTATGGTTGCTGGATATCCTAATGACTCAATAAAAATCAACAATCAATATAAAACTTTGATAGCAAAACCATTTATCTTTAAGACAAAACCTTCTTTAAATAATCTATCCAAATTAGGTTTTCATAAAGATTTTCATTTCGTTGCTAAATACTCAAAAAATAATTTATTCGATATAGGAACTGGTAAAAAGAAAGTTGGCACCAAACCACATGGTTTAAGTGGAAGTGGTTTTTGGCTATTAAAAATCAACTCTTTAGGCTATTATACTCCTTTACTTATTGGAATATTTTCCACATATCTTGAAAATAGAGCTTTATTAGTTAGTACAAAGGTGGATATATTTATTGAAGTAATTAAATATAAAATTAATTGCCCCAATTAAATCAAGGTTATAACTAATCTTAGTATTTCACAAGACATCAAATGGAACGAGCATCTCTCTCAAAAGACTAGTGATTAATTCTCAGAACATACACATGCCAAGAGTGACTTTAACTAGTCTTAGGATTTCCTAAGACCGAAAATGAAAAGAGCGTCTCGCTCAAAAGAAACATTACTCATGGTATGACTTTACTAGTTTTATCATAATTACCAATTAATTAGAAGTCATGCCATGAGTGACTACTTGTTTGAGGGAATACAGCCTTTTTTTATTAGATTTGTTAAAATCTAAAATCCTTCATCAATCATGAAAAAAACGCTTCTATTTTTAGTTTTAGTATTATCTCATCTATCCTTTGCACAGAAAGGTAAGGAGAAAATTTTGGTTACTGACATGACCAAAATCAAACAAGCAGGCAATGTATCTATCTCACCCGATGGCAAAAGAGCCATTTACGTGCTAAGAACCAACGAAGGCAACGAAACAGATAAACTAGACTTTGATTATCGCTCGCATTTATGGCTTACTGATTTTCAAACGGTTAAACAGTTAACACGTGGTACTGAAAGCGTCGGCGGTGCAACATGGTCGGCAGATAGCAAACAGATTGCTTTTGCTCGAAACGTTAAAGGAAAATCACAAATATTTATTATGCCCTTGGATGGCGGAGAGGCTTATCAATTAACAGACTTCAAATACGGTGCTAATAATCCCCAATGGTCGCCAGACGGCTCTAAGATTCTCTTTTCAATAAGCGTTACTTTCTCTGATATTCTGAAAGATTCCTTGTTGAACCCCACTAAAAAACTGCCTTCATGGTCAATTGAAAAAGCTGGTTTTAAAAACAACGATTTCTTGAAAGCTGATAAAAAGATTAAAGCGAATCCAAATGGAACCATCGAAGAAATCAGGGCTTATCTTGAAAAAGATGTGGAAGACAAGAAAGCGAAAGTAATTAACCGTCTGAATTTTCAAGGAGAATCTACCACTGAACCTGAAATTCGTTTTAGCTTATTGTTTGTGATTGATGCGAAAGAAGGAGCAAAACCTGTACAGATTACAAAAGGCTTCTGGTCGTATAGTGGTGGAACGTGGTCGGCTGATAGTAAAAAAGTATATGCTTCGAGCGGTAGAGATAGCTTACAACACCCCGACCGTGAGCTTAATTCAGCTATCGTTTTATTAAATGCCGATGGTTCGGGTCTAAAACAGCTTATTGCTGAAAAAGGTATTTCGTATAGTGGTGCTACGCCATCGCCAGATGGAAAATTGTTGATTGCTACGATGTCTAAAACAGATTGGTTAGGGTTTAATCAAATTATTTTAGCCAATGCCGATGGGACTAATAAAACCAATGTAGTATTTGATAGGGCTGCCAATAATTTTGAATGGACTGACGACAGTAAATATGTGTATTTCACAGCAAGCTCAAACGGGGGTACTCCTATCTACAGGTTAGATGTGCAAAGCAAGAAAATAGAAAGATTAAGCGATTTTGATTCAGGCGTTAGCAGTTTTGACATTTCTAAAGAACGTATCGTTTTTGCAAAAACAGAAGTAAAAAACCCTTCTGAGATATACACGGCTGACATTCTGATGAAAAACGCCATCAAATTAAGTGCGCATAATGATGAATGGTTACAAAATAAAGCCTTGAGTTTTCCTGAGAAAAGAGTTTACAAAAACTCTAAAGGACAGTCGGTAGAATACTGGATTATGAAGCCTAGTAACTATGAAGCTGGCAAAAAATATCCTTTATTGTTAAATATGCATGGAGGCCCAACGGCGATGTGGGGACCGGGAGAAGCGTCGATGTGGCATGAATTCCAATATTTTTGTGCACAAGGATATGGACTTGTCTATGCGAATCCACGAGGTTCTGGGGGATATGGTAAAGATTTTCAGTTTTCAAATTATCAGGATTGGGGTAAAGGGCCTACGGAAGATGTATTAGCTGCCGCAAGTGATGCTGCTAAAGAGAGTTGGGCTGATACTTCCAAACAGGTAATCACGGGTGGTTCGTATGCTGGCTATTTAACTGCATGGATTATTTCGCACGACCACCGTTTCAAGGCGGCCTTTGCACAAAGAGGTGTTTATGAATTATCAACCTTTATGGGTGAAGGTAACGCTTGGCGACTAACGCCTAATTATTTCGGGGGTTATCCTTGGGAAGAAAACATTAAGCCTATCTTAGCAAGAGAATCTCCGTATACGTATGTTGATAAAATCAAAACGCCGTTTTTAATCAAGCATGGTGAAAATGATTTAAGAACTGGCGTCATACAATCTGAAATGATGTATAAATCATTAAAGATTATGGGTAAAGAAGTGGAATATGTACGAATGCCAGGAGGTACACACGAGCTTTCGAGGTCGGGAAATGTTCGCCAGAAAATTGATAGAATGCTTAGAATTTATGAATTCTTTGAAAGATACATCGGAACAAAGTAAGTAAGTAAGTAAGTAAAGTATTTTGATAGCTAAATGGGGAAAATCAACATGATTTTCCCCATTTCTTTTTTGCCCATCTATTCCTTAATAGACGTATAGTTATGCAATCGTGTAAAAAATGCCACACATTAAAGGAATTATCAAGATGGAATAGGTTTTTTCTATATCTCTACATCAAACAGAAGAATAATATTTCTATCTCTTCATTAAAATTATTAAAACATGAAAAAGCTATTTTTAACATTCGCCATCTTAGCTACTGCTTTAGTTGCTACAACTCAGAAAGCTGCTGCTCAATTCTCATTAGGTATTCATGGTTCATATTTCGCACCTGATGCTAAAGATGCTAAGGGTCTTTATGGTGGTGGTTTACAAGCAAAAGTATTTGTAACTGAACAATTTGCGGTTGGTGTGGGTGTAAAATCTATCCAAGAAGAATTTAAAGGCACTGGTTACGAGTTCACTAATACCATAATTCCTGTTACTGGGATGCTTGAATACTATTTAACAAAAGGTATTGTTCGTCCATATATTGGTGCTGAAGCAGGGGTTTTTACGTCAAAAGTAAAAGGAAATGTATTAGGTGTAAGTTCTGAAAGTAGTTCTTCAAAATTCGGAGCAGCTCCAAAATTTGGTATCGCTATTCCAATCGGGAATCTAGGTATTTTTGCAGAAGGTACTTATAACTTTATCTTCGATAACAAAAACGGAAATGATAATGGCTCACCTACTAATGCAGACTTTAGTACTTCTTCTAAATTCTTCATGGTAAATGCAGGTTTAACTTTCGGATTCGGAGGAAAATAATTTAAGTGATTAGTTTTAATCAAAAAAAATGCTTCGCTGTTCGGCGAAGCATTTTTTTTATTCTTTTACTGGTAAACTCATTGGTCTGGTAGCAGTTGAATCCAACCTAAACCTTCCTTCTGAATCTCTTACAACCATCATATACATTGGTTTTCTGCTTAATAACACATCAACCATTGATGTTTGTTGAGTACTATCTACACCCATTGGTGTTTCATCTTCCTCTTCATTCAAACTCACAACACCATCGCCAAAAGAAAGTACTTTAATCTTAACTGAGGCTGTTCCTATACCTATCAACCCTAAATCTTTAGCCGCTGCATAAGAAACATCCAAAACTCTTCCTCTACTATGTGGCCCTCTGTCGTTTACTTTCACTACCGTCACCAAACCATTTGAAGGATTGGTTACTTCTAATAAAGTACCAAATGGAAGGTATTTATGAGCAGCGGTTCTGCGAGTGGCTTTGTAGCGTTGACCGCTTGAAGTTTTTCGCCCTTCGAACTTACTAGCATAATACGAAATCTTTCCATGTAAAGTCTTCTTAGGTTTGGAAGGAGTTGATAAACTAGTAATTGTGGCTGTAAAAAGCAGGAAAACTGTTTTTAAAATCATAATAACATATTTAGAAACCTACCGCAAAAGCCTAGCGATGTAGTACAATTGATATTGAAAAAGATTATATCAAATCGTTTTACAATAAGGGTTTCGTGAAACAATCATTTAATATTCAGATACGCTACCGTTAACTTAAACCTTAAAAAATTGCAAAAAAAATTCACCAAATACTATTTCTTTAAATACCATTTGTTAAATCAAGGCTGCAATTTACACTTTTTTATCCAAAATTCGGATGTATAGACCATGACAATCCTTAACAAGTATCAAGGCTAAATCTATAAAATCAGGGTAATATCTTAATTTCTCAACTATTTTCACTTCAACCACTACTCCTATTCCGTTTGTAAATTAGCTGATTATCAGCACTTTTCAAATTTTCAGGCAATAATTCTCCTACCCTGCCTACCTATCACCTATCTTTTATGAAGTTTTCACATTAAATTTTCAAAATTTGGCTAGTTTAACAAACTTTAACAAAAAATCTAAGAAGTATATTTATTAAAAAAAGAGGTTTCGTTGATAACGAAACCTCTCCAAAATTTCTTTTTAATCTTATTCTACTACAAAGCTCCCGCTTTTATTTCTTCCACTACTGCTGGGTCTAACAAAGTAGAAGTATCACCTAAATTATTGGTTTCTCCTTCGGCTACTTTTCTTAGAATCCTTCTCATGATTTTTCCAGAGCGTGTTTTAGGCAAGCCACTTACAAACTGGATTTTATCTGGCTTGGCGATAGGCCCAATTAAACGGGTTACAGTCGCTAAAATATCTCTACGGGTTAAGTCAGAATCATCACCTTGCACTTTTTCGCAAATGACATACGCGTAAATACCTTGTCCTTTAATATCGTGTGGATACCCTACTACCGCAGACTCTACCACACCCAAGTGCATATTAATCGCATTTTCTACCTCTGCCGTACCAATTCTATGACCCGATACATTGATTACATCATCTACACGTCCTGTAATTCTGTAATATCCGTCTTCATCACGCATACAGCCATCGCCTGTAAAATAAAGATTTTTATAAGTAGAAAAATACGTTTGGATACAACGATCATGATCGCCATAGGTAGTACGGATAATCCCTGGCCACGGGAACTTGATACATAAATTACCAGAAACGCCGTTGCCTGTTATCTCCTCTCCTTTTTCATCCACCAAAATTGGTTGTACACCCGGCAAAGGCAGCGTAGCATAGGCTGGTTTTGTTTTGGTAACGCCCGCAATCGGTGAAATCAAAATACCGCCTGTTTCGGTTTGCCACCAAGTATCTACAATCGGGCATTTGCCTTTACCGATATTTTCGTTGTACCAATTCCAAGCTTCTTCGTTGATTGGTTCTCCTACTGAACCTAATACTTTCAACGAACTTAAATCTTTTCCGTTGACATAGTCTAACCCAAAGCCCATCAATGAACGAATGGCTGTTGGTGCAGTATATAAAATATTAACTTTGTGCTTATCAATCACATCCCAAAAACGACCCGCATCTGGATAAGTGGGTACACCTTCAAACATCAAAGAGGTTGCGCCATGACACAATGGCCCATAAACGATGTAAGAATGTCCCGTAATCCAACCAATATCTGCCGTACAAAAATGAACCTGCCCTTGCTGATATTGAAAAACATTGGCAAACGTATAGGTAGCATATACCATATAACCTCCACAAGTATGTACTACGCCCTTAGGCTTGCCTGTTGAGCCTGAAGTATAAAGGATAAACAACATATCCTCTGCATCCATTTCTTCTGCTGGACAATCAGACGATACCGTTTTGACTTCATTTTCCCACCACACATCACGTCCTTTCAACATCGAAACTGGTGTGCGGGTACGGGTAGAAACGATTACTTTTTGTACTGATGGACATTGAATTAAAGCATCATCTACTGTTGATTTCAAGCCAATCTCTTTATTTCCTCTGAACGAACCGTCTGAAGTAATGACAATATTACATTGTGCATCGTTGATACGGTCGGCGATTGACTGTGCCGAAAAACCTCCGAAAACTACCGAATGGATTGCTCCAATTCTGGCACAAGCTAATACTGCAATAGCCAATTCTGGAATCATTGGCATGTATATACAAATTCTATCTCCTTTTTTAGCCCCGTGTTTCTTCAATACATTGGCAAACTGACAAACTCTTTGATGAAGCATTTTGTAAGTAAGCGTCACTGATTCCTCATTAGGGTCATTAGATTCCCAAATGATGGCCGCTTGGTCTCCACGGGTTGCCAAATGACGATCAAGTGCATTCTCAGTAATATTCATTTTACCACCAGCAAACCATTTTGTAGTAGCTGTTGTAAAATCCCATTCCAATGTTTTTTTCCAAGGCTTACGCCATTGAAAATTTTGAGCTACCTCTGCCCAAAAACCTTCAGGGTCTGTTACTGACTGATTATATGCTGATTCGTAATCTTCAAAAGAGCTAATTTGTAAATTCATCATTAATTTGGATATATAAATTGTATGATATTGACTCGCTTCAGAATTTAATATTTTGTACCGTAAAAGTACAAGACATTTTTTTTATTCAAATACACTTTTTTAGGTTTTACGCTAAAATAATATAGCTATTCTTACTAAACAAAGTATAGTTTTTTGATTGATATTTTGAACTTTTACCATAAAAGTATCTTATTTTGCTTAAAAAGCTGTCAATGGCATATCTATAAGGTAAAATACAAAATCTTGTAAGCCTATGCACACTCGTGCCTTCTAATTTGAAACAATCCCTAATGCCAAAGTATTGATTTTTGCCACTAATGTTCTTGTTGAAAACGGCTTTGATACATACAAATCCGCGCCTGTCAAATACCCTTTTTCAATATCTGCTTCTTTGTTTTTGGCACTTAAAAACACAATTTTGATATGCTGAAACCGAATGCTTTCTTTGATAATTCTACATACTTCATAGCCATCCACACGGGGCATCATAATATCTAATAGAATAATAGAAGGTACTTCTTTTTCAATAATTTCTAAGGCTTCAGAGCCATCACGTGCGATAAAAACACTGTAGCCTTCTTTCTTCATTAAAAATTCTAAAGACATCAAAATGCTAGGTTCATCATCAACGATTAATACTTTTATTATCTTTTTCATATCTTTATTTCAATAGTATATGTGATTATTATTGATGGGTAAGCTAAACAACCGAAATCATAAAAGTGAATTTCGCACCCTTTCCGACTTCACTTTCTACCCAAATTTCTCCGTTATGTAACTCTACAATCTTTTTGGTAATAGCCAACCCTAAGCCACTCCCGATTGGTTTTTTAATGGTTTGATCTTCTGCTTGAAAAAATTTATCAAAAATCAATCGTTGAGAATGCTTATCTATTCCAGCGCCATTATCTTGCACACTGATATAAATATTGTTGTCTGAGTAATGGGTTGCTAATATAATTTCTCCTGTGTGGGGTTCGCAATATTTAATAGCATTCGATAATAGATTTACCACTACCTGAATCAGCTTGTCTCTATCAGCCTTGAACCTCGGTGCAAAACGGTCGGGAATAAAAGCTACCTTTATTTCCTTTTCCTTAGCTTGTTGATATAGGGCATCGATAGAATCTTTTACAATCTCTTGAATATCAACATCTTCTAAAATCAGCTTTTGCTTGCCCGATTCGTATTTTTCTAAATCCAGCACTTGGTTGATTAACCTGCTGAGTCTGTCGGATTCCTTTACAACGGTGCTTAAAAAATGTTCCCGTTCCTCCAAGTCCATATCAGGGTTATCATAAACAATTTCTGATAATGCCCTGATGGAAGTAAGTGGTGTTCTGATTTCATGGGCAACGGTAGACAGAAAATCGTCTTTGAGCTTATCCGTCTTTTGCAGTATCTCGTTGGCCTCTTTTAGTTCGGTGGTGGCTCTTTCTAACGCGACAGATTTTCTTTTTAGTTCTTTGTTGGCAGACAATAAACTTTGTGAGGATTTCAGGATTCTAATTACTTCTTCAGTTGAGATACTTTCTTCTTTTGATACCGACGAAATCATCATTCTGGCCGAAGCTGTTCCTACAATACCTGCTAACAGTTTTTCAACATAAGTCACAATTTGTGGGTCAACCTTCGCATTAATCAACCTTATCTTATGTTTTTGGGCATAGAGATTTAATATTTTCTCTGCTCTTTTTTCGCCCAGAAAGTTACTTAATAACGATTGAATGTCTGATAAATGAGCCGTCCCTCGCCAAATCGTTGGGTTTTCTACTTGTTCTGAATATTCAAAAATATCTACAAAAATTAAGGCCTGATTATGCTCTATCGAACTGACATGACTATTGATGGAGAAATAAATATAACAGAAAATATTCAAGAGTAAACTCCAAAACAAACCATGCGAGATGCTATCCATGCCTTCTAAACCAAACAATGAATACGGTTTCAAGGCCGAAAAGCCCATCAATCCCGTTTCGACTATTGATTCTGGCAAGAAACCCGCCCTCACCATCGACGGAACGACCAAGGTATAAAACCAAAAAAATGTACCTACTAATAGCCCTATTAAAGCTCCTTTTTTAGTAGCATTTTTCCAAAAAATTCCGCCAATAATGGCAGGCCCAAATTGGGATACCGCCGCAAAAGACACCATTCCGTTGGAAACCAACGAGTAATGTTCGGCAATAGTTTTATAATATAAATACGCAAGCAACAATATCAAGATAATAGAGGCACGACGGATGTATTTTACTAAAGCACTTAAATTCCCTGCAAACCTATCTTGCAAAGTCGTTTTCTTGAGTATCACTGGCATGACGATATTGTTGGAAATCATCACGCTCAGGGCGATGGTTTCCACAATAATCATACTAGTGGCTGCCGAAAACCCACCTATGTAGGTAAGGAGGGTAATAAAATCTTGGTTGAATTTCAGCGGAATCGCTAACACGTAGCCATCAGAATTCACTAGATGATTGGGAAATAGCAATGCCCCACCCATGGCTATGGGTATCACAAAAATATTGATTAACAATAAATACAAAGGAAAAAGCCAAAGAGCTTTATTAAGGTGTTTTTCATCCACGTTTTCTACGACGGCTACTTGAAACTGGCGTGGTAAAAACATAATGGCCATCATAGATAACAATAAATGCCAAAACCAACCAGAAGTATCCTGTTGAGCATCTATGACAAAAACCTTGTGTAAGGCAGGGACTTTTGATGCTTTTTGAAAAATATCTCCTAAACCATCAAAAATAACATAGCTAACAAATATCCCCACCACCAAAAAAGCAACTAACTTGATGATAGACTCTACCGCAATAGCAGTTACCATGCCTTCGTGACGCTCGGTAGAGTCGATGGTGCGTGTACCAAAAATAATGGTAAAAACGGATAGTACGATAGTAATATAAAAGGCTAAATCACCCGTAAAAAAGCCTTGATTACTAATTTCGCCTGAGGCTTCGGCTACAATCAGGAAGCTATTTGAGATGGCTTTTAGCTGAATAGCAATGTAGGGCAAAATACCTAAAATACAGATAATGGTTACGATGACTCCCAAGGTGGCATTTTTGCCATAACGAGAAGAAATGAAATCGGCGATAGAAGTAATCCGTTGAACTTTACAAATTCTGATAATTTTACGAAGGACTATCCACCAAAGGGGCATCATTAAAGACGGCCCGATAAACACAGTTACAAACTCAATGCCATTGGTTACGGCCCTACCTACTGAGCCATAGAATGTCCATGCCGTACAATAAACTGCTAGAGATAAGGCATAAATATAGGGATTGTTAACAATACTTTTGCCTTTAGCAGAACGCTGTTCAGCCCAATAAGCTACTCCGAAAAGGAAAACCAGATAGAGCAGAGAAGTTAATATCAAAATAGCACTATTCATCTTTATTAATTTCTTGCTCTTTGTTGCGGACGCTCCAATAAATGATGATGATGAATAATACCCAAATAGAAAAGAAATAGAAGTAGAGTGTAGGAATACCATTAATCTTTGTGTCGTGATTGACAATCGAAAGAATAGGGAAATTAAAGAGAATTGTAAACACAACTCCTAAAACCAAAAGTTTTTGATTCTTTAATTTCTCTTTCATGATAAACGATAAGACCTTTGACACCAGACCTTAATTTTATCACAATTTAAGGTAAAAATTTAACTCTTCTCAGAAAGACATAACTATAATTGGTAAAATACTATACACAATCACTTTAATAGAAATATCTAAACAAAAAAAATATGAGTCATTTTGATTTTCAATTAAAATAGAGAGGTTTAATAAGCCTCATAGAGGCGATATATCGGTAGTGTTTAAACAACATTTTTCTCCTAGCCCCATCGGGGTGAAATATTTCGCCCCGATGGGGCTGGGTTGGGATATTAATATGATATTTCTACCGATATTCTGTTCCTAACGGAACTATCAATCATAAAACATGAGTCATCCGGAATTTTAAAATCATAAAAAAGCGGTCGAAATTAGTTTTCCGACCGCTTTTTTATGATTGATGGGCAACGAATTCCTACTGTTTGAGCGGAGCGAGTTTAGGAATTCTTGATTTCCTTTTGTTACTTTTCTTGTATCAAGGAAAGAAAAGTAAGGACTTGACAATAATAAGTAGAAAGCTTCTCAAATTGTCCCCAAAACGCACTACATTAGGAAAATTCCGTATGACTTAAGTTTATTAAAAATACCTATTCTAAAAAAACTGTTATTTAAATAAGATAAAGATTCTCTTTAAAAAGTCTTCCAATTAATCCTCAGTATCATATTCTCCCGAAAGAGCATACTTTCCAAAAATCAATAATCCCCCAGTAATAATTGGTGTCAGTACCAACATAATAATAATACCAAATACTAAATCTTCCTGATTTCCCGAAGCAAATTTGGGAATGCCCAATTCAAAAATCCCGAAATAGGCAGTTGCCAATCCTAAAAGTATCCAAACGATACCTAATATTTTCTTGATGCTGTTCATCTCTTTTTAATGATAATGTGTTTTAACATAAATGTTTAATAGCGTTGAAATCGTTTAGTATTGAGCTATTAATCTCTGATACTTTTATCCTCCTTGATATACAACAAGCCAATCACAAAACATACTGTCGCTATCAATATTGGGTAGTTCAATCCTTCTAAATAAGGCTGAGTATTAATAACGGCCTGCCCAGTTTTTTCAGCTATTTCGTTGGTATCTTTTGCTTTAGTAACCAAATAAGTAGCAATGGCTGGCATTAATCCACCGAATACGCCATTGCCTATGTGATAAGGCAGAGACATAGAAGTATAACGGATTTTGACAGGGAACATCTCTACCAAGAATGCAGCAATCGGGCCATAAGCCATTGTGACAAATACTAATTGAACAAATACTAGCCAAACAAGTGTCCAATGGTCACTATCGTTGATTTTAACAGTTTTACTAATTTCAGGTTTAGGCTGTTCAGCTTCTGATTTTCCAGCTATCAAAGTCTGTTTCTTTACTTCTTTATAAGTTGTACCATCTGTATAAACCTTGCTAGTAGTTGTAGTAATCAACGAATCTGTCGTTGAATTGGCTACTAAAATATGCTTTGTTTCTATTTTCGTTTCATTACTAATCTCATCTTTATGATTCAAATTAGTAGTCTGGTACATTTTCTCATAAATAGGTCGATAGGCAAGAATTGCGAACAACATCCCTGCTAACATGATAGGCTTACGACCCACTTTATCTGATAACCATCCAAAAAATACAAATAGCGGTGTACCCATCATTAAGGCAATGATTAATAGTGTATTGGCTTGGTCAAAATCTACATTCATGATTTTCAACAAGAATGTTTGTGCATAAAACTGACCTGTGTACCACACTACGCCTTGTCCCATTGTAGCTCCAAATAAGGCTAATAATACAAATTTGAAGTTTAATTTATTACCAAAAGATTCTTTCAGTGGGTTGGTTGACGTTTTTCCTTCCGCCTTAGCTTTGGCAAAAAGAGGTGATTCCGACATATTTTTACGAATCAACACCGATACATAAACCATGATGATAGAAACCATAAAAGGTATACGCCAGCCCCAATCTTCCCATGATTCTTTAGACATCATGTTTTTAGTCAATAATATAACGCCTAAGGAAATAAACAAGCCAGCGGTAGCTGTAATCTGAATCCAAGACGTCCAAAAACCACGTTCATTAGCAGGGGAATGTTCGGCTACATACGTGGCTGCGCCGCCATATTCACCGCCCAAGGCTAAGCCTTGTAAAAGTCTAAGTATCAAAACAATCAATGGTGCAAAAAAGCCTATCGTTTCATATTTGGGTACTAAGCCGATGGCAAAAGTAGCTCCGCCCATCAACACCAACGTGACCATAAAAGTATATTTTCGACCAATCAAATCACCCAAACGACCAAAGAATAATGCCCCGAACGGACGAACAACGAAGCCAGCGGCAAAGGTAGCTAACGTAGAAAGGAAGGCTGCTGTAGGATTATCTTTTGGAAAAAACTGGGTTGAAATGATTGTTGCTAAACTACCAAATATATAAAAATCGTACCATTCAATAAGTGTTCCTACCGACGACGCGCCAATAATTGCAGCGAGTTGTTTAGTCGAAGTTTTCTTTACTGTGTGTTCTACTTTCATAATGTTAATTAGATAAGGGGTTTTATTTTTAGAGTGAATATTGTATAGTGATTAATAGCATTAGTGATTTATTTATAAGTTTATTGATAACAGTTATTTCATATATATCCAAGAATCTAGCGAATGAAAACAAATAGTACAATACTAATTTTTATCATTTTTCAGCCCTATAAACTTTTGTACTTTAGCGTGTTTTTATTGAACACGAACTGCCAAAGGTCAAAAAAAAAACTATCTCTTCAACAGTTTTGGTATAGTAACGCTATTTAAGTATAGTTTAACAAAAAGAAGGACTAGAAAAATATCCTAGTCCTTCTTCAAATATGTATTTTTTGTGTTGACAGCGTATTGAAATTTTAATGTTTCAGACGCTCCCATTTAATCAACATAAATTTATCTCCTAATTCAGTGACAATCATCCCAGAATCTCTCAGATTTTCTCTATCCGCATAAAAAGCAGCTAACTCTTTATGATTCATTATCTTATAAGTAGGGTAATAATCAGAGTTTTTAGGTATTTTGATTTGATATTTTTTCACCCAATTCATCACCGACACGTGTGAAACGCCTAGTAGTCTTTCTATTTCACGGTAGCTTACTCCTTCTATATACAATTGTAAAGCCTTGATAACATAATAGGCTGAGATTCCCTTCCCTAGCTTCTCTACTGTAAAGTTATAATTACAGTCTTTACATTTAAAACGTTGTTTTTCTTTGATTACGCCACTTTTAGTAACATTTTGGGAGTCGCAGCGGGGACAATTTGGATTTTTCATAGAAATAATACGATATAGTATATTTAGCAAATATATATCAATTAAGCAACAATACAATACTTAGGATAAACTTATTTTTACACGTGAAAATGGTTTTAAAATCATTTTATTTCAAAATAAAATTTTGAAATAATTAAAATATCAGAATTTTATTCGTTTTGTACAACAAACCATAATAACCCTTGTACATTTCAAAGAAATCAATCTATAAATGCTTATGCTTAACTCAATTTTGCGATTGATTCTTTTATTTTTTCTCTGGCTTGTCTTTTTTGCAAAACGTACGGAGGCTTCATTCTTTCAGCACAATCTACTGCTCCGCATCTTTCACAAGTTTCATTTACTTTTCGATGTTTTAGGGCTGAATCTTGTAAAAATTGAGCCATCCCTTTTAGGGTATCGTCAATGGCAAAACCTAAAGTAACGCTACTATTCATCCTTAAATTTGGCGGCGAAGGCTTTGCCAAACAGATGACTAAATAGTGATTGCCAGTATCCATGTATTCCGAGACTTGGGCTTTGCATAATACCTTTTCAGCATCATAGCCTTCTGCCTTTTGTATTTTCTCTAAATCCTTTAAAATCGTTAACGCCATCCATCTCCTGCAATAATGTTCGGGTAGTGCCGTGCCATGTGGGGTATGGAGTTTAGCAAGGTGCATTTCTTTGGTTAAATAGAACAAATCATCATCTATTTGATTATTGAAACGAAGGAAGAAAAGATTGTTAATCTTGAAGTGGCTCGTCATCAAGTTAGATAACCTGTGCATAAATATCTCAGGCGTTACATTAAACAATCGCATGATGCTCAACAACATATTTTCGTCCCATTTTGGCGAAGCAAAAAAGTACGTCAGCCTATCAATCAGAATATCTTTGTTAATCAAAATCGCTCCAGCGAAATAAGATGCTCTAAAATTATTAAGTACTTCTTCAAAAGAATCTACTTCAATAACAGAGGAAACATTCGACCTTTTTTTCAATTGTAAAAACTGATAGCCTATTTCTCGCCCATACGTAAAGGTTTTTTGTTCGGTACTCAAATCTTTGTTGATGAGTAATTTTGAAGTAGCTGGATTGAATACTGACCGAATCGTGATTAATTCAGGATATTGTTCTTTTGAAAACTCTTCGATATGATAGCCATAGAAATTTTGAAGGATTTCGGCTAAGAGTTTTTCATTGGGCGAGGTAGTAGCAGATATTTCAAAGAGTTTCCTAAACTGTTGGGCTGATTGTTCTAAATCTTCAAAATAGTTGTCATACATTTCTTGATATGACCGCAAGACTGAAAAGTAAAACTGCTCGACACTCATATCATAATTCCGCCCAATTTCTACAATCGTACTGATAAAAGCACTGATTTTAGCAGGAGCTTCCGACATCAACTCAATAAAGTCAGATGGTTCAACACCAAAAATCTCTAAGGGCAACTCCGTCAGAATATTAGAATTTAATAGCTCGGCAATGGGTTCTAATTGCTTACTTAGCTTTAAGGAAACAAGCGAATCGTAATCTATTTCTAAGGCTTCAGACAAAGCCATTATTTTTTCAGTTTTAGGATATTTCTTCCCTTTTTCAATTTCATTTAAGTATGAAATCGAAAGTTTGGATTTTTCGGCTACTTCGCTTAACGAGAGTTTTTTATCCAGACGCAACTGTCTGATTTTTAGTCCGAATATTATTTTTACTTTATCGCTGTTCACACTCATTGTTATAAAATTTCCACAAAGCTAATACTATTTACTAGAACATTTCCCACAAGAAAACTAAAATAGCGAATTTTCGCTTTATTTCTACCTACTACTATTTCATTCCTTTCTCTTATTTATTTCCAAAACCATAAAATATTTTATACTATACATATATTAAATATAAAATTTACGATAAAAATAAATTTATATTTATTTTAGCGAAATTTCGCTTGTTTTTAATTTTACGCTAATATACTTTTGTAAGGCTTTCGAAGGCTTGAATATTTTCAGTTTCTTTTTGATCAAATTAACAATTACAAACATGAAAAATGATACGCTTACTTCTAACTTTAGCCCTATCGCTAAACCAAAAGTGAACCACCCCACCCTAAGCCTTCATGCTGATATTCACTTGAATCTCAGTGTTTCAACCTTGATTGAAGAGGCTTTGAAAAACGGAGAAGGAACGCTTACCGACAAAGGAGCATTTATGTGCGACACTGGTACGTTTACTGGGCGTTCGCCAAAAGACAAGTTTACTGTCTATGACGACAAGACAGCGGATACTGTAAATTGGGGCGAAATTAACCAAGCCTTTGACCCTGATAAATTTGAGGCACTTTATCAAAAAATGTTAACATTTGTAGCTAATAAAAAGCTATATGCTCGTTATAGTTATGCTTGTGCTAGTTCCGAACATCGTATCAATGTTGTAATTATCAACACATTGGCTTGGCACAATCTGTTTTGCCATCATTTGTTCCTCAGACCCACGATAAGTGAAATAGAAACATTTGAGCCTGAATGGATAATTCTGAACGTTCCTGAGTTTGAAGCAAATCCAGTGATAGATGGTACTCGACAAAGTAATTTTACCATCATTGATTTTACCCGAAAAATCATCCTGATTGGCGGAACAGCTTATGCAGGGGAAATGAAAAAGGGAATTTTTACGGTACTGAATTTTATTCTTCCTGAGGAGAAAAAGGTGCTTTCGATGCACTGCTCTGCCAATATTGGTGAGGATGGCGACACGGCTTTATTCTTTGGTTTGTCTGGTACAGGAAAAACTACTTTGTCGGCCGACCCTCACAGAAACCTGATTGGCGACGACGAGCATGGCTGGGACGACAAGCAAGTTTTTAATTTTGAAGGTGGCTGTTATGCTAAAGTAATTAACCTGAGCGAAGAACAAGAACCAGAGATTTTTAGGGCTATTCGCTATGGTGCTATTTTAGAAAATACGCGTTTCATTACAGGTACAAAAACGGTGGATTATAGCAATCAAAGTGTCACAGAAAATACTAGAACGGCGTATCCGATTAATTTTATTCCGAATGTAGCGATGCCTTCGGTAGGAAGTGCTCCGAAGAATATTTTCTTTCTTACCGCAGATGCTTTTGGGGTATTACCGCCCATTTCAAAATTGAGTACAGAGCAAGCCATGTACTACTTTGTGGCAGGGTATACTTCTAAATTGGCGGGTACGGAAATGGGTATTAAAGAACCACAAGCCACTTTCTCTGCTTGTTTTGGGGCTGCTTTTTTACCGCTCTATCCGCTTAAATATGCCCATTTACTGGGAGAGAAAATTAAGACTGGTAACGTCCAAGTTTGGCTCGTCAATACTGGCTGGTCGGGTGGTGGTTATGGTGTAGGGTCAAGGATAAAATTGACTTATACCCGTGCGATGATTCATGCAGCATTAAAAGGTAATTTCGAGCATACAAATTTCAATAAACATGATATATTTGGTTTAGAAATGCCCAAAGAATGCCCGAATGTGCCTACAGAGTTGCTTAACCCTAAAAATACGTGGGAAGACAAAGACGCTTATGACCAAAAAGCTAAAAGTTTAGCGAAGGCTTTTGAGGAGAATTATATGAGAATTGCTTTGTAGCTATGAGCCTTGAACTGTCAGCTTTCGGTCGTCGGATTTTTTAGCTTTGAGCTATGAGCAGTGAGATTTGAGATTTAGCACCGATTTGCATAAAAAAACCAAATTCAGTACTTGTATATTCAATACGTGCATATATTATACTTAATATTTAAAAGCTGAAATCCCAAAGCTCATAACTCACGGCTGACAGCTCAAAGCTAAAAAAATCCGATGACCAAAAGCTGATAGCTCAAAGCTCACGGCTCAAAACTCATATCTCACAGCTAATAAACCCCTTTATACTATGACTAATAATCTGACACTAGCTTTACCTGTTGGCACAACGCTTGATAGATTTATTAATCGTCAACAGGAAGCTTTCCCTTATGCAAAAGGCGAGCTTTCACAATTGTTAAGAGACATTGCCCTTGCTTCCAAAATCATTAATCGTGAAATCAATCGAGCAGGCTTGATTGATATTACGGGCGCTTTAGGAAGTTCAAACATTCAAGGGGAAGCGCAACAAAAACTGGATATGATTGCTAATATCCGATTTATTCGGGCATTAGTTAATGGTGGTGAAGTAGTGGGGATTCTTTCTGAGGAAGATGATGAGATTATTCAAACAGGGAATTATAATGCTAAGTATGTAGTAGCGATGGACCCGCTAGACGGCTCCTCCAATATTGATGTAAATGTTTCTATCGGAACCATTTTCTCGATTTATAGGCGCGTGAGCGATATAGGTACACCTGCGATTGAAGATGATTTTTTACAAGGCGGACGCAAACAAGTGGCGGCAGGATATATTCTGTATGGCTCGTCGACCATCATGGTTTATACCACTGGCAAAGGTGTTAATGCTTTTACTTATGAAAATTCGTTAGGAGAATACTTTCTGTCGCACGCTGATATAAAAATGCCTGAGGATGGTAAAATTTATTCGGTAAACGAGGCTTACTTTGAAGAATTTACTAATCCTGTCAAAGACTTTATTCAAGATATGCGCAAGCATTCGGGTTGTATGGCTCGTTATATTGGTTCTTTAGTCGGCGATTTTCATCGAAACCTCCTCAAAGGTGGTATTTATATGTATCCACCAACCCGAAAAGCAAAAGAGGGTAAACTAAGATTGTTGTATGAATGCTATCCGCTGGCTTTTGTCATTGAGCAAGCAGGCGGATTGTCGTCTGATGGTATGCAAAGTCTTTTAGATATCGTTCCTGAAAGCATTCATCAGCGAAATATCGTCTATTTGGGTTCTAAAAATCAGTTAACACAGTTACAGAAGAAACTAGAAAAATATCATACTTTTTTAATGGAACAAATAAAAGCTGGGCTTTAGTAGCCTTCCAAAAATCAATCTCTAGTCATTAGTAACATAAAACAAATAAGGCAGGATAATACTTCCTCAACAAAAAAGATTATTTTGCACTCCGTTACAATCTCTGTGCAAAATAATCTTTTTAACATGAAAAATATTTACATTATCATCTTCATCATTGGCTTATGCTTCATTAACCATTTTGATATAAAGGCTCAATCTAAAAATGCAGAAATTTGGTTGACAAGTCCTGATAAATCTATCTTATTCCAGAAGCAAGCAAAGACTTTTAATTTTGAAGTTACCACCAATACGTTGCCGAATATCATCGTAGACGAAAGTAAAACCTTTCAGAAAATGGATGGTTTTGGGTTTACCCTTACGGGCGGCAGTGCGATGTTAATCAATCAAATGGGGGCTAATGAAAGAAGTACTTTATTAAAAGAGCTTTTTGCTACCAATAACAACAATATTGGCGTCAGTTACCTGAGAATCAGTGTGGGTGCTTCGGACTTAGACGACCATGTTTTTTCTTATGATGATTTGCCTAACGGACAAACAGATACTGAACTAGCTAAATTCAGCCTTGCTCCCGACCAACAATATCTTATCCCTGTATTAAAACAGATTTTGGCCATCAATCCTGACATTAAAATTCTTGCTTCACCATGGTCGCCCCCAACGTGGATGAAAACCAATGGCAATTCAAAAGGAGGAAGTTTAAAGCCTGAATACTATACTACTTATGCTAAATATCTGGCTAAATATGTGCAAGAAATGAAAAAGGAAGGTATCAGGATAGATGCCATTACTGTTCAGAATGAGCCATTACACCCTGGTAATAATCCAAGTTTGTTGATGTTGCCAGAAGAACAAGCATTGTTTGTAAAAAAACACCTTGGCCCAACTTTCAAAACAGCGAAAATAGATACGAAAATTATTATTTATGACCATAATGCCGACCGTCCAGATTATCCTATCAGTGTTTTAGACGACCCCGAAGCTAAAAAATACATTGATGGCTCGGCATTCCATTTATATGGCGGAAGTATCCACGCTTTGACGGATGTTCACAATGCGCATCCTGATAAAAACCTATATTTTACGGAACAATGGATTGGTAGCCCAGGGAATTTCCCAGGCGATTTAGGCTGGCATATCAAAAGTTTGATTATCGGTGGCCCACGAAATTGGTGTAAAACGGTGTTGGAATGGAACTTAGCCGCCGACCCTAAACAAAACCCACATACTGAAGGTGGCTGTACGGAATGTTTAGGAGCGATTACGATTGATAAAAATAATATTATCCGTAATCCTGCTTATTATATCATTGCCCATGCCTCAAAATTTGTCCGACCAAATTCTGTAAGAATAGCCTCTAACAATACGATGACGTTGACAAATGTAGCATTCAAAACGCCAACAGGCAAAAAGGTATTGATTGTACAAAATGAAAGCATAAAGCCTCAGAAATTCAATATTTCATACCAAGGCAAAAAAGCAGTGCAGACTTTAGAAGCAGGCATGGTGGCTACTTATGTTTGGTAAGTGTGTTTGATGAGTAGTATTTATTAACAAGGTAAATGCTACTCAAAGTTTTATTGAAACATCTAAATATCCGCCTAAACCAAGTTCAACAATTCTTTAAAATTTTTATACCCTTTTTCTAATTTCTCACGCCGTGCTGAGCCACGTTTGCCGTAATACTTATCCTTAAATTCATCAAGGGTTAAAATATTATTTTCTGTTTTCATATTCTTCTTTTATTGCATCAAAAATAACACTTCTAACGATAACACGATTCTTAATCAATTAAAAAATATCCCCCACTATTATCCACAAATCCATTAAAGTCATTATTTTTGTTCATACACTTAATACTTTAATACCATGAACGAAGCCTTTCTACACTTTCTATGGCAATTTCAATATTTTGACAAATCTTGCCTACAAACTACTGACAATGAAACAATTCAAGTTTTAAGAATTGGACAACCAAATACCGATGCTGGGGCAGATTTTCAAGATGCCCGATTATTAATTGACGAGGTAGAATGGGCTGGTACTGTTGAAATCCATGTAAAATCTTCTGATTGGAATATCCATGCCCATGATGCTGATGTGGCATATCAAAATGTAATTCTTCATGTGGTTTGGCAAGATGACCAACCTATCGTGAGAAGCGACCAAACCAAAATTACAACACTGATTCTTTCTGATAAGACGGATTATTCTTTGGCACAAAAATATCAGGCTTTGCTTGAAAGCAAACAGCCAATGGCCTGTTATTCGCAGTTCCAAAAAGTATCTGCCTTGAAAAAATACGCTATGCTTGATAAGGTATTGATGCAAAGATTAGAAAATAAAGCCCTGTTTGTGCATCAGTATTTAGCTGAAAACAAACAAGATTGGGAAGAAACGGCTTATCAAACATTGGCCAAAAACTTTGGGTTTAAACTGAATGCTGAACCCTTTTTTCGCTTGGCAAAAGCTTTGCCCTTAAAAATACTCGCCAAGCATCGTGATAACCTTTTTCAGCTTGAAGCATTGCTTTTTGGGGTAGCTGGTTTTCTATCAGCCAATAGTTTTGAGGACGAATATCAAACAAAACTAGCGAAGGAGTTTCAATTTCTTTCAACGAAATACCAACTGCAAGACAATATACTTGGGACGCACGAATGGAAATATTTACGGCTAAGACCCGCTAATTTCCCGACAGTAAGGCTAGCACAATTTGCTAAGCTCATTCAAGAAAATATTAATTTGTTTTCGGTAATCCTGCACCTCGACAACATCGAAAATGTTTCCAAGACCTTTAAGATAGTACAATCGGGCTATTGGCAAGAACACTATGTTTTTGGGAAGAAAGCAACGGGAAAAGTGGCGATTATTGGTGAAACTTCGGTAGAGAATATCGTCATCAATACCGTTGTACCGTTGCTAGTGGCTTATAGCAAACAAAAAGATGATGAAAGATACCTTGAAAAGGCTATCCGATTTTTAGAAGAATTGCCTGCTGAAAACAATAAAATTACCAAACATTGGCAAACGTTGGATTTGCCAATGAAAACAGCTTTTGATTCCCAAGCGGGTATCGAATGGTTTAATCAGTTTTGTACTATCAAAAAATGCCTTTCTTGTGAAGTAGGCATTAGTTTGTTACGAGAAAAACTATAGTTTCAAGCCAAAAGCTAAATCGCCAGCATCGCCTAAGCCCGGAACGATATAATATTTTTCATTCAGATGGTCGTCAACTGTTCCAACAAAAAACTCGGCTTCGGGCATATTTCGTTGCAAATAAGCCAATCCTTCGGGGGCAGTTATGGCAGCAGCAATAATTACTTTGGCTGGTTTGCCGTAGGCTAATAGTGCTTCATACGACTTTAACAACGATTTCCCAGTTGCCAACATGGGGTCTATTAAAATAATGGTTTTGCCCGTTAGGTCTGGACTTGCCAAATAATCCATTTGAATATCAAAAGTTTCGTCTGCCCGATGCTTACCACGATATGCCCCAATAAAGGCATTTTGTGCCTTATCGAATACATTAATAAACCCTTGATGAAAAGGCAAACTAGCCCGTAAGATAGCTACCAAAACAGGTTGTTGACTCAAAAGTTCTGTTTTAGCAATGGCTAACGGACTTTGAATAAAAGCCTTTTCATAACCAAGCGTTTTAGAAATCTCATACGCCAATACCTCTCCTAATCGCTCCATATTTCTTCTGAAACGCATCGCATCTTGTTGAACGGTTACATCACGCAATTCAGCGATAAAATGATTGGCAATTGTGTTGGTTGAAGTTAAGATGAACATAGAGGAAGATTATTAATAGTGATTGGCGAATCGTCCGCAGTCGCGGTAGTATTCCTAATTATCCGTTATTTACGATAAACATAAACGTTTCTACAATTGTATTGATTACTTAATTGTCTGTCTTTTTAGATACTATTTCAAAGATAATTAACCATTTTTGAACAATCAACTTACTCTATCACAATATCATACTGATACAACAATCCTTTCAGACCATCATAAGAGAATTTGGCTTTTTTGAGGGTATTCTTCTCAGGATTAATCGCAAAATGTTCTGCACTCCTAAAGTCTGCTTTTGACAAATTAGTTTGTTCAAAAACAGTATTCAACAAGTCGCAATGATTGAAGGAAGCTCCCGTCAAATCTGCCTCTGTAAAATTTGCTTCTTGAATTTGGCAATTATCAAATTTCGTTTTCTGAAGTTTCTTTTTGAAAAAGTAGGTATAATTTAACGAGCAATTGTTGAAATATACCGCAAACAAAAACTCTTTACTAATGCTGAAATCTACCCCTATTATTTTACAATCAATAAACTTTACGGTTTTTAAACTGGTATTATTGATGTTAGCACTACTAAGGTTGCAACTTTCAAAAGTACAATCTATAAAATCGTTATTGGAAAGATTAGCATTAGAAAAATCACAGTTTTTAAAGGTGCAGCTATCGTATTCTTTATGGGTAATTGCTTGTTTTGAAAAATCTATTTTCTCAAAAGTTTGCTCATAGAATTCTTCTTTCATTCACGCTTATTGTTTATTAGTGCTTTTATCCAACTTCTGATTAATCTCGTTTAGCAAAGCAAATTGTTTGGCTTGTGTTTCAAAAAGTGTTTTGATTTGTTCTTCTAACAATAAATCCATCTTTTGTTGTAAACTCCTGATTTGGGTTTCTGCTTTCAAGTTAACCAAATAATCGTTTTCGCTTTCTATCCTGTCTTTTTCTTCTTGTCGGTTTTGGCTCATCATAATGATAGGGGCTTGCAACGCCGCTATACATGATAAAACCAAATTCATCAGAATAAAAGGATAAGGGTCAAATCGGAATCTTGCAATTATCAAGCTATTAAAAGCTATCCATACCGTCAGGATGGTAACAAATATGATAATAAACTTCCAGCTCCCTCCAAATTTGGCTACTTTATCAGAAATAGCTTGTCCTCTGGTAACCTTTTCAGTAGGTGGATTCAATTTATCCTCCACAATAAGGCGTTCTGATTTAATCGTATCTTCAACAATTTGGTGAAGCTTTTCAATATGTTGACTTTCTTCAGCTAAAAGCTTGTCTATCTCAGTGTTTTTTTTCATGGGTATGGTTACTAGTTGTGAGTTAGTGGGTTGTGAGTTAGTGAGTTTTTAATTAGTGGGTTGTGAGTTAAGAGGAATTGTAAATTGTTGGTATTACTTATCAACGTAGAAAAGTTAATTAATTATCAATTAAAAATTCACTAACTGATAATTCACTAACTCACAATTCGCAACTCGCTAACTCACAAATTACTAACCAAAAACTCACAATTGAAACAGTTTCTCCAAATGATGGTATTCAATACCAAAATATGCTTTGGTGGCTTTTAGTTTTTCTAAAATCTCTGGATTCTTTTGTTGCGCTTTCGGGTTCCTGATACCTACTACTAATACATTTTTAGGCGTATGGGCATCCGAAATAAACTGAAATACCTTGGTCTTATACCCAAAATATTCCAAAATCATTGCTCTGATACCATCCGTCACCATCTCTGCCTGACGTTCCAGAAAGATACCATATTTTGTCAGGAAGTCTAGTTCATTACTGGCTTTATGTTTTTCGATTTCTCTTCTAATCTGTTTATGACAACATGGTGCTACCACAATCAAATCAGCTTCAGCCGTGATTCCTTTATAAATAGCATCGTCAGTAGCAGTATCGCACGCATGAAGAGCAATTAAAATATTCGTGCCAATGCTATTATAGTCTTCAATGGTGCCTTCTACAAAATTAAGCTTCTCAAAACCCGTATTTTGGGCAATACGATTACACAATTGCACCATATCGGGTCTAAACTCTACGCCTGTTACCTCCGCTTCTAGCTTCAACACATTCGTCAGGTAGTCGTACAAAGCAAAGGTTAAATATCCCTTCCCCGAACCCATATCGGCTACTTTCAAAAGGTTTTGCGTAGGAATATCTTTGATTAACGAGCTTAGAATTTCTACATAATGATTTATCTGTCGATATTTATCTTGTGCATTTTTATAGACATTCCCTGCTTCATCAGTAATCTTCAATTCATGCAAATAAGGCTTTTCTTGCGGTTTTATTAAGCGATTTTTAGCCTTGTCGTGTTCTAAAGAAGTAGCATTAGGATTGGTAGAAGCATTTTTTCGAAGTACTGTTTTCTGATTGATTTTCTCTATAATCAAATCAAACTGTGTGCTAAAAAGCGTAGCAATATTAAAGCCTTCTTGTAAAGCTTTTTCTATTAAACCGATGCCTTCTGCCACACCAAAGTTTTTTACAATATCACGGGTTTTATAGCGATATGTAAAACTAAGTTTCTCTTCTTTTTTTATTAAAACTCTTTTGATATAAATATTCTTGAGTTGTTCTTCAGCCCCTTTATAATTGCCTAATGATATTTTAACGAAAGAATTATCAAGCAGACTTTCGTGAATAGTCTGGATAAATGTCGCTAAGTGTTCTGGTTGATTCATGGTATGTGGATATTACTCAGCGATTTCAAATATTTTTGGCAAGCCCATTTCTCTAGCATAATGCGCTGTGCCATACTTGTAAACATATTCTAACAAAGTGTTAGTATCAGCATGAAAGTCAAACTGAATATCTGGGTGAAGTTTTACGACCTTTTTTAATAAAAAATCAACTCGTTTTACGATATAAAGGGCTAGCGTATCAGACTTTGAATTGTACTTTTCTATCCATTTTAGTTGTTTCTCAAAACAATCTTTCAAGAGCTTCAGCGTCAATTCTACTTCCCCATATTTATCTTTCGTGACTCTTACATGACGAGTAATCTGAGCGTTGGTATTGCGCATATCCATCATCAAATAACCCGATGAGAAAACAGGCGTATCGTATAAAGTATCAATGATGATTTTGATATCTTCTCGCCTCGACTCAATCGTCAGTCCTTCTTCTACCAAGGTAAAGGTTAATTGCTCAATCAATATCTCATCTTTGCCAATAAGCCTCAATAATAATTTATCTTTATCTTTCTGAGGCATCGAAACAATTGCCTGTTGTAGTTCTTTTTCTAATTTTGCCATTCCTAATACAAAAAGTGAAGCAATGATTTGTTGTTATCTTCATAACAAAGTTACGGATAAATGAGTTTTTAAAGTATTAAACTGTAATTACTTGCTCAGGTACATCTTTTCCATGAAACATAAAGGACTATTTTTTGCCATTAGCATTATTTCGCTTTGGGCTTTGTCGCTACTATATTTATTGAATTATCCAATCGATTTCGCTAATCCTTTGGTGTATGTTTTTGTATTAATACAAATGCAGTTGTACACAGGCATTTTTATTACTGCTCACGATGCAATTCATGGCGTAGTGACACCCGATAACAAACGATTGAATAATGCCATTGGCTTTGTCTGTGCTACGCTTTTTGCCTTTAATAATTATTATAAATTATCAAGGAAGCATCATCTGCACCACAAAAACGTAGTGACCGACGAAGATCCAGATTATTATGCAGGAGGATTTTTCAGATGGTATTTGAAGTTTGCCTTAGAGTATGTAACCTTCTGGCAGATTTTGTTAATGGCTATTACTTATAATTTATTGAAGCTGGTGTATCCGATGGAAAATCTCATTCTATTTTGGGAAATTCCTGCTATTCTGAGTACCCTACAGCTTTTTTATTTTGGTACATACCTCCCTCACCGTGGCGAACACGAAGCCCACGACCTCCACAAAGCGCGTAGCCAAAAACTAAACCATGTTGCGGCGTTTATTTCTTGCTATTTTTTTGGTTATCATCACGAACACCATGCTTACCCCTATCTACCTTGGTGGAAATTGGCGGAGGCTAAAGAACAAGAGGAATTAATAATAAAGCATAAAAGGGAAATGTAAATCCCGAAGGGATGTCAGGATTATAGCAATGATTGCATTGTTGTTTACAAAACACTGAAAGGGTGAAATAAAGGTTGTAAAGAATTCCTGTATCACCCCTTCGGAGTTTTATCTTATTTACTATTTCCTTGTCTATAATCCTCACATCCCTTCGGGATTCGCTTTATTCAGCTTTCTAAATTCACTCCACATTCAACACTCAAAACTCATCACTCAAAAGTCCTAACTGTTTCAAATGATGGTCGAGGTGGCGAACATAATCATTTGCCACAAATTCAAGGGTTACCAATTCTTGTCCTAACATAGGGGTCGTTGCATTTCCCCAATTTGTGATAGTGCCATAGTTCTCTTTGGGTAAATTAAGCAACACCCTACAAAAATGCTTGTTTAACAATACCCACAATTGAAGTAAATCTTTGCTATCATAATGTTGATAATCAGCGGCTTTCACCCATTCGTTTTGTCGATAAATGATGTGTGCATTTTCTTGGTATTGCCCCACTACCATTCTGCGAATATTACTTTGGGCAGAATCTATCAGATGTCCCAATACTTCTTTCTTAGACCACTTTTCTGGACTTTCCTTAGCTACTAATTCAGCTTCTGAGCATTGTGAAATATAGTTTTCTACAGCTATAATTCTGGCTTGAAGGGTGGATACTACTGCTTCCATGCTATTGATATTCGGGATGTTTGGCGATAAATTTACGAAGGTTTCCCATCGCTCGCTCTCTTACTTGTTTTTTCAAGAAGGGAGTCCAGCCTAATAGTTTACCTATCATTCCTAATGACTGTGACGACCAGCGATAAAAACTAAATTTATCACGATGCGTGAGAATCTTACCATCTTTAAAAGTAAAACTAGCCTCTATGATATTGTGTACTTTATTGCCCGATTGCGAGAATGTGTACCAAGCCTCCCAGTGTGCCTGCCCTGTATTGTCATCTGCTTTTACATCAGAATATTCTACAATAGTACTTGCCCCTACTCCGCAAAGCATTCGCCACATAGCAGGAATTTCTTTGCCTTTCAAGTCAAAGGCTTCGTCTTTAAAGGTAGCTTCTGGATGATAACAATCACCCATTGTCTTGAAGTCTTTTACCTTAAAAGCTTCATAAAATGTCTGAATTAGTGTTTCGTTGGGGGTCATTGTTTTTTTTAAGCTTTGAGCTATGAGCAGTGAGCTATGAGATTTCTTTAACTTATCAAACCTCTACATTAACATAGTCAAAAATATAATAGTTGAATTTAATTTCTATTTGCTTATAAATAAGTTGAAATTTATGTCAACCTATTTTAGGCAAACACACATAAAATCTCATAGCTCACGGCTTATAGCTTACAGCTAAAAAATTACACCTTTACTTCCTTACCAGTCTTAGCTGCTTTAAAAATTGCTTCAATCAGTTTCATATCTCTTAGCCCTTCTTCACCAGGGGTGATATTGGGTTTGTTATTGATGATAGCATCGCAAATACCCTCCATTTCCAGTACTTGGTGATATACAATTGGCAATTTCATTTCGCCTTTTGATGTTTTTCCTTTTAATGGCCCATAATCGTAAGCTGGCGACATCTCTAAATTTCCATTTTCATAGCCTACATACAAACGTTGCAAACCGCTGTTATAAGTAGTAGTATGATTTGAAACCGCTCCGCTCGGGAATTTCATTTGCCAGAAAAGCGTTTCTTCAATACCCGGCAAATATATGTCTGGTCGTGTTTTTACGGTTTGTGCCGTTACCGAAATCGGTTCTTCACCAGTGGCATACCTAGCCGCATTTAAGGCATAAATACCCACATCCATCATTGGTCCTCCGCCCGACAGTTTAGGGTTCAATCGCCATGCTTTTAAATCACGTAACGGAAAACCAAAACTTGCTTCTACAAAAGTAACCTTGCCAAAATCCTTATCTTTTGCCAAACGCATTACCTCGTTGGTAAATGGCTCGTAGTGCAAACGGTAGCCAATAGCCAACTGAACATTGGCAGCCTTGCAAGCGGCAATCATCTCTTCAGCCTCCTTTACCGAAACTGCCATTGGTTTCTCACAAATTACGTGCTTGCCAGCTTTGGCGGCACGAAGCGTAAACTCGTGGTGCATTGAATTGGGTAATACTACATACACCACATCAATGTCAGGATTATTAGCAATTTGGTCAAAATTTTGATAATTGTAGATATTTTTGTCTGGAATATTATACTTTTTCTTCCAAGTTTCTGCCTTTTCAGGCGTACCTGTCACGATACCAACTAGTCGGCAATTAGTCGTTTTTTCGAGTGCTGGGGCCAATTGATAGGTAGCATAATAGCCCAAACCAACCAAGGCTACTCCTAGTTTTTTCTCAGGAAAGGCTGCCTCAGCCTTTAAAGAAGCAAGCATAGGAACAGTAAGCGACGTAGCCGCAAAGGTTTTTAGGAAATCTCTCCGTGTGTTTTTCATAGTTAATCTGGAATATAAATTGGTTTTTATCGTTTTCAGTATTACAAAGCTATTAGTATCCCAATTGATTTTCTTAATTTTAACGAATACATTTTGAAACTATTCGTCATCGACATCCATTCAATAAATACCTTTATGAAAACATATTTGTGTGCAATTGCCTTCCTCCTATTTACTTGTTCGTTATCAGCAGATAAACCTGCCTATATGCTTTATAGCAAGCAATTAAAAGAGACTTCCTACCAAAAGATGATGAAAGAATTGGCAACAGCCGACATTGTTTTCTTTGGTGAATTACATGATAATTCTTTAAATCATTGGCTTGAATTACAGGTTACTAAAGATTTATTTGCGCTCAAAAAAGAAAAATTGGTACTTGGTGCCGAAATGTTTGAGGCAGATAACCAAACGGTATTGACAGAATACCTCAAAGGTTTTATCACTGCCAAACAATTGGAAACCGAAGCAAAAGTATGGCAAAATTATCAAACTGATTATAAACCTTTACTAGATTTTGCCCTGAAAAATAAGTTGAATTTTGTAGCCTCTAATATTCCTCGCAGATATGCCAGTATGGTTTCAAAAGGTGGATTAGAAGCCCTCAATCAACTATCAGACGATGCCAAAAAGAATATTGCTCCGCTACCCATTGAAGTAGATTTAACCTTGCCTGCCTATGCCGAAATGATGAAAATGGGCGGTATGCACGGCAGTGGTGGTACCAATATTTCAGCAGAAAATATTACTAAAGCTCAAATTATTAAGGATGCCACAATGGCAAACTTTATTTTGAAGAATTGGCAACAAGAACAGTGTTTTTTACATTATAATGGAAGTTATCATTCTAATAATTTTGAGGGGATAGTTTGGCATTTGAAAAGAAAGAATCCAGCGTTGAAAATAGTGACGATTAACACGATTGAAGAAAGTGATATTGAACATCCTTCAGAGAAGGCAAAAAACTCAGCAGATTTTATCATCGCTATCCCTGATGATATGACGAAAAGCTACTGAGGGGCCTAAGGACTAAAGGACTTTATGACTAGAAGACTAAAGGATATTAGACACTAGATATTAGACACTAGATATTAGACACTAGGATGTTGGGAATTAGAGAAAAAAAGTAAATCACTAACTCACAATTCACTCAATCACTAACTAAAAACAATCACTAATTCACAACTCACTCAATCACTAACTAAAAACAATCACTAACTCACAACTCACTCAATCACTAACTAAAAACAATCACTAACTCACAATTAAAAAAATGCAAGACATAGAACCATTTTATAATTGGGAAAACCTTTATGTAGCTTCCAAAGATCCACGTTCACCTTTTTATGAGCGGCTTTATAATACGTCCTATTATGAACATGATATTTATGGTTACTTTATTCATCCTTTTTGGGATGAATTTGAATCGGAAACACTATATTGTAAGATATTATTTTGTGATTACGACCTTCGTTTTGTCATCATCGAAATGTTTGGTGAATGGAATGATACCCTCCACAATGATATTATGTGGTTTAAACGAAATGTGATAGACCACCTCATCAATCAAGGTATCAATCAATTTATCTTGGTGGGCGAAAACGTACTGAATTTCCACGGAAGCCACGAGGACGATTATTATGCCGAATGGTTTGAGGAAGTAGAAGACGGATGGATAGCAGCTTGTAATTTCAGAGACTTTATTCAACAGGAGTGGACAAAATTTCGACTAGACTATTACCTTAATTTTGGCGGAACGCTAGATGTAGTAAATTGGAGAGTATTAGCTCCCCGACAATTTTATGAAGTAATCAAAGCATTAATGACAAGACGATTAAACTAATATTTTCCTTTCAAAACAATGAGCGTAATTTTCACCACTATCACTAAAGACGAAGAAATCTGGCAGTTATTGGATTTACAACAGAAAAACTTAACCCGAAATATTTCAGAGAATGTAGCCAACGACCAAGGTTTTGTAACGGTTGTTCATAACTTCAAATTGCTTTCTCGCATGAATGAGGCCTATCCGCAAATCATTGCCAAGGATGGTGACCAAGTGGTGGGCTATGCATTAGTAATGCCCGAAAGTTTTAGAAATGATATTCCAGTATTGACAGCAATGTTTACGATGCTCGATGAACTGGAGTATAAAGGCAAGTTGGTGAAAGATTACCGCTATTATGCCATGGGGCAAATTTGTGTGGCAGAGGGCTATCGTGGGCAAGGACTTTTTGATGGACTATACGCCAAACATAAAACTGAATTATCAGATAAATTTGAGCTTTGCGTGACTGAAATTGCCAAACGTAATACTCGTTCTTTAGCAGCCCATAAAAGAGTAGGCTTTGAAATTATTCATGAATATTTTGATACTACCTATCCTGAGCTTTGGGAAGTAGTGGTGTTGGATTTGAGGGGATAGATTGTTAATAAAATAACCTCACCCCCTGCCCCTTAAACCGTGGTCTGTGGCACACAGACCACGGTTATAAGTTTTAGCCACAAGTCAATAAGTGCTTCAAAATCAATAACTTATCACTAGCGAGGGACTTAAGTCCCTCGCTAGTGATAAGTTAGGAATTCCTAAACAATCTTTTTGCCAAAGCTAAATCTACCAATCCATTATCTGGAATTTCTAAGAAATACGCTAATTGCCATTGTTGGGTCTTCAAAGCTTGTTTGCTATTGGCAATATCCCAAGGAGGATATACTCTAATAGCTCTCTTTCCCTCTTTATGATTATCAGTCAAAATTCCTTTTTGGAGTAAAACAGCTTTAGGAAAGACAAATTGTCCAAAATGATTGTCGCTTCTGGTGCTAATTACGACTAAATCTATCTCATCATTTATATCATAAGGTTCAATTATTCCTTCGTTATTTCTTTTCCATAAAGTAACAAATTGTCCTGTTTTTGTCGGTGTAATTTTAGCAATACGATATTTGATAGTTAGACTATCAAGCCTAAAATCACAAGCACCATATTCAGCACTTTCAGTTGCTGGAATAGGTTCTGTACAATTGAACCCACATTGATTATACACTAATGCTTTGGCAAGAAGGAAATCTTTATTATTGGTTAATTCGTCTTTTGATTTCATTACTTACTTTTTACTCTTATATATTTCTCCACAATTACGCGGTCTATGCCTAATTTTTCTAGTTTCTCTACGCCTTTCTGGATTAAAGTATCGTTCTGGATTTTCACCACAAAAATGAATTTATTATTCTCCCAATTTTTGTCGATAAAATACTCCAAGTTTTCAGTGTAAACACTGTCTACTAATGTATATTCACCTCCACCTGCTGTAAAAGCAATGGCTGAATCTTGTTTAGCGATTGGATGACTCAAAAAAGCAAAATGACTTGGGTTGATAATCTTAATCATTTTTACTTTCGGATTAAAGGTTGAAAATGAAGTATCTTTTTCAATGGTCTCTGCCGAAACCAATTCCCAAGTTCCGATAATAGGAAGACTCTCGTTTTCTTTAACTTTACAAGCAAACATGGTAGAACATAGCAGCCCCCCTAAAATAATTCTAATTGTTAGTTTCATAGTTTTTAGTTTTTCACAAAAATCAAATTATTCCCTTGAATTTGTAGCTTGTACTGTACAGGTAGAAAACTTAGAATAATACCTAAACAAATAGTAATTACTTAATTGATATGAAAATAAACATTTTAATAGTCCGCTTGATAACCATGACCATTCTTTCCATAAAATGTTAGCCATCTAGCCAAAGAATAAACAATGTGTAATTTGCCTGCTATATCATTTTCTTCTGAATCAGAAGGAGCTCTTTGGTTTTTAAGATATTCTAGATTATTTTCCTTAGCAATATTATCAGCAGTATTCATTAACCTATTGCCATAATCTAATGCTTCTTCAGCAAGTTTGGTTTCCCAAGCTTCGTGTACTAAACTTTCATCTATCAAGCCAATACATGTTGTCAAAAATTCGCCTCTGAATACATGTTCCTCCTGTCCATAAGCAATATAGATAGGTAATCCATCAATCTCTTTTGCCAATTCAAGAATATAATAACCTTTATGTTTTTTGATAAAATCAGATTCAGATAGTTCTTTATTACTATCTTGGTATTTTACCTTAATCCAGTCCTCTGCTTCTTTGTCACGTCCAACTTGGGGAGCTTTAAGAGTTTCATACACTGAAATCTGATTAGCAAACCATTCTTCAAGAAGTTCTTCTTTAGATGGAAGTTTTTTGCCTTTTAATTTATCAAGAAAACTCAACTCAAGTGTTTCTTTCCCTTCTATTACTCTAAAGATTTGATTGAATCTTTTCTCAAATCCTTTTTTGGGTTTCCCCATTGGTATTAAATCTAAGCCCATCGTTTAAATATTTATTTATTAAAATGTAGTTTTTCTTTAAAGCAATTCTCTTTTTATTCAAAGACATGAGACACACTCATGGCATGACTTCCAATTAATCGGCAACTATCATAAAACTAACCAAGTCATGCCATGAGTAATTCACAGACCACGGGTTAGGAAGACGTTATTTCTTAGTCAGGAAATAAAGTTCTCTTTCTAATTCATGTTTCAATTGTGCAACACTTCTCTTCATCATAAAATAGGGCACTAATAACATAATGATACCGTGAATTATAAAAATTGGCAATACACTACTTAAGAATTCACTAGGCATTGTACTAATAAATGAAACAAGGAAGATAGCATATACAATACTTATCAGTATGTAAAAAGGAATTCCAAAAGTATTGAATCCATTTATTTCAGTTTCAATTAAAAGTTTTTCATTTTGTACAGTGTATGTTCCTTCAGCAATAGCCACATTAAATCCTCTATCAAAAAGCTTCTTTCGTTTTTTAATTTTAAAACCTTCATAATTTACTGTGCCTTTAAAGTCTTTTTTACTGGAAGAAAACACCTCAAAAGGATTTAAAAACAGTCTAGTACTACCTTCTTCTACGATAGTATCCATTTTGTTGACGAAGTCATTTCTACTGATTGGGAGGTCGATTGTTAAGGTGTCAATTAGTTTAATCTTCTTTAGGAATTCATCCATATTAATATTTGTTAAGATGTGGTTTATGTTTTGTGACTATGTGGATTATTAGTCCAATGAATTTATGTAAAATAATTGAATCTGTTAATTAAAGGAATAATATATTTATGTACCTAATCCCCCCTTAAACTTTTTAGCCTTTGAAAAATCTAAGACCAGTACAAGGATTATTGTCAACTTCAGATTCCTTACAGAATCCTTCCGTAACTTTGTTTCATCAACCAATTATACATCAGCATTTATCTAAAATCGTATGAATAAATTACTAATTGTAGTGTTACTTGTGATGAGTAACTTTTTTGTCTTTGCTCAAACTAAACCAAGTAACAGTCTATCTGGTAAATTGATTGATGGTACTACTAAAGAGCCTCTCCCTTTTGCTGCTGTTATTGTATTAAAATCGCTTGAAACTGGAAAAGATTCTTTGCTAAAAGGCGTTAATTCCAACGAATTGGGGATGTTTCAACTCACAAACTTGCCTGCTGAAAAACTTAAAATCAGGGTATCTTTTGTAGGGTATCAAAATTATGAACAAGTTGTTGAATTAACCAATCAAGAGACTGTCTTGGCTGACATCGCTTTGTTGCCAGAACCTAAAATGTTGAAGGAAGTTACAGTCACGGCTACCAAAAGTACTACCTCAATGGGGATGGACAAGAGGGTTTTTAATGTAGAACGAAACCTCACTACGGTAGGTGGTACGGCTGAAAATTTGCTACGCAATTTGCCTTCGTTAACCATTAATCCAGATGGTTCTGCCAATTTAAGGAATATGGGGGCTACGATTTACATCAATGGAAAACCTACGCAATTGAGTTTAGCACAAATTCCCGCAGGACAGATTGAATCGGTTGAAGTAATTTCAAACCCTTCGGCTAAGTATGAAGCAGCGGCTTCGGGGGGTATTGTCAACTTGATTTTGAAGAAAAATCGTGAGGCTGGCTATAACGGTACCGCTAGTGTAGGTATTGGCAATAATTCACGGTATGATGGCATGGTAAACCTGAACGTGAATCAAGGAAAATGGAATTTTTCGACCATCTATAACTTTAATGCAACTAAAAACCCGCTGAATGGTTATGCTTATCGTACTAATTTTACCAATACGGGGGCTGTCGCGAGCTATTACAATCAAAATACGGATGTTTCTTTGAACAATCTTTTTCATAATATACGTTTGGCAACAGATTATACCCTTAATAAAGCTAATACGCTTTCGTTGGCTGGTAGTTATGTGACAGGTGAATATAATTCAGAAACCAACCAACAGTACCAGAATTTAGATGCTAGTAAGGCATTAGTAAGTTATGGTGGCAGAACTACGAAGCCACACAACACTTTTAATAATGTTGGTGTTGAGTTCGACTGGAAGCATAATTTTGCTCAGAAAGGAAGAACTTTGAGTTTCGTGAGTTCGTTTACTCGTAATAATTTATCGAATGCGGCTAATTGGTTTACTACGGCATTGAATGCCGATGGGAATACCCAAGCGGGGTTTCCAGAAACGGATATTATTACAGGAAATACCGTGGGAAGCCAGATACTTGCACAGGTGGATTATGTAAAACCTATCAACGATTCCACTAAGCTTGAAATGGGTGTAAGAAGCTATACCTATATACGTGACCAACAATATCTTTTTTCAAAATTAGATGAGGCAAGTAATACCTTGATTCTTCAGAAGGATTTTTCACAGGATGCTAACATTACTGAAACCATCAATGCGCTGTATGTGATGTATGCTACCAAATGGAAAAGGAATATCAGTTTTGAAGCTGGTTTACGCTTTGAGCAGTCGAGCCTGACGGGCATTTCAAACCTTGATGCTAAATCTAATTTTGGCTATAAATTCCCATCAAGCGACGGCTCAAATTTAATTAAAGCGTTATTCCCTTCGCTATCTATCAGTAAAAAACTGAATGCCGACTCGGAGGTTGGTATTAATTTTAGTAGAAAGGTAGGGCGTCCTAATTTCAGACAATTGTTTGTCGGAATTCAGGCTAATGATAAACAGAATATTACGATTGGTAACCCACAAATTCAACCTGAGTTTGTTAATACTGCCGAGTTGAATTATAATACTTCATTAGGTAAAGTAAACTGGCTATCGAGCTTCTATTATATTTATGAAGACAACACCATTAAACCAATCGTACAAGCATCGCCAACAGACCCATCTGTTTATGTAACTACTTTCATCAATGCACAGGCTGATATTCAAACGGGTTTTGACAATACGTTGACTTTTGCGATAGGTAAACGCCTTAACTTCTTAGCCAATTTGAATGTATTCAACATGGTATTGAAATCGGCAGATTATGAAAAAAAGTTGTGGCGTTTTAATAGCAAACTGAACATTACTTATAAAGTAAGCAACAGTATTTCAGCTCAATTGAATTCAAATTATGACAGCAAAGCCCCACAATTACAAGGCTATCGCCAAGGGATAAAAGCGATGGATTTTGCCCTTAGAAAAAGCTTTATGAACAACAAGGCTAGCGTATTGTTTACGATTAATGATATTTTTAATTCAAGAAAACCGATTACGATTTACGACCAGCCAACATCATACCAAGAGTCGATGAATAGACGAGAGGTAAGGTTTTATAAAATCACGTTGCAATTGCCAATAGGCAACAGCACTGCCGCTAAGAAAAAGGAGCAAAAAATTACGCGTCCTGATGTTGATTTTAATAATTAGATTGATTACTGATGGCATGACTTGAAGTCATGCCATCAGTGAAACCTTTCATATTTTTTAAAATTACTCGTCAACGTATACTACAAGCGTTACAAAACACAAACAACTATTTCCACTCCTTGAATGACTAATACTAGATAGTCTTGTAGTGAAATGCCTACCTTTTGCTTTGGTAAAAAATACCACAGCACTGTAGAAGCAAAGCAGAAGCAAATACCACAGCACTGTAGAAGCAATGCAGAAGCAAATACCATAGCACTGTAGAAGCAATGCTAGTATAATAAAACTATTAAAACTTAAGAAAACTATATAAACCATTAAAACAATAACAACAACAATGATAAAAAAAAGTATTGTTGTTAAGATGAATAACAATGCTTTTTTTTGCCTTTGATTGCTATGACAAAATCAAGGGCAAAAATCAGGTAGAAAGGTTTTGTTTTTAAAAGAAAAATCGCTATATTTATATAAAGTTTTACAGCCTGTTATCTTCCGTGTTTTTGCTAAAATCAAAAAATCTTGTGTAGTTTTTATCAATGGAAATATTTAATGTTTCCTAATTAAGCTATTTTTTGTCCCAAAAAAACCTACGATTCCTACCCCGTGAGACCACAGGAGAGTTTTAGAGCCTTGTAACCCTTAATTTGTATTATCATTTAAAAAAGATAACATAGTCTTATTTTAATACAACGATTTCTTTTTAAATAGGACTTTATACATAATTCAACGCTATCACATTCAAGATGAATAAATTTAGGGCATTATTATTGGGTATTATTTTCACATTTTCTTCTTTGTACACTTTTGCTCAATCACCAACTAGCTTCAAATTTGACTTTGGTGCTGGAAAAGTTGCTAAAGGATATACACAGGTCTTACCTGAATCCATTTATACCAAAGAAAAGGGATTTGGTTTTTTGCCAAATGCACCCATCGTTTCAGAAACCAGAAAAGGCAAAGATGCGTTGACCTCAGATTTCTGTACCAGTACACAGTCTTTTTATTTTACGGTGGATATTCCAGAAGGGAATTATAATGTAAAGCTATACCTAGGAGATACAAAAGGTACTTCCACCACAACCGTGAAAGTTGAAAACCGCAGGTTGATGTTGGAGAAAGTAATTACACCAGAAGGAAAAGTGGAAGCCAAAGAATTTACCGTGAATGTAAGAACTCCTCGTATCAATGATACCGAAAGTGTAAAACTTAAGCCTAGAGAATTTGAATACTTGCATTGGGATAATCAGTTGACATTTGAATTCGCTGACGTGAATCCTAAAATTTGTGGCTTAGAAATCACCAAAGCAAATGACTCAGTAATAACTGTTTTTTTAGCGGGTAATTCAACCGTGGTAGACCAAATCCAAGAACCTTATGCGGCTTGGGGACAAATGATTCCTAGATTTTTTAAAGCGAAAGAGGTAGTTTTCGCGAATTATGCTGAATCGGGAGAGACTATCAAAAGTTTTGCAGGTGCCAAACGTTTGGATAAAGTAATGAGCTTGATGAAGGCTGGCGATTACTTCTTTATAGAATTTGCCCATAACGATCAAAAGGCAGGCTCTGGCGTTGAAGCGAATACGACGTACAAGGAATTTCTAAGATCATACATTCAGAAAACAAAAGAAAAAGGTGGTATTCCTGTGTTGGTAACTTCTATGCCTAGAAGAAATTTCGATGATAATGGTAAAATCATCAACACACTAGGCGACTTTCCCGATGCGATGCGTCAGGTAGCAAAAGACGAAAATGTAGCATTGATAGATTTGAATGCGATGAGCAAAGTGCTTTTTGAAACGATGGGTACTGAAAAATCAATGAAAGCCTTTGTGCATTACGAAGCCAATACTTTTCCTGAACAAACAAAGGCTATCCACGACAATACTCACTTTAGCAATTATGGTGCTTATGAAATCGCTAAATGTATTATTGAAGGCATTAAGCAAGCAAAATTAGGCATTGCTACTTCATTAATCAGTGATTTGCCAAGTTTCGACCCTGCTCGTCCAGACGACGAAGCTAGCTTTAGCTTGCCACATAGTCCGCTAGTTCATGTGGTAAAACCTGATGGTAATTAATACGCTCTAATTCAAATAACAATGAAATCAACTATCTTAAAAAGTATCATTATCCTTTGTGTAGTATCGTTCCAAACGTCGGCACAACGCTTAATGGAAAACCTCAACAGAGGTATCATCGCTATCAACCAAGGCGCTGGGAAAGTATTTGTAAGCTGGCGTTTATTGGGGACGGAAGCACCTGATACCAAATTCAACCTTTATAAAACAACTGGCAATGCCAAAGCCATTAAGCTAAATAAAGAGCCTTTGACAAAAGGCACCAACTTTGTAGATGAAAAGGTAGATTCTTCTAAAGTAAATACCTATTTCGTGAAAACTATTATTGGTAAAACAGAAGGAAATGCGAGCGAGTCTTTTGTATTAGCTGCGAATTCACCTGCACAAAACTATCTTTCTATTCCTTTACAAACGCCTGACAGATATACACCGAACGATGCTTCGGTGGGTGATTTAGATGGCGATGGAGTGTATGAAATCATCCTACATCAAGCGGGTATCGCTAAAGATAACTCTCAGAAAGGGGTGACCGACGAGCCTATTTTTGAAGCGTATAAGCTAGACGGCACATTACTCTGGAGAATTAATTTAGGTAAAAACATTCGTGATGGAGCACATTACACGCAGTTTATGGTGTATGACCTTGATGGTGACGGTAAGGCTGAATTTGCTTGTAAAACGGCAGACGGTACAACCGACGGCAAAGGCAAAGTAATAGGCGATGCGAAGGCTGACTATAGAAATGCTGATGGTAAGATTTTAGATGGTCCAGAGTTCTTTACCATTTTTGATGGCTTGACTGGTGCGGCTTTAGCGACTACTGATTATATCCCTGCCAGAGGTGACCTTGGCGGATGGGGTGGCAAAGGTGGAAACGGTGGCAATGACAAATCAGGTAACCGCAGCGACCGCTTCTTAGCGTGTGTGGCTTATTTAGATGGAAAACTACCGAGCGTAATCATGTGTCGTGGATATTATGGAAGAACCGTTTTAGCCGCTTGGGACTGGCGTGGTGGTAAACTAACTTCTCGTTGGGTGTTTGATTCTAAAGATGGCAGTAATCCTTTTTCAGGACAGGGTTATCATAACTTAACCGTAGCGGATGTGGATGCTGACGGCAAAGATGAAATTGTATATGGCTCGATGGTCGTTGATGATAATGGACAAGGGTTGTTTTCGACTGGCTTGCGTCATGGTGATGCCTTGCATGTTACTGATTTAGACCCTTCTCGCCCTGGCTTAGAAGTATTTGGTGTGCATGAAATTGAAGAAAAAACCGAAGGGCCAGGTGCTGCTTTGTATGATGCTAAAACGGGTGAAATCATCTGGCGTAAAAATGAAGGGCAAGACGCTGGCAGAGGCGTAGCTGAAGATATTGACCCTAGTAACGAAGGGGCAGAAATGTGGTGGTCGGGTTCAGGCGGACTGTTTAATGCGAAGGGTGATAAAATTGGTGATAATCCGAGTTCAACCAACTTTGTGATTTGGTGGGATGGTGATTTATCACGCGAGTTATTAGATGGAAACCATATCGACAAGTATAAAGTGGGCAGGCTGTTTACTGCGGAAAACTGTTCTTCGAATAATGGTACAAAATCAACGCCTGCATTAAGTGCGGATTTATTTGGCGACTGGCGTGAGGAGGTAATTTTTAAAACCAACGATAAAAAGGAATTGCGTATTTTTTCAACGACGATTCCTACCGAACACCGTTTACCGACGTTGATGCACGACCCGCAATACCGACTAAGTATCGCTTGGCAAAATGTAGGCTATAACCAACCACCACATACAAGCTACTTCTTAGGAACAGGCATGAAAACACCGACGAAGGCGAATATAAAAGTGAAGTAAGGGGTGAGTTGTGAGTTAGTGAATTGTGAGTTAGTGAATTATGAATGTTATAGCACATCTATAATTCATTCTCCACTAAAACAATCACAACTCACTCAATCACTAACTCTCAATTCACTAACTCACAATTCACTAACTCACAACTAACTCAAACAAAAGAACATGAAAAAAAACATTACAACGCTCTGTCTTCTTGCACTGATAAGTATTTGTCAGCTACAGGCACAGAAACTTCCTAAAAAACAGGAAATGTTAAAGGCTTTAACAGTAGCCAACGATTACTTTATGACAAAATGGGCTGATGTTTCTGCTCCAATTGTGCGTCCTGATAAAACTCGTCCAAGTAATATCTGGACACGTGGGGTATATTACGAAGGATTGATGGCCTTGTACAGTGTTGACAAACAAAAACGTTATTACGACTATGCTGTAGCATGGGGAGAAGCTCATAAATGGGGTTTACGCAATGGTATCAAAACCCGTAATGGTGATGACCAATGCTGCGGACAAACGTATTTGGATTTGTATTTGATTGACCAAAAGCCTGAAAGAATCCGTGATATCAAAGCGTCTATCGATAGTATGGTGAACAGTACTAAAAAAGACGACTGGTCGTGGGTAGATGCTTTGCAAATGGCAATGCCTGTGTTTGCTCGTTTAGGACAAATCTACAAAGATGATCGTTATTACGAAAAGATGTATGAGATGTATATGCACACCAAAACTATTCACGGAGATAAGGGGTTATACAACCCTGCCGAGGGACTTTGGTGGAGAGATAAAGATTTTGACCCTCCTTATAAAACGCCTGCTGGAAAAAACTGTTACTGGTCGCGTGGAGATGGCTGGGTAGTAGCGGCTTTGGTGAGAGTATTAGAAATTATGCCTAAAAATGCGCCACATCGTGAAGAATACCAAAAGACTTACTTAGAAATGATGAAAGCGTTGCCTCCACTTCAACGTGCAGATGGTTTCTGGAATGTGAGCTTAACGGATGAAACTGATTTCGGCGGGAAAGAATTAACAGGTACGGCTTTGTTTACTTATGGCATGGCGTGGGGAGTAAATCATGGGCTATTGAATAAAAAACAATACTTGCCTATCATTGCCAAAGCAAGCAATGCGATGCTGAAAGACTGTGTACAACCTAACGGATTTTTGGGTTATGTACAGGGCACAGGAAAAGAACCTAAAGACGGACAGCCTTTGAGCGTAGATAAACAACCAGATTTTGAAGATTTCGGACTAGGCTGTTTCTTATTAGCTGGTTCAGAGGTTTTGAAGATGAAATAGGCGATTAAGCATTAATCCTTCCTATTAGTGGGTGACTTAAGTCCTATTGATTACCAACATCTTTTAAAAAAATTGAAATGAAGATGTGATTATTGATAAAATTGGTTTAAATAGACTTAAATAGCCTCTCAAACCTCATCCCCCAGCCCCTTCTCCTTCAGAGAAGGGGAGCAGATTATCAAGCTTAAAGCTCCCCTCTCTGAAGGAGAGGGGTTGGGGGTGAGGTTGATACATATTGATTATCAATAACTTATATATTTTTGGGTAATCAGTAGTACTAAAGTCACCTGCTAATAGAAATAAATTTGATAATCAAAGTATAATAACAACAACATGAAACGCATTCTAATTCTATCAAGTATTATTTTTCTTTCTTTTACCTTCTTTAAAAAAGAAAAACCTACGTTGTATATCATCGGTGATTCTACCGTAAGAAATGGCTCGGGTAAAGGTTCTGACGGACAATGGGGTTGGGGAAGTGTAATCCAAGATTATTTTGACACCACTAAAATCCATATCGAAAACCATGCGATTGGTGGCAGAAGTAGCCGTACTTTCTTGACAGAAGGACGTTGGGATAAAATCATGGCTAATCTTAAAAAAGGAGATTATGTGATGATACAGTTTGGTCATAACGACGGCGGAGCATTGAATGATAGTACACGTGCCAGAGGAAGCATCAAGGGAATCGGCGAAGAGACCGAAGAGATTGATAACATGATGACTAAAAAACATGAAACCGTACACACTTACGGCTGGTACATGCGTAAATACATCAATGAAACCAAAGAAAAAGGTGCGCAAGCGATTGTATTCTCGCCAGTGCCACGCAATGTATGGAAAGGTGGAAAAATACCAAGAGATACTTATGGAAAATGGGCAGCTGAAACAGCTAAGACCACAGGAGCTTTCTTTGTAGATTTAAACGAATTGGTGGCTGTAAAATATGAGCAATCGGATGAGGCTACTTTGAAGAAAAACTACTTCCCTATCGACCATACACATACTAATTATGAAGGAGCAAAAGTGAATGCTCAGACAGTAGTGGAAGGCTTGAAAGAAGTGAAAAAATGTAAATTGAATAAATATCTAAAGTAATCATACTGATTGCCAATCTCAAAAAATACTGATGACATGACTTGGATTCATACCATCAATGCTCTTATCACTAGCGAGGGACTTAAGTCCCTCGCTAGTGATAAACCATTTAATTATCAACAACTTACAAACTTATAGATAATCTATAAAACTTAAGTCTCTCTCTCTAGGGATAAGGGTTCCCTACTCTCCACAGAACCATACAAACCAACTTGTACATTTCGACTTATACGCTTAACTTGGAAGACTATGAAAAGTTAACTCGTAAACAATTCCTCCAATGTCCAAACATACTCTGCTGTTATTATGCTGTGTAACGATTTGTTCTTTAAAGTCTGTCAGTGCTCAAAAAAAGGCATCTTTGTATAAAGGCACACCTTATCAAGATGCTTTGTATAAAAAAGGCGCACAGAAAATCCCCGGGAAATTGCAATGCGAATACTATGATTTAGGTGGCGAAGGCATTGCTTATCACGATACCGATAGTGTCAATGCAGGTAGTGGGCGTCTTAATAAAGTAGATGGCAGTTATTTACATTCTTTCCGTATCAACGAATCCGTTGATATTTCATATACTAAATTCCAAAATCCACCGATAGATAATTCAAGCTATAATTTGGCACCCACAAAACCAAATCAATTATACGTGGGTTGGACGATGCCCGGTGAATGGATAAAATACACTATCGACGTTCAACAAGCAGGGACTTATCAATTAGGAATCATGTTTACTGCCAATAAATATGGTGTTATTTCATTTTCGGTAAATGATGTAGATCAAACTGGACAGCTTATTCTTCCATCTACCTTTGTAGACGCCGATACCATCGCTTGGCGACAATGGCATCATTGGAATTATCTTGATGATATAGCAACAGTTAAGCTCCCAAAAGGCATTCAAACATTTACCATTCATACCGTTGATATAGGCAATATGAATTATGATTATATTAACTTTAAGAAGATAGATTAAGTAACTTCTTGTACGATAAAATCATTCACATAATAGGACACCATGAGCTATCAAATTATCACAAAAATACTCTTTATAATATTGGGCATATACCTTATCATTTGTGGATTATTGTTCATGTTTCAAGAAAAGCTCATTTTTTTGCCTCAAAAACTTAATAGCACACATCAATTTAGTTTCTGGCAAGACTTCAAAGAAATGAATTTTAAAATGAAGGATGGAGTATTGCTTAACGGAGTTTTATTCAAAGCGGTTAATTCAAAGGGACTTATCTTTTACTTACATGGCAATGCTGGTTCGTTGGAAAATTGGGGAGAAGTAGCAAAAACTTATACAAGCCTACATTATGATGTTTTCATGCTCGATTATAGAGGATATGGCAAAAGCGAAGGCTCGATATTCAGTGAAGAACAGCTTTTTCAAGACAATCAGGCTGTTTATGATGAATTAAAAAAGACATATTCTGAAAATAAAATAATAGTATTAGGGTATTCAATTGGTACTGGCATGGCGACCAAAATTGCCTCCACCAATCATCCAAAACTATTAATTTTACAAGCCCCATATTTTAGCTTAACAGATTTGATGGAACACTACTACCCTATTATTCCCCCGTTTATACTACAATACAAACTAGCAACTAACCTATATATCAAAGATTGCAAAATGCCTATTGTGGTTTTTCATGGAGATGAGGATGAAATAATTTATTATGGCTCATCTTTAAAGTTAAAAGCATTATTTAAACCACAAGACACCCTAATAACATTACCCAAACAGCATCATAATGGCATCACCGATAATGAGAATTATAGAGTGTACATTCAGAAAATATTGATGGAGAATTAGTAATATTATATTTATTGATGATCTTTATATTATGAATCCCTACAACTAAAAATTATAAGTAACCTTAAAATAAAATTATAAAGTGCCTGGAAAATATCAAAACACCACTGCTGACTTTTTAAAAGCAGAAAATGAAACAGTAATTGGACACCTAGCTATGGGCGTGACAAATCATCAATTATTGATGCAACAGCGAACATCTTGGAATCATCAAATCACATTCTTAAAACAAACACTTAGCTATCTTCCAGATGATTGGGGCGTAATTCTTGAATATCCTATACCAAGGCGTTCAAAACGAATTGATATAATAGTAATAGCTAGAGACTTAATCTTTATCATCGAATTTAAAGATCGTGAAACAAAATATTCTCAAGATGCAATTAGTCAGGTTGAAGATTATTCTCTTGATATAAGAGACTTCCACAAGCAATCTGTATCAAAAACAATCATTCCTATTGTGTGGGCTTCTGATGCTACAGACAAAAGCAATTCTTTTAATGATAATCTTGATTTTGTAAAACCAACATTGTTTGCAAATCAATTCAATTTACACATTGTAATAAAATCGGCATTTAATTTTTTCTCAGACATAACTCGACCTCAAATTAATATAGTGGATTGGAACAATAGTGAATATTTACCTACACCAACTATTATTGAAGCGGCACAACATTTATTTTCTGGACAAAATGTTAAAGAAATTTCGCGTTCTCATGCTGGTTCTGAAAATTTAACAGAAACTACTAATTCTATCTTGAAAGCTATTAAACAAGCTCAAGACAAGAATGAAAAGATAATTTGTTTTATTACAGGAGTACCTGGTGCTGGAAAAACCTTAGCTGGTTTAAATATTGTTCATAACGTTGAAAATCATTCTGGCAAGGGTGTTTTCCTTTCTGGGAATGGTCCTTTGGTAAAAGTATTAACTGAAGCTTTAGCTAAAGATAATTCAGAAAGAAAAAATATATCATTAGTACAATCTAGAAGAGAGATTGTATTTGTTCAAAATGTTCATCAATTTCTGGACTTCTATCATAAAAATGACCAGATTCCTCAAGATAAAATAATATTATTTGACGAAGCACAGCGAGCTTGGAATGCAGAACATTCTAAACGTAAATTTGATAGAGATTTTTCGGAAGCAGAAATGTTATTTAACATTATGAATAGAAATAAAGATTGGGCTGTAATTGTTGCACTAATTGGAAGCGGACAAGAAATAAACACTGGTGAAGCAGGACTAGCAGAATGGGGCAAAACAATAAATACAAAGTTTCCGAATTGGAAAATTTATATTTCACCCGAACTCAAAGAAGGAACTTCAAATATTGCTAATTATAAGCTCTTTGAAACGGCACCCAAAAACCTTTCAATAACAGAGTTGCCTGAACTTCATTTAAAGGTATCTATTCGTTCATATAAAGCAGAAAAACTTTCGCTATGGGTTGAAGCCTTACTGGAAGGCGAACTATTAAAAGCAAAAGACTTATTACAAAATCATTTAAAAGACTATCCTGTTTTCTTAACACGAAACTTAGAAACGGCAAAACAGTTTCTAAGAAACAAAAATCGTGGACACCGAAGAACAGGGCTTATTGCAAGCTCTGGAGCGAGGCGTTTAAGACCTTTGGGACTCGATGTAACTGCTGAAATTGATGTTGCTAATTGGTTTCTAAAACCTAAAAATGATATACGCTCATCTTGTTTCTTAGAACTTCCAGCAACAGAATTTGCTGTACAAGGTTTAGAGCTTGATTGGGTCGGACTTTGTTGGGGTGATGATTTTAGAAAAGAAGTTACAGGATGGTCATTCCATGCATTTAAAGGCACTAAATGGCAAAATGAAAAGAAAGACGAAAGAAAGCAATTTATCAAAAACAAATACCGTGTTTTGCTGACACGTGGACGAGAAGGATTAATAATTTTTATTCCAGAAGGCTCAGCAATAGACAATACAAGGCCTTCAAAAAACTACGACAGTACATATAAGTATTTAAAAGAGATAGGGATTAAAGAGCTATAAACTACAATAAGTTTTTTATTTAAGGAATAAATCATTCCTATTGTATCATTTTGATACAATTTTGTATTATTTTTGAAATGAAAGGCTAATTTTCAATCAAAAACAATCAATCGTATTTTATTTGTATTCCTCCTCGATTATGAAAAATCCAAGATTATTCACCAAAATCATGGCTCAATGTCTATTGATGACTTGGCTGATATTAGGTAATGGTTTGTATTCCTCTGCACAAAGTCCCAACAATAAATTACTTTTCGGGGTAGCTTATTACGACGAGTATATGCCTTACGAACGTTTGGATAAAGACGTTGCCATGATGAAAGAGGCAGGTATCAATGTGGTTAGAATTGCAGAATCAACATGGAGTACCGTTGAGCCACAAGACAATGTCTATGATTTTTCTCATATCGACCGTGTGTTAAATGCCATGCACAAAGGAGGAATCCATGTGATTATCGGGACGCCTACTTATGCCGTACCGACTTGGTTGGTCAAAAAATATCCTTCGGTATTGGCTACTACTGCTCAGGGACAAAACCGATATGGCGTTCGTCAGAATATGGATATTACCAATGAACACTTTAGGTTTCATGCAGAAAGGGTGATTCGTAAAATCATGGAACATGTAAAAGACCACCCTGCCATCATTGGTTATCAGGTAGATAACGAAACTAAACACTACAACACCGCAGGCGATAATGTTCAAAAAGCATTTGTAGCCTATATGAAAGCAAAATACAAAACCTTAGAGGCTATCAACAAAGCTTTTGGGTTAGACTATTGGAGCAATAGAATTAACAATTGGGATGATTTTCCATCGACCGTAGGTTCTATCAACGCTAGTTTAAGTGCCGAGTTTTCTAAATTTCAAAGACAATTAGTGACTGACTATTTGGCTTGGCAGGTGGCTTTAGTAAAAGAATACAGCAAGCCGAATCAGTTTGTCACTCAAAACTTTGATTTCGACTGGCGAGGGATTTCTTATGGTATTCAAACCGATGTAAACCATTTTGATGTGGCCAAAGCAATGGATTATGCGGGCGTAGATATTTATCACCCAACACAGGATTTTTTGACAGGTATCGAAATTTCATTTGGCGGTGATTTAGGTCGCTCGATGAAGAATGGTAAAAACTATTTGGTGATTGAAACAGAGGCACAGGGCTTTCCGCAGTGGGTTCCCTACCCTAATCAATTGCGTTTACAAGCCTTTAGTCATATCGCTTCTGGGGCAAATATGTTGGAATACTGGCATTGGCATTCTATCCATAATTCAGCAGAAACCTATTGGAAAGGCTTATTAAGTCATGATTTTGAACCAAATCCGACTTATAACGAAGCAAAAACCATTGGTAAAGACTTTGAAAAATTGAGTTCAAAGTTAATCAACCTGAAAAAGCAAAATGATGTAGCCATTCTATTTAGCAATGAAGCTCAGACAGCATTCAATGCGTTTAGTTTTGGTTGGGGTGCCAGAGAGCGTTATAATGATATTCTTCGTCCGCTTTATGATGCCCTTTATCGCATGAATGTTGGCACTGATTTTATCGACCCAAGTACTACTAATTTTGAAAAGTATAAACTGATTGTAGTGCCTGCTCTTTATGCTGCCTCTGACGAACTATTGAATCGACTAAATACTTTTACCAAAAACGGAGGGCATGTAGTATATACCTTTAAAAGTGGTTTCTCGGACGAAAACGTAAAAGTAAGAACTAGCCTTCAACCCGGTATCGTCAATGAGGCTTGCGGTATTTCATACAGTCAGTTTACGATTCCCAATAACGTTTCGTTGAAAGGTGACCCCTATCAGGTAGGAACAGCCAACAACAAAGTAAACACTTGGATGGAGCTTATCACGCCAACAACTGCCAAGGTATTGGCGTATTACGAACACCCAGCTTGGGGGAAATATGCAGCCATCACTCAAAACGAATATGGCAAAGGCGTAGCAACCTATATCGGCTGTATGACGACTGAAAAAATTACAGAAGGCGTATTGAAGGAAGCCCTTAAGAAGGCTAATCTTTGGGGAACAAATCAAAATTTATACTTCCCTCTCATCACCAAAGAAGGTACCAATACGGCAGGTAAAAAAATCCATTATTACTTTAACTATTCAGCCGAAAGCAAAAGCTTAAAGTATCCTTATAAATCAGGAAAGGAACTGATTTCAAATACTGGCATTCAGCTAAATCAAAATATTGATTTAGAACCTTGGGGATTTAAGATTGTAGAGGAGGAATAATAGGGTTTATTTGCTTCCCTTCCCGTGGTCTGCGGCACACAGAACACTTACTCCACTTCGTTCTGTATGCCACAGACCACGCAACAACAAAGAAAACAAATAATAACGACAATATTTTTACAGCAACTATAATGACAGATATAGACCAAAAACTTGAAACACTCTACGATTTGTTAATTGATAATTCTGAGCTACTTGAAGCTGAATTAAAAGACTTAATTACTAATCCAAACAAAATTAAAGACACTAACAAATTTGCATCATTATTAAGTGAGCTGCACAATTCAGCTTTTATTAATCCTCTCCTTTCAACTATTAGTATATCTAGCAAAGATGATGTTTGGTTGCCTGATTTTTTATATGCTGTAATAAATTTATTGGAAGAGAGTTCAGAAAATGAAGCATTTGATGTACCAGAAAACCTTATTGAGAATTTACAAGTTTGGATTCTTGAAAACAAGGGTGAACTATCTTGGAAAGCAGTCATCTTATTAAAACTCTGCCAGTCAGATTCAACAGAGGAGATATTTTTGAAAAAATTAGAAGAACGGGATGATTTCTTTTTAACTTATGTAGAATGTGTTTCAGGTCTTTTGAAGTATGATAAAGACAAATATTTTCCATTATTGGTACAAATTGCAAATGATGAAACAAGAAATGGACATCTAAGAGAGTTTTGTACTGAAAATATACTAAAATACAGTTAATTTGTTTCTGTGTGCTAGAGAACATTGAAGATACTACTTAACAAAAACACCCACTATAATATTAGACACCTTGGAAAATACAGAAGAAATACTAGAAAAAAATGATAATGTAGAAATCCAGTATATTATCAGCACCAACAAGTTTATCGTACTTTCAATTCTATCATTTGGATTTTATATAACATGGTGGACATTAAAAAGATGGCGTTTTTTTAGGCAAAAAGACCAGCTAAATATTATGCCTGGAATGAGGGCTAATAATGATATTTTCTTCGTTTATTCATTATTCAATACCATATTAAAATTTGCAAAACAAAAGGGTTATCCTAAAAGCTATTCATCTTTTTTGCTTAGTATTTTTTGTATTCTTTTAGATTTAATTATATTGCTTTTTTCCCCTATTGGTTCCTTAGTATTTTTGTTAGTAATACCAAGGACAATATTGATGATTCCACTAATTAAGGCTCTCAATTTTGCCCAGAAAAACTCTACTGACTTTAGGGTAGTAGAACAATCTTCATTTAATAGAAGGCAAAAAGTACTTTTGTTTTTTGGTGGATTTTATTGGTTAATGATAATATTAGCAATACTTCTGGAAGCAAATTTTATCTGATAATATTTATTGATCTTAATTTTGTTTACGCTATGACATTAATTGCAATATTCTTCCCTTTTCTTTCATTCCTTCTGCGTGGACGAATACTCACTGGGATTATCTGTTTGCTTTTACAGGTAACATTAATTGGCTGGATACCTGCGGCAATATGGGCTGTTATATCATTACAAAATGCTAGAGCAGAACGACGTAATGATAAATTGATTAAAGCTATTAAACATAGGTAAACGGTTGATGTTTTTTCTCTCCGTGTTCTGTGTGCCACAGAACACGGAAATAGAACACAGGCAATAATCAGTCTTCATCATCCATAATAATCAGCTACAAACGCCAGTGGGTCATCAGGCGTTAGGATAATTTTTTCGTCTTCAGTTGTTCTTACCAAAACGGTATTGTCTTTTCTGGTGGCATACCAAGTCATGCTCCCCATTTTGGTATTGGCAAATTTCCCGAAATATCCATAGTATCCTCCTACGCCAAAAGTTTTGAGTGAATAGGCTATTTTTTCAGGATCTAATACCTCCACACTTACGATTTTATATCGCTCTATCTCTAAATCTTTGATGGGTCTGTGAATAATTAGGCTACTATCGTTGATGGTATAACTCATAGGTCGATAAGCATAAGCCAGTCCGAAGACCAACAACAAAAATATTCCTGATATCAATGTAAACGCTAAACCAAGCTCTTTCATTACTGTAAAGAAACTGATGATTGAAACGGCGAATAAGATATTAATCGCAACGGTCGTTACTTTTACGAATTTATCTAAGGAGGCCTTGTGTGTCATATTAGCATGGGTATTTAAATGTAATAATAAACTCTGTACCTTCATTTTCTTTACTAAATACCGATATCGTGGCATTGTTGAGTTCCACAAATTTTTTAACAAGCATTAACCCTATACCAATACCCTTTTCTTTTTTGGTACCATAGGTCGAAATACTTTTGCCTGATTCCTGAAAAATCTTCTTTAATTTTGTCTCTGACATCCCAATACCATTGTCTTTTACAGAAACCCTAGCGGCATCATCGGTAAGCAAATAGCTAATTAAAATTTCACCTTTAGGCTTAGTAAATTTAATAGCATTGGCTATCAGGTTCTGAAAGATAATCCGAACTTGGTCTTGGTCGGCTTTTATCGGTACGGATACCTCGTTATGATGGATAATTTTAATCTTCTTTTCGTTGGCTACAGCTATAAAAACCCCCAGTACTTCATCTATCACCTCTGTTAAAGACAAGTCTATTATTTCTGTTTTCAGTCCTTCTCGCTGGCTATTTGCCCATGTTAGCAGATGGTCAATCATCGCCGAAGTAAGCGTCATTTGTTCTAATACCTTATCGAGCATTAGTTCTTTTTCTTCCTCCTCTAACTCATCTGTTTTAAATAACCTCAAAGCCCCTAACATAGCAGCGAAGGGACTCCTTAGGTCATGCCCAATAATAGAAAACAGCTTATCTTTGGTTTCGTTAGAATTATTAAGGTCTTCATTTTTCTGCTCAATCAATTGTTTCTGAGCGATGATATAATCTGACTTCTTCTGAAGGTCCTGATATAGCTTTTCTGTTTTTTTGGCACTCCTGTAAATCATTATCACTATAACCATCAGGAAGATAGCAATGAGTATAATGATAAGAATAATTAGCCTATTGGTAGCCTCCTGCTCTTGGGCAATCTGGTTCTTTTTAATCAGTACTTCATTTTCTGCTTGTTTTTGTTTCAGATAAAGGGCATTAATCTCCTTTTCCTTCGATTCATTAAATAGGCTGTCGCTATATTGTTTATCCATTAAAAGATATTGATAAGCCTTGCCCGAATCTCCGACGGCACTATAAGACTGATGTAACATTTTTAAGGCTTGCTCTATATCCCACTTGGTGTTTGTCTTTTGGGCTAACAAAAGCCCTTTCTGGCTACACAATACTGCGGCTTTATATTTACCTAATTTGTAATAACATTTCGCCAGACCTGTATAAGCAAAACTATTTTCCCAATCGTTCTGATAACTGGTATTTTTAATGACAGAGGAATAGTAAAAAATGGCTTTATTTAATTGTTCTTTTTGCAGATAATAATCACCAATCCTATTGTCAGCCATAGCCAGCAAATGCTCTTCATTAATTTGCTTACTTACTGACTTAGACAGCATGAGGTAGTAAATAGTGCTATCAGATTTATTTTCTAAGTGACACAAGCCTATATTGAAGTAGTTTGCCGAAAGTCTGTTTAATTTATTGAGGCTTTTGTTAACGGCTGCAGCTTTTAAAAATTCTTTTAAAGCTAAATTAATTTTGTTCTGAGCAAGGTAAATAAGTCCGACGATATTTGAAGCATTAGCAACGCCCAATTTATCATTATTTTGGGTACTAATCCTTAAGGCTATTAGGCTATTGTTCAACGAAATATCATAGTTTCCTTTCATATAATGCATCTTGCCAAGCATGGCATAAGCCCTTGCACGACCTTGATTATAATTTATTTGCTCTGATAATGCCAATGCCTTGTTAGAGTAAATAAAGGCACTATCTGATACCGTTTCCATATACTCTGAAGCAATCGAACTCAATAAATTAATCGTTGCTGTATCAGGTTTTGTCTGGTTTGTAACTGTAAGTTTATTCCATTTAGAGAGCAATTGCTCAAGTTTTTTTTGTTGAGAAAAAACGATGAAAGGACATAAAAGAAGAAGGACTATTAACCTAAAAACTTTCAAAAGCATAATCTTAAAAGGATAATATGGTAAAGGTACTGTTTGGACATTCATTCAGGAAGTTATCAATATGTAGCTTAATTATAAATATAACATAAAGATATTTGATTCTGGAAAACATATCTAATAAATTTAAATTGAAAATTTTGTTTATCCTCTTTGCTTGTTTATTAAACACAAACAAGGGTGCAGTATCGTTAATGTTTTATCCTTTTGTCAATAAAAATCCTATTTTCTGATAATAACTAAAAATTAATATTGTTTATTTCTAGAGATGAATTAACTAAAAAATGTTACCTTAAATTAGAAATAAAAGAATCAGATCCTCATTCAAAACTTCTCTTAAAACTAAAATACTTAAAATTATGAACCCTTCAAACGAAATGCTATCTCTACGTTCTGCCTTTTTTGATAATGCTGAGCTACATTTTTTATTATTTGATAGTGGCTTACATGTATTGGATATGAATGAATCTTTGCTTAAACATTATCACCTACAAAGAGAGGACTTGATTGGGAAACATATATTCGAGATTTCTCAGAATGCTAAAGAGAGAGGCTTGCATGAAAAATATATGGAGGTGATACGTACTGGTAAGCCTATCATCATAGAAGAAAGTATTACTCATCCTATTCATGGGAATCAATGTAATCGATTAAAGGCCTTTAAAGTTGGCGACGGTGTAGGTGTAACGGCATCCAATATTACTGAGTATAAAAATGCAATAGAGTCATTAGAAGTATTTTCTTATAGGCTCTCCCACGATATTAAAAGCCCTATGTCAAGTATTTTAGAGTTAACAAGGCTTACTCTTGACGAGGAAGAACAGATTGATTATAATACATTAAAAACTTATTGCGGACTAATCCATGAAAGTGCCAGTAGATTATTAGCAACCGTAACACAAGTAAATCAATCTTTGAAAATTCAAAAACAGGCTCCTCATTTTGAATTGATAGATTTCAATACTGTAGTAGATGAAGTAAAAAAATCCTTGGCTAGTATGGAAGGGTACAATCATCTTTATTTTAAAGAAACAATAGCATATCCTTTTGATTTTTATTTCGATAAAACCATCATTACCTCTTTATTCCAAAATATCATTGATAATGCCATTAAATATCGAAATATTAGTAGAGAAGATTCTTTTCTAAAAATAGAAATTTCAGGCGATAATGGCTTTGTCAGGATTGTTTTTTATGACAACGGCATTGGCATAAAAAAAGAATACCAAAAAAATATTTTCAAGCTATTTTACCGTGCTACTAAACAATCTGAGGGTACTGGGATTGGTCTTTATACTTTAAGGTATGTGATAGAAAAACTAGGGGGTTTGATTGCATTTGAAAGTACAGAAGGCATTGGTACTATTTTCAGAATTACCTTACCCAATAAAACAGATAATGTTGTATTATAACTAACTACTATATGAAATATAACAGACTGAGACCCATACTATGGACGAATCAATTAATTGAAACAATTGATTTTTATACTAAAATATTAGGCTTTGCCGTAGCTGAACAACATGAAGCATGGGGATGGGCTTCTTTGTACAAAGATGAGGTGGAAATTATGTTGGCTAAACCAAATGAGCATATTCCTTTTGACAAACCCATTTTTACAGGTAGTTTTTACATCAATACCGATAAGGTAGATGAGCTTTGGGAGGAATTAAAAAATAAAGTTGAAGTATGTTATGAAATAGAAGACTTTGAATGGCAAATGCGAGAGTTTGCTATTTATGATAATAATGGGTATTTAATTCAGTTTGGGCAAGATATAAGTGAGAAGATGTAGATTGATTATTAAAAGATTGTATCCCTTACATTTAGCTGGCGACTTAAGTCCTACTGATTACCCACATCTTTTAAAAAGTTGAAATGGAAATGTTATTATTGATTAAATTAGCTTAAATGTACATAACTAGTCTTTAAAACCAAGCGTTGAATCCCTCATCTCTAGCGAGGGACTTAAGTCCCTCGCTAGAGATAATATATTGATTATTAGTTATTTATATACTTATTGGTAATCAGTAGGACTTAAGGCACCGACTAAATATAAAGAGTACAATCCTACAATTTTTTAAATACCAAATCCAACTTAATAGGTATCTCATCAGCGATTAAATCATCTTTAATCGTTGAAATGAAATTGGGTGTTTTATAGGTGATTCCCCATCTGGAACGATAGATACTCAAATCACCTTTGGCAACAACATTATCTTTATTGATATTAATAAAGGCGGTAAAGATAATTTGGTTGGAGATGCCTTTCATAATAAAATTCCCCGTTATCGAATATTTATTAGGTTGTGCTGTTGGCTGGACTTTAGTGATAATAAAGTTGGCCTGTGGGTACTTACTGACTGCAAAGAAATCGTCCGCTTTTAAATGCTCTTCTAAATTTCGTTGCCCTTTTAAATCTTTTTGGTCGGTATTTTTGATACTGTTCATATCAATCACAAAAGTACCTCCTTGCATTTTTCCATCGTTTGATACGATAATATTTCCAGACGAAAACTTTAAAGTACCTTCATGTCCGCCATAACCAAATGCGGGTGTACCTTTCCAAAAAATCTGACTTTCGGTAACTGACAAATTGAATTTTTGTTGAGCATAACCTGATAAATAACCAAACAGCAATAATAAGGTGATAAGCTTTTTCATAGTAAACAGGATTTAGAGAAGTGATATTTTAGCTATCGCCCAATTGCTATTCAACCTTAATTTCATTATGAGGTAAGGCATATTGATCAGAACTGGTTAATAAAACTATTGTATCGCCTTTTTTGCATTTTGTCAACACATTTTGAATATCAATATTAGGGAACACATCTTTAAAAGAAAGCTTTATCGTTCCTGTTTTTTGGTCTTTGATAGCGATACTAAAAGGTATATTATTAATAGCCTTTGCTTTATCCGCTGATAGTTCGACAGTACTGACCGCCAAAGAACCTTTAGCGTTTAAGGAGACTTTGCATTTTGATAAATTATCATATTTCTCAACAATCATTTTGCTGTTTAAGAAGGCAGCAGTACAGTCTGTGAAAGTACTTTGTGCTAGCAAAGAATGGGAAAAGATGAGTAATGAAAAGAAGAGTAATTGTTTCATGATGATTACGAGGATTTTTAACTAAGAGTAGTAAAAGATAGATTGACGAAAGTTTTAGGATATATTTATTCAACACTCACAATAGACAATTTCTATGTTATGCCATCTTACTATTAGGGTGCGACTTAAGTCGCACCCTAATAGTAAGATTTGAGGAATCGTTTTTAATACTTCAAACCTTTTTTCTTATTCATTTACTTTAGTAGCATTTTCAGGCAGAACTTGTTTATCTGTGCTAGCTAATAAAACTGATGCTTCCTTCTTTTTACAGGTAACAGGAACATTGTTAATATTAATTTTAGTAAAGATTTCATTAAATGAAAGCATCTTTTGTGCAGAATACTGGTCTTTGTTAGCAATACGGTAAGGCACTAAGCAAGTAACGGCTTTTGCTTCTTTTTTTGATGACTCAACTGCGCTAGTTTTTACGGCTTCTTTGTTTTTTGATGATGGCTTACAACATTTCTTTTTATTAAATTTTTCAACCATTGTTTTACTATTAAACAATACGTCCGAATATTTTTTAGTAGGTGTTTCTGCTACTAAAGCATAAGAAAATAGCATAAGCGAAAGAGTGAGCATTTTTTTCATGTCGATATTTGTTTATGTTTGAATTAACTGACACAAACCTATCTAATGGAAGGTGGTAGGTAGTAAATCAAATGTAAAAAAGTGTAAAAGCCATGTAAATACAATTGAAACAAGCTATTTATCCTTTAAATTGCCCCTGATTATGAAAACAAAATTTTATATACTATCTGCTGTGCTGGTGATTGGCTCGTTATTTTTTATGGCTACTACTACCAATAAAAATGATGACTATGCAGAAAAACACCTGATAGTGGTGCTACGCGACATCGGGCATCAGTTACTGCTCCATGCAAAAGACTCAACGTCTCGGGTATTGCCCATCAAGAAAATCAAAGACAATACTTTCCAGATTACTTTTCAGAGCAATTTTACGTTCGTGTCTGATACCCTTGTAAGCTTAGTAGATAAGAAATTGAAATCGACTAATTTACCCACAGAGTACATCGTAAATGTGATAGATTGCAGTAATAAAGAATTGATTTTTGCCTATGAGGTAAGTATTAAAACGGACAATATTTTGCCTTGTCTGGGCAGGAAACAACCCGTAGGGTGCTACATGATTCAAATTGAGTTTTTGAAAACAAAATCACTCAGTCTTTACAATTATCTATTGCTGTTAATTCCTTTGGGTATAGTCGGGTATTTTATGCGGGGTAACTATTTTAACCGTAAAAAAAGTACTACACCTACCCCACCGCCTATTTTAGACTATATAAGTATCGGTAAATATGCTTTTTATACTGATAAGAGCATCCTAAAGTTTGATGATGAAACCATAGAACTGTCTGAACGAGAGGCAAAACTATTAGCAATATTTGCCATCAATCAGAACCAATTGATTGAAAGAGAAAGACTTTTGAAGGAGGTTTGGGAAAATGAGGGTGTATTTGTGATAAGTAGAAATTTAGATGTGTTGGTATCGAAACTTCGTAAAAAATTGCAGAAGGATGACTTAGTGAAAATTACAAATCAGCATGGGAAAGGGTATAAATTGGAGGTGGGAGTGTAAAGCTTTCAATCCATAATCTGTAGCAAAAAATCCTTATCACTAGCGAGGGACTTAAGTCCCTCGCTAGTGATAAGGATTGAAAAAATACTCATGGCATGACTTGAAGTCATGCCATGAGTGACAGCATTTCTGTTTAATTAGTCGTAGGTTTCTTAACCTTCAACTCATCGGGTGCATCCTTTGTATAAGTTTTGAAGGTTGACTTATAGTTTTTATCAAACAACGCTTTTATTTCTTTGATATCCACTGAAAAAGATGGATTGAACTGCTCGGAATTCATATAATTTTTTAAGCTGTATAATAATTGACTAGCGACAAAACGTTTGTCAGGGTCAGAACTTAAGTCGGCACTTGAGATTATCAATTTACCTTTTCCTACTTTAGCTTCTAAGATTAACCCCAATTTACGGTTCAAAAACCAAGTATCTATTGGCTGAACAATAGGGCGAAAGCCTGTTGGAAAACTATCCAATAACATCACCTGCGAACGATTGACAATTTCCCACCATTGCAAATTACTATGAAACTCTGTAGGGAAATTTTGGAACGCAGGATGGGCGGGGTCAACTAAAAACCCTAACGTGTGTGGCGGGCGCATCTTGAACCAAGAGGTATTCCAGAAAACAGGTTGGAAATAGTTGACTACTTCTTTGCCTTTTTCTACTTTCCCTGAGGCTTCTAAAAATACTTTTCCACCGTTTTGTAAAACCTCCTCAGCCTTGGCATCCAACTCTTTACAGAAGTAAATTTGGTCGGTATTGACGGTAGGTAGCTTTTCTGGATATACCCAAAACTCCCAATTATTTTTAAAGTTGGTATCATCAATTCGTACTTCAAATACTAATTTCTGAGCCTTCTGAATATTACTCAATGGGAAAGTTACATTACCAATAGTGAAATTGTTTCCAATAGGAATATTCATTTTATCAAATTTTCCTTTGGCGATTATTTGCTTATGCTCATCCACAATTTGCCATGAAATTTGTGCATTTGTGAGAGCTTCTTTGCCAAAATGATACATTTCAATATTGGCTTCAAAGCTTTCTGAGTTCTTGAATACAAATTTTGGAATACGCGCCAAAGGAACGGTGGTATTACAAAACTGTGCAAATTCAGGTTGTGTAATATAGCCTTTCTCTTCCCAGAATGAATCTAAGATGCCTACAAGTGCTGTTCCTTGACCAGAGTAATCGTTTAGTCCCAACATTTGAATCCCTGCTGAAATAGGCGTTCTTAAAGCCATTTCTATTTCAGTTTTATAACTCAATGCTTGTAGTTTCCCCGAAGCCAAAAAGAATTTCTCGCCAAGGTCTCCCATGTCTTTATCTTTCAGGTCTTCTTCAAAAAGCTCGTAGTTTTTGGCTTTATAAACCCCTGTATATTTTTTAATTTCCTTAAAATTCGGGAATACACACCATTGTCCTAATTCATGAGTAAGGTATGGCACTTTAAAATCTTTTACTTTATCCGCAAAGTCTTCATTACTACTCGGTAGCTTATTCCAAGGCAAGCCTCTTGGTCCCGATTTAATCATGTATTCATTGGAAGGGACTAAAGGCCAGCTCATGGCTACTGATGCTCCAGTGTACTTACGACGAGGGTCTTTAGTCTTCCAATAGTTTATAAATTTGGTTAGGTAATCTACTTGTTTGCCTCCTCTTGGCTCATTTCCATAAGCCAACATACAAAAGGAAGCATAATTTCCGTAGGCTTTTGCCATACGGTTGGTTTCGTCCATGATAAATTGGTCGATAGGATGCCCATCGCCCAAAGACGAACCATGATTAGCCCAACTTGGGCCTTCGGGTTGTAAATAAATACCCACTATGTCGGCAGCGACAAAAGCCGCTTCTGGTGGGCAGAATGAATGAAAACGAAAATGGTTTAATCCATAAGCCTTGGCTGTTCTAAACACTTTCTCCCAAGATTTTACATCCATTGGTGCATAGCCCGTTAATGGAAACTGACAGTTTTCTACGGTTCCCCTTAAAAATATAGGGCGACCATTAATTTCAAAGCGAGTACCTTTTATGGCAAAATCACGCATCCCAAACTGCACTTTTCGGGCAGACTGTACCTGTTTTTGCGCAATGACTTCAGCAGATAGATGATACAAGGCTGGGGTGAATTCATCCCAAGTTTGAAAATCATCCCCCATCGGATAGTCGATAGTAATGCTTTTCTCTTGGTCATCTATCTGGAAATCAGTTACAAGTAAATTGGGTGTGTGTGATTTAATGCTGTTGAAACTTTGGGCTTTTATTTTTATTTGCCCGTTAATAGGCTTTTTGTATGCATTTTTCAAAACGATTTTTACCTGAGCCGAGTGTTTTTTCAAATCAGGATAAATCTGAATATCGTCAAACCAAATTTTACCTTCGGCTTCTAATTCTATTTTGCCGACTATTCCATTCCAGTTTCCTTGAGTATGGTCGGTTAAACTGTGTGAATCTTTCCCTACATTAATGGCTTTAATACGGTTATCCACTCTGATAGAGATGGTATGCTTTCCAGTAGAAAGCTTATCGGTCAAATCAAAGGTTTGAGCAACGCACATCGAGTTTTCTAAGCCTATTTCTTCATTATCAATCCACACGCGGGTTTCAGTGTGTGGTCTCTCTAATGTCAGTACAATGCGTTTGTTCGACCAATTTTTAGGGACTACTACTTCTTTTTGATACCACGCTGCCCCAACATAGTACTTAGCAGGTGTCAGCCAAAAAGGAAACTTCAGGTTATCGGGTGTACGGTATTTAGCTAAATGCGGATTAAAATACCATGAGCTATCGTATATACTACCCGTCCATTGTGTATTAATCGTTACGCGGTTGCCCTTTCCATTTTCAAGCATCGAGCCTGGCAATTTGATGGTTTCGGGAAGTTTAGTATTAAACCATTTATCTTTTACGCCAATATCGGTTGAATCAGTTTTAAAACGCCAATCACCAGCCAATGAGATTTTCTGGGCAGAGACCAGATTGCTCACCAACAAGCATACAATAAAGCAATAATGTTTAAACATAAGTTTGAAAGATAATTTTAATGATTTGTCGATTTAGGTTCTCTTTTTTTAGAGCATACAAAGCCTCAATATGCTTGTATAATAACTCCCTTTAGGTATAAGAAACCCTGCCGAACATACTCTCAGCAGGGCTTAGTCTTTACACCAAAAAATCTATTTTATAATGCTTTTGTTATTTTCAATCAAAAATAAGGTAGTCGAACTATCAAGGATATTGCTGAATGTTTCCGTTATGTTGGAAACACGTACTGCTAATTTTGTAAATATTCTTATAAAGAAAAAATATTTTATAAAGAATCTCGTTTCTGAAATACAAATTTAAAATGTACAAATTTGATAACAAATATTGATTATCAAAGAAAAAATACTATCCTGTGCCTTCCTGCTATAGCAGATTCCCTGAAAAGAATCAAACGAAGAACGAAAGATGAACACTATAAAAAATTGTACTTTTACAATATTTACCAACAAAATATATCTAGCGATATTAATTTAATAAAATCTCATTTTTATAAGAAAAATACAACGATTTCAGCATGTCATCGTTATCGGGAACGTTGCCATAAAATCATCAATGGTGTATTTCCATGAAATTGAAAGGCTAAAAAAAACTGTATCCATCCGAAGCTAATTTTGGCATTTATGTATTTTACCATTATTCAAACTAGATGGCAGATGAGAAAGGCTTAAAAAATATTTTTCATTTATTTTTTAACTAAGCCTCAGTACTCGAAAATCATGCTTGAGTTTTACAAAAATGTATCTTCTAAAAAATTATATATTTTCAAAAAATATTACTAAACGCATGACATCACAGGATGCTTCAGGTAAGTCGTTGATTTTTCTTTGCAAGAAATAAAAACCATATTTGATGAAACAGCATAGATCAACAAAAGCCTTTCAAACTTTTTTTCTCTTATCAATTACTTGCTCTTTAAGTTTCGGACAAGCAAAGTGGAAACCTATCACACAACAAACCAAACCTTGGTCACGCTGGTGGTGGGAAGGTAATGCAGTTAATCCCAAAGATTTAACGTATAATATGGAAACCTACCAGAAAGCAGGTCTGGGTGGTTTAGAGATTACACCGATATATGGTGTAAAAGGTGAAGAATCGAAATTTATTGATTTCCTTTCCCCAAAATGGGTAGAGATGTTCAAGCATACCTTGAATGAAGGTACTCGCTTAGGCTTAGGTATCGACCTTGCCAATGCTTCGGGCTGGCCTTTTGGAGGCAGATGGGTAACACCAGAAGATGCTTGTAAGAATGTCAATTTCAAAACATATCAATTAAAAGAAGGTGAAAAGCTTTCGGAAGTGATTACCTTTCAACAAGCACCATTGTTACGATATGTGTTGCCTAAAAAAACAACTGTTTCAGCATTAAAATACCCTGTTTCAAAAAATGAGAATCTTCAAGAATTAGCAATAGACCAAGTAAGATATGAAAGACCATTGCCATTACAAACCCTGATGGCCTATTCGGATAAAGGCGAGGTGCTGAATTTGACGGCTGAGGTTAGTGCTATGGGACAATTAAACTGGCAAGCTCCTAAAGGCAACTGGAAGCTATATGCTGTCTTCCAAGGGTGGCACGGCAAATTGGTAGAACGTGCTGGTCCGGGTGGTGAAGGTGATGTAATCGACCATTTTTCGGATAAAGCCATTCAGAATTATTTAAAAGAATTTGACAAAGCTTTTGCTAACACGGATGTTTCGAGCATGCGTGCTTTTTTCAATGATTCTTACGAAGTAGATGATGCGCGTGGACAGTCGGACTGGACAGAAAATTTATTCCAAGAATTTCAGCAAAGAAGAGGGTACGATTTAAGAAACTATCTCCCTAACCTTTTCAGCAAAGAAAATACAGATTTAAACCATAGAGTGTTGTTTGATTATAGAACGACAATTGGAGATTTGATTCTGGAAAAATACACTGGCGAATGGGCTAAGTGGGCACATGGTCGTGGTAAGATTGTCAGAAATCAGGCACATGGTTCACCTGCGAATACCCTTGATTTATACGGTTTGGTAGATATTCCAGAGATTGAAGGGACAGATTTATTGAGAATCAAATTTGCATCATCAGCTTCCAATGTATTAGGCAAGAAACTAACGTCATCAGAATCTGCCACTTGGGAAAACGAGCATTTCCTATCATCATTAAGTGATGTTAAAAAAGCATTAGATCTATTCTTGGTGGGTGGTGTAAACCATATCTTCTATCATGGCACTAACTATTCACCAAAAGACGAAGCTTTTCCGGGTTGGTTATTTTATGCAGCCGTACACTTTACGCCACATAACCCTTTCTGGAAGAATTTCTCGACATTGAATAGTTACATTGCTCGTACACAGGCATTCTTGCAAGATAGCAAACCGAATAACGACGTATTGTTGTATTTCCCTATTACCGACCGCCTTACTGAGCCTTCTTCAAAAGGTTTATTAGAACACTTTGATGGCGTAACACCTGAATTTAACGGAACCGACTTCAAAGAGGTAGCTCAAAAGATGATTGACCGTGGTTATGGCTTCGATTTTATCTCGGATAAACAAATTGCTAATCTGCAATCTCAAAATCAGCAAATTATTACTGGTGGCGTTGCCTACAAAACAGTACTACTGGCAGAGAGCGAGCAAGTACCTTTGGAAACGTTGGAGAAATTGGTGCAGTTAGCAAAACAAGGAGCTACGATTGTTGTTCATCATAAATTGCCTGCTGATGTACCGGGCTTAGGCAACTTAAACGAACGCAGAGCGAAATTTAAGGCATTGTTAGCAGTATTGAATTTTGCCAAAGTAAACGACAAAGTAAGTCAAGCGAAGATTGGTGAAGGTTCGTTTTTATTAAGCGATGATTTAGAAGCCATGATGACTTATGCGAAAGTGTATCGTGAAACGATGACCGACAGTGGCTTGCAGTTTGTTAGAAAAACCAGTGCGAAAGGCAATTATTACTTTATCAATAACAAGTCTGGAAAACCTTTTGAAGGTTGGGTAAAATTGGAAGTTGAAGCAAAATCTGCGGCTTTGTACAATCCTATGACCGCAGCATTGGGCATGGCAAAGTTCAGAAATGGTAATGAAGTGTATTTACAATTGGCTGTAGGTGAATCGTGCATTGTTGAAACATTAAAAGCAGTAGAAAAAGGTGCTGAATATCCTTATTGGAAAGCAAGCGCCGAGGCCGTAGAGTTGAAAGGCACATGGAAAATATCATTTTTGGATGGTGGGCCAACTTTACCAAAAACGATTGAAACAACAAAGTTAGGCTCGTGGACAAAGGCAGGGAAGGAATATCAAGACTTTTCAGGAACAGCTTCATACCAATTAAATTTTGCGAAGCCTAAAACTGTTGCCAAAGGTTATTTGTTAGACTTAGGTAAAGTAGCAGAAAGTGCTTCGGTAACTTTAAATGGGAAATCATTAGGTACTTTATTAGGCCCTACTTACAAAGTTTTTGTGCCAACTACTTTATTAAAAGCACAAAATGTTTTAGAAGTAAAAGTATCGAATTCAATGGCCAACAGGGTAACGGCTTTGGAAGCAGAGGGCGTAGTTTGGCAGAAGTTTTATAACATCAACGTATCAGCAAGACTAAAACAAAATCTAGGAGATAAAGGCTATTTTACTACTAAAAACTGGGAACCAAAGGAATCTGGATTATTAGAAAAAGTAACTTTAACGCCTGTAGAATCATTGAAATAAAGACTTGAGACTGAGATACGTTGAATACAGATTTGTATTTTCAACCATTTTAAACAATATATCAATCATGTTAAAACGTATCTCGATTTTCACTATTTACCTGTTTATCGCCACTTTTACTAGCTTAACTTTTGCCAAGCCTCAATCGGAGTATTACGAAACTAGGGTATATAGTTTCAAAAGCGTAGAGCAGAAAAAGGTAGTAGAAGATTATTTCAAAGATGCCGCTATTCCTGCGTTCAATCGTTTAGGAATTAGTCCCGTAGGTGTTTTTAATGAAGCTGACCAGAAAGATGGCATTAAGCTGTATGTATTGATTCCTTATAAATCGTTAGACCAGTTTAGTAAAATAGCGAGCAAATTAGCTACTGATGCGGTATATCAACAAGCGGCTAAAGCCTATTTAGATGCCAATTTTGCCACGCCTGCTTACGAACGTTATGAAAGTTCGCTATCGGTAGCCTTTAAAGACTGGTCGAAATTGAAAGCTCCGACTACTACTGCACCAAAGGCTGAAAGGGTATACGAATATCGTTTGTACGAAAGCCACAGCGAGGTAAAAGGATTAAGTAAAATCCACATGTTCAACGAAGGTGGGGAAATCAATATTTTTGTAAGACTAGGATTTAATCCTGTGTTTTATGCACAGACTATCATTGGTGGTAAACAGCCAAATTTGGTGTATATGACTACTTTTGATAACAAAGCATCGAGAGATGAACATTGGAAGGCTTTTGGGGCTGACTCAGAATGGAATCGTATCAAAGGACTTCCTGAATACGACCACGCGATGACCAAAGCCGAAATTCATTTCTTAACACCAACAGATTTTTCACAAATCTAAATGGAGTTGATGAGTTTAGGGTTTATGAGTTAAAAGTTTATGAGTTTAAAGTTCATGAGTTTAAAGTTCATGAGCTTAAAGCTTTTAACTCATAAACCCTAAACTTTAAACTAATAAACTCATAAACACTAAACTCAAAAAATGCAGGAAATTGCTTTTACGATGAAGCTCAAAAAAGGATTTGAGCAAGAATACAAAAAACGTCACGATGAAATTTGGCCAGAATTATCTGAGTTATTAGTAAAGTCTGGTATTATAGAATATGCCATTTATTTAGATGAAGCGTCTGGAGTTTTGTTTGCTGTTCAGAAAAGAGTAGATAATCATACGCTTGACGAATTACCACAAACTGAAATCATGAAAAAATGGTGGGCATTTATGGGTGACATCATGGATACAAATCCAGATAATTCTCCTGTAGTTACCAATTTATCTTGTGTATATAGAATGTCTTAATGACAGATTTTCGAGTGCAGTCGTATCATAAAGAAGCACAGCGTTAATGTTTATCAATGTGAAGATTGATGACTTAATCTGTGCTTTTTTGATGCTGCGGGTTGTTATCTCCGTGAATCTGCGGGTTTATTTTTTGCCCGCTGATATACGCTGATTGTTATCGCTGATTTACGCAGATAAATAAAAATCTCCAAAATCTGCGGGTTGTTATCTCCGTGAATCAGCGGGAAAATTATTTAAAATTCACTAATCCACAATTCTCAACTATCTAGTCTATGAAAAACCTAAAACTATTTTTCATTTGCATTTACGCTTTACTTGTCCAACATACTTTTGCACAAGGTAAAATCGACAGAAAGGCTTTGGTGCAACGCCACACCGTTGTACTATCCAAAATTGACACGCTGGCCTCATTGTCTGTAGGCAATGGAGATTTTGCTTTCACTACCGACATCACTGGTTTACAGACTTTTCCTGACTTTTATGCCAAAGGGATTTCGTTGGGTACTCAATCTGTTTGGGGCTGGCATCGCTACCCAAATACAGAAAACTACAAAATAGAAGAAACCTTTAAAGAAATTAATTCTCATGGTAGAAAAATACCGTATGCCGTACAGGCCTCAAATAGTGAGCGCGCCAAGGCTGCTAATAATTTCCTACGCCAAAACCCACATCGTTTACAATTGGGCAACCTAGGCTTTGAACTCTTCAAAAAAGATGGTTCTAGCGTAAAACCAAAAGATTTAACCAATATACATCAAACACTCAATGTCTACACAGGCGAAATCACCAGTCAATTTGCGGTAGAAGGAATTCCTGTTAAAGTAATTACGGTTGCTCATCAACAAAAAGATTTGATTTCAGTAAAAGTGCAGTCTGAATTATTAAAAACTGGTCAGCTAAAATACCGTTTACGTCTGCCCTACCCAACCAACCAATTTACAGATGAAGGAAATAACTGGAAGAATACAGACAAGCACCAGTCTTCCTTGATGTTATCTACTGATAAATCATTCGTTTTTAAACATCAACTAGATGATACTGAATACTTTATCAAGATAGAAAGTACCCAAACATCAAATGTATTGCAAAGCGAAGCCCATTATTTTGTGGTGAGTCCAGATACGAAAGAAAATACGCTTGAATTTAGTGTATTGTTCTCTGAAAAGCTTCCGAAAGAAACTATTCCAAATTTTACTAACACTTTATTGAGTACAAAAACAGCTTGGAGAACTTTTTGGAGTACTGGGGGAGTCGTGGACTTCGCAGGAAGTACCGACCCAAGGGCAAAAGAGTTGGAGCGAAGAATCATTCTTTCGCAATATCTTACCAAAATTCAGTGTGCAAACAACGAGCCTCCACAAGAGACAGGCTTGACTTATAATTCTTGGTTTGGCAAACCGCATTTAGAAATGCACTGGTGGCATGGTGTTCATTTTGCTTTATGGAACAGAACCGATTTGCTTGAAAAAAGCATGGCTTGGTACAAAAAAGTAGAACCAGAAGCCAGAATTATTGCAGAGAGACAAGGTTTTGAAGGTGTCCGTTGGCAAAAAATGACTGACCCAGATGGGAAAGAAGCACCATCGTCAGTAGGAGCTTATTTGCTTTGGCAACAGCCTCATTTTATTACGTTTGCAGAACTGGCTTATCGTAAACACTTAGATAAAGCCACTTTAGAAAAATATAAAGATTTAGTGTTTAAAACAGCCGACTTTATGGCGTCTTACGCCTATTTCGATGCTGAAAAAGGTCGGTATATTTTGGGCAAAGGAGTAATTCCTGCTCAAGAGCGATTTAAACCTGAAGAGACTTTTAATCCGACATATGAGTTGGCTTATTGGCAATGGGCCTTGACGACAGCACAGGTTTGGCGAGAACGTTTAGGATTGAAAAGAAATGCTAAATATGATGATGTGCTGAAAAAACTATCTCCCCTACCAGTACAAGACGGGGTGTATTTAGCCACAGAAAGCGCTAAGGATTCTTATACCAATCCAGTGTTTTTAACCGACCATCCGAGTGTGCTTTGTACCTTAGGAATGTTGCCTGCCAGTACGATGTTAAACATGACTACAATGCAAAGCACTTTCGATAAAGTATGGAAAATATGGCATTGGGATGATACTTGGGGTTGGGATTTCCCGATGGTAGCCATGACTGCTACTAGATTAGGACAGCCTGAAAAAGCGGTGGATGCCCTCATGATGGACATCAGAACAAATACCTATTTGCCAAACGGACATAATTATCAAGATGCTCGCTTGCGTTTGTATTTACCAGGGAATGGTGGCTTACTATCAGCAGTAGCCATGATGTGTGCAGGGTATGACGGTTGTAAAACAGTTAATCCTGGAATACCTAAAAATGGTAAATGGAAAGTACGATGGGAAGGGCTGAAGAAAATGTATTAATTGATAGTTAGTGAAGATTTAGTTGTGAATGAGTGAATTGTGAGTTAGTGAATTATTACAATAAGTTTGAATCCACTCTTCTAATGTACAATTAAGAACTCACTCAATCATAATTAAAATTTCACTCAATCACTAACTCACAATTCACTCATTCACAACTAACTCACAATTAAACAAATATCTCTCAAAGTAATAAATTATGAAAAAAACGTATTTTGTTTTTGCGCTTTTGTTATCGTCGGTGAGCTCTTTTGCCCAAAAGAATCTTACGCTTTGGTACAAACAACCTGCTCGGAATTGGAATGAAGCCTTGCCTATAGGTAATGGGCGTATTGGAGCAATGATTTTCGGAAGACCTTCCAACGAATTGATTCAGCTCAACGAACAAACACTTTGGTCAGGGAAGCCTATTAATCCTAATCCCAATCCAGAAGCACCAAAGTATCTTCAACAGGTAAGAGAAGCTCTTTTTAATGAAGATTATAAAAAAGGAGAACAACTTACGCATAAATTACAAGGACTTTACTCAGAGGCTTATCAACCACTTGGAGATTTGCTTTTGAAACAAGATTTAAAAGGAGAAGTAAGTAATTATTACAGAGATTTAAACATTGCTGAAGCTACTGCCAGTACACGTTTTAAAGTAGGTGATACAGAATTTACGCGTGAGTTTTTTGTGTCAGCACCTGCACAAGTGATGGTTATTCGCTTGAAAGCTAGTACAAAAGGAGCATTAAACTTTACCGCTTCTACTTTTTCGCCACACCCCGTTCAAAAATCTGTTTTAGGGGCAAGTGAATTAGTTGTTAGAGGTAAAACTCCTGCACATGCCGACCCTAATTATGTAGGTTACAATGCTGTACCTGTTATTTATAAAGACTCTACAGGGTGCGGAGGTGTTCGTTTTGACTGGAGAATTAAAGTTAAATCGACAGATGGCAAAGCAACCACTACTGCTGAAGGCATCACTATTTCAGACGCTAGCGAAGCCGTATTGATTATTTCAGTAGGAAGTAGTTTCAATGGTTTCGATAAATGTCCTGATTCGGATGGAAAAGATGAAAAAGCCATTGCAGATAAATACCTCAAAGCATCATTGCCACTCAGCGTAGATGCCATCAAAAAAGCACATATAGCAGATTATCAGAAATATTTCAATCGTGTGAGCTTCTCTTTGAATGGAAACCCTACTCTTGATTTACCAACCGACGAACGATTGATACAGTATGCTAATGGTGGTAAAGATTCTGCCTTAGAAAGCCTTTATTTCCAATTTGGTCGTTATTTATTGATTTCTTGTTCTCGTCCTGATGGCATACCTGCCAACCTTCAAGGTATTTGGAATAACTCGGTTCGTCCACCTTGGAGTAGCAATTTCACTACCAATATCAACACACAGATGAATTATTGGATGGTTGAGATGTGCAATTTATCTGAATTGCATACGCCATTATTAAAATGGATTGGCTACATGGCTAAAACAGGAAAAGAAACCACCAAGAATTTTTATAATGCCCGTGGCTGGACGGTTCACCATAATTCAGACATTTGGGCTTTATCTAATCCTGTGGGTGACAAAGGCAAAGGGTCGCCTTCGTGGGCCAACTGGGCAATGGGTGGTGCATGGCTAAGTCAACACCTTTGGGAACATTATGCTTTTACTGGTGATAAAAACTACTTGCAAAATACAGCTTATCCCTTAATGAAAGGAGCGGCGATTTTCTGTGAAGATTGGCTCGTTGAAGACAAAAACGGATATTTAGTAACGGCACCCTCTACGTCACCAGAAAACGTTTTTATTACTGAAAAAGGAGAAAAAGGCTCAGTTTCTATCGCTTCTACCATGGATATGGGTATTATCTGGGATTTGTTTACCAATACTATCGAAGCATCAGAGAAATTAGGCATTGATGCTGATTTCAGAAAAGAATTGATTGCTAAGAAAGCAAAACTATTCCCTTTACACATTGGCAAAAAAGGCAATTTACAAGAATGGTATAAAGATTGGGAAGATGTAGAACCACAGCATCGCCATGTTTCGCATTTGTTTGCCTTGCACCCTAGTCGCCAAATTTCACCACTTCGTACGCCTGAGTTTGCCAACGCAGCTAAAAAGACCTTGGAAATTAGAGGTGATGACGGCACAGGTTGGAGTAAGTCTTGGAAGATAAACTTTTGGGCTAGGCTACACGACGGTAATCATGCCTATAAATTAGTGCGTGAACTATTGAAACTAACGGGTATGGAAGGTACTAATTACAACAAAGGTGGTGGTACTTATCCAAATTTATTCTGTGCGCACCCTCCATTCCAAATAGATGGTAACTTTGGGGGTACTTCTGGTATTTCAGAAATGATTATCCAAAGTCAAGATGGTTTAATTAACATTTTACCTGCTATTCCAGACGATTGGCAAGATGGTGAAATCAAAGGAATGAAAGCTCGCGGAGGTTTTGAAGTAGATATTACTTGGAAAAATAAACAGGTAATTCAATTAGTTATCCGTTCATCAATAGGTGGAATTTGCAGTATTAAAACGCCTAATCAATTGAAATTAGCAGGAAAATCAACATTGAAAAAAGCCAAAGCATTTGATGCTTATGATTTTCAAACTACTAAAGGAGGCGTTTATGTGTTAAATAGTTTGTAAGGTATGTAACTTATTAACAAAACGCAGATGGCATGACTTAAAGTCATGCCATCTGTGTTTATATTACTTTATTTTTAGTGAATAGAGTAAATATCTTCAAAAATAGTTCTATAATTATACCATCTCTTCGAGATTAAGGTATTTGTTAAGTCTCAAATTAAATTCGTAAATTAGTTCATTACAAACACATAAATTGTTATTTTCTACAAAACAAAATTCTTATACAATGGAAACGTTTTACACTGATGAGCAAATTTTTATCCCTATAATCTCAGACTATGGATTTAAGGTAACTTTCGGGAATGAAGCTAATACACTCTTTTTACGTAAAGCTTTACAAGCATTAATAAAATCTAAAATACCTATTAAAGAAGTTAAATTTGATAAAAATACTTTTGAGGGAATCTCTCAAGATGGAAGAAGTGGGATTTTTGACTTAGCTTGTACTGATGAAAATAACAATCATTTTATTGTAGAGATGCAATATGGCGAAGCTCCATATTTTGTACAACGCATGAAATTCTATGCATTGCATAAATTCAATGCCATGGTGAAACGAGGCAAATTTGATTATGGAACACTTACTAAAATCTACTGTGTTGCTATTTTAGCAAACAATATTTTCCCTTACCCTCAATTTCATTCAGTTGCTAATCTAAGAAGTGAACAAGGTGAACTTTTTGATGAACAAATGTCGTTTATTACAGTAGAATTAGATAAATTTGTTTTACAAGAGTCTGATTGTCAAACCGATCTAGAAAAACTGATATATACCATGAAAACGATACATACAGTTACAAAACCAACTCAATTCCCTCAATTTTGGGATGAAGAATGGTTGAAAATTGCTATTGATGAATTGGATAGCAGAAAAATGACTCCAGATGAAAAAGCATCTCTTGAGATATTAATAGCTAGAAATGCTGAGGCTGTAAAAGCTGAAAGTAGAAAAATTAAAGAGGCAATTAATAAAAAAAATATTGAAACTATTAACAATGCCTTAGAAATGGGATTGAGTATTGAGCAAACAGCTAAACTAGCGGATGTTTCGCCTGAGTTTGTCAATAACGTTATCCAAAATAATTTGAAATAATATAGATAGTTTATCATGTAAACTTGAAGAGTAACTGATGGCATGACTTAAAGTCACGCCATCGTATTTTATTGAATAACAATTCCAAATATCCCCTAGCTTTCCACGATTCTTCCTGTAAATTTGAGCCCAATTCAATCAAACGCAATAAACATGCAATTAATACCCTTCCTACAAAAAGGCTTTGTACTGTCAAGTAGCAGAGTTACTAAGCTGGCTAGTTTAATTAATCAAGAAGAAGCCTTTTTTCGTCCTTATGATAAGGTAAACCATTTTACATGGGAGCTCGGACATTTAACTTTTGTTCGGAATACTATTATCAAATTATTGAATCCATCTGAACAACTTTCAACTTTTCATAACGAACGTATAACCTTCGCACCGGGGACAGCACTGTTGGAGAATGAAATGTATCCGCCCTTGGATAGTCTAGTAGCTACTTTTCAACAAAGAGGAGAAAGAATTATTGCATTATTAGAGGAGGTAAACCAAGAAAGATGGGATATCGAAAGTCCTTATAAATTACCCGCAGGAAATACAGTGGGCGACCAAGTTTCATTTTTTCTCCTACATGAAAATACACATTATGGAGAGATGAGTTATTTGAAGAATATAATCGTTAGATTGAGAACCGAATAATTTAAAGCTGAGGAGTGAGCCTTTCAAAAACACACTCCTCAACTAATATTACAATTTACTAACTTCACTACTAAACAGAGCCACTACCATAGCTACAACTATGATTACTACACAAGCTAATCCTTTGCAGAAAAATTTTAAACAGTCTCTCATCTTAATTTGAAGTTTATCCCAATATTGAATCCAATTTTATTGGGCTTTATTAATAATAACGAATTTGAATCACTCTGTTGATTCAGTGAATAACTGAAGGTTGGCTCAATAAATAAATAAGCATTATCGCCTATTTGTCTGGTAATACCATAAGCTATATTAGCAAAACCATTGAATTGGTTACTCCCATTAATTTTGTAAGCTCCCTCCACTCCTACATTCACATAATGCGAAAGCGACTCGCCTCTTAGAAAAGTATATTGCAATTCTACCTTAGTACCTAAATAGTAAGCAGATTGTGAATACACTTTTTTAATTTCTGCAAAACTTACATCAACTCCCGTATTGTCAGGCGACTGTACCACTAATGAATCTGTACGTACCTGATAACTAAAACTATGATTGGTTTTGGTAAAAGTCAGCCCCGTTCTAAGCTTAAATCTGTCTGATAAAGTAAATACTAAACCTGCCTGTGTGTAAAAACCCAGTCTGTCAGCATCATCATTTACGGCTATTTGATGCACATAATTAGCGTCGTTTCCATTAGCAGTAATGGTATAGTAATTAATAAGTGGCATCGCACTTACATACCATTCTAATGGTTTAGATTCTTTAAAATATACAGTAGGCTTTGGCCCACGATATCTTATTTTAGGTGTCCTGAAATGATTAGTAAACGGATGATACTCTTTTGAATCAAGTGCAGAGAGCATCTTAAAACGGCTTCCCGCTACTTCACTTAATTGATTATTAGTACTTACTCCATTATCATTAATCGTGTTGTTTGTTCTATCTGAGAATACAGCAGAACGCCCCTTTGTATTGCTTTTGTTAAAGGAATATTTCTGAGTATTATTATATATTGCATTGCCTTGTTGGTCTCCAGCACTTGATAATTCACTTTGATGATTATCTGTGGGTGTAATAGGTGGTACTTCGCCAGTATCAGTTCTATTGCCCTTTTTAGCTTTTAAAACTCCCTGCTTTTTATAAGATACTATGGCTTCTTTTTCAACAGTTATAGCCTCTTTTTTACTGATATTCCCCAATTTAGCTGTATTTATCTTTGAAGATATACCTACTGATTCTTCTGCTAATTCATTACTATTGGGAGCATCATTAGGGTTTTTAGCTATATTTTTTGATGACAAAGTACTTATATCTTCGGTAGGTAAATCTTTAGCTATATTGTCTGATTTTTTCGTTTCAACATTACTGTGTTTATTTTCCTCAATACTTTTCTCTGCTTCTTTCTGACTATTTGCAAATTTTTCTACAGGTTGTTCTATCTTGGCTTCACTATTATTATTCATTTTAGAAGGCAATAAGTACACCCCTATTCCCGTCAGTAATAACAAGACAGCTACAGCGGCAAATTGCCAATATGGTATTTTCCTTGCTGGATTAGCAGGAAGTTGAGGCTCTATTGCTTTCCAGAGCTTGTCGTTTGGTTCTGACTCAAAATCAAACAAGTTATCTCGGAAAAGGTCCTCAAAAGGATCTTTATCTTTATCAAGTGCGCTCATAGCTGATAATTCCCAGTTGTTTTAGTTGCTTTCTAAGCAGTTCTTTTGCTCTTGAAAGCTGTGATTTTGAAGTATTCTCGCTCACACCCAACAGTTCCCCTATCTCTGCATGATTATAACCATCTATCACATAGAGGTTGAAAACCATGCGGTATCCATCAGGCAATTGGTTAATCAGCGAAAGAAGTTCCTCACTTGTAAGTGTTGATAATAGGTTGGGGTAATCATCATTGCTTAGTACAATATTTTCATAGTCTGTATTTTGTTGAAATTTTAAATTAGCATGATAATAATTGATAGCAGTATGTATCACGGCCTTTCTAACCCAAGCACCTACGGCTTTGGGGTTTTCCAGGGAATGAATATTATTAAATATCTTCACAAATGCTTCTTGGTAAATGTCTTCGGCTTCCTCGGGCGTGCGAGTATAACGACGACAAACACCCATCAACTTGCTTTTATACAGGTTATAAAAAGCAGTTTGGGCTTTGCGGTCGTTTTTTTGGCAGGCTTTGACTAATTCCTGTTCGTTGAGCATTTAGTGAGTTTTATTAAATGATGAATTGTTTAAGGAGAATACACCATTTATACAAGGTTTATGGGCTGACTCTTTAAAAATTTATCATTTATTTTTTTATTCTTATGGTAAAATTGGCTTTCAGTATCTCTCCATTAGTACTGGTAATAACATACTTAAATTGATCATTATACTCTTTGCCATCTTGTTGTTTAAGCTTATAAAAAAGCTTTTTGTCTTCAATGCGTATCATTCCATAAATGGGTTGGGTTTCAATAGTTATACTTTTTATACCTACACAACTAGCCAAATATAATCTATAAGGAAGTTCAACCTCTGAACTTTGTATCTGACTAGCCGACAATTCCATTTCACCATTTTTTATAAAAGCCTTACAAGCGGGAATTGTGCGAATCAATATTTCGACAAACATTTTTTGTGGATTATTCCCGTTTTTGTCATAAATCGTGTATTCTAACACATCATTGGCTTCTTGCTTGATTGTCTGGTTGTATTCAATTTCCGAATTGGCATTTACAGTTGCCTTGCCAAACTGTGGATTTATCGAAACCTTTAGGCTCTTTATATCGTAATCATCACAAATTTTATCGTTGTCCAACACTTTAATTTTCTGTACTGAAGTATCGTATTTATCAACCACAATGACATCTGGAATCAAAATATTTTTACACCAATTGCCTTGTACGTCTACCCTAACACCGACAATCCTGCAAACTGGATTACTGCCACCCGTGCATATTTGATAAAAGAAAATATCATCTTGATTTCCACTACTTGGCGTATAAACAATCTTATTTTTAATAATTTCTACCGTGCCAAAAGTAGGTTTGTCTAAAATCGCTAATGAACTAGAATCCACGATGGCATTACAAAAACGGTCGTTTTTCAATACATCCAACACCGTTGGCGTATTTACTTTTACCGTAAAGAAATCTGGGATGGCTCCAGCATTACACGGAATCTTATTGTTATCAGAAGTAATATTTACTTTTATGGTATCGCGTTTAATTGCGTTACCATTTGTCATCTTATAAATCAGCAATTCCGATACTTCGTTTTTCGTAGAATCTGACTTATAAACTAGATACCCTGTTTTTGAAAAAGAATATTTGCCATATTGAGGCGCACTTTCGATTTTAATGGAAGTATATCCTGATGATTTCAATAGTACTTTAAGATCAATAGCAATAAAATTATTAGGGGGTGTATAATAATTTTTTGTATCAATCAACGAAATAGTAGTTAAGGTTGGTTTTATAGTGGGTTCGACTTCAATAATTTCGTCGCACGCACAAACCAAACATAACACCATCATAAAAAATATTCCTACAAAAATTCTCATATTGTTTTCAAAACAGAACAGTTGTGGTTAGTCATTCCTACAACTGTTCTGCCTTTTACTATTTATCTTTTTTAGCTGCTATAAAAGCACCATCTTTATCAAAATAAACATAGTATTTGTCTGTACCAAAGGTAATAACCACTAAATAAGCTTGTGCTACATCGTTATTTAGTGTAATGCTTCCTTTACTGAATACCCAGCCAACATATACTTTATTTAAATAATCTTTAATTACCTGCGGAAGGTCATTGGCAGAGGCAATGCTCTTTTCTTCAAATTTAGGAACTGTTGGTAATTTCGGTTCTAAAACACTGATAAATTTACCACTTCCATCAAAATTGAGGGTAGCAATTTTACCGTCTTTTGAAATAGCTACCGTATAAGAATCTGGCAAGGTATCTTTTAAAATAACAATTCCTTTCTCATACTTCCATCCTGAATAATTAGTACTAAGATAATCTTTAATTGCTTTTGGTAGTTCTGAATCTTTCAAAGTTTTAACTTCAAGCTTCGGCAATTTCAATTTTATCGCGTTCTTACTTTTCAACGTACCTGCACCATCAAAGGTTAGTTCATACAACACATCGCCAATTTTAGCTGAAACAAAATAGGTCTTCGTCCCGTCAGCATTGGTTTTCACAAATGCCCTTTCAAATTCATAGCCGCTCAACTGACTTTGAATATTGGCTGGCAAATCTGTCAAACTCACTGAATAAGTTTTAGGAGCATTTTTTGGATCAGGCTTTTGACTTTTCGGTTCTGTGAAAGAAGCCACAAAAGTACCCGTAGCATCGAAAAGTAACGTTATTCTTTGGTCGTTGAAAGCTATCAAAATTTTATAAGAATCCTTACCGTTGGCATCTTTCCCTATGCCTACTTTTTCAAGCTTATAACCTTTATAATTCGTTTCAAGATATACCTTGATGGCATCTATCAAAGCAGTTTTAGTAGTATCTGCCTTGATGGTATAGGTACTTAAAATTTTGCCTGTAGCCGCAACTGTAGCTTCGTGGGCAACACCGTTTACTGAAAAATCGCAACCATATACTTTATTTGAATCAATCGTTGTTACTAAAAGTTCTGTAGCCGTTGGGTAGTCTTGTTTAATTACTGCCGAAACCTTTGCCACTGCTGCCGCATTGGTTGTTGTTTGGCTTTGGCTCTGTTGATCAAGATTTATGTTTTCTTTACAGCTCGTTAAAATGCTCGTCAATGCGAATGCAAAGACAAAAAGGATTTTTTTCATAATTTCACACAAATTTGGATTACACTTTGATTGAAAAGTTAAAACTGTTTTCCCCTGATTTTTTGATCAGGAAAGTCAAGGGAAGATTTGAGATGCATTTCAAAGAGATAGACAACCCAACCCAATAAAAGGGTTGCATGAACCAAAAATAATTTGCTAAAAGAAGGGAAATAAAAAGGTGTTTATCAAATACTTAGTTAGTTCTTAACATGATGGCGTCTAAATTTCTTCCAGCCTATAAAAGCCAGCACTAAAAATAGAATAACGCCCAATACATACCACATAGTGTAAGATGAATTTAAAGCGGAGGCATCGCCCACCAATACGGCCCCTGCCCAAAAAGTAGGTAATTGATTTTCACCTGTTTGACTTTGTAAGAAGGCTATTTTAGCTTTTTGAAGGGCTACGTCTTTGGTAAAACCTTCAGACAAGTATTGATAAAATAATTCATTTAAGGAATAGGTGGCTCTGTTTTCCACACTCCAAAGCGTTGTTAAGGTAGCAGGAATACCTAATGTGGCAAAACCTCTGGACAAGCTCAGAATGCCTTCGCCAGTGGCATTTCTTCCTACTGCCGTTTTGCAAGCTGATAATACTAATAATTGCGTTTTGAATCTGTTCAATACGCCCAATTCTGATAGTTTTAGAACAGAATCGGCAAAGTAAATCATCGGTTCTTGGTCGCTATTATCTGCTTGGGCATGGGTGTATAAATGTACAATCTGATAGTTATGGGCATTATTAAAGAATGTTTTTTTATCCGCAGCTTGATTGATAAAGGTTTTCCCAAAATAGAAAAAGTCGGCTACTTTTGATAAAGATTTATCCGAATCTGTCAGTTCTGTCTGATTCAAGTTTTTCTGGTATGCTACTGGCGCCATTCCAAAGAATCTCTTTGTCAGGGAGAAGCTTTCATTACTAATATTTTTCAATAAAAATTGTACCGAATAGGTATAACTAATCGCATAATCTTTCAGTAAATATTCAGATTTTCTGGAAGACTTACTCATGGCTTCAAAAGGTAAAAAATATCCATCCTGTGCGATGATTACCCTACCTTTTGGGACATCTAGTTTAGCAAACAGTTGTTGATATAATTGATTCCCTACTTTCAAAAAACCTGAGAAATCAGCATTAGCTTTTTGATTATCGGCACAGTAATTCAAAAATGCTTTTGAATTTTCTTCATAATTTACCAATGAAATCTTCTGTAAATAGGCTTGGTCTGGTAATACTTTCATGGCATAGATGGCCTCGTTGCCTACAAAATATTCTACTAGGCAAATGTCTTCCTTCGTAAATTGTGTAGGTTTTTTAAGATATTTTTTCACATCAGCCAAGCAAGCCGTTGTAGTGTCGTATTTATATTGATAGTAAGTCGGATTTTTGAGTTCTAAGCTTTTAATAAAAGCCGCTTGCTCTTCTTGGGCTTCTAATAATTGATTTTGTAAGGTTGTATTTTTAGCATTTTTGCTATTTTGTCCTACTAGCTTCGTATTATACTCCGTGATTTTTTGCTGTAATGATTTCTCTTTTTGTAAATCTTCAGGCGAAAGTTGTTGCTTGGCACTTAGTTCATTCAGTCGGTCATTTAGCAATACAGCCTTACTTTTCTCGAAAAAATAAAAAGCTTTTTCGTAATTCTTCAATAGGTAACAGGTTTCAATTGCTTGTTCATAAAGATGATGTGTTTTGTTTCGCCAATAAAGTTTCGATTCCGTCCCTGAGTGTTCAAAACGCATTAAATCTACCAACTGATCGGCTACGATATAAGTCTTCAAGGCATTTCTTAAATAATCTTTCCGTTGTGTGGCTTGGTGATATTCCAGCCAAGTATCTGCTTTATCTTGCAGGGTAGTGAGCAAATAAGATTTAAAGTCGGCGGCTTGTAATGATTTGATAGAGGGAATATCTGCCAATTGTTGAGATTTAAAACCGATGGGTGCTACTTCAAAAGCTTTTTGGTAATACTCAAACGCTTTAGGATAATCCTTTTTCTTCCAATACACGGCCGCAATATCATCATAGATAATTACTTTCATGTAGGCATTATCCATTGTTTGCAAGGCCATCAAATAGTTTTGTAGAGCTTGGTCATAGTCTTGCAAATACTGGTAATAGGTAAAACCAATGTCTAAAAAATTCAAAGAGTAACTATAGGTATTGTTACTAAGCTTGTAAAGTTGTTGGCTTTTCCGATAAGATGCGATGGCTTCTTTGTAATGTTTTTGAGCGGTATATAATTGTCCTGCCCAATAATAGGCATAAGGTAAATAACCAAGAGGGTCTTTTTCTTCTAATAATTGTATTACTTCTTTCAGATTATCACTCGCCTTATCGATTTCTGACATCATCGTGAGTGTCTTTACTTTTTCTATCAAACTAAAAGCTAATCCTTCATGATTTTTGGTTTGTTTGGCAAAGCTAATCCCTAAATCTACGCTACTGATGGCCTTTTCAAAATCGCCCATCTTACTAAAGATATTTGCCTTTTGTGCATAGGCTTTTGAAAGATAGTTGGTTTTTTCGAGATTGGTTTTGGCAATAGCAATACACTTATCAAGCTCGTCTAATGATACCTGATAATGCCCTAGCTGGTTTTCATAGCGGGCTAAATAGAAATAATTAACTTCTAAGCCAAAATGATTAACATCGGCCCTGCCAGATTGATTGATTTGAATAGCTTTTTTGGTATAGATAATGGCATTGTCATAATCTTTATCGTTCGCATAGCAATCAGCAATATGTTTTAAGATTGAAACATAAATGGAGTCTTGACCAAAGCATTTTTCACTGCTCTTTAACAATGATAGATAGCTTTTTTTTTGTTGAGCAGGAGCTAGTTTTGAGATTTTTTGAAGGGCTTTAATGGTTTCATTGCGTGAAGGACAATCCGCCTTCGACAAGTAGGATAAGGATAAAATTATAAGGGATAAAATAGCTTTTCTGAACACCAAAGTAATATTTTTAGGTTTTAAAGAGATAATAGGCGATTAAATTAATACTTAAAACCAAGAAAATAATCATTTCAAAAAACTAATTTTCAGTTGAAAAAAATAAACCCTAGTCTAATGCTCAAGACTAGGGTTTACTATTTATTAACATACCTGATAAGCGAAAAATAATCAACTTTAATGAAGTATTATTTAAAAAATACGTTCTAAAAAGCCATTACTACAGGTTTTTATCCTATCATTTATTTTGACAAGTATAAATTACGTTCTCCGTAAACTTTGCGGAAAAAATCATCTTTTAATGAATCGATGAAGTAAATTGCTTCACCCGTCGATTTCATTTCTGGTCCTAATTCCATGTTTACGTTCGGGAATTTATTGAACGAGAATACTGGAATTTTGATAGCATATCCTTTTTTTACTGGGTTGAAAGTAAAGTCTTTTACCTTCGCTCCCAGCATTACTTTAGTAGCATAATTTACATAAGGTTCTTGGTAGGCCTTGCAAATAAATGGTACCGTACGTGATGCACGAGGGTTAGCTTCGATGATATACACTACTTCGTCTTTAATGGCAAATTGGATGTTCAATAAGCCTACAGTGCGAAGTGCCACCGCGATTTTCTTGGTATGCTCTTCTATCTGACGAATTACATTGGCTGATAAATCGAATGGAGGTAATACTGAGTGTGAGTCACCTGAGTGAATACCCGCAGGCTCGATATGTTCCATGATTCCGATGATGTACACATCTTCGCCATCACAAATGGCATCTGCTTCTGCTTCGATAGCATTTTCTAAGAAGTGGTCAAGCAAGATTTTATTGCCTGGAATGTCTCTTAGAATATCTACTACGTGTTGTTCAAGTTCCTGTTCATTGATTACAATCTTCATCGACTGGCCACCCAATACATAAGAAGGACGAACCAATAAAGGATAACCCAAAGAACGACCCAATTCTACGGCATTGTCTGCATCTTCACACACGCCGAATTTAGGGAAAGGAATATCGTTTTCTTGTAATAACGTAGAGAATGCTCCTCTATCTTCGGCTAAATCTAGGGCTTCAAACGAAGTACCGATGATTTTGATGCCGTGCTTAGTAAGTTTCTCTGCTAATTTCAAGGCAGTTTGTCCACCTAATTGTACGATTACTCCTTCAGGTTTTTCATGCTGAATGATTTCGTAAACGTGCTCCCAGAAAACTGGCTCGAAATATAATTTATCAGCAATATCAAAGTCTGTCGAAACTGTCTCAGGGTTTGAATTAATCATGATGGCTTCATAACCTGCTTCTTTAGCCGCCAAGATTCCGTGTACACATGAATAATCAAATTCGATACCTTGACCGATACGGTTTGGTCCTGAACCTAATACTACTACCTTTTTCTTATCTGTTTTTACAGACTCGTTATCTAACGTCTCTGAACCTTGCGAGAAAGTTGAGTAGAAATAAGGCGTTTTAGCTTCAAATTCTGCCGCACAAGTATCAACACATTTATACACACGCTTGATACCTAAGCTATTTCTTTTCTCAAAAACTTCTGATTCTAAACAACGTAGAGAGTAAGCAATCTGACGGTCGGCAAAACCTTTGTGTTTCGCTTCTTCCAATAATTCTTTTGGAACTGAGCTTAGCGTATATTTTTCTAACGTGTTTTCAACTCTTACCAAATCTTCAATTTGGTATAAGAACCACTTGTCGATTTTAGTCGTCTGCTGAATAGTTTTGAAAGAAATACCCATTTTGAAGGCATCATAGATATGGAATAGACGATTCCAAGATGGATTTGCCAAAGAGTGCATAATGGCATCTTGGTCAACCAATCCCTTGCCATCTGCTCCTAAACCATTACGTTTGATTTCAAGCGATTGACAAGCCTTTTGAAGTGCCTCTTGGAAGTTACGACCGATACCCATTGTTTCACCAACAGATTTCATTTGTAAGCCCAACGTTTTGTCAGCACCTTTGAATTTGTCAAAGTTCCAACGTGGTACTTTTACTACTACGTAGTCAAGTGCTGGCTCAAAGAAAGCCGAAGTTGTTCCGGTGATAGCGTTTGTCAATTCATCCAAGTTGTAACCAATCGCCATTTTAGCAGCAATTTTTGCAATTGGATAACCCGTAGCTTTAGAAGCCAAGGCAGACGAACGAGATACACGTGGGTTGATTTCGATAGCGATGATGTCGTCGTTTTCTGGATTTAAAGAGAACTGAACATTACATCCACCTGCAAACTGTCCGATAGCGTTCATCATTTTGATAGCCATGTCACGCATTTTCTGATAAATTGTATCAGGCAATGTCATGGCTGGTGCTACCGTGATTGAGTCTCCCGTGTGAATACCCATTGGGTCGAAGTTCTCAATCGAACAAATGATGATTACGTTTCCTAAATTATCACGTAATAATTCTAACTCGTATTCTTTCCAACCCATGATAGACTGCTCTACCAGTACTTCGTGTGTTGGCGATGCATGCAACCCTTTGTTTAAGGCTGCATCAAAATCTTTTGGATTGTTTACGAAACCTCCACCTGTTCCGCCCAACGTAAATGAAGGACGAATTACTAATGGGAAACCTGTTTCTTGTGCAATCTCTTTACCTTCCAAAAACGAACGAGCAGTACGTCCTTTACAAACGCCCACACCAATTTCAATCATTTTCAGACGAAACTTCTCACGGTCTTCAGTAGTTTCGATTGCTTTAATATCAACACCAATAATGCGTACACCATATTTTTCCCAAATACCCGAAGCATCACAGTCGATGGCTAAGTTCAAAGCCGTCTGCCCACCCATTGTAGGTAAAACAGCATCAATTGGCATGCCTTCAGCTTGGTGTTTTTCTAAGATTTCGATGATTGAATTCTTATCAAGGGGTTTTAGATAGACATAATCCGCATTAAGTGGATCAGTCATGATTGTAGCTGGATTGGAATTAATTAAAGCAACTTTGATACCTTCTTCTCGGAGTGAACGAGCTGCCTGCGAACCTGAGTAGTCGAACTCGCAAGCCTGACCGATGATAATTGGACCTGAACCGATAATCAAAACGGACTTGATGGATGAATCTTTTGGCACTTTTTGTATTAGTTTTTGAGTTGGATAGTTTTAATTTAAAGACATTCTTTAAGGTATTTACTTCCCAATGTTCTATCAAGAGAACAATATCCAAGAATTAAAAAAATTAAAACCACTGATTTTGGAAAGCGATTTGGGTAATTTTTGAAGAGATACTTAACTCGGAGACTAGCGTAATGGATAACTATTAACGAATAACCGATAACGTATCCCCAAAAATTGTACAAAGGTAATAGAAACCAACGAAAGTAAAAGGCTAAGATTTCATTTTAAGGATTAATTAAACTTATTCTTTCTTTAGTTACATTTTAACAAACTACTGTTAATTGGATTAATCTAAGACTTTCTGCTTTAAAAATTTATATTATATACTTAAAATATGATATTAATCTAATAAACTTTATCTTTGCCCCATGAAGTGTATTTTAATAAACATATTTTTTCAAATGAAAATCACATTCTTACTTTTCATAAATTTTTTATTTGTTTTAAATTTTGACAGCCTTTCCCAAAAAAAGGTAGAAATATTATTAATTGGGACTTCGCATAATTACGAACTTAACGTAACCAATGATTTTGATTATGTAAAAGAGGCTGTTAGGAACTTCAAACCTGATATTTTTTGTACTGAATACCTGTCAAAAGACAATGAATCTCAATCAGTCATTGAGACATATTATGGCGAGCGCATGATGCAAAGAAGGGAAATGCTCCTTGCCAAGAATATCATGGCAGAAAAGGAAATTCCTGAAATCATTAAAAAAAGTTACAAAACCTTAAAGGCAAACCCTGATTCTAAACAAGCTAGAATAGATTTAGCCCATGCTTTGTACCTTAGTGAAGACTTAGGCAATGCGCATTATCAGATTTATCAATTGATGAAAGCTGATTTGAACAAAGAAGAAAGTGAATATTTGAGCAATATATTCGATGTAAAAGATTCGCTTATCAAATATACCTGCCGTAAAAATAATGAATATACTAACCTTGTTTTTCCGTTGGCGGTTGAATTGAACATCCAGAAACTATATGGTTTCGATTGTCAACGCTTTGACCCTCTTTGGAATGTAGCTTGGGAAAAATCAGATAGCCTTTACACAGCGTTTGAAGATAAACTAAAAGCAGATACCAACGATTTAAACAGTAAGAAGTCGTTGAAAACGATAGATGCTTTTATGAAAGAATATTATGCAAGTCAAAAAAGACTAAGAGCGGCCTATCAAGAGGGAACACAAATTCATTTTTTCAATACAAAAGAGTTTGATGACCTCGCGGAATGGGGAGATTTTTTAAGAGAAGATATTTATCAATTAGAAGGTTTTCCGATGGAGGCCTACCAAGAGAAAAGAAAGTACTGGCAACAACGGAATGAGCAAATGGTACAAAACACCCTAAAGGCCATCAAGCAAAGTAAAGCTAAGAAGGTAGTGGTTTTTGTAGGAGCTTCGCACAGAAGGCTACTCTCGCAAATGTTTGAACGAAATCCGAATGTAACGTTGAAAACAATTGATCAGGTTAATTAAATTATTTTTATTTTATCAAATAAGGCTTCTGTAGAACACGGAAGCCTTATTTTGTATTATTCCAATATTAACTATATTATATTCAATTTCATTTAATCTTTGAAACATTTTTTGTTAACCACCTGTTTTTCAAATAATTCAATTCTAGTTATCTAGGCGAATTGAACAAGTTATTTTAGAGGATACCGATATTTTATCTTTCGTGTTTCCAATAAATTATCATTAAATTTGCAGCATATTCAAAGTATTAAGACTATTTTTCCTTCTAAAATGAAAATAAACTTTCAGTATCAAGAAAAATTTGAGAATCGCCACAACAATTCAAATGTTGCAGACCGTGAGGAAATGCTCAGCACTATTGGGGTTGATTCTATTGAAACACTCATCAATCAAACTGTTCCTGCTGCCATTCATTTATCTCGTCCATTGAATCTTCCAAAGGCAAAATCTGAAGCCAAATTTTTGAAAGATTTCAAGAAACTATCACAACTGAACGACACTTACAAGTCTCATATTGGGATGGGTTATTACGATACCAATACACCAGCCGTTATTTTAAGAAATATTCTTGAAAATCCGGGTTGGTACACTGCTTACACGCCTTACCAAGCAGAAATTGCCCAAGGTCGTCTAGAAATGTTGTTGAATTACCAAACCATGATTATTGATTTAACTGGGATGGAAATTGCCAACGCTTCTTTATTAGACGAAGGCACTGCTGCTGCGGAAGCCATGACGATGCTTCACGGACAAAGAAAAGCGGTAAAGAAAAATGCTGAAACCATCTTCGTTTCTGAACATTGCCATCCACAAACAATTGATGTACTGAAAACAAGGGCATTGCCATTAGGTATTAAATTATTAATCGGCGACCACCGCACTGTTGACTTAACCCAAGAAGACATTTATGCGATGGTATTGCAATACCCTGCATCAGACGGACAAATATTTGATTATACAGATATTATTGCCGCTGCTCATGAACTAAGTATTAATGTAGTTGTAGCTTCTGATTTGCTAGCGCTTACTTTATTAAAGTCACCAGGTGAAATGGGGGCTGATGTAGTAATCGGTACTTCACAAAGATTTGGTGTGCCTATGGGCTTTGGTGGTCCACACGCTGCTTTCTTTGCGACAAAAGAAGAATTTAAACGCCAGATTCCGGGTCGTATCATTGGTGTTTCTGTAGATGCTGAAGGAAATCGTGCCTTGCGTATGGCTTTACAGACGCGTGAGCAACATATTCGTCGCGAAAAAGCTACTTCAAACATCTGTACCGCACAGGTATTATTATCAGTAATGGCTTCGGCTTATGCTATTTATCATGGGCCAGAAGGCTTGAAAGCAATTGCCGAAAGAGTACACGGTTTGACAAAACTAACAGCACTAGCTTTAGAAAGCTTAGGCTATGATATTGAAACAGATTCATATTTCGATACCATTAAGGTAAGAGTAGGCGAAAATGAAAAACGCTTGAAAATGGAAGCCGTAGCCAATGGTGTAAACTTCCGTTATTACGAAGATTATAATTATATCGGAATCTCGCTGGATGAAACTTGTACAGTAGAAGACGTAGAGACGATTGTTTATATTTTTGAAAAAATTGGCAGAAGAGAAGTAGAACTTTCTACTTTGTTTGACCAAGTAGATTACGCATTCGATGAATCGGTAAAACGTACTTCTTCATATTTAACGCATCCTGTATTCAATAGTTATCATTCAGAACACGAAATGCTTCGTTATTTAAAAGCATTAGAAAACAAAGATTTATCAATGGTACATTCTATGATAGCTTTGGGTTCTTGTACGATGAAATTGAATGCTACTACCGAAATGATTCCTGTTACTTGGGCTGAATTTGGTAACGTGCATCCGTTTGCTCCAAAAAATCAAGTTGGTGGTTATACTCAAATGATTAATGAGTTGAACGATTGGCTTTGTGAAATCACAGGCTTCTCGGCAATGTCATTCCAACCAAACTCTGGTGCACAAGGTGAATATGCTGGTTTGATGGTGATTCGCGCTTATCACGAGTCTCGTGGTGATTTCAACAGAAACATTGCCTTGATTCCTTCGTCTGCACATGGTACAAACCCAGCGTCGGCAGTAATGGCGGGCATGAAGGTAGTAGTAACCAAATGTGATGAAAACGGAAATATCGACCTTACAGATTTAAGAGCTAAGGCTGAACAATATGCTGAAAACTTATCATGTTTGATGGTAACTTACCCTTCAACACATGGTGTTTTTGAAGAATCTATCAAAGAAATTTGCGCGATGATTCATGAGTTTGGCGGACAAGTATATATGGATGGTGCTAACATGAATGCACAAGTAGGCTTGACGTCACCAGCTACCATTGGAGCGGACGTTTGTCACTTAAATCTTCATAAAACATTCTGTATTCCTCACGGTGGTGGTGGTCCGGGTATGGGTCCTATTGGTGTGGCGAAACAATTAGTTCCTTTCTTACCAAGCCATGCTGTCGTAAAAGATACAGGCGGAGAATTTGGTATTACAGCGGTTTCTGCTGCTCAATTCGGTTCAGCATCTATCCTTACTATTCCTTATGCATACATTGCATTGATGGGTGGCGACGGCTTGACGCGTGCTACTGAAACGGCTATCTTGAACGCCAACTATGTGAAAGCTCGTTTAGAAGGATATTATCCTGTGCTTTATACAGGTTCACAAGGACGTTGTGCCCACGAAATGATTTTAGATTGCCGTCCTTTCAAATTATCAGCAGGTGTTGAAGCAGAAGATATTGCTAAACGTTTAATGGACTATGGTTTCCATGCTCCTACGCTTTCGTTCCCTGTAGCTGGTACATTGATGATAGAACCGACTGAATCAGAATCAAAAGCTGAATTAGATCGTTTCTGTGATGCCATGATTAGCATTCGTGAAGAAATTCGTGAAATAGAAAATGGTCAGGCGGATAAAGCAAACAATGTATTGAAACACGCTCCACATACACAATCAGTAGTGTTATCAGAAAATTGGGACAGACCTTACACACGTGAAAAAGCAGTATTCCCTCTTCCGTATGTGAAAGCTACTAAATTCTGGCCAGCCGTTTCAAGAATTGATTCAGCTTATGGCGACCGTAATTTGGTTTGTAGCTGTTTGCCTATTGAAGAATATGCACAGGCGTAAGGCTTGAATCAGATATAATAGTAAAAAAGCCCTTTCTCTTTCAAAGAAGGGGCTTTTTTATGTTCAAAAATACGATTTATCACTAGCGAGGGACTTAAGTCCCTTCGCTAGTGATAATCATGGAAAACTCACCGCAGTATCGTCAAAGTACCATTATATTGAAAAATGGGATGGTCTGGATACAGGATAATTTTATAAATATAAGTGCCTTCATATAGTTGATTTCCTGAGTTCGTTCCATCAAAAGGCGTATAATTCCCTTTTGAATAAAATACTACATTTCCCCATCTATCATAAACATGTATTTCCGCATCAGGATAATTGTTGATACCCGATAATTCCCACTTATCATTTTGCCCGTCTCCATTAGGAGAAAAAGCCGTTGGCACATACACTTTGTCGTAAACTAGCACAGCAATATCATCTTTGACACTGCATCCTCTAGGACTGGTTACTAAAAGTGTATATCGAATACTCTGATTAGGTGATGCAACAGGGTTAGGAGCATTCGGATTATCAAGGCTAGTTCTTGGCAACCATGCATAGGTATAGTCTGAACCGATATAACCCTTTAATGTTACGCTATTTCCTTTGGGTAAATATATATCATTACCCAAATCCAATTTTGGCAATGCTTCAATATAAACTTCTTGGCTAATCTCACTATTTAAACAGCTCAACACCCCATTTATTTTATACTTAATAACGTGCTTACCAAACCCTGCTTTTTTATAATCAAACACTGTAGCTGTTGTATTATCAATCGTAAAAATACCTCCAGACGGAGAGCCTTTTAAAGTAACAGGCTGATAGTCTGTTCCACAAACAGAAGCAACAGTTTCCATTGAAGTAGATGAGTTATTAAAAAAAGCTATTTTAACAGGTGCCGATGTATCATTACAATCCAGTTCGTCGGTAACTTTTAGGGTATAATCTCCGCTAGTCCTCACTTGTATTTCTGTGTCTGTGCCAATCTCACTTCCATTCAAAAACCAATTATAGGTTGTTAGTCCTGTTGGTCCTTTCAAGGTTACTAAATCTCCTTCACAAAACTCTGTCTTGTTTGGGTCGTTAGTGATAGTTGCTTTTGGGTCAGCAATGGTAATTGTAATTTTTTCAACAATTTCAGGACAAGCTCCGGTGTTAGGTACGGCATAGGCAACTTCATGCTTGCCAACACCTGCCGCAGCAGGGCTAAAAGTACCAACGACTTTATCAATTATGCCATCTCCACGATATTCTCCACCAGCAGGCGAGCCATTCAGCTTAAAAGGTGTTGTTTTTAAGCCACAGATAATATCAACGGGGTCTAATTTTACCACAATAGTAGAAAAATAAGTTAACGTGTAAGGTTCTGATGCAGTGGTACAACCATTTTCATCTGTTACGTATAGTCTATAAGTACCTGCTTTTCTGGCTTTTATGCTTAGTCCATCGTCTTTTAAATTAGTATTATTATACTCCCATCTATAAAAGGCAGTCAATATTTGATTGGCATTTAGCTTTACTTCATCTCCTTGACAAATCTGATTAACATTGGGTGATGGCGTAATAATTGATTGCGGTGCTCCCAACATTACCACATCCAAATGTTTTGAATACATTACTATTCCGTTTACATCAATAACTTTCAGCCTATATGGCAGTGCTTCGTTATGACTAACAGAAGGATTATTGGAATTGGGAATGGCAGACCATCCATTTGGGCGAAGAATTTCCCAAGAATAAAAAACATAGTTAGGATTGGGGTCTATATATATTCTGATTTGTCCGCCTGGACAGAGGCCTACTCCATCTTTTTTTAAATCAAAAGCATCGTACACCTGCGATTTAGCCTGCTGAGAAAAACTCAGCAAGACTATCATGAAAGTAAAGTAAGTACGTAATGCTTTTTGAAGATGAAACACTATGTTGATGATTTTTCTTTTTGGAGGTAATTTATGCCCAATAACAAGCCTGACTATTTATAAAAACGACTGGCAGTAATAAATATTATTAATAGTCTGGCTTCTACCAGATTGAAAATTAAGTAATTAAATTGATTAATTACTCATTATCAGCTTTCGGATTCAAAATTAATCATCCTATAGAAAGAAAGCAACTTGAAAAATGAAGAGAAGGCGGTAACTTTGCTGATAGAAATAATCATTAAGCAATCATTCCATGTCTAATAACGATATTTTAAAAAAACTAAGGGTAGCTCTTCAATTAAGAGATGACCAAATTGTAGATATTCTAAAATTGGTAGATTTCAACGTATCTAAAGCTGAAATTGGTGCTTTATTCCGTAATGAAGACCACCCAAATTTTAAACCTTGTGGAGACCAGATTCTAAGAAACTTTTTGAATGGCTTAGTAATCCATTTAAGAGGTCCTAAAGAAGACAAGAAGCCATCGCCAGTTAAGTAGTGCATGTAAAACAAGTGATGCTTATTGTCAGATTAAATTATTGTATATCAATATCTTAAACCAAAAACTCATCACTCACAACTCATCACTTATTACCCGCTTTTTGTTTGCCAATCTTGCTGTTGGCTTTTTGTCAAGAATGTCCAAGCAAGTATTCTGCTTACTTTTTGTCCTTGTGCCATATCAATGGTTTTTACCTCTAAAGCCTTTACCTTTTTTAATAAAGCATATGCCTTTGGCAAGGTAGTTTTCTTGGAAATAAGCGAAGTAAACCACAAGCAATTATTAGCAAACAATGTACTTTCAGCGATCATATTTGCTATAAATGTTTCTTCGCCACCTTCACACCAAAGTTCGTTATTTTGTCCGCCAAAATTAAGTACCTTGTTATTGTTCTTCCCTAAATTTTTCCATTTGCGTTCAGTGCCTGCTTTTGCCTCGGCCATTGAACTATGAAAAGGTGGGTTACACAAGGTTAAATCAAAGTATTCATCTTGTTGAATAATTCCTTTAAAGATGTTTGCAGGGGAAGTCTGCCACCTACATGCTACTGTATTTTTCAAAGAATCATTGGCTTCAATAATTGCCTTGGCTGATGCTATTGCTTTTTTATCAATATCTGCTCCTACAAATTTCCAAGCGTATTCATGGCTACCGATAATGGGATACACGCAGTTTGCCCCAATACCAATATCCAATACTTGTATCTTATTTCCAGTGGGTATATTTCCCTTGTTGGCACTTGCCAGTAAATCTGCTAAATAATGAATATAATCTGCCCGACCGGGGATGGGTGGACAAAGATAATCGGGTGGAATATCCCAATGACTAATACCATAAAAATGCTTCAATAAAGCTCTATTAAGCACTTTTACGGCTTCAGGATTGGCAAAATCTATGCTTTCAACCTCAAATTGATTGTGAAAAACAAATTTTGCTAGCTCGGGTAAACTAGCAATCAATGCCTTAAAATCATATCGAAATCGATGAGGATTTCGAGGATGTAAGCCTGATTTTTCAGAAGTATTTTTTACAGAATCTTTATTCAAGTTCTTTTAGTGATATTTTTAGTGATTGGTGATTAGTCAATAGTGATTAGGTGTGCTTGTCTAAAATAAGTTAAAATTTATGTCAACCAATTTTAGGCAAGAACAAGGAAGAGGTCACTCATGGCATGACTTTGAGTCATGCCATGAGTATTTTAATCTGCTATTCAGAAAAAATTACAGTCTCAAATCAAATAATTCTTTTGAGCGAATCCACACGATGGTTACAATGATTAAGGTCATTGCTCCGCCAAATATTACAGAAGGTACTGTTCCCATTACCTTAGCCAAAAATCCTGATTCAAAAGCTCCTAATTCATTTGAAGAACTCACAAAAATACCATTTACAGAAGAAACCCTTCCTCGCATTTCATCAGGAGTAAAGAAACGCAAAATAGTTTGACGAATTATAACACTTACACTATCGAACACTCCTGTAAAAAATAAAGCAATAACCGATAGCCAGATATTAGTAGATACGGCAAAAACCAATGTAGCCAAGCCAAAGCCTGCAATGGCTAAGAGTAAGTTACGCCATGCTTTACCCAAAGGTGGTATATAAACCATCACAATCATACACAAAACGGCACCAATAGATGGAGCGGCTCTTAGAATACCCAATCCTTCTGCTCCTACATGAAGTACATCTTCTGAATACACTGGTAATAAAGCAATTACGCCTCCAAAAAGCACCGAAAACAAATCTAAAGAAATAGCGTAAAGGATAATTTTTGTTTTGAAAACATACACGATTCCTTCACGAAGTGAGAAGAAGATATTTACTTTTTGTTCATTTTGCTGAGGAATTGGCGGAGCTGTAATCATAGAAATGAGTATCATTACTAACACAAATAATCCTACCACACACCACAAAGCATGCGTAAGCCCAAGATATGCATATAAAAAACCGGCTAGGCCCGGCCCTAAAATTGCTCCTGCCTGCCAAAAAGAACTCTGCCACGTTGCCGCATTAGCAAATACTTCTTTAGGGATTAAAAATGGATTCAATGAGCTTGACGCTGGACTATAAAAACCCCTTGAAAAACCAATCAGCATAATTACGCCATAAACAACCATTAGCATCTGGGCTTGCGTCAGACCACTCGTAGGATTAGTCGCCCAAATTAACACGACTGACCCCAAAGTAATGAAGGCTAAACTGACCTGCATAATGGTTTTCTTATTTCTTCGGTCGGCGAAATGCCCTCCGAATAATGCCAATGAAATATAAGGTAAGGCTTCTGCCAAACCGATTAATCCAAGTGCCAGAGGGTCGTGGGTGATTTTATAAATAGAGTATCCAAGAATTACTTCTTGAATGAGTAATGCCATCGTCACAAAACCGTTGGCAAATATGAAGGCTACAAATTCTGGATATTTTAGGGCTTCGTAAGGAGATTGTTTGGGGGATGAATCTGTCATATTTTTATAATGTACTCATTTTAATGGTTAAGTTGACCACTTTTCAAGAGAAACCCATTAAGAAACCTCTATTTCAAATTGAGGTAATTTCTTAGTACTTATTACATTGACACTATCGCCAAGCTGTATGGTATCCAATACAGTTACCAGTAAATTTTGTCCAAATAATACTCTTTTACCAGCCTTTCTGTAGGTTGATAGTGTATAGAGTGGGTCTTTACCTGTTTTTTCTCCAGACTCTTGGTCAATGGTTGTCATGATACATCTGGCACATGGTTTTACGCCCCAAAAAGTGGCTTTCCCTATCTGTACTTCGTACCAATTTTCTTCTTCATAAGCTTCTCCTCCTTTGAAAACTAAATTCGGACGAAAACGATTCATTTTCACACGCTCATTTAAACGATTATTTAAATCATCTAAAGACGATTGTCCGATTACTAAAAAAGGATAAGCATCAGAGAAAGACGTAATCTCTTCGCCAGTGATGGCATATTTTTTATCTACCTCTCTCCTACTGTCTTCGGGCATATAAACCAACCTTACCTTCATTGCCAAAGCCTTTGAAAACCATTCGTTGGCTTCAGTACTTACTTCCAAGGCATCTATTGTATCATCCCACACTTTTACTTGCACATATTCATGATGATTGGGTGGAGTAAGGCTTACTTTAATAGGCTCAACAATATCTTTCCTATGGGTAATCGTCAGGAATTCAGCATCAATACTAGGCTGAAAAAGCGCTAACTGAGGGAATTGTCTTTGGGTAAGGAAAGTTCCTTCTTCGTTTACTAAAAGCCATCTTCGGTCATGCTCAATGCCTCTTTCAGTAACTTTAGCTTCTTGAAGGCTAATACCAGCAAGCGATTTTACGGGGTAAATCCAGATTTCAGAGAGTTGAAGCATAATATTTATAATTTCCCTCAAAAGTACAAAAACCTGTGGAATTTGATGATTCACACAGGTTTTTGTTTTATTAAAAAGAATGTAATTATACTAATCCCGATTCCCCAATGCTTACTTTATCAGCATTTGGTTTAGTTTTTCGTTACTGCTTTTACCGTGTAACCTTGCTTCTTCAATAAGGATAATACCCCTTTCGTACCTCCTAAATGCCCTGCTCCTACGCCAAAAAAGGTGGTTTTTTCTTTCATGATAGTGGCCATTCTAGGAACCCAATTGGCGTTTCTGGTTTCAAGCAAATCTTTTTCAAAACCAATATCTGATGTAGGCGAGTTGGTTATATCCGTCAGTAATGCTTCTATATCTTGTTTTTTATAATCTTTAATCATCTGCTTTAATTCCTTCTTGCCGTCTGTCCAGTTATCTACCATTTTTACTAGCATCAAATCCGCTTGTTTTTCCATACCCATTTTATCTAGGGCATCAAACTGTTCTTGTACTAATTCAAGTCCTTTTACTTCCTTTTTCTGTTCTTGCGCCATCTTGACAAAAACCTCCTCATAACCTTGCATTGGGCAACCTAACATACTAGGGATACTCATCGAGCTAAGGATAAAAGGCTTCATGCCATCCATAAAAGCGATATTAGTTTTTAAAGAGTCTTTAAAAAACTTGGCTACTTTGGTATAATCTGCTTCCGACATGATTGTTTTCAACGTCTTACCGTCGGGCATCATCATATTTTTTTGCATTTCTGTCATCATCGACGGGTCATCCATATCGATTTCTAAATAAACTTGCTGAGCCAAGGCAAACTTACTTTTTACAACTTCTGGCAAGAAAAAATCATCTTTACAGATAACATGTATGGTACCAAAAATATAGGAAGGTTGTGAAAGTCCATTTCCTGAAATTTCGTAGAGTAATGATTTCTCTTCTTTTTGTCCATAAATCTTAGAGAAATATAGAAAGCTAAAGATTAATGAAATAGTAAAAAACTTAATAGGATTTGCCATTGGGGGAATAAATATTAAAGGTTTTGTTTCTTGCTTGAATGTTTTTTTTGTCCGTGTATGTATCAATATCGCTTAGTCGATGCTCTCTTCTAATTCCGCTAAACAGCTTTTTAGTTTGTCTAGGTGTTGGCCATATACTTTACGAATATAAAATTTAACCCAAAAATAGCCTAAAGGAGAAGTAATTACAGTAATACCTATTAAAAATGTTAGCGATAATTCTTGACCTGTGAGTTCTACGCCCACAACCATTCCATAAAACATCATCGGAAAAAGCAGCACATAATTGATAATCAAGTAGATGCGAACAAATTTAGAAAATTGTTCTACCGTAATCCGCAAAGAAGTAATTAAACTTAATCTTGTTTCAAATGCTTGGAGAGAACGATATTCAAACCAAAAAACCACTAAAGTAACAACAGTAGTAAAAATCAGCGTTGAGCAAACATATTTATGAAAAACGGCAATGTCTGTAAAGAAAATAAAGTATAGGAAGATGGGGATAAACAAAATGCTTATGATAAACTCAAACATCATGTTTTTTTTCAGCCTTGCTATCACATCATTTGATTTACCCTTCATCATTATTGAAAATTCATCGTTTTCAATCACTTGAGCAGACATATTTTCGAGGGATGTTTGTTGCCAAATATTTTTTAATTCGTCTAATTCCATGTTTTGTTTTGGAGCATAATAGTTTTACAATAGTTGTGAAACTATTTGGTATTGGCCATCAAAGTTCTTAGTTTTTCACGTATTCTAGTCATTTTCACTCTTACATTATTCTGACTAATACCGATTATCTCAGCAATTTCTTCATTATTCTTTTCTTCAAAATACAGCATAATAATAGCCTTTTCAATTTCAGATAGTTGGTCGATGGCCTGATACAATACCGCTAGTTTTTCTTCAATGCTGTAATCATACTGATTGTCCGAAATATTGGTAATGGTTTCCGACAATTCTACTCGGATAGGTTTTCTACTTTCTTTTCTAAAATCAGAAATGGCGACATTCAATGAAATTTGGTATATCCATGTCGAAACCTTTGCTTCGTGCCTAAACTTCGGGAATGCTTTCCATAGTTGAATCACAATTTCTTGAAACAAATCTTTTCTATCATCATGGTCACGACGATACATCCCGCACACTTTATGCACGATGCCCTGATGGATTTTGATTAGTTCAACAAATTGATTTTCTACTATTTGGTTCAATACATTGGAGGTTTTGAATGATTAGTCGAACGAAGATTATGATAATTACAGAAAAAAGAGATTATTTTTAATAGTTGTAATTCTTCCTTGTTGAAGTTATTTTGTAGATGATAGCAAAGGGAAAAAACCACATAAAATAAAACGCATACCTACTTCAATCTCTCTAAGATTTTGTTTAAATTGAATGATTCTTAATATCTCTAAAAGTCAATTCAAAATTATGCAAAAACTACTGACAACCTGCTTATTATTCCTCACTTTCTTATCTAATGCTCAAAAACGAAAAACCACTATCCCTGACCGATTTGCGGGTTTAGATACTGCTTTAAACCATATTCTTGCCGACTGGAAAGCACCAGGGTTTGCAGTAGCCATCATTCAAAAAAACAAAGTGGTATATGCAAAAGGATTTGGCTATCGTGACTATGAAAATAAGTTGCCTGTTACACCGAATACTTTATTCGCAATCGGTTCGTGTACAAAGGCTTTTACATCTTCGTTAATTGGTGTTTTACAAAAAGATGGTAAACTAGAATTAGACAAACCTGTGAGTAATTATTTACCTGAGCTAAAGTTCTACAACGATGATATGAATAATAAAATCACCCTTCGTGATATGATGACCCATCGTACAGGACTTCCTAGACATGATTATTCTTGGTATTTTTCCCCTACCTCTCGTGATAGTATTTTAACACGCATACGCTTTTTAGAGCCTTCTACTGGTATTCGTGAACGCTGGCAATACAATAATTTCATGTTTGTGGCTCAAGGTATCGTAGCAGAAAAACTTACTGGCAAAAGCTGGGAAAATAATATTAAAGAGCGTTTTTTTAAGCCCCTCAATATGACAAACTCTCATTTCTCTATCAAAGAATTTGATAAAAGCAGTGATGCTGCTAAAGGTTATGGCTTAAAAAAGGATAGTTTAATCTATCGCTTAGATTATTTTAATATCGATGAAATGGGCCCTGCAGGGAGTATTAATAGTAATGTATTAGAAATGGCTAATTGGGTTTCTACTTGGATTAATGGCGGTAAATTTGAAGGGAAAGAAATTCTATCTCCTCAATATGTTGCTGATGCGATTTCTTCTCAGATGGTCATAAATGGTGCTTTGCCCAGTAAAGAAACGCCCGACCTACACCTATCTACTTATGGATTTGGGTGGATGCTATCTTCATATCGTGGACACTATCGGGTAGAACATGGTGGAAACATTGATGGCTTCAGTGCAAATACCTCTTTTTTCCCAAGTGATAGTTTAGGTATTGTTGTGCTGACAAATCAAGATGGTTCTGCTGTTCCTACGCTTGTCCGTAATATCATTGCCGACAAGATGCTCGACCTTAAATATTATAATTGGAGTGGAGAACGGTTGAAAACATATAAAAAAGCGATCAAAGAATCAAAAGAAGCTAAAAATAAACCAACAAGCAACCGAAAAACGAATACGAAACCTTCGCATAGCCTAAGCGACTATACTGGTATATTTGTCAGTGATGGTTATGGAAAATTAAATGTCAATCAAAAAGGAGATTCATTGTTTTTACAATCGCCCAACCATCAATGGTGGCTTTCACATTATCATTACGATACTTTCTTGAATTTTGACACGAGATATGGTATTGATACTACGAACAAAAGTTCTATATTTTTTCAATTCAACACTGGTGTTAACGGTGAGATTGAAACATTATCAGCCATCGGATTGGAACCTACTATCGGTAAACCTGTTGTGTTTAGTAGAGTGATTCCTGTCAAGCCCATTTCGGCAGAAGAATTGAAAAAGTATGTAGGCGAGTTTGATTTAGGAGGTGTTACGATTAAAACGTATGTTAAGAATGACAAAACGCTTTATGTCTTTATCCCCGGTCAGCCCGAATATGAATTAGCCTCTATTGGCAATCACAAATTTAACCTTGTCAAGTTGAAGGGTTACAGTGTTTTGTTTGATATAACGCCAAGTCTGGAAGTTACTGCGATTACTTTTGTTCAACCCAATGGTAATTTTAAAGCGACTAAGAAGAAATAAGGAACAAAAACGAGGCTATCTAATAAAGAAAGATAGCCTCGTTTTTGTTCCCTTTAACTCAGCACTCAAAACTCCAATTACTTTACTTCCATCAAGCAAATCTTAGCAGTCTTTTCTGTGACTTTAAATCTATCATCGATTCTAAAGCCAATTACCCAAACTATCGAACCGTTTGATGTAAGCAGATAGACATCTTTTTTCAAATTCAAAGGTACTTTTTGGTCAATCAGAAAATCACTGATGAGCTTTTTCTTGTTCATTCCTAACGGACAAAACCAATCGCCTTCCTTCCATTTACGTAGCTGTAACGGAAAGCGAATCTTGTCAGCATCCAAACAAGCTACCTTTTTAGCTGTCGGCACTACAAAATCTTCTTCTATTTCAGTAAACTCTCCGATATTTAGCATTCTATCACCAAACTCTACTACCACATTATTTTTCTCGATGGTTTTGCTGGTAAAAGCCTGTAGATTTTTGGGGGTAATGACCAATTCAGTACGGTCTTTTACTAGCGTATGTGTTGGCGTAAGAAACATTTTGCCTGCTTCTTTATCAAAAGCCTCAACAATATCCTGACTTTGTTGATAGCTAAAATTATAAGGCTTCAACAATTCTGCTAGTTTAATCACAGGTTGTGAAAGCGTTTGAATGGCTTTATAATTCACATAAATTGCCTGCGAATCTGACCAAGTGATTTGCTTTTTGAGCATTTCCATTTCTTGCTCAAAAATATCTTCTACCGCCGTAATTCTTTCTACGGTTTGCTGAATCGTATTTTCAAGATTAGGATTAATCTGTTTTAACAAAGGCACTACTTCATTACGAATCAGGTTACGTTGATATTTATTAGATTCATTAGAAGAATCTTCACGCCAGATAATCTGATTTTCTACGACATAATCAAAAATACTTTCTTTTTCAGCAAACAATACTGGACGAATGATATGCCCATTTTTTACCCTGATACCATGCAAACCTGCTATGCCCGTCCCTTTGGTCAAATTCAGCAATACCGTTTCTAGTACATCATTTTGATGATGCGCCGTAGCGATATAGTCGAACTGATGTTGGGTTCTTATTTTTTCAAACCATTCATACCTTAAGATACGCGCAGCCATTTGCGTAGAAATCTTTTCATTTTCGGCAAAATCAGTCGTTTGAAAGGTAGTCACATAAAAAGGTACTTTGTATTTAATAGAAAGTTTCTTCACAAACATTTCATCTTCATTCGATTCCTCGCCACGAAGTCCAAAATTGCAATGGGCAATCGCAAAGTTAAGTTTGGCTTTGCTGAAAAGGTCGCACATCACGACAGAATCCATACCACCACTTACCGCTAAAAGTACTTTTTGAGACGGTTGAATAAGATTTTGTTTGTTAATAAACGTTAAAAACTCGTTGAGCATGATTTTATTTGGCTAATTTTGCAAGCACAAGATTTATGAAATATTCCACAAAAATACATCAAATAAAAGTAATTCCAGAATCGATGAAAGCATTTGAAATAGTCAAATCCATTTCCAGTACTTTATCGTATATTTTCATAGGATTAATTTTATCGTTTTTTACTTTTTTTTCAACTAATGCTCAAACTCCTGCTGGAAGCCAAGTAGAAATCATCAAAGCCGACAGTTTGATTGGTCAGAACCAGCCATTTATGCAAATGAAGAAGCTGATTGGCAATGTCGCTTTGCGACAAGGTACTACCCTGATGTATTGCAATCTGGCAATTTTGAACGAAACAACGAATATTCTTGAAGCTTACGGAAAAGTAAAAATTATTCAAGCAGATACGGTCACGATTACTGGGGATACTGCCTATTATTTCGGAAATGAAAGAAAAGCAATCATCAATGGACATGTGAAGTTAGACGATAAAACGATTTTATTGACTACCAATAAGCTAGATTATAATTTGAATACTAGTATTGCTTATTATAATACTGGTGGTAAAATCATTGATAAAAAAAGTACGCTTACCAGTAAGGAAGGCTATTATAATACGGTTACAAAGCTTTTTGATTTTAAAACGAATGTACATGTTATCGATAAGGATGGTAGCCTAACGGGCGATTCCTTGCGGTATAGTACCTTATCCAAAGAAGCTTTTTTTATAGCCCCTACGTTGGTTGTTAATAAAAAAGATACAACATACGCCAACCCCGGTAGCCAATATAATACTATCACAAAGATTTCGAACCTCAAGGGGCGGTCGACTGTAAAAACGGAAGATTATGTCATGACGGCCGATACGATGATTTATGACCCGCCAACCGAAATTGGTATTGCGATTGGGAATATTCATTTTGTCTCGAAAAAAGACAAGGCTATCCTCACGGGCGACCGTGGTAGATATTCGAAGAAAACTGGGGTTACCAGAGTATTCGGACATGCTTTATTGAAGAATGTTTTTGAGAATGACACACTTTTTTTAACGGCCGACACCTTGGTTTCATTGGATAACAAAGAAACCAAAACCAAGAAAATGTATGCTTATAAAAGAATAATGATTTCTAAAAGTGATTTTGCGGCAAAGTGCGACTCGCTGAGTTATAATGTTTCAGACTCAACTATTTATTTTTATCAGAAACCTATTCTCTGGAATTTAAAAAATCAATCTGAAGCAGACTCAATCAATATTTTACTGAAAAGAAATAAAATCAGTGTGATGAATATGAAGGGCAAGTCTTTTGTGATTGCAACGGATACACTAACAAATTACAACCAGATAAAAGGGCGTAAAATGGTGGTTAGGTTTACGGATGATTCTAAGATTGAAAAAGTGAACGTAGAGGGTAATGGGGAAAGCATCTATTACGCAATTGATGAAAAAAATACCCTAACTGGGATGAATAGAGTACAATGTGGGAAAATGAATATGAATTTTGCTAAAAATAAGATCTCTCGCATAGCTTTTTTAGCTAAACCAGATGGTAAGTTTATTCCGCCCAAAGAAGTAAAAGAAGACGATAAAGAGTTGGATGGATTCAAGTGGCGAATCAGCGAAATGCCAAATAAAGCAAGTATTTTAGCAAGAGTTGCACGTCCTATTATTACCCCTTCATTAACTGCTTCAAAGGATTCTGTCTTGATAAAAAAGGTAGAAAAAAAGATAGAAAAGAAAATTAATGAATTGCCACATAATAAAATAAATAAAAAATCGTTGCCGAAACTTTGAAAATTGAATTTTTTTAATATATTTTTGTTTTATAAATAAAATACTTAAAAGTCAAAGCAACCTTTCAAACGATTTTTAGGTCTATGATAATATAGACACTTAAAAATATTTATTAATTGACTAATGTTGTCTTCATAAAGAAATACTAAATGAAATGAAACCTATACTCTTTAATACAAAAGCTTGGTTAATTTGGGGATGCTTGATATCATCGATATCAGGGATTGCTCAAACTACTGAGAATCGCTATAAAAGTCGCTTGGATGTTAAGCCAAAGCAAAAGACTATGAGCCAGATTACGAGCTCGTCATCTTATAAAAAGATGCCTTTTTCATATTTCCAGCCATCGCACCTTTCTCTTGATAGGAATGTAAACTATCAGCGTGCTGCCATTAGTCAGTATTTTACTAATTCTTTGATGGTACAAACGCCTAAAAACTACGCTACTAAAAATGAAGCTCAAGTGGTTGCATCAACTACTTCTGTTGAAACCAAAGTAGAAGAATCATTTAGTGCTGACGATAAACTTTTCAACAACGACAAAATATCTATTTGGAATATCTATCCTAATCCAGCGGATGATATTGCAACGATTAAATATAATATCTCGTCACAAGTAAACGAAGTAAAAATCACTTTTTACAACGTTTTGGGAAGCGAGATTAAAGAAGAAGTTTTAGATAAAGATGCCTCAAGAAAAGAGATTTCTACTAAAGATTGGGGAAATGGCATTTATTTATATCAACTGTCTGCTGATGGCAGATCACTGGTAACCAAAAAACTTTTGGTTAGACACCAGTGAATAGAAGCTAAAGACTAACAAAAAACCACTTTCGCGTTGAAAGTGGTTTTTTTGTGCCCTTCATTATGATGTTGCCTTTAGTTTTTGATACAAGGCTAATACTTGGTCTAACAAAGGCTCTTTTTCGTCATTGTTAATTACAAAATCAGCAATTTTCAATCGTTCACTTTCTGATATTTGTCTGGCTATGATGTCTTCAATGGCGGCTTCTGTACGTCCGTCTCTTGCCTTTACACGCTTTATTCTGAGGGCTTTTGGGGCATCTACCACAATTACTTTATCAAAGGCATTTCCATCTCCTGCTGCTTTCATGAGCGCAGCTTCATACAATACAAATGAATGTTGTTGATGGTCTTCAATCCATGTTCGGGCATCTTGCCGAACTGCTGGATGTATAAGTGCATTTAATTGAAGTAGTAAATCTGCATTATTGAATACTTGCGAAGCTACCCATTCGCGGTTGTAGTCGCCACTGGTAGTATAAGCTCTTTCGCCTAATAATTGAATAATCGAATTTTTGAGGGAAACATTATGAGCGACAAGCCATTTAGCACGCGTATCGGCTTCATAAATAGAAATACCTAGTATAGAAAAAATCTTACAAACAAGGCTTTTGCCCGAACCTATCCCTCCTGTAATGCCAATTACCTTTGCCATTATTTCAATAATTCTTCAACTTCAAAACTTACACTTACTTTGCTCTTATTAGTTTTCAATATGCCGTTTTTAGCAAAAGGAAGCCCTATTTCATCATCAAAATTATCTTTAATCTGTTGTCCAGGCACTTTAATATAAATTGTGCTATCCATATCTTTCAATATAGATTCTGGGCCTTCAATGGTCAAGACTCTTGGATTAAGATTAATCACACTCGATACTACATAATGCTCTTTCAAGGGAATATGTAAGCTATCTATTTTTAAGGTAAAATCTTTCTTGATTTTTTTATCAAATTCTATCTCAAAGCGGTCGGCTACGATATAATTTACCTGTACATCTCTAATATACTCCGCAATAGAATCTGTGAGCATACCAGTATTCAAAAACTTAGTTTTCAGTGGCTTGTTGATAGCATACTGAATAGGCGTTTTATTGAATGAAAATGATTTACGTAATAAATCCCACCCGCTACCAGAAACATTGACAGAAATTTTTTCAGGAAGTGGCTGAGTCGGTATGTAAAGGGAATCGTCGTAAGTAATACGAATAGGAAAGGAAATTTTTTGTGAATAGCCTTCTTTGTTCAAGGCATTCATTATCCAAAAAATAATAGCAGCGAATAGGCTCACTATTACAGCTTTGAAATCAGTTTTTTTAGGAGCGGGTTTCATCTGAAAGAATTTACAAATTGAAGTTATCTCAAAAGATAGACTATATACAAATTATATTCCGATAAAACCTCATCCCCAACCCCTTCTCCTTCAGAGAAAGGGCTGGGGTTGAGGTTGAAAGTCAAAGAATATTTAGTGTTCTTTTCTTTTAACAATCTCTTCAATTAAGGAAATGACAAATTTTATTCGCCAATCTGCGCAGAAGAGTCTTTAGAAATGGCTGTTTTCAAAAACACCATTCTTACTCCTTTGCTTGAATCTACTTCTAATACAACTGTTTTTTCTCTTACAGAAGTAACAGTACCGTGCAAACCACCAATCGTTACTACTTTATCGCCAGCCTTTAATGCATCAACGTATGCTTGTTGCTCTTTCTGTTTTTTTTGTTGAGGACGAATCATGAAAAAATACATGACAACGAACATACCACCAATTAATAAAAGAGAAGATGCACCACCTCCACCGAGCATTCCTTGTAATAAAATACTGTTAAACATATTTGTTTTTTGTTTGATTAAATATTCTTGGGAGTCTTACTATTTCTTTAGTACTTCTACTTTAAAAGAAAAAGTATTTTCGGCAGGAGTAGTATTTGCTATCGCTGTTACTGTTTTACTAAGCTTTCCTTCTTTGCCTTTACTATCAAATTTCACCTTAATAAAGCCTTGCTCACCCGGTTGAACTGGTGAAGTAGAGTACGAAGGCGTAGTACAACCACAAGATGCATTTACACTACTTAGCACTAATGGCATATTACCCGTATTTCTAAATTTATAAATGTGAATAATGGTATCGCCTTGTGTAATTACACCTAAATCTACCGATTGTGAATCAGCTTGCATCACAGGAAATTTATCACTTGTCGGTTTATAGGCAGACGCAGAGTCTGCCATTGTCTGGCTATCGTTCTTTTGTTTATTTTGACAAGCAAAAAAAACACTAATCCCCAATGCCAAAATGATTGCTTTTTTCATACGATGAATATTCGAATTAATTTCAAAATTAGGCTTTAGCTTTAATCTGACTCATCATGCTTTCTACATCCTCTAATAAACGTTCTGCTTTTTCACGTGCTTCATTTACTACTTTCTTACCTTCAGATTTTGCCATTGTTTCAGGAATTTCTTTTCCATCAATCAAATCTGAAATTAAACCTTGTAGTTGGTCACGATACTTTTGAAGTTGATAAAACAGTTTGTTACGGGTATTTTCTCCTTTATCAGGTGCATATAGAATTCCTAAGGCAGCTCCAACGGCAGCTCCAGTCATGAATGCCCAAAATGTTTTTGATGATTTACTCATTGTATTGCAAGTTATCGGTTAAAAAATCAAATTTATAGATTATGCCTGTTGCGTTGTTCAAATAACCATTATTTATTATCAATCAATCCTCGTCCCGACTTTCTGATGATTCCTTCTTTCTGTAATTTCTGCGAAAGTACGTCTAATAAACCATTTATAAACTGCCCTGACTTTGGTGTTGAATAGTTTTTTGCCAATTCAATGTATTCGTTGATTGATACTTTTACTGGAATACTCGTAAAATGAATCATTTCTGCCAAGCCCAACTTTAAGATAAGCATATCTGTCATCGCCAGACGGTCGCCTTCCCAGTTTTGTGTTTGGTCGGTAATGATTTTCTCATACGATTCATCGTTATCCAACACATTATTAAAAAGGTCTACGAAGTAATGCTTATCCTCGTCCCAATTTAATGCCAAAGGCTGTAATGCCAAATCCTCCACTTTCTCAATCTTAAAAGTCTTTACACAAAGGCTTTTAAGCACATCCTTATTTTCGTTCCAATTTAGGTCTTTTTCCTCAAAATAATCAGCAATAAGGTGATGTTTCAGTATGAAAGTTTTTACAAGATACTGAACCAACGCCAAATCTTCCTCAAAAGTATGTTTTGTTATACGAAGGTACGACTGGAAAGTTGTATCAGGCAAGATTGCTTCTAAGAAAAGTTTACGCAAAAGGTTTTGGTCTTCTTCTCCCCATTTAGCATTGCTCCTGATAATACCCGTAGTAAACATTGGTAAATTTTTCAAAGCCATCAATACTTGATTTCTGGCTAATCTTGACGTACGGTGGTCTGTTTCAACTAAACGACGTTGCTCATCCCAAACAGCAATTTCAGTAATTTCCAACAACAATTGAAGCATTTTCAGATAAGCATCATATACTCCTTCCACCTCCGCTACCATGTTATCAGTAATCGTAGCTTTGTCTTTTTTCACATAACTTTTATATGATTCAAGGGCATGTCTTGCTGCATTTTTAGCCTCAGCAGGAATGGTATCATCTGTCGATTTCAGATTGAATAGCTCCTCAAAACGTTGTTCAGCTAACTTACGCAAAGCATCTAGCTTTAGCATTTGTTGCTCTTTAGGAATCATTAAGTCAAGATTTGGGAGAAAAGAATCAGCAATTTGGTCAAATGCTAACTGATAATCAGCACGTTCCGCTTGGCGGAAGGCATAAAGGCTTTGAAATGCCTTTGTTCGGAGAAGTCGTCTGTTTACCATTGGGTAATTTAGAAAGAACGTTTTGGTAGTGAAGCTTCGGTAAAGTAATATTACTTTATCCAAAGAGGGTGCAAAATTAGTATTTTTTAAAGAAAAAAGCATTATTCAAGCACAAAATTTTCAATATAAATGATAATTTTACTGAATACTAAAAGTACATAATGGATGAAACCTTTACTTTCCTCCGTTGGTTATTGAAATATGAAATCCCTAAAGCATCTCAACCAATACTTTCTCAAATATAAATGGTACCTTATTCTAGGTACACTTTTTACTTTCATTTCAAATCTTTTTGGTGTAGTTCCTGCTCAAATTGTACGCTATGCACTTGATTTGGTTAAAGAAACCATTGATTTATACTTTCTGTATGATGGCTTTGCTTCGCAAAAAATGGTCTATGAATTCTTTGCCTTTTCAATCTTGTTGTATGGGTCATTAATTATGGTGCTGGCTTTATTAAAAGGATTCTTCCTTTTTTTAGTACGCCAGACTCTCATCGTAATGTCCCGCCATATTGAGTTCGATTTAAAGAACGAAATCTATCAGCATTACCAAACCCTTCCACTGAGTTTCTATAGAAAGAACAACACTGGCGATTTGATGGCGCGTATTTCAGAGGACGTCAATAAAGTACGAATGTATGTGGGGCCTAGCTTAATGTATGGTCTAAACCTTATTTCAGTATTTATTCTGGTGGTTTGGTACATGCTTTCGGTGAACGAGAAACTTACTTGGTATGTATTATTACCTGTTCCTTTTCTGTCGGGTAGTATATACTTTGTTAATACCATCATCATGCGAAAGTCTGAACAGATTCAAGCAAACTTATCTAAGATTTCTACTTTTACACAAGAGGCATTTTCGGGTATTAGAGTCTTGAAGGCTTTTGTACAAGAAGAGCCCTCAACGATAGCTTTTACGAAACAAGCCAACGTTTATCGGGAAAAATCGTTAGATTTAGTAAAAGTTGATTCACTCTTTACACCATTGGTTTCGGTGTTGGCTGGTCTTAGTTCTGTGATAGTAGTATATGTGGGTGGCTTAGAAGTAATGGCTGGCAGACTTACCGCTGGAAGCATCACCGAATTTATTTTGTATGTCTATATGCTGACGTGGCCAATGATTGCCTTGGGTTGGACAACCTCGCAAATACAACGAGCAGCAGCTTCTCAGCAAAGAATCAATGAGTTTTTGAATGTAAAAACTGATATTGTTTCGAAAGAAGATATTCGTCATACTGTTGAAGGGGCTATTGAAATGAAAAACGTTAACTTCACCTATCCAGATTCGGGGATTGTGGCTTTAAAGGATTTCTCTATGACGATTAAGCCTGGCGAATCTATTGCTATTTTAGGCACAACAGGCTCTGGGAAAAGTACAGTAGCCAATTTGCTTTGTAGAATGTATGATGCCTCCGCAGGAGAAATAAATATTGACAGCTTGCCCATCAAAAGCTTGAATGTAAATATGTATCGTTCACAAATTGGATATGTGCCTCAAGATGTTTTCTTGTTTTCAGACTCTATCCGAAACAATGTGAGTTTTGGAAGTAGTGACATGACCGAAGAAACCATCATTAAAGCTGCCAAAGACGCTGATTTATACAATAATGTGATAGATTTTCCTGAAGGTTTTGATACGGTTTTAGGAGAAAGGGGTGTAACTTTATCTGGCGGACAAAAACAACGCTTATCTATTGCACGTGCCATCGCACGTGAACCCAGAATCTTAATATTGGATGATTGCCTTTCAGCCGTAGATACCAAAACTGAAAACCAGATTTTGAATAATCTACAAGAAATTATGAAAGGTAGAACATCAGTTATTATATCGCACAGGGTTTCTTCTGCCAAATTAGCAGATAAAATCATCATGCTCGACGATGGCAATATCATAGAACAAGGTACGCATGAAGAACTGATGAATGCTAATAATGTGTATAGAGAACTCTACGAAAAACAATTACAAGTAGAAGAGGTATGAGTTGTGAGTGATGAATTATGAATAATGAGTTTAATACCCAAGCGTGCTTTATTTTATATCTGCTAATTAGTCTTATAATATCATAAAATCATTTTATCGAATGAATAGCAATTGGTCTAGAAAAGAAATCTATAAAGTATTAGAAGTAACACGAGGTAAAAAAAGCACTGCTTCGTTAGTATTCAACGCTATTTTATTAACAACGATTTCTCTGAACACCTTTGCTATCATCTTGCATTCGGTAAAAAGCCTAAGGCATGATTTTGTTTCTTTCTTCAGTGATTTTGAATACTTCTCAGTTATCTTCTTTACAATAGAATATTTCGTTCGGCTGTGGGTGTGTGTTGAGAATGAAAAATATCGCCATCCTCTTTGGGGCCGAATCCGTTATATGTTTTCAGCAGGGGCATTGATTGATTTACTGGCAATTATGCCTTTCTATTTATCTAATTTCACGTCAGATACTGGCTTAATCAGGATACTTCGTTTATTCAGAATTTTCAGGCTATTCAAATTTTCAAGATATGTACATGCCTTAAAAGTAATTGAAAGTGTATTTAAAGAAAAACGAGAAGAACTTATCTTAAGTTTTGTCTTTTTTATATTTACATTACTAATTTCGTCTGCTACGATGTATTATATTGAAAACCAAGCACAACCAAATATTTTTTCAAGTATTCCAGCTACTATTTGGTGGGGTGTTACTACGATTACTTCGGTAGGATATGGAGATGCCTATCCCATTACACCACTAGGAAAATTATTAGGAGGCATCGTTGCAGTTGCAGGCGTTGCGATGTTCGCCTTACCAACGGGTATTTTTGTGTCAGGCTTTAATGAACATATAAAATCTTCTAAACAAGATAAAAAAGACTTTAAGTTTTGTCCTCATTGTGGGGAACAATTATCTTAAAGTCCTTCTATATTATTTACTCAGTTTTCTGTATGCTTCAGAATTATTAGGATCAAGCGAAGTAAGCAATGGCACTATCTTTTTCCTTTCATCAAGCGGTGCATCGCCATAGATATTCAATAATTCCGTAGATTTTGCTTCAAAGAAAAGACGATACCAAATTTGTCCAGGTCGGTTTTGAATTACCTGCTTAATGGTATTCAAGTATTCCGTTATTTGTTTTCTACTAGCTGCTGGGTCAGTAGCATAATTATCCATCGCAATGCGATGATAAGTATAGAAGCCCTCACGTAGGCTTTGTAGCTGTTGATTCAACAGATTTTCGGCCACCCAATATCTACTACGAATATCATTTGAAGACGACCAACCTCCACCTGCATTTTGAGCTAAATTCACTACGTTCAATGCTTTCTGAGCGGCATTAATACCTCCCATTTTTTCAAAGGAATCATAATCATAAGCCAAAGCTATGTAGGCATAAAAGGCTAATATCTGCGTTAGGTTGTCGTTATAATTATTATCATTATAAGTAAGGGGCGTGCCTGAGATATATTTGAATACGAAATTTCTATCTACATAATTTAAAATGACAGTTTCATAAGCAGAACCATATACGGGACGAGTAACCTGAAAACGAGCGTTGGCTTCATAGTCTCCAGTGGCAGTAGCTTTAGTAATAATCAAGGCTAATGAACAATTGATTTTCTCTTCAGGTGCAAAGTTATCATTTGTCCAACGACGGTTGTTCATAAATTCTTGCATGACATTCTGCAATTCTGTATAAATCTGTGTAGCACCACGCTGTTCATTTACCTGTATTTGGTCTGTAGAAATCGTTACTCTACAATTAATCTCTTGGGCTTGTAGGGGCTGTGACAAAGCCAATACTCCCATTATAGCCATCACCCAACAAAGTGTATATTTATAAAAAGTATAATATGTAATGCTATTTTTCATCAATGCTATTTTTCGAAATTGATTCATTTACTTTCTATTCACTCATCATGGTATTAATGATGGTGTCTATAATGTCCTGAGCTACATCTTGTTTTGATTTCAAATCAAACTCAATGATGCTATCATCTTTTTTGATAATGCTTACTTTATTAGTATCGTGCCCAAAGCCCGCACCAGCATCTTGTAAGGAATTCAGGACAATCATATCAAGATTTTTAGACTTGATTTTCCCTTTTGCATTGTCAACTTCGTTATCCGTCTCCAAGGCAAAGCCAATCATCAATTGGTCTGAACGTTTTTGTTTCCCCAAAGTTTTGGCAATATCAGTCGTCTTGATAAGCTCTATACTAAACGTATCTTCTTTCTTTTTTATTTTCTTATCTGCCACCATCGCAGGGGTATAGTCGGCTACGGCTGCGGCCAGAATAATAATATCTGCTACCTCAAAATTTGCTTGCGTAGCAATATACATTTCTTGGGCTGAATGTACTTTTATTAAATTGATGCTTTCATCTGGTTTTTTCAAAGCCACTTGTCCGCTTACTAGCGTTACTTTTGCACCCGCTTTGGCTAGTTTGTTCGCAAGGGCATAGCCCATTTTTCCAGTAGAATGATTACTGATAAAACGAACAGGATCGATGGATTCTTGGGTTGGTCCTGCGGTAATCAGTATATTTTTGTTGGCTAATACAGGATTGATCGAAAAATGTTTTTGCAGGACTTCCAGTAATTCTTCGGGTTCGGCCATACGCCCATCTCCTACTAAGCCACTGGCTAATTCGCCATAGCCTGCCTTGATGATGTGGTTTCCATATTCTGTCAGCTTTGCAAGGTTTAATACAGTACTCGGATGTTTGTACATATCCAAGTCCATAGCAGGAGCAAAATATACTTCACATTTAGCCGAAAGATAAACGGCAGTCAGCAAATCATCGCAAATGCCATTCGCACATTTAGCCAATGTGTGGGCTGTTGCGGGGGCAATCAGCATCACGTCGGCCCATAAGCCTAAATCAACATGATTATTCCATTGCCCAGTTTCATCTTTTACAAAAGCCGACAAAACTGGATTTTTTGAGAGTGTCGATAATGTAAGTGGTGTAATAAATTCTTTAGAGACCTCTGTCATTACAATCTTTACCTCTGCCCCTTCTTTCACCAAAAGCCTAGTGAGTATCGCAATTTTATAAGCAGCAATGCTACCCGAAACACCTAATAATATTTTCTTGCTTTTAAGCATCTTATTCAACACTGGTTTATGGATACAAACTTAATCAAAATCAAAAAGGTCAAATGTAAAACATCTGACCTTTTTGATTAATAATTGATAGAAAGTTCCTAGTCTTCCGATTTATCATCGTTTTTCGGCAAAGTGAAAGTAAATTTATCTTCCATAAATTCGTCGATAGCTAATGAAGTTGGCTTTGGCAAACGCTCATAGAATTTTGAAATTTCAATTTGCTCACGATTTTCAAAAATTTCTTCTAAGTTATCTACAGAAGAAGCAAACTCTGATAATTTATTGTTCAATTCTTCTTTAGACTTCAAAGCAATTTGTCTTGCACGTTTCGAGATGATTGCTACGGCTTCATACGTATTTCCTCCTGCTTTAATAGCGAGTTTATCTACGTCTCTGGTAATGATTGATGGATTCGTTGCCATATCTTTGGTTGTTCTACTGTTTCTTGTTAAATGTTTTTACTAAAATACTGATTACTTCTGTTTGTCGCCAGCACCCACTTTAGACGTATTAGATTTCTCTTTGTCTCTAGCGGCTTTGTACTCTGCTTCAAGTTTTGCAATTCTGTCACTTTCTTTAAAGCTAATGTCATATAATTTCTCAGCTTTTTTCAAGAAGTCACTCTTAGGATATTTATCCACTAAATCTTGATAATACTTAATAGCATCATCAAAACGTTCTTTTTGTTTACTTTCAATGGTACTTTGAGCCAAATCAAATTGTGATTGAACTTTTAAGAAGGCTAACTCTTCGTTATAATCTGAATCGGGATAATCTTTCTGAAAATTATTGATTTCAATGACAGCAGATTTCAAAGTAGCAATATTGAATTCACTGGTTTTATAATAGAGCTTTACTTTTTCGTAAGACTTCTTCTCTAATTTCTTTCTTAGCTCCTTAATCAAATCAGACGTTTCTTCTCTAAACTTACTGTCCGAATAGTTATTAATGAAATTTTGGAGTTCATTAATCGCCGTAATCGTCCCACTTTGGTCAAGATTGAACTGCGGAGAATTTTTATATAATGAATAAGCAGACATATATACTGCTTCCTCATAATATTCACTTCTCGCAAATGTTTCAGCAAAACGTTTGAAATGGAAATTTGCCATTTCATAATTGCCAGTGTGATAATCGCAATAAGCTTGATAAAACGTAGCGATTTCCTGTTGGTCTGTTCCCGTTAAAATTGGCAACAATTCCTCAAAGAGTATGCTTGCTTTGTCGTATTGACCTTTCTTGAAAAAACGAATAGCTGCGTCATACTTTTTCTTCTCATCAGTCATCTTTCTGATTTTTTCGAAATTGCTACACGCACTGAGGGTCAAAGCAAACAGTATAAATAATAAAAATTTGTGAGTTCTCTGCATAAGTTCGCAAAGTTAAGTAATTTTTGGGAGTTTGAAAATCAATACTTGTATTTGTTAATCAGAAATTAAGCAAAGTCAAATTTCGTCATTAAAAAGACCGTAACCATTAGTTTTCAATAAGTTTTAACGAATTTTAACAAATAATCTTATTCTGTTGGGCTAATAGATTTTATAAAATAGACTGTTTTGCCTTTTTTACATTGTTTATCGCTGTAATTTTTCCTGACTTAACTTTTTATTGATAAGTTGATAGGCTTTAAATATTCAGATACAGTTCTATAGAGTTCTCTTTTTTTTTAACGCCTTCCCTACAAGAAAGTACAAGTTTATATCACTAATTTAATATTTTCGGGTTTATCAATCAGTACAAATCACGATAATATTGCTTTTAAGTGAAAAGTATTTTTGAAACTATTGTTCATAAACCATATTTTCCATGTCAAATAAATTATCCACTAAACTTCGTTTTGGAATCCCAACAGTTTTGCTCGGTGGTGCATTGCTCACCACTGCATATCAAAACTCCCCTTCCAGTCGCTTTATTAATCATTATGTAGATTCAGTATTGACAGAAGCTCAAAAAAGATTACCTGATAATTCGCTGGAAGGTGTAAAGATGACAGATGGATTAACAGTAAAAACTTTTGCGACTGAGCCGATGTTGATAAACCCCACAGATATTGATGTGGATGCGAAAGGAAGAGTTTGGGTATTAGAGGCTTATAACTATCGCCCTAATATCACTTTAAACCCAACCAAAAAAGAAGGAGATAGAATAGTTATTCTGGAAGATAAAGATGGAGACGGCAAAGCAGACGGCAGTAAGGTATTCTATCAGGATGCCTCCTTGAATGCTCCTCTGGGCATTGCAGTATTAGGAAATGTAGTATTGGTTTCACAAAGCCCTTATGTTTGGAAATTAACTGATACTGATGGTGATGACAAAGCTGATAAAAAAGAAATTTTGTTTCAAGGCATCGGTGGCGAACAACACGACCACGGTATGCATACGTTTGTTTTTGGACCAGATGGTAAGCTTTATTTCAACTTCGGAAACGAGGGTCGTCAGTTAAAAGATGCGAACGGTAATATTGTGAAAGACCAATTTGGCAAAGAGATTTCGCCTAAAAACTACCAAGAGGGCATGGTATTCCGTTGTAATTTAGACGGTTCGGAAGTAGAATGTTTAGGACAAAATTTCAGAAATAACTATGAGGTAGCGATTGATTCTTACGGTACAATGTGGCAATCGGATAATGATGATGATGGCAACAAAGGGGTAAGAATTAATTATGTAATGGAATATGGCGATTTTGGGTATAAAGATGCCATGACGCACGCTTCATGGCCAAGTAATCGTACAAATATTGAAGAAGAAATACCAAGACGCCACTGGCATTTAAATGACCCCGGAACCGTACCAAACCTTTTACAAACAGGTTCGGGCTCACCAACGGGTATGATTGTGTATGAGGGCAATTTATTACCAAGTGCTTTTCAAGGGCAGATGATTCACTGCGAACCGGGACATAATGTGGTGCGTTCGTATCCAGTTCAAAAATCAGGTGCTGGCTATACTGCTGACATTGTGAATATCATGAAACAGGAAAAAGACCAATGGTTTCGTCCTGCTGATGTTTGTGTAGCTCCTGATGGTTCGTTAATCGTAGCCGACTGGTATGACCCAGGCGTGGGAGGACACCAAGCAGGTGACCAAACACGTGGAAGGATTTACAGAATTGCCCCTAGCAATACGCCTTATAGCGTTCCAAGTTTAGATTTATCAACTCCTACTGGTGCTATTACGGCCTTAACAAGTCCTAATATTGCTACGAGGTATTTGGCATGGGAAGCCCTGACTAAATTTGGCAAAAGTGCTGAACCCGAATTATTGAAACTGTGGGCATCAGATTACCAAAGAATGAAAGCACGTGCTTTCTGGGCTTTGTGTAAAATTGTTGATGGTAAAAAATATGTAGAAATTGCTTTAGCAGATGCGAATCCAGATATTAAAATAGCAGGCTTGAGGGCAGCACGCCAGTTGAAACTAAATGTGATTGAGTACGTAAAACAATTGGCAACTAGCAACGACCCACAAATTTTGAGAGAATGTGCCATTGCACTACATGGCAATACTTCTGCTGAAGTTCCTACTATTTGGGCAGACTTAGCATCAAAGTATGATGGTAAAGACCGTTGGTATCTTGAAGCATTAGGCATTGGTGCAGACAATAATTGGAATGCTTGCTTTGCAGCTTACCTCAAAAAAACACCAGACCCAACGTTAACCCTAGCGGGAAAAGACATTGTTTGGCGTGCTAGAACAACGGAATCTGTAAAGTTTTTGGCTAGCTTGGCAACCGATAGTCATATCAGCTTAAAAGAACGGTTACGTTATTTCAGGGCTTTTGATTTTATCAAAGGCAAAGAGAAGTCTGAAACATTATTATCATTATTAAAAGGCAATGCTACAGACCAAAATGCCATTAATAAACTTGCATTAAACCATTTAGATGTAGACTTTGTAAGAACCTCTCCCCTAGCCAAACAATCGCTCAGTAAATTATTGAGTACCTTGAGCGGGAAAGAATACATAGAATTACAAACTAAATATTTGTTACCTGAGGAAAACTCACGCTTGTTAAGCATGGTCAGTAAAGGCGAAATGCCACGTCAGGCAGCAGAGGCTTTGATAAAATCACCAGAAGGATTAATCATGGTAAAACAAATCATCAATGACCCTAAAAAAGAAGTATTGGCACTTCAATTATTAAACGGCATTAAATCAAATGGTGGACAAGTATCGATAGACATTCTGAAGGGTTTGATGCTTAATAAAACACGTTCAGTGAGCATTCGTCGCGAAGCCACACGAGCTATTGGCGATAGCGACAGCGGACAAAATTTGATTTTAGCATATTTGAAAGAGGGTAAAATTGAGAAAGATTATATTCCTTTTGCCGTAGAGGGTGTTAGTAAGGCTTGGCGTAGAAATGTACGTATTGAAGCATCAAAATATTTAGGAGCATCAACAAGTACGGCTAAAAAACTACCTCCTGTAACAGAATTGGTTGCTTTAACGGGCGATGCTAAAAAGGGAGCTGCGGTGTTTGCTAGCAATTGTTCGGTATGTCATCAAGTAAATGGTGAGGGGATGGATTTTGGGCCAAAGCTTTCTGAAATTGGGTCAAAACTAGGGAAAGATGGTCAGTATTTTGCCATTATGTATCCAGATGCAGGTATTGGTTTTGGCTATGAAGGATGGGACATTAAAATGAAGGATGGCTCTACCATGAGCGGTATTATTGCTTCAAAAACTGAAACAGATATTAGTTTGAAAATGCCAGGAGGAATTGTTCAGAATATCAAAACCAGTGCTGTAAAATCAATGAAGATGATGAATAATTCAATGATGCCTACGGGATTGATGGACGGAATGAGCAAAGAAGAGGCAGTAGATTTAATTGAGTTCTTGACAAGCTTGAAGAAGAAGTAAAATAAAGCTGTGAGCTTAATAACTATGAGTTATGAGCTTATTACTGATTACACAAATTTTTATAAATTATTAACAATCAGACTCTTATCACTAGCGAAGAACTTAAGTCCCTCGCTAGTGATAAGGGCTTCACGTAGCATGAGGTCTTCAACGTTTGGTTGTAAAGGCAGTTGATGAGCTTTTGATAACCCACATAAAAAAGGCTTGAAGTTTTAAAACTTCAAGCCTTTTTTGATGCAATATATTTAATAATACTATCTCAATAACTCAATCCAACCTTTTAATTTAACCGTTGGATAACTAGGGTCTAACATCAAGAATTTCACTTCTGCATTATAGAAATAAGTTCCTACTGGCAATTCTTTTCCGTTAGTGTCAGTACCATTCCAAGCTAATTTTGGTCCAGCATATTCATATACTTTTTGTCCAGCACGATTATACACGCTAAACGTTAAGTTCTGAACAAATCGTGGGCATCTCATTGCTTGGAAAATATCGTTCTTGCCGTCGCCATTAGGTGTAAAGACATTTGGCAATTCAAAACTCGGACAGTTATCCTTGCAAACTTTATTACTTGGCGCACTTTCGGTACCATATTTATCTGTAGCAGTCACATAATAACAACCCAAATACGAATCATTTTTTATATGGGTAAACGTCTGAGCAGGCGGTGTTGGGCTAGTTACTTCACCAACTTTCGTGTAAGTGCCATCTGAACTTTCAGCATAATATATCGTGTATTTTACAATATCCTTCGTACAATCACTTCCAGAAGCAGATTTATCTGGATTAGTCCACGTCAATTTATTCTCGAATGATGTTAAATCACAATTGGTATTATCCTTTTTGTATTTATCACAATCAAGTAAATCAATGGTCAATTGTGGAGCACAAGGCACAATATCACTCAAAGGCGTTGCACAGATAATCTGCGAGAAGTTATAATAGATATCAGGTTTAATCCTTGCATCTCCGTAAGTACCTACTGTTTCTACTTTATAACAATAGCTAGAATCTTGCGACATTTTTGCAAGCGCTATTCCGTCGGCAGCATAAGTATCTGCCCCTGTATCAGTAAAGGCAAAAGTCCCTGCTGTAGTGACAGGCACATCAGCAATACGGTTAAATACGCCTGAACCCGAACGCGTTTCTCTATAAACTCGGTGAATTTGGTTTTCGTTTTTCCAAGGTACGATAGCTTGCCATGACAAACGAACTGACTTTTTATCTGGTGTTGCAGCCAAACGCACGCTACTTGCTTTATCTGTACTATCCAACAACGTTAAGCCTGTATTACTGGTATAATAAAATGCAATGCGATAGGTATAAGCATTAGCCGTTGTATTCAAGTTTTTATCTACAAAAATTGTATCAGCCTTACCCGACAAATCAGTATCGATATTTGGCGAAACTTGTACAAAGTTTGTTCCGTTCAATCCTGTTGCTCTTGACAAACGATATTGATATGGTCCTTTGAAAACATTTTTATCTAATCCAAGCGGGCGAGTCCATTTTATGGTCATCTCTCCAGTCGTAGCATCCGTTTTATCTACCGTTACGTTCGTCATGACAGACATCTGTATTGGCAAGTTCGTACAAGCTTGGTCAGAAACAATGCTTTCAGCTTTGTTAATTCCATTCGTAAACTCAACTACTGTTCTATAGCTATAATCAGTATTTCGTTTTAAGTTTTTATCAACATAACTTGTTGCAGATACAGGCACTCTAGCTACTTCTACATATCCTAAATTAGCTGGCAAACCTGTACTACATGTAGTAGGAGTATAATTAGTACAACCCTCTTTACGATAGATAACAATTTCTGATCCTGCATTTTGACAAGTGTAACTATCCCAAGTTAATGTGATTGTTTTATTGGCAGCATCGCCAGTTGCTTTCAGGTTTTTAATTCTTGGCGCTACTATCCTAATCTTCCATATTTTACTATCTACCAAGCTAGGAATAAGCCCACTCCGTGGTAAATCCTGTGCTTTAAAGAGAATATCATAAGGTTCTTGACGAATATGATTACAACCCGTTTGCCATACAAATCTACCAGAAGCTGGCGATGCTTGATTAGCAGTTGAAGTAAACGTAGCATATTGTGGCCCAATAAAAGTAGTACCATCTGGTAATCTATAAACAGCTCCTGTTGAGATGATTGTCATATTATCTACTCTTCCAGAGTTAGAAGGCGTATCAGTAGCAGTAATCGTTTGGCTAATTAATGTACCCGCCTCCACGCATATATCATCAGGTACTTTAATCACTGGAGGTTTGTTATCAGCATCTTTTACTTCAATTTGCATATCTCTTTCTGTAATAGAAATCAATACGCCATTTCGCCACTCTTCTACATAAAATGCACAGTTATACAATCCGATTTCTTGTGGTACATCCCAAATCAAATCGCCTGTTAAGGCATTAATCGTAAAGCTACTTGGTGTAGTAGCTACTTCATTAGGCTGGCGGAAACCCGGTACTGAATCTCCTTTTCTATCAGTACAGTTATCTTGATCACCTCTTCTACAAAAAGTAAGACGGTAGGCCAAACTATCACCATCTACATCAATGGCATTAGGGTTATGAATAAATTTTTGTCCGACAACGGCCGTTAAATCAACCGCAGGATTTAATAACACTGGCGTAGAGTTAAGTCCTAGCCCTGGGTTTACCTTAAAAATAGTTTCAACATAAAAGGCCACTGCATCAGATGCCCCACCGATGTTTCTAACGCCTTGGTTTCGGTTAGAAATCGCCACAGTTACTTTATAATCTGCCGCACCTGCATAGGTATAAATTGCTTTATAAATACCTTTCCCGATTCCGTTACCAATGTCTTCCCCATTACCACCACCGTTAATACGAGGAGCACGAATACTACCAATACCATCACCAAAACAAAAAGACGCATCACGTTGGTCTTGCCACGCCCTAAAGCCTGTGTTTAAGTCACAATAAATTGTTAGCGTAAACTCATAAGTAAAGGAAGTTGAAGAAATTCTTTTTACAGAAATTTCTCCGCCTCTCATGTGTGTTGCGAAAGACTCTGTAGTGGACAGTATCAGTAAAAGGCCTAATACAAAAAGGTAAAATTGTTTAAATCTCATAAAAATTTAGAATATAAAATTCGGATGATTTGCCTACAAGTTAAATATTATTTTTTTGGCTAACTAACGAAACAAAAAATCGAACATTAAGTTAAATTACAAGAGCCAACAGGAAGGCTCTTCAAAATTAATGTTTAACAATAAAAACAAGATCTAAGTCTTATTTTATTGTAAAAAAACGTAAAAACATTATAAATAATTGCTAAAAAGTGATAGATAATTTGATACACAATTGTTTGGGTCGTAGTTTTGGGGAGGATATTTAGTTTTAAAATACTAGATACTAATTATTCGTGACATTTATCCTTTCAAAGAATCAAATTCACCCATAGTTATTATCTACTCACCTAAAACTATTAACCATTTTAATGATAACTAAAACAATTAAAAGATGTCTTGGGTAACAAAAACACTAACGAGTTCACTGGGTAGAAAACTACTGATGGCCATTACGGGATTATCGTTGATAGGCTTTCTTGTGGTTCACTGTGGAATCAATGCATGTATTTTTTTAAACGACGGTGGCGAAACTTTCAATGAAGCAGCAGAATTTATGGCACACAACTGGCTAATTAGGACTGCTGAAGTAGGCTTAATGCTAGGCTTTATTATCCACATTGTGGATGGATTAATGCTCTGGAAAACAAATTCAGAGAAGCGTCCTGTAAAATATGCTGTCGTAAAAGGAGAAGCTAATTCTACATGGTACTCACGTTCTATGGGCCTTTTAGGTTCATTATTACTGATTTTCCTAATTATTCACCTTCGTCATTTTTGGGTAGTTAGCCGTTTTACTGATGAGATTACAAGTGGAAGAGAAACTCTTTTCGGTGAGATGAAGGAAGTTTTTGAAAACCCAATTGTTGTTGTTGTTTATGTGTTGGGTTGCATTTCTCTGGGCTACCATTTATTACATGGTTTCCAAAGTGCTTTTCAAACGATGGGATGGAATCACCCGAAATATACTCCATTTGTTAAGTCTTTGGGTACTTGGTTTTCGATTATCGTACCCATTATTTTCGCGGCAATGCCAATAGCAATGTATTTCGGATGGATTGCATAATGAAAAAATGTATTTGATATAAATATATACATTTCATTATATTCTTTCATCACTCCATCACACGATTCTCAATCATAATTCTTAATCAAAAATTATGTCAACTAAATTAGATGCTAAAATACCAGGAGGACTATTACCAGAAAAATGGACAAAGTTCCGTTCTACTGTACCCTTGGTAAACCCCGCAAATAAGCGGAATATTGAAATTATTGTTGTAGGAACTGGCTTAGCTGGTGCTTCTGCGGCAGCCTCTTTAGCTGAAATGGGATATAAAGTTAAGGCTTTCTGTTTCCAAGATTCTCCTCGCCGTGCACACTCAATCGCTGCACAAGGTGGGGTTAACGCTGCTAAAAATTACCAAAATGATGGTGACTCTGTTTACCGTCTTTTTTATGATACTATCAAAGGTGGTGACTACCGTGCTCGTGAAGCAAACGTTCACCGTTTGGCTGAAGTATCTGGTAACATCATTGACCAATGTGTGGCTCAGGGTGTTCCTTTTGCACGTGAATATGGTGGATTGTTGTCTAACCGTTCTTTCGGTGGTACACAAGTACAACGTACTTTTTATGCAGCAGGACAAACTGGTCAGCAATTATTGTTGGGTGCTTATTCTGCGTTACAACGTCAAGTTGGTTTAGGTAATGTAGAATTGTTTACTCGCCACGAAATGATGGACGTAGTAGTGATAGACGGCAAAGCGCGTGGTATCATTGCTCGTGATTTGATTTCTGGTAAATTAGAACGTCACTTTGGGCATGCTGTGTTGTTGGGTACGGGTGGATACGGAAACGTATTTTACTTATCTACTAATGCAATGGGGTCAAACGTAACGGCGGCTTGGAAAGCGCATAAAAAAGGTGCTTTCTTCGGAAACCCTTGTTATACACAAATTCACCCTACTTGTATTCCTGTTTCTGGCGACCACCAATCAAAGCTTACTTTGATGTCGGAATCGTTGCGTAACGATGGACGTATCTGGGTACCATTAAAACAAAATGATAATCGCCCAGCCGCTCAGATTCCAGAGGAGGAACGCGATTATTACTTAGAGCGTCGTTATCCTGCTTTCGGTAACTTAGTACCTCGTGATATTGCGTCGCGTGCGGCTAAAGAACGTTGCGACGAAGGTTATGGTGTGGGTGCTTCTAAAAAAGCGGTTTATCTTGACTTCGCTGCGGCTATCTTACGTTATGGACGTGGAGAGGCTACAAAAAAAGGGATGCACAATGCTACTACCGAAGAGTTGCAAACAATGGGTAAAGAGGTTGTGAAAGAGAAATACGGTAACTTGTTTGATATGTACAAGCAAATTACTGGTGAAGACCCTTACGAAGTGCCAATGCGTATTTATCCTGCGGTTCACTATACAATGGGTGGACTTTGGGTTGATTATAACTTAATGACTACAGTTCCAGGGCTTTATGCAATGGGTGAAGCCAACTTCTCTGACCACGGTGCTAACCGTTTGGGTGCATCTGCTTTGATGCAAGGCTTGGCTGATGGTTATTTCGTAATTCCTTATACTATCGGTGCTTATTTATCTGGGGATATTCGTACTAAAGCGATTCCAACAGATGCTCCTGAATTCGTTGCTGCTGAAAAGGCTGTTCAAGATACTATCGACAAGTTGATGTCTATCAAAGGGACTAAATCTGTTGATTATTTCCACAAGAAATTAGGTTTAATTATGTGGGATAAATGTGGGATGGCTCGTAACGAAAAAGGATTGAAAGAAGCTATCGCTGAAATTCAAGAAATCAAAAAACAATTCTGGTCGGATGTTCGTATTCCGGGCGATGCAGATGAATTTAACCCTGAATTAGAAAAAGCAACGCGCGTAGCCGACTTTATCGAACTAGGAGAATTGATGTGTATTGATGCCTTGAACCGTAACGAATCTTGTGGTGGTCACTTCCGTGAGGAATACCAAACAGAAGAAGGAGAAGCCCTTCGTGATGACGAGAACTACGCTTACGTAGCTGCTTGGGAATACAAAGGCGACTCTCAATTCGAACTACACAAAGAGGAATTGGTTTATGAGAATATTAAGATTGCTCAGAGAAGTTACAAATAATTTGAAAATTTGATGATTTGAAGATTTGAAAATGAAAGTTTTAGAAGTATAAGGCTAACAATTTGAAAGAGATGTTTTATTTTAGTATATCATAAAACACCTAAGATTAAAAACCTATACTTTATGCGAAACGACAAAGAAAATCTTATTGTAAGCAAAACACTTTTATTTTCAATACAAATCATCAAATTCAGTGAGATATTAGAAACCAATAGAAAATTTGTTATTGCCAAACAATTATTGAGAGCAGGAACATCTATTGGAGCAAATGTTTGGGAAGCTCAGAATTCAGAAAGTAAAGCAGACTTTATTCATAAGATAAAAATTGCTGCGAAAGAAGCCGACGAAGTAACATATTGGCTAAAACTTTGTGAGTTATCAGAATCCTACCCGCAACCAGAACAAATTATCATTGAAGAATTAACTCAGATTATTCGAATACTATCAAGAATAATTAGTAGCTCAAAAATGGATAAAAAATAATTTTTCATCTAAACATTATTTTTATCCATTTTCAAATCTTCAAATTTTCAAATCTTCAAATTGATTCAGAAATGGAAGGAAATATGAATTTGACGCTAAAAGTTTGGCGTCAGAAAAATGCAAATAGTGAAGGCAATTTTCAGCAATATGATGTGAAAGGCATCTCTGAAGATATGTCATTCTTAGAGATGTTCGATGTATTAAACGAACGTCTTATCACCGAAGGCGAATCTCCAGTAGCTTTCGACCACGACTGCCGTGAAGGTATCTGTGGTATGTGTTCAATGTACATCAATGGTCAACCACACGGGCCAAACAAAGGGGTTACAACTTGTCAGCTTCACATGAGAAGCTTCAAAGATGGTGATACTATCACCGTTGAACCTTGGAGAGCTAAGGCATTCCCAATCGTAAAAGATTTAGCTGTAAACCGTTCAGCTTTCGACCGCATCATTTCTGCAGGTGGATATATCTCGGTAAACACTGGTAATGCACAAGATGCAAACTCGTTACCAATTGCTAAACCAGATGCAGACGAAGCTTTCGCAGCAGCAGCTTGTATCGGTTGTGGTGCTTGTGTAGCTGCTTGTAAAAATGCTTCGGCAATGTTGTTTACATCAGCAAAAATTTCACAGTTGGCTTTACTTCCACAAGGACAAGCTGAACGTGCTATTCGTGCTGAAAACATGGTGGCTCAAATGGATGTCGAAGGCTTTGGTGCTTGTACTAACACAGGTGCTTGCGAAGCTGAATGTCCAAAAGGTATTTCACTAGAAAACATCGCTCGTATGAACCGCGAGTATTACGGAGCAGTACTTACTTCGAAATAAGCTTTCAGTGTTTAAATATCAAACCCCCATTTGCTAACTTAAATTTTGCAAATGGGGGTTTTTATGTAGAAGCACTCTAATACAATACATTAACAGGACGTTGCTATTCTCTGATAATTGTTTTATCTGATAATGCCATGTGGGCAATTTCATCTTTTCGTTTAAAAGAAACCCCATTATGCTTTTGCATATAGCGAATCAATTCATTAGTGGCTTTTACCATTTGAGGTGTCCCTCCGATTCGGTCATGAAAACTAATTGACATTTGTCGCCTTTTGAATTCAGCTTCCTCGTACAATTGATCAAACTCAAACTTTACTTGGTTCATAAACTGATCCACCGAAAAACTCTTCCCTTCTATCAGCAAAATATCATTATTACGTAAAGTATAGGGTACTACTACAAAATCTTTATGGTTTACTTGAATCACAAAAGGTTCGTCTCTGCTCAAGTCATCAATATGGTATTTAAACCCAAGCTCTTGCAGAATATTCAATGTATTTTCTCCTCTTCTCAACCAATTGGCATTATATCCAACAGGATTAAAACCTGTCACTTTTTTAATAGCATCTACCCCATCTTTAATAAACTTCTTCTCTTCCCCATAAGTCATATTATATTGCGAAGCCCAATTCATTCCATGTGCTGCTGCTTCATGGCCACGTTCTACAATTTCCTTTGCTAAATGTGGATTGTTGACTACAGCCGCACCTACCATATGCGAACTTACTTTAATGCCTAACTTATCCCAATTATCCAACATCCTAGGAATGCCCTCTTTATACCCATATTGATACCACGTATTGGCAGGTAAATCTCTATATCCTTTTTGTAGATTTTGTGGAAACGGACTTTCAGCATTTTCTGGCTGACCACCTGCCTCAAACTGCATTGAGACAGAGACTACTAACCTAGAACCATCTGCCCATTTTGTTTTTCCATTGGCTTTAACCTGACTATTGTATTCTTGATTAGAAGCTAACCCTGCATTACTTTGAAGCATCCCTGCTAAACCTAGCAAACTTCCTTGCTTGATAAAATTGCGTCTTTGATTCATTGCTAATTATTTTTAAAAAGAATGGTGTCTAATGCATACTCATTACTATTTATTACAAACTGTAACAAAACAGCAAAGAAAGCTGCATGAATTAACTGACTAGGAACGGCTTCCCAATTCTCGATTAAACAAGTACCTAAAATAAGCATGGTCATTAATACCCCTCCCGCTATCAAAGCGGTTTTGGTAAATAAACCCAAAAGCAATAAAGTACCAATGACAAACTCGGCTACAGGCAAAGCATAGCTAAAGGGTACTATCATAGGTTTTGGGAGTATGGCATTTTCGAAGCTTTTTACCATCCAGCCACTAAAGACCGCTAATTTTGGTAAACGTACTAGCCCATGCCCAAACATACTTGCTCCGATGGCAAGCCTCAATAAAAGAAAAGTTATTGTATTCATTTTTTATGTTATTTTAATGATACAAAACTCTAAAACTTCTCTATTTTCAAGCTGTACAATCATTGGTTTTGTTTGTACATTTACAGGCATGGAAAGAAAGCATTTATATCATCCTTTTGAAATTGATTTCTTGGAAACACAAGAATATGTGGCTAAAGAACACAAGAATAGCTTTTTTGAAATGGTATTTATCCTAGAAGGTGAAGGGATACAAACGATTAATAACCACAAATTGCCCTATAGTAACAATAAGCTATTTCTGATTTTTCCTGAAGATAAACATGGCTTCGAAGTACATAGCCCCACAAAGTTTTTCTTTATTCGTTTTAATGATAGCTATCTGAAAAGCCAGCGTAAAGAGTGGATTCATAAAGTAGAATACATTTTTCATAACCACAATCATTTGCCAGGTTGTATTCTAAAAAATGTAATAGACAAGCCTCTGATTCGTGCGTTGGTAGAAGCCTTAATGAACGAACGTACAAACCAATTTCCTCAACAAAACGAAGTGGTAGCTCAACTGGTTAATACCATTATAACAATAGCAGCAAGAAATATTACTTTGATGGATAAAGTAATATTAAAAAATACGAATCAAGAAGGAACTATCGCTTTAGTAAATTATATCCATCAGCATATTTATTCTCCTGATGAGTTAAGAGCAGAAAAAATGGCAGAACACTTCAATATTTCGCTTACTTATATCAGCGAATATTTCAAGAAACACGTTGGCGTTAATCTTCAACAATATATTACCGATTATAAAATTAAATTAATTGAAACCCGACTTCGCTTTACCGATATGCGAATCAATGAAATAGCCTATGAATTTGGCTTTACTGACGAAAGCCATTTGAACAGGATTTTCAAAAAATATAAAAGTAAAAGTCCTACAGAATTTCGGAAAACTAACCAAACCCTCAATTAAATGAATGCCTAAACTCTAGTGGAGAAACATTAGTTTTGTTTTTAAATAGTTTACTAAACGATTGTGGATGCTCGAACCCTAATTGATAGGCTATTTCGCTGACAGATAAAGAGGTTGTTGTCAATATCTCTTTTGCTTTTTCAATCAATTTAGTATGGATATGATGTTGGGTACTCTGCCCTGTTAAACTCCTAAGCATATCGCTTAAATAGTTGGCAGATACATTCAATTGTGCTGAAAGGTATTGAACCGTTGGTAAGCCTAATTGTTGATTTTTACCTGAATCAAAATAACTTGCCAGCAACTCATCTAGTTTTATTAAAAGTTCGTCATTGGCCGTTTTACGAGTAATAAACTGTCTATTATAATATCTATTGCAATAATTTAGCAATAGTTCGATATGAGAAACAATGACATCCTGACTAAACTTATCAATTACTGAACCGTATTCCAGTTCAATATTTTTAATGATAGTATCAAGCATAGCCTCCTCTTTTTCAGAGAGATGAAGTGCCTCGTTGACAGCATAAGAAAAAAAGCCATACTCTTTAATCGTCTTTTGTAAGGAATAATTACGGATAAAATCAGGATGGATAACCAACCACCAGCCTTTTAGAGCAATATCTTCCGTTACGACCGTTGAGATGACTTGCCCCGGAGAAAAGAACGTCATTAAGCCTTCATCAAAATCATAATAGTTTTGCCCATACTTTAGCTTGCCTGTAAAGTCCTTTTTGATACAAATAGAATAAAAGTTATAGATAACACTCTTCATATTATCATCAAAATGACAATTAATACTGTTCATGCTAATTACGCTCACCAAAGGATGTTCGGGCTTAGGTAAACCTAATAAGCGGTGCAATTCAGAAATTGAATTGATGATATATGGCTGATTGGTTTCTTTCTTCATTTTCATAATTGTTTCAAAAAAGATAAAATGGGGAAAGCCATTAAAAAGCCTAGACTTTCCCTAAAATTTGATACTTACTATCCAACCATCGACATTCCCCAAGCATCGTAACGGTCACCAGTTGATGTACCTAATGGAACGATACTCTCTAGTCTGTCTAATTCATCTTTGCTCAACTGAATATTGACTGTCTCGATATTTTGCTCAACATATTTCACTCGTTTTGTTCCAGGGATTGGTAAATGTCCTTTAGAGATAATCCAAGTAATTGCTAATTGAGATGGACTAATACCTTTTTCGTCGGCAATCTTTTTGATTTCACTCACCAATTCAAGGTTTTTATAGAAGTTTTCACCTTGAAAACGAGGGATACTTCTTCTAAAATCATCCGCAGGAAAATCATCTGGACTTTTAACATCTCCTGAAAGGAATCCTCTGCCTAAAGGAGAATAGGCTACAAAGCCAATATTTAATTCCTCTAATGTTCTTAAAATTCCTGCTTCTTCAACAGTCCTTTCAAATAAAGAATACTCTGTTTGTATGGCAGTTAATGGATGTACACTATGTGCTTTCTTGATGGTTTCAGAAGACACTTCCGAAAGTCCGATATAACCTACTTTGCCTTCTTTTACCAACTCAGCCATTGCCCCAACAGTATCTTCGATAGGTGTATTAGGGTCTAGTCTATGAAGATAATATAAGTCGATATAATCTGTTCCAAGGTTTTTCAACGAACGCTCAACGGCTTTTTTAACGTATTCAGGCTTACCATTGATTTGCCAAGTCAGTTGTTCATTGTCGTCAATTTCAAACCCAAATTTTGTAGCAATAATGTATTTATCTCTATTGCCTTTGATAGCCTTTGAAATCAGCCTTTCGTTTTGCAATGGGCCATACAAATCGGCCGTGTCTAGGAAGTTCCCTCCTAATTCTAATGAACGATGAATAGTAGCAATTGATTCAGCCTCATCAGCTTTTCCATAAATATCTGCTCCAGCTATTTGGGTCATACCCATACAACCTAAGCCAATTTTTGGCACTATTAATCCTTGATTCCCTAATGCAATTTTATTTAAACTGTCCATGATTTAATTTTTTAAATGAGTGTTTAGCTTTAACACGACAAAGGTCTATAAACACTCATTCAAAAAAGTAGCCAAATCCCTTGAAGTTGTATCCAAAATGAGGTAGACCTAGCTATCAATGATTATCTTTTAAACCTGTTACTGACCGACTAATTCAGTAGATTGTCCAGAGATTTAGCTTTACAAAGCATCACATCAATCCTTAAATGTTATTTATATGAAATTGAGACTGTCTTCTATTCTCCTACTATTTTCCGTTTTCAGTGGCTTTTCTCAGAAAAACAATTCATCATTTGAGTTTACACAAACCATCAATATTGTCTATTCTTCGCAAAACCCTTTAGTAAATACTACTGCTCAGTTATTTAAACAAGACATTGAACAGGTTTTTGGGGTAAAAGTAAATCTTAATCCTAAAAACGATAATCAGCATAATACTCAGATTATCCTAAGAATCGTTGGCGACAAAGCTCCTGTTGAATTGAAAAATTCACTAGCACAGAATGATAGAAAAATAGCAGGTCAATGGGAGGTATTTAGTTATAGCAACCAAAGTAAAGCGAAAAAACAAACGCTGATAATTACAGGTAGCAATGCCCGAGGATTGGCTTATGGTGTATTCGAGCTTTCTAAGAAATGGGGCGTAAATCCTTGGTATTTTTGGGCAGATGTACCGATTGCTAAATTAGCGAGTAAAAAAGTTATTATCAAAGACACTATCAGTGCAGAACCTTCGGTAAAATACCGTGGAATTTTCATCAATGATGAAGACTGGGGCTTACAACCTTGGGCTGCCAAAACATTTGACACCCAAACAAAAGATATAGGCCCTGCTACTTATGCCAAGGTTTTTGAATTATTACTCAGGCTAAAAGCCAATATCATTTGGCCAGCGATGCATCCTTCTACAAAAGCCTTCTATCATTTCGCTGAAAACAAAGAAATAGCTAAAAAGTATGGAATCGTTATGGGGACTTCTCATGCAGAACCAATGATGCGAAACAATGTAGATGAATGGATAGATAAAACCATGGGCGACTATAATTATTTCACCAACAAGGATAAAATTATTAACTATTGGGAAAGTAGGATTCAGGAAATAAAAGATTATGAAAATTTTTATACCCTAGGGATGCGTGGCAAGCATGACAGCGGTATGGAAGGGGTGAAAGATATTAACAAAGCTGTAGAAACAACCGAGGAAATTATAGGGATCCAAAGAGATTTGCTAAAGAAAAACCTCAACAAGCCATTGGAGGACATTCCCCAAACGATGACACTCTACAAAGAGGTATTGCATCTTTATGAAAATGGCATGAAAGTACCCGACGATATTACGCTAATGTGGCCTGATGATAACTATGGATATATTAAAAATTTAAGCAACGAAACCGAAAGAAAACGCAAAGGAGGCTCAGGAGTTTATTATCATATTTCATATTGGGGCAGACCACACGATTATCTTTGGCTAGGCACTACTCACCCTGCTTTGATTCATTTTGAAATGAATAAAGCTTATGAAATGGACGCTAGAAAGATATGGATAGTGAATGTCGGAGATATTAAATCCAACGAGTATGGTACACAACTATTCTTAGATATGGCTTATAATATGAAGCCTTTTCAGCAAGAAAAAAGTATTAAAGAACATTTGTGTAGCTGGACTTATTCATTGCTAAAAAGTACTAAACCTGCTGATTTACTGTGGCAATATTATCAATTGGCCTTTGTTCGTAAACCTGAATTTATGGGTTGGAGCCAAACTGAGCCTACAAGGGCAACACATCCAACGGATTTTAGCGCTACTGAAGTAGACCAAAGATTAAAGGATTATGTACAATTAGAAAAAGAAACGCTTGAAAATCGCCCTATTGATAAATCTTTGGTTGATGCTTATTTTCAGTTAGTTGAATATCCTATTTTGGCAGCTAGTGAGATGAATCAAAAATTCCTGTATTTGGATAAGTTTTATGAAAAACCTATTGAACAAAGAGATAATGCAGATGAAAATCTAAAGGCTTCGATAAAAAGTTATCAAGACATTCAAGAGTTGACAAGTTATTATAATAACCAATTATCTGGCGGGAAATGGAAATTCATGATGGATGCTTCACCCAGAAATTTGCCTGTATTTAATAGTCCAGAGAAGTTATTAAAAGTTGAACAGAAGAAGGCTGTTGTCTCACAAAATACTATAAAGATTCCTGCTGGAGACTTTATCTCAGTAAAACAAGGAGCAAAAGCATTTTGGAAAAAGATAGCTGAACCTAGTTTTTCAGGCTCATCAGTCGCAAGTTGTCCTTTTCAATTAGGTACATCGCTTGATAGCACCCATATCAGCGAGCTTCCTACGTTAACGTATCAATTCAATGTAAATGAAAAATCAGCGTTAAATTTAACCGTCGTAGCATTGCCTTTGCATCCCCTCCAGTTTGGTATAGGACAAAAAATAGGCATACAGATTGATGACCAAAAAGTACAATTTGTTAATTTTCAGACGTACGACAGAAGTGAAGAATGGAAACAAAATGTGTTAACGAATACCGCTAAAAGAATATTAAAAACAAAGGAATTAAGTTCGGGAGAACATACTTTGAAGATTTTTATGATTGATGCGGGTGTGGTACTTGATCACTTTTTGTTGAGTTTTAATTAATTTATCCATGTATTATTTAAAGCATCTTGTTAGCAAAGATAATTTCTTTGTTAACAAAATGCTGATGAGGTAGTTTATCTTTCTAAGGTAATAATTTACCTATTTGTCTCTCTCTACATCAATAATCGCCTTTAATATCACTCCTATACAGAATTTATCAGCCTTTTTGTTTTCTGTTTTATATAATTTTCCAATCTTTGAGCAATCTTGTATTCGATTATATTAAAACCAATTAATTTTTATGAATAAAGTCTATTTGAGTGATTCTGGTCCAAAGGTTTCTGAGGCAATCTATGGGTTTTGGAGATGGACAGACAATGGTTCTGAGACTGTTGCTAATATGGAGAGGATTGTTAATTTATGCTTGGAATTAGGTATCAATACTTTTGACCATGCAGATATTTATGGCAATTATACCATCGAAGAATATTTTGGGAAACTCATTCAGCAAAAAGCAATCAAAAGAGAAGAGATTGTCCTTTTCAGCAAATGTGGCGTTCGTAAGTCTGACAAGGGTTATACTTATTTTGACAACAGCGAAAAGTATTTGTTAGAAAGTGTAAACAACTCTTTAAAAAGACTTAAAACTGACTACCTCGATATTTTCTTGTTGAATCAAATCGACATGATTAGTAATCCAGAGGAAACAGCACAGATATTAAGAGAGTTGGTAAACAGCGGTAAAATCAAACACGTAGGTGTTAGTAACTTAACCGTATTTCAGCATCAATTATTAGAATCGTATTTACGTAAGCCTATCGTAACGAACCATATTGAGCTAAACCTTATCAATACCACAGCGATTGAAGATGGTAGATTAGATTTTATTAAACAACGTTTCAGCAAACCTTTGGCTTGGGCGCCATTGGCTGGTGGTAAGATTTTGGATGGTACTGATGCTAAATCTTCTATCATAAGAGCCAAATTGACAGAAATCGGAGAAAAATATGACGCTAATGTTGAGCAAACTGCTGTGGCTTGGCTTTTACAACTAGGTACTTTGCCGATTATTGGTTCACTATCTGAGGAAAGAATCCGTAATGCTGTAAGTGCTACAGAAATTAAATTGAGCCATGAAGATTGGTATGAGATTTATAATTTGGCAATGATGAAGTAAGTATTTCTGTTTGCTTTATTGCTTATAAAAAAGGCAAGTGAAACAAATATCACTTGCCTTTTTGCTCTATCAAGTCCCATAGATTACCATATAAATCTTTGAAGACAGCTACAGTTCCATAAACTTCTTCAACAGGTTCTCTAACAAATTTAACGCCTACACTTTTCATATACTGATAATCTCTCCAGAAATCATCTGTATTTAAAAACAAGAACACTCTACCTCCCGATTGATTACCCACTGCTTTCATTTGCTCTTCATTAGCAGCTTTTGCTAATAGCAAACAAAACCCATTTGAGTTTTGTGGACTTACTAAAACCCATCTTTTGGTTTCACTCAATTGAGTATCTTCTATAAGGTTAAATTGCAATTTCTTTGTATAAAATTCAATTGCTTCATCATAGTCATTTACAACCAAAGCCATTTGTATAATACTCTGTTTCATTAGTATCTAAGGTTTATAAACATGCAAACCATAAAAACAGTATTGTAATTATTAATTCTTGTATTCTCTCAAATATTTAACTGGCACATTATCAGTAAGCCAGACACCATTGTCAGATAAATAGAACTCAAAGCCATCCGAATGCATAAGCTCTGCTAATACTTCAAACACAAACGGTTTTCCATGTCGCTTACCTACCATCAGCGCAGTATCAACATCTTTACTTAAATGAACGTGGTGGCGACGTTGTTTTTTTAACCCAGTTTGTAAAATTAATGCTATTGATTTTTCACTTGTCCCATGATAGAGAATTACTGGAGGAGTCTGAGGGGAATAACCAAGTTCAACTTCAACGGAATGCCCTTGATTAGCCCTTATTTTATCAAAGGTCTCATTAAAAGCAAATCGTTTTTTAGCATTTGTATCAACAATAAATTTAAGTACCTCTATATCAAAATCATACCCAAACTTATGCGCATTTTCAATTAATTTATCAACACTTGTCCAACCATTTTCATCAAGATTTATTTGAATAGTTTCTGGTTTATGGCGCAATACTAAGCTTAGGAATTTACTAATCTTTGTATTTTCTTTTTCGTTTATCATTGTCGTGTATTAACTCATTTACTTATTTTTAAAGGTACTAAAAGCAGATACAATTTCACATAATATAACCATAACTTTATTATTGGTATCAATTCTTTATACAATAAAAAAGGCAAGTGAATTTCTTCCTTTGCCTTATACTTTATATTGATGTAATTTCTTATCTACGGAAGCACATAAACAGTCAATCCTCTAGCTCCATGTGCCCCAATTACTAAACTTTGTTCAATATCGGCTGTTTTAGAAGGTCCTGAAATAAAGGTTCCGAAGCCTGTTTCATCTACTTTTATGCGTTCATACGCTCGGTGCATATTAGTTACGATTTCAGAACCTTTGATAATCATCACTAAGTACTGGGTAATCATCGGTAATACTCTATGAGGTATCTGTTTTTCAGAAACCCAAATAGCTCCATTTTCTGCTACTCCAAAATCGCCTCTGATGATGGCTAAATTCAGGGTTTCTAGTTCGTGGGGGTCACTAATATTCAAACTAAAGTCGGCTAACTCAGCTAATTCCTCTACTGTAGAAGCAATATTTGTTACACCTTGGTAATGTGCTTGAATATCTGCTTTTATTTCTTCATAAGAGTTCACAGCAACGGCTTTCCCTCCTACAAAACTGAGAATTTCAGCAAACTTATTGAAATTATTTTCATAAACTGTTTCAAACTTAAATTGAACAGTCAACTCCTTGTATTCGGGCTGGTTTTGTTTGATAAGCGATAATATTTTTTCTCTGCTTGACATCTTTTTTTATTTTTTTGGATTTTTGGACTGGAGGACTTTAGGATGGTAGATACTAGATGGTAGATTTTAGACGCTAGACTAGAGGACTTTAGGACTTGAAGAACGCTCTCTAATACCCGTGGTCTGTGTCTTCACAGACCACAGCGAACGACATTGGACGATAGTGGTCTGTGAGGACACAGACACGGGTAGGAAAAATCTTTTGTCTAAAATCTAATGTCTTTAATCTTTAAGTCCTTTAGTCTAACGTCTTCAAGTCCTAAAGTCTTCAAATCTCACAATCCCTTTTCACGAATATACCAGTCTCTAAAGCTTTCTTTAGGTGGCTCAGGCATTTCTCTTTGGTTGTACCAAGGGTTCAGTCCATTATTCACCAAGAAAGGAGTATTTTTCATAAAGAATCTTCCAAGTTTACCAGCCGTTCTAAAGAATTTAGGTGAGTTTAACACCATCGCCATTGAATTAATCCCCGCAGCTTTTACTTTAGAAACATGTCCCCCCTGCACCAATACTTGGCGCCATTTATATAACTGGTCATGAATATCGATTTTAACGGGACAAACATTTGAGCATGAACCGCAAAGCGTAGAAGCAAAAGGTAAATCTGCATTCTTTTCCATATCCAAATTGGGTGCTAGAATAGAACCAATAGGACCCGCCACAGCCGAGTGATAACTAAAGCCCCCTGAACGACGATACACTGGACAGGTATTCATACAAGCCGCACAACGGATACATTTCAAAGAATTTCTAAAATCTGGACGACCCAATTGCGTAGTTCTGCCATTATCTACCAAGATAATATGCATTTCTTGTCCTCCTCGTGGTGTATGAAAATGACTAGAGAAAGTAGTAATCGGTTGCCCCGTAGCACTTCTTGCCAATAACCTTAAGAAAACACTTAGGTGTTCTGCACGAGGTATAATCTTTTCAAAACCCATCGAAGCGATATGTACATCAGCCAAATGCGCACCCATATCTGCGTTGCCTTCATTTGTGCAAACTACAAAACCTCCCGTTTCGGCAATGGCAAAGTTTACGCCCGTTAATGCTACCTTTCTTGTCAAGAAAGTATCTCTTAAATGCTGACGAGCTGCCTCGGTAAGATATTGTGGGTCGGTAGCCCCTTTTTCTGTACCTAAATGTATATGGAAAGTTTCCCCAACATCAGCCTTTTTGAGGTGAATAGCAGGCAATACAATGTGCGAAGGTGGTTCATTTCTCATTTGAACGATACGCTCACCCAAATCAGAATCAATTACTTCTATGCCTTTTTCTTTCAAGAAATCATTTAAGTGACACTCTTCCGTGAGCATAGACTTCGACTTTACCATACGAGTGATGCCTTCTTTTTTCAAGATAGCATGTACAATCTCGTTATGTTCTTTTCCATCTGATGCCCAGTGAACTTTGATACCATTTGCTGTTGCTTTTTCTTCAAACTGCACCAGTAAATCATGCATATTTGATAATACATGATTTTTGATTTGCGAACCTGCTTCTCGTAATTGTTCCCATTCGGGTATTTGAAAAACGGCTTTGTCACGTTTTGAACGGACAAACCAAAGCGTTTCGTCATGCCAATTTACGTAGTCTTCGTCTTTATTGAATTCAATCGACGCCGTAGCGTGATCTTTGATTGGATTATTCATCGAATAAAAATTTCGCAGATGCGTGTTTAGTTGTGATTGAGTGAATTGTGAGTTAGTGAATATAAGTAGTCTGCTACTACAGTCAGTGATTAATGAGGAACGCAAGACACTCCCCAACAATCTAGTGTCTAAAGTCTTTTATCTTAAATCTTCAATTCACTAACTCACAATTCATTAACTCATCACTTAACCTATTTGCTATTTAAAATCTCAGCGATATGCTTTACTTTCACGTTAGAGCCTTTTCTTCTTAAAATCCCTTCCATGTGCATCAAACACGACACATCTGCCCCTGTAATAAACTCAGCTTCATGGCGCAAATGATCAGATACTCTGTCTTTACCCATTTTTGCAGAAACAGCTTCCTCCGCAACACAGAATGTTCCACCAAAGCCACAGCATTCATCTTTTCTATCTAATTCAATGATAGATAAGCCTGAAACCATTTTCAATAATTTTTCGGGTTTTGAATAAGGCTGGGCTACTAATTCTGACATTTGAGCGAGCTTCAAACCTCGTTGTCCATGACAACTTTGGTGTAAGCCTACTTTATGGGGAAAGTGCGCTTCCAGATTTTCTACTTTCAATACATCTACTAAAAATTCTGTTAGTTCATAGATTTTAGCATTTTTATCACCTTTACCCAATACATGGTCTTTGACATGGAGTGTGCAACTCCCTGATGGTGAAACAATGTATTCATAGCCTTTAAAGTTTTCAAGAAAGTTGTTGTCACACCCTTTTGTAAGGTGTTCAAAGCCAGAATTTGCCATGGGTTGTCCACAACAAGTTTGGTTTAGTGGATAATATACTTCACAACCAAATTTCTCTAGTAATTCCAAAGTAGCAATTGCCACATTTGGATAAAACTGATCGATATAACAAGGAATAAACAGCGCTACTTTCATTATTATGGGGCTTCAATTCAATCTTTACGATAAAGCCCAAAATTACAGTCAAAATACTCATCTTAGCATACTGTACTCTTATGCGACAACTATACCTGATTGAAACTATCTATAAAAGCTCTACGAAATTGAGAAGGACTCTTCCCTTTAAATTCCCTAAAAACTCTACCAAAATAAGATACATTATTAAACCCACAATGAAAACAAACATCTGTAATATCCTCTCCTGTCAACAGCATTTTACAGGCTTGATTGATTCTGTATTCATTGACAAATTCAGTAAATGTTTGGTTAGCATTCTTTTTAAAGTAATTACAAAAAGCAGGGATAGTAAGATTAGACAAATTAGCAACTTCTTGAATATCAATTTCTTGCCTATAATTATCTTCTACAAATTTATAGATTTTATTAAGTCTCTCTTGATCTTTCAAACTGAAATTATAACGTATATCTGAAGCGTTCAACAATATATACTCAGTAGATTTCGCTAAGTTTTGTAGGATATTGAGTAGTTCTACAAGCCTTTCAAAAGGTGAAAGTTCAAGCAATTTTTTAATGCTCTTACTAAGTTGATCGTATGTTTCGCCGTAAAAAGAAATTCCTTGTTTGGAACGTTCAAAAAGTAATTTTATAGAAGCCATCTCTCGAGATTCAATAAAACCGTCTCCTAAAAAATTCTCTTTAAATTGTATTACGATTTCCTCATGCACACCGATGGCACCATACCCAAAACCTGAATGGGGTAAATCAGAGGCTATCATCACTAAATCACCTTCAGTGTAATAACTTAAATGGTTTCCAACGTGTCTCCTACCCTCTCCTTGAAACACCAAAACAATTTCATATTCTGGATGATAATGATAACTCCACCTGAAATCTCCAGATGACCCCGCAGGTACTTTGTGATACAATACCCTAAAGGAGCTTCCTTCGTCAGGTTGAATTATTTCAAATTCGGCTTTCATTTAATATTTTTTATACAAATTATAAATATTTTCATTTTTATTGCTAATTTACTGAAAAAACTACTTAATAATAACAATGTATATTAATATAGTAATATTTTATAATAATGAAAGAGTAGTTTATTTATACTTAATTACTGAATTTTGCATAAAGCATTAACCATTTGTATAACTATTCTGATCACTGAGCCAACAAACATAAGAAGCGGACTTTTGTTCGCTTCTTTTTTACTTATTACACAATCCGCCAATTATGAACAACTGGAAAATTAAGGTATCAATCTTTATTAATTATTTCCTATTTGCCATTTTACTCAACAGTGTAGGAGCTGTCATTCTACAGGTTCAAAACACTTATGGCATTTCTGAATCAGCGGCTTCTATCTTAGAGGCCTTCAAAGATTTAAGTATCGCGGTCGTTTCGTTTTTAGTAGCTTCCTTTATTGTTAAAATTGGTTATAAAAATGCTATGCTGATTGCCTTGGCAATTGTAGCATTTACCTGTTTGATGATGCCTATTTTGAACGAGTTTTGGATGACTAAGCTCTTATTTGCTTCAATTGGAACATCGTTTGCTTTGATAAAAGTATCTGTGTATGCTACCATCGGGTTAATTACCAAAGATAAAAATGAACATATTAGTTTGATGAATTTCATTGAATCATTCTTTATGATTGGTGTGCTGACAGGGAGTTTTATTTTTAGTGCTTTTATTGATGACTTAAACCCACAATCACCCGCGTGGGTCAATGTGTATTATTTATTGGCAGGCTTGGCGGTTTTTGCTTTTTTACTTTTACTAACTTCACCTTTGGACGAATCAAGCGTAAAAGTAAAAACGGATGAAAATACAATGGGTGGGTTTGGCGACATGCTTCGCTTGGTAGTAGTTCCAGTGGTGTTGGTCTTTGTAGCAAGTGCTTTTATTTATGTACTCATAGAACAAAGCATTATGAGTTGGCTACCTACTTTTAATAGTAAGGTATTGCATTTACCATCAAGCCTCAGTATCCAAATGGCAAGTATTTTGGCTGCTTCAACGGCTATTGGGAGATTTTTAGCAGGAATTGCCCTTAGAAAAATCAAGTGGCTTTATGTATTATTGACTTGCGTAGTATTGGCTGGAGCCTTAGTAATTATCGCGTTACCGCTTGCCAAAAATTTAGGCGGGGAAGTTATTACAGGCTGGGGAAATGCACCAATAGTGGCTTTTATTTTTCCGATGATAGGCCTAGTAATTGCACCGATTTATCCAGCTATCAATTCAGTAATTTTGAGCTCACTTCCTAATCGTCAGCATGGAATAATGTCGGGTCTGATTGTGATTTTCTCTGCACTGGGTGGAACTACAGGGTCATTGATAACAGGACATATCTTTGAAGCTTACGGCGGTGAAAGTGCCTTTTATTTCTCATTAATTCCACTTACCATTTTAATTGTTTGTCTAATTGTTTTCAACAAGTTATCAAATAATGAAAATGTTGAACTTAAGAATACAGGAGGACATTAATTATTATTTTTTATAGATTGCATATTATTTTTATTTTTATAAACAATCCACATAAAATTAAAGCTAGAAAGCATATCGTAATGCAAAAGATTGCTTTTCGCTTTGTAGTAATGAATAACGATGTCCGTAAACAATACTTCAAAATCAAATCATCCCTTCGATGAATTGTTTGTCGATGTGCAGATGAGTGATATTTTTCCTGATTCCAAGACTTTTAATGATTATATACCTAAGGAATCTTGTGAAAAAATATTAGAGAAATATCTCGAAGAAAAAACTAAGTCTAACTTTGATTTAAAGCAGTTTATTCATTCCAACTATATCGCTAATACAGTATCAGCCAACGATTATAAAAGTGATACTTCAATTCCTATTGCTGAACATTTATCAGCATTATGGCCTATTCTCACACGTGAGCCAAATTTACACGTAGAAGATGGTTCTTTGATTCCTCTGCCTTCAAGGTATGTAGTGCCTGGCGGCAGATTCCAAGAAATTTATTATTGGGATAGCTACTTTACCATGCTTGGCTTACAAGAAAATAGACAGATTGATTTAATAGAAGGTATTATTGATAACTTTAATTACCTCATCAACAAATTTGGCTATATCCCCAATGGTAACCGTACTTATTTCTTGGGGCGTTCGCAACCTCCTTTTTTCTCGTTGATGGTCGAACTACTAAGGCAAGAAAAGGGCGATGAAGTATTACTAAAATATTTGCCCGCTTTAGAAAAAGAGTATGATTTCTGGATGGCAGGTAAAAATAAACTTGTCAAAGATAAAGCAAGCGTCGCTACGGCGAGAGTAGTAAAAATGCCTAACGGGACTATCATGAATCGCTATTGGGATGAAAACGATACACCCCGACCAGAGGCCTACAAGGAAGACATAGAATTGGCAGAAAAGGCTGGGGGAAATCCTTCAGAAATTTATCGTCATATCAGAGCCGCCGCCGAATCTGGCTGGGATTTTAGCAGTCGTTGGTTTAAGGATGGTAAAAATATGACTACCATTCATACTACAGACATCGTTCCTATAGATTTAAATTGTTTGTTACTGAATCTTGAAAAAACTTTATTCCGTGCTTTTCTTTTATTAGAGGATAAATTTTCAGCTAATAAATTATACAATGCTTCAAAATTGCGTGAAAAAGCTATCAAGAAATATTGTTATAGCGTAGAAGAAGGCTTTTATTTTGATTATGATTTTGTCACGCAAAAGCATACAGCCTCTTATTCACTGGCATCTAGCTTTCCTTTGTTTTTTGAGATTGCTAATAAATTTCAAGCAACCAATGTAGCCAAAAAAATAAAAGATAGTTTCTTGAAAGATGGTGGTTTAATTACGACAACAATCAATTCTGGGCAACAATGGGATGCCCCTAACGGGTGGGCGCCTTTGCAGTATATTACTTATGAAGGGCTTAGGGCTTATGGGTTTGATATTTTAGCTGATAAAGTAAAAACACGGTGGATACAAACCAACGAAAATGTATATTTGAAAACGGGTAAAATGACCGAAAAATATAACGTGCAAACACCGAATATTGAAGCGGGCGGAGGAGAATATCCTAACCAAGATGGCTTTGGTTGGACTAACGGCGTATTATTAACCTTTCTAAATAGTTAACTTTTATTTTTTCACTAGCGCATGATGCTTTTTCAATTCTTTGAGGAACATCATGTGCTTTTTTATGCCCTCTCCTCTCGGTTCTCACAAAATATCTACTCAAGCTTGCAACAAAAGTATATTTTTTACTCTCTGTTAGATAAATGTTAAAGAATGTTAATTAGTTTTTTTATAACTAATTAATTAGTTAATTTAGCGTTTATAATTAAACCTCCACACAATCAACTCTATCATCATGTATAAATCTACTTTACTTCTATTATTTTGCCTATTTTTCTCTATTCTCGTCAAAGCTCAAAATCCTACAAGAGTAACAATTAAAGGAATTGTTCAAGACACAAATTCAGCAGTCATGTCGGGAGCGACGGCAATGCTTTTACAACCAAAAGATTCGTCTTTAGTCAACTTCTCCAGAGCGAACGATAAAGGAGCATTTGAATTTAGAAATGTAAAAAATGCCCCTTATATCCTTAAAATTTCTTTCGTGGGTTTTCTACCTTACCAACAAAACATTAAAGTTTCAGAAACTGAAATTGCAGATTTAGGGCCTATTAAAATCAAACCTATTTCTCAAGAATTATTAGAGGTAGTAGTACGAACAGCCAAAGCCCCATTGAGCATAAAAGGTGACACGATTGAATACAATGCGTCATCATTCAAAGTGCCACCTGGGTCATCTGTAGAAGATTTATTACGTCGTTTACCGGGCTTAGAGGTGGATGCTAGTGGTAATATCAAAGCCCAAGGCAAAGATGTAAAGAAAGTATTGGTGGATGGTAAAACATTTTTTGGCGACGACCCTAAAGCGGCTACCAAAAACTTAGGGGCTGAAACAATCTCTAAAGTACAAGTTTTCAATGGTAAGTCAGACCAAGCCTTGCTTACAGGCGTAGATGATGGTAAAAAAGAGAAGACTATCAACCTAGAACTAAAGGATGAATTCAAAAAGGGCTCATTCGGGAAAATTACGGGGGCAGTTGGAACAGAATCGAGAGGTGCTGCCCGAGGAAACTATAACCGTTTCAACAAAAAGGAACAATTTTCGATATTAGGTTATGTAAATAACATCAATGAAACTGGTGTAAACTGGAGCGATTACGGCGAGTTTAAAGGCAATAATTCATTCAACCAAAACGATAATGGTGATTTTGGTTTTGGAAGTGGCGGTCGTTACTTTTTTTCTGATGGTGGAGGAATTACTAACAATTTTGATGGAAGAGGTTTTACAAACAACTTTGGTGGTGGTGTAAACTATAATTATACCTATCAAAAAACGAAATTGAGTACAAGCTACTTTTATAATCAAACAAAGCTTAATCTCGACCAATTTCAAACCAAAAGAACATTCTTACAAGACAATTCTTTTACTACAACTGATACCACTAAAACTAATAATTTCAGAGGAAACCATAGTATAGCTGGTCGTTTTGAACAAATGTTAGACTCTAGCAATACCCTTATCACTAAAGCAAATTTACGTTTTAGTAATTCTAATGGTACCGATTTACAGAATCAGCGTTATCTAACACAGGACAACGCCCTAAAGAACTCTGTAGCAATTAATAATGGTTCAAATCTGAATGCTGTTAATTTCTCGGGAACGGCTATTTTCAGACATAAATTCAAAAAGAAAGGGCGTACTTTTGCTTCTAGTGCATCATATAGTGTATCGTCATCTGATGGAACTGACAACATTAATTCATTAACTAAGTTTTTTAATGCTCAAAATGTAAATGACCAAATCAGGGCAATTAGTCAGCTAAACCAAAATGCCAATACGACCAATGCACTGAATGCAGGCTTAAACTTTTTAGAACCACTCTCTAAAAAAATGTATTGGGAGAGTTTCTACAATTTTAACAACAGTAAACAAGACGTTGGTAGAGATGCCTTCAATGGTAAAGTAGAAAATCAACGCTATGATAGTTTAAGTACTTTTTACAAAAACGAAATTTCGTATAATAGATTAGGAAGTAGCTTACGTTATTCACATGCTGGTGTAAATATTTCTGCTGGCTTGGCTGTTCTTCGTTATGACTTAAAGGGTCAGCTTTATGGTAAAAAGGATGCTCCTTTAAAAACCGAAATCAATAAAAGTTATGATGCTCTTACGCCTAACCTTTCGGCAAGTATCGAATTCAAAAACAATGCTTATGCTGGCTTAAGTTATAACTTGAACGTACAGGCTCCTAGCATTAGCGATCTTCAACCAGTGGTAAACAACAATAACCCTTTTTATATTACCACGGGTAATCAAGACTTGTTACCTACAAAAAGCCATGAAATAGGTGTTGATTTCTACAAATTTGACCCTGCTACTTTTACTAACATAAGCTTGTGGACAAGTTATAATTATTACCAAAGTCAAATTGTTTATAATCAAACGGTTGATGCCAATTTTGTAACGAGAACTCGTCCAGAAAATATTTCAGGTGGTACACGTTTTAATACTGGGTTGTACACAAGTTTCCCTATTGTAAAAACGAAATTTACTGTTAATTTGAATGGGAGCATCAATCTAAGCAAAAACCCAACATTTATCAACGGTGTTAAAAATGAAACAAACAACCAAGGTTATAATATTAACTTAGGTTTTAACATTACCCCAAGTGATAAATTGTTAATGAGTCTTAGCGGAAATTTAGGTTTCAATAATATCAAATACTCTATTGAAGAAGGACAAAATCAGAACATTAAAACCAAGGGTGTAGATGCATCTGTAAAATGGAATTTTGCAAAGAAAACCTTCTTTGAAACCAATCTTGATTATAATGGCTACGAAAACGACCGCTTCGGATTCAACCAAAATATTCCTATCTTGAACTGTTCAGTAAGACGTTTGGTGATGAAAGATAATAAAGTGGAGCTTCGTTTAGCAGCATTTGATGTGTTCAATAAACGTCAAACTATTTCTCAGCAGGGTTATCAGAACATTGTAACCAACCAAACAGCATTGACATTAGCTCGTTATTTTATGTTGAGCATTACTTATAACGTAAAAGGGCATGTGGATAAATTAAAGAAAAATAATGGCTGGTAGATAAAACGAATTAATGAGGATGAGTTTTTAATATTTGTTACATCTGCGAAAACTCATCCTTCATACAATTGAAACATATTAATAATTACAAACTTGAAATATGAAAAAACTATTAATTATAGCACTTATTTTATCGTCCGTTCAGCTTTTTGCACAAACCAATGAGGGCATCGTTCATTATACTCGTACAACTTATTGGACAAAAATGAACAACCAATTGAGTTATCTGAGTAAGCAAGAAAAAGAGAGAATGACTTATATGTTTGCTGGAAAAGATGATTGGAAGGTTTATACTACTTTATACTTTAATGAAAACGAAAGTAGGTATATTGACTCTGACGAAAAACCTGAAGAAGACGAAGGCTATGCAGGTAGAAAAGAAGAATTTAGTGTGAATAGAAATTTTGCAAAAAATACGATGACAGATGTTTTTGAAATGTTGGGCAAAACGTATATCATCGAAGATTCTTTGCAAATGCCTAATTGGAAAATCTTGAACGATATTAAAGAAGTAGCAGGGCATATTTGTATGAAAGCGATGATTGAAGACCCTATTAAAAACCAAAAAATCATTGCTTGGTTTGCACAAGATATTCCTATAAATGCTGGGCCGGAAAGACTTTGGGGATTACCCGGATTGATTCTTGAATTAGATATCAACGATGGTACTGTGACGATAATCGCTTCAAAAATTGAATTTAAGAAATTAAATCAAGAGTTGGCTTTGCCTAAGAAATTAAAAGGCAAGAAAATAACTGAAGCTGAATATAAAGATATGCAGATAAAGTTTATCAAAGAGAAAATCAAAGAAGAACGAAATCCTTTTTGGTTCCTTAGATATTAGTGTAAATTTTTATTCCTTATCACTAGTGAGGGACTTAAGTCCCTCACTAGTGATAAGGAATATTTTTTTGGAAATGCTATTCTTGAAACTTTAATACTAACGATTTCAGTCAGCTTTATTTTTCTCTTTCTCCTTTTTCTTGAAAAAGCCTCTGAATAAGAAATTATGCTGAATCGCTTCAAGGTCTTCATCTAGTTTCTTACTACCAGTCTCTAAGTTCTTCAAGGTCATTTTTATTGATGTGGCCGATGCCGAATCATTCAACAATACTCCTACTGTATTATCTTTTCTATTCATTTTCTCGCTCACCATTCTTAGGTTGGCTGTAAACTTATTCACTGAAGCTGATGCACTTTGTAACTGCGTAACGGTACCTACAATTCTATTATACACTAGTGTATCACTAGCAAAATCATTAATGGAATTGCCGGGGCGATTAATTTTACCAGAGAACTCTTCAAAATTCTTCATAGTCGTCATACTATTCTCTGAAACAGTTTTAAGATTACTAGCCATTTCTTGCAGATGCCCTACGGTTTTGTTCAGATTTACAGCAAAGCTAGGGTCGTTTAATAAACTGCCTAAACTACCTTTCCCTGAATTCATTTTGCCACTAATACTCTTGAAGTCGTTAGTAATAGCAAGCAAGTTTTTATTATTTGCTTGTAGCGTTGCTAACATATCATCAGTACTGATGCCATCCTCTACTTTTAGTAAATCATCTTTTTGTACTGGTGGATAAGCGGGCGTACCACCATAGATAACTACTATTTTATTACCAATGAAGCCATCTGAACCAATTTTAGCTTTGGCATCTTTACGGATATGGCTCTCAGCATCTTTTTCTATGTTCATTGTAACTTCTACTTGAGAGTTACCATAAAACCCAATTTTCTTTACCGTTCCTACTTTTACACCCGAAAACCAGATGTTAGCACCAACTGATAAACCACCCACATCGTTAAAAATAGCCTTTACTGTGAATGATTTCACAAAGGTTTCTTTTTGTCCGCCTATGGTAAACAGGGTAAGGAATAGAATTACTATCCCCAAAAGGATGAAGATTCCAACAACTACGGGGCGATTATTTTTTACCATTTTCATTTATCGTTAATAAAATTATAGTCATAAAAACTTCTCAGGCTCTCATCATCTGAGCTAAAAACTTCTTTGAAAGTACCAATTTTGGGAAATTTACCATTCTGTAACATCGTCACTTTATTGGCAGTAGTTTTAGCACAAGTAAGGTCATGAGTAATGATTATTGAACTGGTTTTATATTCTTGCTGTACTTTTACAATTAAGTTATTAATTTCAATAGAGGTAATGGGGTCTAGGCCAGAGGTAGGTTCATCATACAACATAATCTCTGGCTTCAAAATGAGTGTCCGTGCAATACCAATACGCTTTCTTTGTCCTCCAGATAGTTCAGAGGGCATCTGATTGATAGTTTGAGACAACCCTACTTCGTGCAATACTTCTTCAATGGCGTTGTTTACTTCGCTTTTACTCAAGTCACGCTTATTTCTTACCAGTGGGAACTCTAAGTTCGCTCTTACGCTCATACTATCATATAAAGCACTATTCTGAAAAGAAAAGCCTATTTTCATCCTCAGTTCCTGCAAGGCTTCAAGACTAAGTTTATCTATTTCCTGTCCCAGTACCTTTACAGTACCCGAGTCTGGTTTTAATAAGCCAGATATTATTTTGATTAATACCGATTTTCCAGTTCCCGAACGCCCCAATACAGCTACGTTTTCACCTCTATAAATGGTCAAATCAATACCATCAAGCACTTTTAGCGTATCAAAAGATTTTTTCAAATTCTTGATATCAATCACGATTTCGTTATCTATGGTCTTATCTTTCATTCCTTTTTACCTAATAGCATTCACAAATTGTACAATAACCATTTCTTCTACAAAAATTAAAAACATGGATATTACTACTGCCGTATTAGCAGCTTTGCCCACGCCTTGCGTACCGTTTTCTGCATGATAACCTTGATAACAACCCGCTACGCCAATGGTAAAGCCATAACAAATGGCTTTGAAAATAGAAGCATAAATATCTAAAAAGGTGATGTTAGCAAAAGCACTTTTAAAAAAAGCAACAAAACTGGTTAGCTCGGTTTTGTGGATATTTAAATAAGAGCCCATCATGCCTACAAAACCTGTGTATAAAACCAAAATAGGAATCATGATTGTAACGGCTGTAATACGGGTTACTACCAAATATTTGAATGGATTGGTAGCTGATACTTCCATCGCATCAATTTGTTCGGTTACTTTCATTGAGCCTAATTCGGCTCCCATGTTAGAACCCACCTTGCCTGCCGCAATTAAAGACGTAACTAATGGTGCCAAGGCTTTGACGATAGCAATAGATATTAGCGACGGTAGCCACGAGGTAGCGCCAAAGTTTGCCAATGATGGGCGAGACTGCTTGGTGAATACGATTCCCGTAATAAAACCTGTTAAAGAAATTAAGGCTAATGACTTATAACCAACCAAATAGCATTGATTGATGATTTCCTTGAATTCAAAAGGAGCTGAAAAAGCTTCTCTGAAAAATCTGAGAATAAACGTATAGACATTGTATAAATCTATAAAAAAAGCATCTATCTTTTTTGAGATAACGTATTTTTTCCCTACTTCAACTTTTGACATTTCTGAATCTGTTTTCATAAAATCTCATTCCCTATACCAAAGGGCTTTAAACGGTATATAACTTTGTTAATGAAAGTAGTTAGGAAAGAATATGGTTCAAAAGCATTTCACCATTACAAACGCTTATTTTCTTTGTAATTGTTATACTATTCAGACCATCCTCGAATAAGCTATGCATTAATATCGTTATGTTATTAAACTTACTTTTCAGTACTGATAAAATAAACAGATGACGATATTAACATTGATACGGCACGGACAATCGTCCTATAATCTAGAAAATCGTTTCACTGGAAATGTAGACGTAGCATTGACTCCTTTAGGAGAACAAGAAGCTTTGTCGGCAGGGAAAAAGATTAAAGCAATCAACTATGATATTGCTTATACCTCAATGTTGAAACGTGCTCAGAAATCTTTAGCAATTATTCTACAAGAAATTCATCAAAAAACTATGCCAGTTGTTAGAAATGGCGCTTTGGATGAACGGAAGTATGGAGATTTGCAAGGACTGAATAAGGAAGAAACAGCCAAAAAGTATGGAGAAGAACAAGTATTGATTTGGCGAAGAAGCTTTGCAGTTCGTCCACCCGGAGGAGAGAGTCTGGAAGATACTTATAACAGAACTGTTCCCTATTATCAGTCAGAGATAGAACCAAAGCTGAAAAATGGTGAGAACGTGCTGATAGTAGCACATGGGAATAGTTTGCGAGCCTTAATGATGTATTTAGAAAAAATTGATAATGAGGCAATCTCGAAAGTAAATATTCCAACAGGTACTCCAAGGAATTATACATTTGATGGGCAACTGAATATCCTGAAAGTTGAATATTTATGAGGTATATTATTTACTTAGTTGGCTCTTTACCTGATGATAATCATTTTCAATAAAAGATAACTGCGTAGTAATCATAACGACGTATTTATCCTCAAGGATTTCCAGATGGTCGTCTAGTACTTTTTTGTATATTATTAGAGCGATCTTTTCGCCAAAAACACACGACCTTAGAATAGATTTATTAGCATGATTTGTAAGCCATGTCTTGATTCCCATCCAAACTCTTAGGAACTTAAAAGCCGTTTTAGTTCCTTTTATAGGTTCGCCTCCTAATTGTTCTACTTCATGAATAAGAACTTTGTTATTTGTTTTACTTGTTTGTATGCAATGAGTAAACAAGGTTTTTAAGGATGTATCCAAGGTTTCTTTAAAGGCAGTTTCATAACCTACTATGCGATCATTATTTACTTGAATAAGTTTATTGAGGGAGTCAATCTTTTTTGCCTTTTCCAATGTATGTGCGGAGAAATAATGGAGATTTGTTTTAATCAGACTTCATCACATTTAGTACGAAGGATATTAAAAAATTTGAGGTGTGAATTAGTCAACGCATTTGCTAGCTCACACCTCAATAAATAATTAAAGTAAAAGAATCAACAATAAAACAATAATGATAATTGCACCTGCTGAAAGGTAAACGCCTCCGCCTACTTCTTTCATAGATTTTTTGATAGAACGAACTTCTTGTCGTAAGGCTTTCTTTTCAGCCGAACTCATGTTCGATTTATCCATTGCTTTTATTTCTTCTAGCCTATTCATCATAGACTTTACCTCGGCATTCACCTCGGGAGATGCTGCTTTTTCTGTTTTTACTTTTTCTAGTTCAGAGGTCTCTGCTTGTACCGAAACAGGCACCACGAGCATGAATAACACTGTGATTAAGAGATATTTTTTTAGTTTTTTCATCTTTGTTATTTTTTAAAGTACTTGGTTTATAATATGTATTCGACTTTATAAATACCAAATTGTCATGCCAGACCAAGTAAAAACTCAGATGATTTACTGTTTTTTTAAATATTTTTTAAAAATAAGAAGGTTTCTAACACTAACACCTATTATTACCTTTGATAATTGTTAAAATAGAATATTAGCGACGCTATCACAGCGATAACCGCAAGCACAGCAAAAGTTATTTTTATCCAGCTATAAGGGCGCTCACCCTGCACTTCGCCAGTTCGTGCATTTACTAAAAACTGATACAGTTTGTTATTGTATTTGTAAACACTAACATACACAGGGAATAATAAATGTTTAAAAGTAATGTTTTTGTAGCTAGTATTTTTATTATTGATTCTTTGTTCGTCTCCTCCAATATCTCTTCTAATAACCTCCCTGATTCTTTCCTCAGTCATATTTTTAGCGACTTCAAATCCTTCTTTAAGGTCAATTTGATATTTTTCAGTTATAAATCCACTCAAATAACTTTTATCAAAAGGCACTAAATTTTCCATGTCCCAAGGTTCAAGTTGAAGGATGTAAGCAGGTGGAAGTGATTTAGTGGCTGGCACTAATAAATCATCAAAGGAGACTTGAACATTACCGCTTACATAATACCATCGTGTTTTACGAACTTGGCGAGTTTGTGTAACTGATTTGCCATTTTCTGTAACAGTATACATTTCTGTTTCGTAGTAATAGATACCCTGCTCGCCAGTATAGCTAGTGTAGGTGTAAGTATCATACGTCCAATAGGGCAAATAAATCCCTTTAAAGTTATCAATACTAAGTACTTTCTTTAAGTCGCTTGGCGCAAACCAACGACTATTAAGCCATTTTTTAAACTCATCTTTGGCGTGGCCTATATCAAGCTTAAAAGGAAGTAATGATTTGGGCTGAATAACATTTTCAGTAAAAGCATTTTTGATAATTAACGGAGTTGAACAATAAGGGCAACTAGCAGAACTTAAGTCACTTATTGTTGATGTAGCGTTACAACTTTCGCATGTTACAAAATGTTCAGTAATAGTTTTATTAGAAGCACTATTATTAAGAAACTCAACATAATCAAGTTCTTCAATAGGGTCATCTTTTCTTATAATTTCATTTTCAAAGCCACAATACTCACAACTAAGCAACTGTGTACCAGGTTCGTATTTTAAGTAAGCACCACAGCCAGTACAAGCAAACTTTACGCCTTCACTCGGTTTGTTTTCTGTATTTTCCATTTTACTACTCTGGTATCGGTGGCGGAACTAATTCAAATAGATGTTTTAATTCAGGTAATGTACCTGCCTTAGTCCAGTTAGCCATGCCTGCATACCATACGAGCGTCTCTTTTGTAAATACATTTTGAACAGCCATTTGCTTTAAAATATCTATTTCAAATGGTCCAGATTGTTGTCCGTTTATGACTGTATAATATGTTAAAGCGGGTGGTATGGGTGGTGGGGTTTGAGCAGTTGATTGGTTTTGTGAGCTTTGTTGAAAAACATGGTTCATCATTCCTGCCACAGCAAAACCTATTCCTGCCCCTGCTGTTCCATCATTTTCGGCAGCCCCTTCTATGGCCTTAGCCATTTTCATTTTGGTAAGTTTATCTAAATCAATCGCATTCAGACGGCTATATTCAAATATTTCTTCTTTAACTTTATCAGGCATTGAAACATTTTCAATGACAAATTTGGTTAACTCAATGCCGTACTCTTCAAACTCTCCACGGATAGTATCATGAACTAATTTTGAAACTTCATTGATATTTGATGCATAATTTTCAACCGGTAAATTTGCTTGGCCTACTGCATCAGTAAAACGTGCCACAATCATGCTTTTTAATTGTTCCGCAATTTTATCGGTTGTAAAATAACCATCTGTCCCAACAATTTCCTTCATAAAAATTGTCGCATCTTTTATTCGGATTACATACGTTCCAAAAGCACGTATTTCAATCATTCCAAAACGGTTATCATGAAGTGTAATAGCATTCTTTGTCCCCCATTTTTGATCAGTAATATTACGCGTACTAACAAAATAAACTTCAGCTTTAAAAGGACTATCAAACCCATACTTCCAGCCTTCTAACGTTGAAAGAATAGGGAGGTTTGCGGTACTTAATGTATGTGTACCAGGGGTAAAAACGTCAGCTATGTTTCCCTCTTTGATAAATACAGCTACCTGACTTTCACGGACGATTAGTTTAGCGCCGTTCTTAATTTCGTTTTGGTAACGGTCAAAACGATATACCAATGTATTATTAGATTCGTCAATCCATTCAATAATGTCAATAAATTCATTCCTTAATTTGTCAAATAGTCCCATTTTGTTTGTAGTGTTTTAAATTATCGTTACTCATTTTAGCCACGAGGCAAGAACTATACGTTTTGATTGATAAATTTAATATCGTATAGGCAACATAATTTATAAAAAAGGTTTGAAAATTCCATGCAGTTAAAACAAAAAGCCTGATAATGCTACCATTGCTTGGCATAGTTTAACTACGCTAAGCAGGAGTTTAATACATTAAAAGACTTATTTGTTATACATTAGCTAATGTATAGTCATAATTATCAATACCAGAATTTTTATTTCTCAATATGATTCCAGAAGATTCGAGTTCAAGAAGGGATTTTAGGAAAATATATTTATATTTTAAATCAGATTTTAGTGCTGCATTATTTATTACAAAGCTAAATAGTCTATTTACTTCAAAACCAATATAAATAAAATCTTTAGTAACACTATCAAATTCATAGTCAAAATCAAGGATACTAATAGAGTCTTTTTCAAACCTACATCCATTACCATGAAAACTAAATGCAATTATTTCATTTTCAGATTCAAACGAACCAGAAGTTGGAATAAGTCCTTTTCTCTTAGCCAATAATGGAGACTCTTTAACATTAAACTTCTGTTTAAGTAAATCATTGAAATTATTTACAGTTGCCTCATACTCTAAAATTAAGTTAAGTTATAGAGCATTGATGAGTTTGTCATTTTATAGAAGGAACTTTTAACTATTTAATTATATAGTCTAAATCTTTAGCTTCGGAACAAATCGATGAGCATGGATATTTGTTTTATTATTGATTTTCTCAAGTAGCAACACTAATAAAAAACTAAACTATCATCAATTCCATTTCCTGTTTCGTTTTCAATATATATACTTACCAATTTCTTTATCATCTGCGTATAGTTTTAGACTTACTTCCAATAAATAATTATAAGAAATGTTTTTATGAAATACAATTTTAATATTATTTTCTATTAATAATATAGACTCCAAGTGCACACTAACTTCTCCTTTTAAGAATCCATTGTCCTCATTACTAATACATTCTTTATAACTTTGCTTTGCGTTATGATATAATAAAGCTAGATATTGTTCATTAACTTCAATATTCATTTCTGGTATTTTAGTGTCTCCTTATTTTATCAAAAAGGATGTTACTATTGTCTAAGAGGTTGCTCTAAATTCTAGTATCTTACCTTTGTCTAATATTTTTATTTTATAATGTCCAAATCAATCATATTAATTTGGATATTATGATGTTGCCAATATTTCATCATACTTTAATTGCATATTGATAATCCTATCTTCTGAAATCCAACTACTCTTACCTATTACATAGCCGCCTGCAACAATAAAATATACATTATCAGATGATTTAATTTCAAATACTTTATAACCTAAACGTTCTTTGTAATGTTGAAATCTATCGGGTATGTTAATCACCACTTCATGTAAAGTAATATTTGGCAGAAAATGAGGAATATCTATATATGCGACCGCAAAAAATTCTATATCAATATTAAAACTCGTGTTTTCCGACCATCCTTCTTCATCTTCAAATTTTATCTCACTCCTCAAAATTAGTGTAGAGTGACTAACAGTATATGCCCAAATCTTAAAGCTTCTGTTACTTAGTATATTCATTTTTGTTAGTTTTTATCGATTTAGAACAACATTATACAACTGATATTCTACTCGTTATGCTTGATTTATTTTTAAAGGCGAATTAAACAATAAATTAATAAAAATTTCAATCTGCTTATACTCCATTTACATTATTTTAGAGGGAGCGACAAGGCATAATCTAACATATATTTTTTTCAAGTTACATACTCTACGTATCGCTAGCCGTTCTATTCTAAGAATACTTAAAATGCAGAGGTAGTTAAAATAAAGCAAAGGCAATAAAAAAGGACAAAGCTGAATAAATCAACTTTGTCCTTTTTTATGTCGGGATGACAGGATTTGAACGGCAACGGCCGACCGTCTGCGATCACACGCCCCCCAGAAGTGTACGCTACCAGACTGCGCAACATCCCGATTTTGAGGATGCAAATCTAAAATTCTGTTTTTATTTTTTCAAATTTATGCCCCCAAAAATCATTATCTATTCATGGAAACCAAAAACTCTTCGTTGGTTCTAGTGCCTTTCATTTGTTGTTGTAAAAACTCCATTGCCTCTACAGAATTCATGTCGCTCATGTGTTTTCTCAGAATCCATACTCTTTGAAGGGTTTCTTTATCCATCAACAAGTCTTCACGACGAGTACCCGAAGCGGTAACATCAATGGCTGGATACATTCTACGGTTAGACAACTTACGGTCTAGCTGTAATTCCATATTACCAGTACCTTTGAATTCTTCAAAAATTACTTCGTCCATTTTAGAACCCGTATCAATCAGTGCTGTAGCGATAATTGTTAAGGAACCACCGTTTTCTACATTTCTGGCTGCACCAAAAAAACGTTTTGGTTTGTGCAATGCGTTAGCATCAACACCACCTGATAAAATTTTTCCTGATGAAGGAACGACTGTATTATACGCACGTGCTAAACGAGTGATAGAATCTAGCAGAATTACTACATCGTGTCCACATTCAACCATACGTTTTGCTTTCTCTAAAACAATGCTTGCTACTTTTACGTGGCGTTCGGCTTGCTCATCAAAGGTTGATGATATTACTTCTGCCCTAACGCTACGTTGCATATCTGTAACCTCTTCTGGACGTTCGTCTATCAACAAAATCAATAAATAAACTTCTGGGTGGTTTTTAGAAATAGCATTCGCAATTTCTTTCAACAATACCGTTTTACCTGTCTTAGGTTGGGCTACAATCATCCCACGTTGACCTTTACCAATTGGGGCAAATAAGTCCAGAATACGGGTTGAATATTGGTCTGGGCGCGAAGAAAGCTTTAATTTTTCTTCTGGGAAAAGAGGTGTTAAATATTCAAAAGGAATTCTATCTCTGATTTCTTCAGTAGTTTTTCCGTTGACAGATTCTACTCTCAAAAGGGCAAAATACTTTTCTCCTTCTTTCGGTGGGCGAATCGAACCACGAACGGTATCCCCTGTTTTTAAACCAAATAGTTTGATTTGTGAAGGAGAAACATAAATATCATCTGGCGAAGCTAGGTAGTTATAGTCTGCTGAACGTAGGAAACCATATCCTCCATCTTGCATAATTTCAAGTACGCCTTCATTTTCAATGATGCCATCAAACTCACGAATGGCTTGATTATAGATTGGTTTTTTGAAATTCCCGTTATTGTTCTGACGAGTCACTTCATTGCTCCGCACTTCCTGTTCTTGTGGTAAACCACCCGTTGGCTCATCAGGGGTAATAAATGATGTATCAATAGCAAATTCTTCTTCTACTTCAATGGGGAAATCTACGATTGGATCTTCATCAAATTCATAAGCTATTTCTGTTACTACCTCAGGTTTAACTTTTATTTCTTTAACTTCTTTTGTCGGTTTTACCTTAGGTTGTTCTATAGGGTTTGGTTTGGGTGTTGCATTTTTAGCACTCACTACTGGATTTTCAGCATCTTCTTTAGAAATACGCTGTCTTTTAGGACGAGGACTATCTGAAGCTGCTCCGGAATCTTTCCTCACTTTTCGTTCTGTTTTATTATCGTCTTGCATAGTATCTTTGCTGGAAGGTTTGCGGTTTTTTGTGGGCATTACCGCTTGTTTATCAAGAATTTTGTAGATGAGTTCTTTTTTTGGAAGGTCATTAACATTAGAAATGGCATATTCTTTGGCAAGCTCATGAAGCTCAGATATAAGCATCATGTCTAATTCTTCAATTTTGTACATAAGGGTTAATGAATAGACTATCTACAATCAAAGTCTTTCTAAATTGTGGTTAAAAAATATTAATAAAAAACATCTTAAAAAAGATTGTCAACTTTAAAGTCAAATTTGGGAAATATTAGAATGATGTGGATGTATGATGTTAAGTATTTAATAATCAAAATCTTAACGGAAGAAACACACAGGATTGTGAATTGTTCTGCAATGATAGTTCCATTATTTTAAATAATCAAATATTTTTGCTTATTTTTTATTACATTTTTTTTAACATTCTCATAATCAGCACCCTCATTGGGCTATTATATTTTCAAAGACTAAACAGATATCCCTATTTTAGGATTTATCTTTTACCAAGATTAAAATTAAAAATTCATAGAATATTATTAAAAAGGGTTAAACTTTATGATAAACTTTTTTAATTGGGAATCCCCTGTTATTTTTGTGTCATCAAACCAGAATATCACGGAAAAAATGAATCGCAAAAATATTTTAGCTATCGCCAGTATCGCTTTGTTAGCCATCGCTTGTGACTATCAAAAAAATAATACCATCAAACAAGCAGACGTTCATGAAGGAGATGAATATGTGTATGGTGTACATCCAGATTCTGCTGCTCGTCAGACAAAAAATAAATATACAGCAAAGCCAGAAAACGAAGTAAGAGCAATCAAAATTCGTGAAAAACTATTCAATGATAGTACGAATGCTCAAGGTAATTAATCTTGACTTCTTGGATATAATTTCTACCTAATATCACATCTCAAAAGCGTTGCAATTAAGATTGTGACGCTTTTCGTATTTCTTAACTTTGAACCAATATAATGAACATAGCTCTTGTAACAGGCTCTGCTGGATTAATAGGCAGTGAGGCAGTCGCTTTCTTTTCTGACAAATTTGATTTAGTAATAGGTATTGATAATAATATGCGTCAGTACTTCTTTGGTAACGAAGCTTCTACTGCTTGGAATCGTAATCGTTTGGAAGAACAATATTCTAATTACAAACATTATCAAGCTGATATTCGTGAGGTTTCTCAATTAGAAGTAATCTTTAAAGAATACGGTACTGATATCAAGTGTGTGTTACATACAGCTGCACAACCATCGCACGACTGGGCGGCCAAAGAACCTTTCACAGACTTTTCAGTGAATGCTAACGGTACATTAAATATGTTGGAAATGACACGTTTACATGCGCCAGATGCTGTCTTTATCTTTACGTCAACGAATAAGGTTTATGGTGATAATCCAAATTATTTACCATTAATCGAAACCGAAACACGTTATGAGATTGACGCGAGTCACCCTTATTTTGAAAACGGTATCGACGAAAATCATAGCATCGACCATACCAAACACTCATTATTTGGCGCTTCTAAAGTAGCAGCCGACGTTTTGGTGCAGGAATATGGTCGTTATTTCGGCATGAAAACGGGTATTTTCCGTGGCGGTTGTTTAACAGGTCCAAACCATTCAGGTACAGCCCTACATGGTTTCTTGTCTTATCTGATGAAATGTGCCATTACTGGTAATCACTACACCATCTTTGGCTATAAAGGCAAGCAAGTACGTGACAATATTCACTCTTATGATTTAGTGAATATGTTCTGGAATTTCTATCAAAACCCGCGTGCTGGTGAAGTGTATAATGCTGGTGGTGGACGATTCGCCAACTGCTCAATGCTTGAGGCAATCGCTATTTGCGAGGAAATGACGGGCAAAAAAATGAGCTTTAGTTATTCTGAAACGAATAGAATCGGTGACCATATTTGGTACGTTTCTGACCTTTCTAAATTCAAGTCTCATTATCCAAACTGGAATTGGACTTTCGGATTAAACGAAACTTTACAACAAATTCATGATGGTATTGCATCTCGTTTATAAGAGATGTAACACTTTTGATTTCGCTTTAAAATATTTAATTAAAAGATGAATCCGTTTGCTATCAAACGGATTCATTGTTGATAGCAATGAAACTTAGTGTAGTAATCCCAGCTTATAACGAAGAAGAGTCAATTCCTGAAACGTTGAGGTCATTATATCATACCCTTCAAAAAAATGGCATTGAGCATGAAATTTGTGTAACAAACGATAATTCAAAAGACCATACGGAGGCTGTTCTGCAAGCACTTCAAAAGGAAATTCCTACATTAGTTTATTATACTAACAAAGGCCCTAACGGCTTTGGCTATGCTGTTAGATATGGCCTTGAACGTTTTACTGGCGACTGCGTAGCGGTAATGATGGCTGATATGTCTGACGACCCCAACGATTTGGTAAAGTATTACAACACCATGCTTGAAAAAGACGTTGATGCCGTTTTTGGAAGCCGTTTTATGAAAGGTGGAAAAATAATTGATTACCCACCTCTGAAACTTTATATCAATAGAGTAGCCAATCTAATCATTCGTTTTTTAGTAGGTATCAAATACAATGATACCACCAATGCCTTCAAATTATACAAAAGAGAAACCATTGAAGGTATCAAACCATTCATATCTCCACACTTTAATTTAACAGTAGAATTACCCCTAAAAGCCTATGTTAGAGGTTATTCTTTTGCCATTGTTCCTAATAGTTGGACTAATAGAAAATATGGAGAATCAAAACTAAAAATCAAAGAAATGGGAAGCAGATATTTCTTTATCTTGCTTTATTGTATGATTGAAAAGTTCTTTTCGCGTGGAGATTATAAGAAGAAATAATCAAACAAATAGTGATTTCAACCACGTAATCTGGAAAATTAGATAACTAAAAATAATACCCCAAGATACCGCAAAAAGCAACATTGTAAAGAAAATCTTGCTGAAGGGTACTTTAAAAGATAAAGCTAAAAGTGTTCCACCAATTGGTGTAAAAAATAATGGAGTAAAACAAGCAATACCCCAAATGCCTAGTTTTTTCCAGATTTTAACAGCAAATCTTGTCCTTTTTGAAAACAATTTAGGCTTTGATTTCCGATATTTACCTATTAAAGCTTGAATTCTTTTTCCTAAAAAAGTGATTAAGGTTACAGTTGTCATCATACCAATGATACAACAAATAGCTGTTTCCCACCAAGTCAATCCCAATAAAATTCCAGCGATAGGACCATTAAAAAATTTAATGGCTGTTGCAAGCATTACGGTAAAATATTTTCCAAATGTCATAATTATGTGTTAGCAGTTGTAAGTCAAGTATTTATACTTTCTATTGATTAAATCTCCTCATGAAATTATTTAATTTTCAATCAATAATTTTAAACTAACTTGCGAAGGTATTAATTGTAAAATGAAATGCCCAAACCTTAATAAAATTATGTATCAAAAATTACGTTTTTTTACTCTTTTAGTTTGCTCCTTTGCAAGTATTTATACTCAAGCACAAAGTGTTTTCGTTCCCCTAAATCAAGACTATTATCATTTAATAGATCGTTATGAAATAAAGCGTGGCAAATTTTCTGAGGGTTTTCATACTACTATCAAACCTTATACCCGCAAAGGTGTAGTACAATTGGTCGATAGCATCTGGGCAAGCAATTCTATGATTTTGTCGGACAGAGATAGATTTAACCTTCAATATCTTGAAAACGACAGTTGGGAATGGAAAAACAACGATACTACGGGCAACAGCAAAAAGCCTTTCTGGAAAATATTTTATCAAAAAAAGGCAGACGCTTATTCTAATTCCGACGATATTCTTGATTTACACGTCAGTCCTGTACTTAATTTAGAATATGGTGCAGTATCAGGCGGTACTCAGAATAGTACAAGCTTAAATACTCGTGGCATCGAAATTCGTGGAATGATTAATAGAAAAGTAGGTTTTTACACCTTCATTTCCGAGAACCAAGCTTATATTCCCGACTATGTAAAGACTTTTGTTGATTCATATAACCAAAACGAGTTTAGACAAGCAGACCTCCGCCTACCCGGAATGCCGGGTGAAGGACTAACCAAGGCCTTTAAGAATAATCCTTATGGTGCAGATTTCTTTGCTGCAAGGGCTTATATTACTTTTCAAGCCACTAAAAATATCCAACTTCAATTTGGGCATGATAAGAATTTTATTGGAAATGGTTTCAGGTCAATGTTACTTTCGGATAATGCTGCTCCTAATTTGTTTCTTAAAATCAACACCCACATTGGTAAGTTTCAATACCAAAACCTTTTTACTCAGCTAGTCTATACAGGTTTACAACCTAACAGCCAGATTTTCCCAAAGAAATACATGGCCATGCATCACCTTAGCCTAAATATTTCTAACAATTTAAATATTGGTATCTCTGAAAGCATTATTTTTCAACGTGATAGCACAAATGGTGATAGATTCGATTTGAATTATTTGAATCCAGTAATTTTTTATCGCTCAGTAGAAAGTTTTCAAGGCAGTGGCGACAATGCCCTTATCGGCCTAGATTTCAAATGGAATTTTGCCCAGCGTTTTTCAATCTATGGTCAGTTAATGTTAGATGAATTTATTGCTAAAGAGATTTTCAAATCATCAGGATATTGGGCTAATAAATATGCTTTTCAAGCTGGAGCAAAATATATTGATGTATTTGGGATAAGTAATCTAGATTTCCAGACTGAAGTAAATGCTGCTCGCCCATATACTTATAGCCATTCCGACGGTTCAAATTATACACAGTATAACCAAGCCTTAGCACATCCACTTGGAGCCAATTTTGTAGAATGGTCTAATATTATTCGTTGGCAACCTGCCAAAAAACTTAATATCGTTGCTACGATTATTTACGCAAAATTCGGTGAAGACAGAACTCCCACTGAAAACTGGGGAGGAAACATTCAAAAAAGTTATGATACTAGAAGTAGAAAAGTACTTTATGGTGATGATTATGGTAATTTTATCGGGCAAGGTAGAAGTGCTAATACAATGATTTATGATGTAAGGGCATCGTATCAATTCAAGCATAATTTTTTCATAGACTTACACTTGCTAAGTCGTAATTACAAAAGTGGCAACCCTTTATTGGATTATACCAATACGATACAATCTTTTGGTATTCGTTGGAATCTTCCTTATCGACAAATGCTATTCTAAGGATTAATAGCCATATTCGGTCGTAAAAAGAGCATAGTCTTGTGACTCGTTATGGAGTCTATCAAAAGAAGTCACACAATAAATATAACCACGGTATTTCTCTACAGAAGTATCATTAAAAGTGTTGCTTTTGCCGATGTAAATTATTTTTATTGCCTTTGATAGGTCTGGTTTTTCTCCTTTTTCAAAACGATAGACTACAAAATAATTATTTTCATCACCGTCGGTAGCCTTTTCCCCAGGTTGCCAAGTCAACACAGGGATGCCCTCATCATTTTTGACGACAATTAACTTTTGTGGTGATAAAGGCGGAATACTATCTTTCCAAGGCATGGCGGGAATAATGGCAGGATAGCGGTAATAATTATTCCTTAGAGAGTCTTGAAAACCTCCGTAGTTTTCTGTTAAACTTTTTGAACTAAAAAAGATACTCCCTTGAATTGTCGTCGGGTTTGCACGATTAAATTTAATCTGCTTTGGGGCTTCTGTCAGTAACCAACCCGCTTTAATTTTATAAATTCCATGTCCTATGTAGAGGTGCTTGCCAAAGCTATTTTGTCCCCACCACAATGCTAGTTCGTTAAAAGGTATTTTACCATGAGCTTGGTCAAAATAAATTTGGGGTGCAATGTAATCTATCCATCCCTGTTGCAGCCATTTACGCGTATCGGCATATAAATTATCATACGACGTTTGTGAAGCATTGGTCAACGAACCTGCGGGATTTTTGGTGCTGTAGTTTCTCCACACACCAAAGGGGCTAATGCCAAATTTCATTCTTGGTTTAACTTTTTTGATACCTTCGCTAATTTGGTAAATTAATGAATCAGTATTACTCCTCCGCCAATCTTTGATATTTTTGATACCTCCATTATATTTTCTAAAAGTTTCATCATCTTTCAACACGCCGCCTGCTACCTCATAAGGATAAAAATAATCGTCGAAATGTATTCCATCTATATCATAGTTTTTGGCAATTTGGACTACTATATCAGTGATGTAATTCCTTACTTCGGGAATACCAAAATTCAATAATTTTTGTCCATCATATACCAACATCCATTCTGGTTTTGTTACACTGATATGGTCTGGAGCAATCGTTTTTCCTTTTTTAAAAGTCGCACGATTAAGGTTTAGCCAAGCATGAAACTCTAGGTTTCTACTATGGGCTTCTTCAATCATAAAACTGAGAGGGTCATAAAAGGGTGTGGGAAATTTGCCTTGCTGACCTGTCAGAAATTCAGACCAAGGCTCAGTACCTTTAGCATAATAAGCATCGCAAGCATCTCGTACTTGTACAAACACAGCATTCAGGTTCGATTTCTTATGCTCGTCCAAGATTCGGATGAAATCTTGTTTTTGTAGGTCTGAATTATATTGACCATATTTTGGCCAGTCGATATTCTCTACGGTAGCTATCCAAACTGCTCTAAATTCGTGTTTCTGAGGTTTGCTCAGGTCTGGGCTCTGGGCATTACAGCTAAAACAAATAAGACTAGAAAAAAATATCAGTATAAATTTATTAATCATCATATACGAAACAAGAGGTGAGATTTCTTAAATAAAAACATTGTCTAAGAAAATCCTGTGAAAAAAGGCTAAACCGTATTCATACAAAAATAATGAATTATCACCTAAATCGGTAATTCGAGTAAAACTCTCTCATCCAAAACGAGAAAGCAGTGTATATATTCTTGACACCTCAAGAATATATACACTGCTTTTGCTAACCTTAAATCGTTAATACTATTTAGTCTTCCAAGGTAAACATATACCCAACACCTTTAAGGGTTTTGATATAATGTTCAGGAATCTTTTCTCTCAATTTTCTAATATGCACATCCACTGTTCTTTCTACCACGTACACATCTGCCCCCCATACTTTTTCTAATAATTCGTCGCGGTTGAACACTTTATTAGGATGTTTAGCCAAGAATGAAAGTAATTCAAATTCTTTTTTAGGCATTACTAAAGGGCTTCCATCATTCAATACACTATAGTTTGTACGATTTATCACCAGTTGGCCTATTTCAATTTTCTCATCATTTTCAATCTGCTGTGCATCACGCCTAAACATCGCTTTGATTCTACTTACCAAAGCCCTAGGTTTAATGGGCTTCACGATGTAATCGTCTGCTCCTACATCAAAAGCTGCTACTTCTGTGTATTCTTCAGCACGCGCCGTAAGAAATAAGATATAAACCTCTTTAAACTCTGGAATAAGACGAAGCTGTCTTGCCGTTTCGATACCATCCTGACGGGGCATCATAACATCCAGTAAAATCAAATCTGGTTTGAAAAATTTTGCTACTTCTAAAGCTTGAATGCCATCCAAAGCTGATTGAATTTCAAAACCTTCTTTTTGAAGATTATATTCTAACAACTCAATGATGTCTGGATCGTCATCAACCAGTAAAATTTTGGGAATAGGTAATGCGTTTGCCATATTTTCGTTTGCAGCAATCCATAATTTTCATTAAGAAAACCCTAATTAAATACTTCTTCTGCTCAATTGTTAATGCAAAATTAATAAGCTCAATATTACGGAATTGTTAAATCTAAATCATTGAATCTTTACAGAATCTATGAAAGAAAACATAATGAGGTATTTAAGCAAATTATCATTGGGTATTCCATGAAAATGAAAACGAATATTTGGAATCATCGGTTATTTATCATTTTTTTTCAATGTCAATTTTAATCATTTCTCCTTGCTCATTTGTTACCAACAGCGTATTATTTGTTAAAAAAGTAATCGCTTCTGATTGCTGAAAAGCCAAAAGGTAGCATTTTTGTGGATGTTTGAAGTCTATTATATGATTTTTGATTTTGAAGAATACTACCTTCCCATAGGTTATAAGGGCAAATGTTTTTTCGTCAGGACTTATCGCTGCGCCAGTCACCATCGCATTAATCAATACTTGTCCTTTAGGTAGCAGTGCATAATTCCCTGCCTTGGTCGGAACGGCATACATTTTCACAAAATCATTGCCTCGGTTTTTTGAAAATAAATATAAGCTATCGCCATGTACAAAAAACGCTTCGCAATCAAAATTCTTGTCTGCTTTATCTGGCGGAAAACGCTCTTGGTCAGCATAATGAAAAGAAATAGCTTCTGTATGGGTAGGATTGTTTTCGTTTACTTTATAAATCGTTAGATTCCTTCTAGTATTACTATTATTACCGATGTCTCCAATATATAAATTCCCATTTTTATCTCTGGTGATTTCTTCCCAATCTTCGTTTTCAATATTATTAAAGTGAATTGCGGATAATAGCTTCCCATGCATATCTACTTCATATATTTCAGGTTTGCCACCGCTGTCGTTATGCGTCCAGAAAGTAGTGTCTTTAGCACTTTTTATAATGCCCGAGCTTTCATTTACTTCGGGGGCTAATTTCCCGAGGGATGTTATTTTATAGAAATTACCTCCTTTCGAAAAATCACTTTTACTGCTCTCTTTATGACAGCTACACAATAGCAATTGAAGATTGAACAACCATAAAACAATTTTTGAATGGAACATAATAATGGGGGTTTAGATTAGTCCTGAATTAACGATTTTTTTATCAAAACAGAATCAAATCAGTACATTTATCGTTATCATTGCGTGAAATTTAATTAATCAGTCGTTAATTGTTTCTTTAATAAAGCAAAATAATATGGTTTTATTTTATGCTTTTACAAATATCAGGTTAGTTTGCTAATAAATATTTGATAGCCGATGTCTCAAACGTTGCCCAATAGTTTTTTAGAGGCTCTTTGCCAAAAACATTCAAAACCCAATACTTTTCCATCTACTTCGACGGTGAAAGAATTGTTTACCGACATTTTGTTGGCAATGTTTCCAGAACAAACACAACGCCATTTTGGCTGTGTTGACGAATTGCAAGAAGCCTTTGATCAAATTCAATTGAGGCTAACCCGTGTATTGCGGTCTATGCAGCAACACCTTGAAGAGGATGCCCGCACTTTGGCAGAGGCTTATATTCAAAAACTTCCAGCAATTTACGACGTATTATTAACAGATATACAGGCCATCATGATGGGCGACCCAGCCGCCCAAAGCGAATACGAAGTAATCAGGGCGTACCCAGGTTTTTATGCCATCTTCTTTTATCGCCTTGCTCATGCTTTATTAGAGATGAACGTTCCTATTGTGCCTAGGGTACTGACAGAATATGCCCACTCAAAAACGGGAATTGATATTCATCCGGGTGCAAACATAGATGAATATTTTATGATTGACCACGGTACTGGCGTAGTAATTGGCGAAACCACTACCATTGGTAAACACGTAAAACTATACCAAGGTGTTACCCTTGGTGCATTGTCAGTTAGTAAAGAAATGGCTTCGCTAAAACGCCATCCTACGATTGAAGACCACGTAGTAATTTATGCTGGAGCCACAATTTTGGGTGGAGAAACCGTAGTAGGGGCAAATTCTATCATCGGAGGAAATGTTTGGCTTACGCGCAGCATTCCTTCCTTCACAAAAATATATCACCAAGAGCAGGTAAAAATATTGCAGTAACATAATTGAATGGCAACACTCTTAGACTTAGTTGGCAATACGCCAATTGTTGAATTAAACAGAATCAATCCGAATCCGAATGTTAAGATTTACGGAAAATTAGAAGGACATAACCCAGGGGGTTCGGTAAAAGACCGTGCCGCCTATGGAATGATTCGCGGAGCAGTAGAACGTGGCGAGATAAAACCTGGCACAAAATTGATTGAAGCTACTTCTGGCAATACAGGTATTGCCCTAGCGATGATTGCTCGATTATACGACCTTGACATTGAATTGGTAATGCCTGAAAACTCTACCCGTGAAAGGGTATTAACGATGGAGGCTTTCGGAGCGACAGTTACCCTTACTCCTGCTAGCGTTGGTATTGAAGGCTCAAGAGATTATGCTGAAGCTAAAGTAAAAGAGGGTGGTTTTTTTATGTTAGACCAGTTTTCAAATCCTGATAATTACATGGCTCATTATCATTCTACTGGGCCAGAAATTTGGAAAGATACCAATCAGCAGATAACACACTTTGTGAGTTCGATGGGGACTACTGGAACGATTATGGGTACTTCTAAATTTTTGAAGGAAGTTAACCCTGATATTCAGATAGTCGGCTGTCAACCGACTGAAGGAGCAAAGATTCCGGGGATTCGTCGTTGGGAAAAAGAATATCTCCCTAAGATTTTTGATGCTTCGAGAGTTGATAGAATTATGGATATTTCAGAAACAGAAGCACGTGCTATGGCCAATACGTTAGCGAAAGTAGAAGGCGTATTTGGTGGAATGAGTAGTGGTGGGGCTGCGTCAGCCGCTGTTAGATTAGCACAGGAATTAGAATCGGGCGTTATCGTTTGTATTATCTGCGACCGTGGCGACCGTTATCTTTCAAGTGATTTATTCGGAAGCTAATAAGACTAAGTAAGAGTTATGAATTGTGAGTTTTGAATGTAAAATAGCGCATACTTGTCGATGTAATTTCCACAATAATATTTTTTTTTGATTGACTACTTAATAACTACTTAATAGAAAGATAGTTTTTTATGGACATAAAAAAAAGCCTTGCTTCACAGCAGGGCTTTTTTGTTTTATTTGCGATATGTTAGTAAAACGCCAGACAGTATGCTTTTGTTTCATCATTGAAAAATTATTAAACTATTTTTCAAAATAAAATTAAATATTTTCAAAGGGCTATTTAAAAGCCCTCTGTTCCATAAAAAAGAGCAAGTCTCAACAAATTTTCGGAACTTTGTATTTATTATATAGTATCAAAATTTGAAAATCCAAGATTAGCATGCGTCTTCATCGCCCATTAGTGATAGCAACCGTAAAGGCTCTGCAAGAAATATTTTTTGTTAAGAATCCTCGTCAAGCTGACCGAGTAATTGAACAGACATTGAAATCGAACAAGCAATGGGGTAGCCGCGACCGTGCCTTTATTGCCGAAACTACTTATGAAATTGTCCGCTACTGGCGTTTAATCCTTTTCTCGAACAATCTTTATGAAGATAAACTGAAAGCCCCTTACTTCTGGCAAATTGTTGGCTCATGGTTATTAATCAAAAAACGTTTGTACCCAAATGCCGATAATGTTGAGTTCTTGCCAAAATGGGACGAGTTTTCGCATATCCAAGCGGGCAAAATATTAGACCGCTTTGAAGAAGGTATGCTAATCCGTAAAATTCGTGAATCTGTTCCTGATTGGCTCGACCAATTATGTGAAGAGGAAATAGGCGATGAAAAATGGTCGGAAGAAATCATGGCGATGAACGAACAAGCACCTGTAGTATTGAGAGCCAATAGATTAAAAACTAATCAAGATAAATTACAAGATTTATTGGATGCAATAGATATCGAAACCATCGTTCCAGAAGGTCTGCCAGATGCGTTGATATTAAAACAACGCCAGAGTATTTTTAGAACTGATTATTTCAGAGAAGGATTCTTTGAGGTACAAGATGCAGGCTCGCAACTGATTGCCCCATTCTTGGATGTACAGCCCGGTATGAGAGTAATAGATGCTTGTGCTGGTGCGGGGGGAAAATCGCTTCACCTAGCAGCTTTGATGGAAAACAAAGGGAAGATTGTAGCGATGGACGTGGAGGAATACAAGCTGGTTGAATTAATGAAAAGAGCCAAAAGAAATGGTGTAGATAATATAGAAGTAAAATTGATTGAGCCTAAAGTATTGAAAAAATACGAAGCTAGTGCCGATAGATTATTGCTTGATGTACCGTGTTCTGGTTTAGGTGTAATTCGTAGAAACCCTGATTCTAAATGGAAATTAACGCCAGAATTTATTGATAACCTCAGAGTAACGCAATGGAATATCCTTACTGAATATTCTGCGATGCTGAAAAAAGGCGGAAAAATGGTTTTTGCTACTTGTAGCCTTTTACCTTCTGAAAGCGAAAATCACATTAGACGCTTTATGGCTGAGTTTGGTGACCAATGGGAGTTTTTAGGCGAACGCCGTACTTCTACTGCTAAAGAAGGTTATGATGGATTTTACATGGCTTGCTTGCAGAAAAAATAAAGGTTAATTTGAAGATTTGAAAATGTGTTAATTTGAAAATGGGTTAAGGGAACGAATATATCAAAGCTTTTTGTTTGAATATTAAGCGATTTGTCACATTTTCAAATTAACACATTTTCAAATTTTCAAATGCTGTTTTCATCAACTATCCTTTAATTACACAATGAAAAAATTAATCATTTTATTTTTAATCACACTGATTGGGCAAAACGTAGATGCACAGGTGGCTACTCGTTGGCGCGCAACTATTCAAACCGACGGTGGTTCATTACCTTTTGGTCTTGAAATTAAACCTACTAAGAACAAAAAAAAGTTTGATGTTTACGTATTAAATGCCACTGAAAGATTCAAAACAGATGAAGCTACTTTAGAAGGCGACTCGCTGATTATTCCTATTTCATTATTTGATGCTGAAATTATAGCGAAGAAAGGTGATAAGAACCTTACAGGCTTTTATCGTAAAAATAAGGGTCGTAAGTCTTTTGCACAATCTCCATTCCAAGCTACTTTAGGGTATGCATTCAGATTCAGAACCAACAAAATGGCGATTCTTGGTAATACTACGGGTAAATGGTCTGTGAATTTCATCAATGCTGAAACTCAAAAAGCTAGTTATGCTGTAGGGACTTTCCAACAAAAAGGTACTACCGTAACAGGTTCATTCTTGACAACCACTGGCGATTACCGCTATATGGATGGTAATATTGTTGGCGATAGTCTGTTCCTTTCTACTTTCGACGGTTCGCACGCTTTCTTATTAAAAGCAAAAGTTGAAGGTGACCAAATCACTGGTAAATTTTACGGCGGTATCAAAGGGTTCAGAAACTTTGAAGCGAAAAGAGATGACAACGCAAGTCTCCCCGATTTAAGTAAAATCACGTTATTGAAAGATGGCTATGATCGTTTTGATTTCTCATTCTTGAATGAAAAAGGCGAAAAAGTTTCTCTTTCAGACAATGCTTATAAAGGCAAAGTGGTAGTGGTACAAATTTTAGGCTCATGGTGCCCGAACTGTATGGACGAAACTAATTATCTGGTGCCTTTTTATAATAAAAACAAAGCACGTGGTTTTGAAGTAATTGGTTTAGCTTATGAGAAATCGACTGACACAGAATTCTTTAAACAAAAAATGGCATTACTTCGCAAACGTTTCGGTATTGATTATCAGTTATTAAATGCGGGGCTAAACAATTCAGAAAGTGCATCCCAAAGTTTGCCATCGCTCAACCAAGTTATCGGTTTCCCTACAACCATCATATTGGATAAGAAAGGAGTCATTCGCTTAACACACGCAGGTTTCTCTGGTCCAGGTACAGGTAAATATTATACTGAATGGGTGAAGGAGTTTGAAAGTAAAATTGATGAGTTGATAAAAGAATAACAATAACCTTTCTTTTAGTCGGTGACTTAAGTCCTACTCATTACCCACATCTTTTAAAAAAGTTGAAATGAAGATGTGATTATTGATAAAATTGGTTTGAATGGGCTTAAATCGCCTTTCAAACCGAGCTTTGGTCGTCTCTTGTCATAGCCATTTCTTATTCCTAGCGAGGGACTTAAGTCCCTCGCTAGGAATAAGAATATGATTATCAAGCACTTATAGATATATGGGTAATCGATAGAACTTAAGTCACCGACTAAAAGAAAATCATTTCTCTCCAACCCTTTTTAAAGTAGTATCTTTTGAAATCAATGAACTAAAGCATAAATCAACAAATAAGCCCCTACCCCAGCAAAGTAACCTAACAATGCTGTAAAGCTAATTTTACGCATATACCAAAGAAAATCTATTTTCTCCATCCCCATCACTGCTACACCAGCCGCCGAGCCAATAATCAATACACTTCCCCCTGTACCAGCACAATAAGCCATAAATTCCCAAATTTTTGAATCTGTCGGGAAAGCTGTTAAATCATACATACCCATTGATGCCGCCACCAGTGGTACGTTATCAATCACAGCAGAAGCCAAACCAATCACTACGACAATAATATCTTGGTTTCCTATCGTCTTATCCATCCAAGTAGCCAATCCTGTCAGTAAGTCGGTAGATTCTAAAGCACTAATAGCTATTAAGATACCAAGAAAAAACAGAATACTCGAAGTATCTATTTTGCTCAAAGCATGTGCGACTGTAAAAGGCTTTTTCTCCTCCTCATCCTTACCCGAATGCAATATTTCAGACACAATCCAAACAATGCTTAATCCCAGTAAAATACCCATATAAGGGGGCATATGTGTAATAGTCTTGAAAATGGGCACACCTAATAAAACGCTGAATCCAGTAATAAGCATAATCATTGAATGCTGTTTTTGATTGACAGCCTCATGGATTTGAGTCTCTTTTTCTTGAGCTTTTTTCACCGAGCCTTTCAGTTGATAGCTCATATAAATCAATGGTATAAGGAGGGAAATCAAGCTTGGAATAAATAATACTTTAATGATATTCATAGTAGTAATTTGTCCACCAATCCAAAGCATGGTCGTTGTTACGTCTCCAATGGGTGTCCAAGCCCCTCCTGCATTGGCTGCTATAATCACAATTCCTGCAAACAGCTTTCTAGTTTCTTCCTCTTTTATCAATTTCCTAATTACCGAAACCATCACAATGGCAGACGTAAGGTTATCTAATACCGAAGAAAGGAAAAAAGTAATAAAGGCTATCGTCCAAAGTAAAGTAACTTTATCACGGCTTATAATACGGTCTGTAATTAATTTAAACCCTTGATGAGCGTCAATCAATTCTACGATAGTCATGGCTCCTAACAAAAAGAAAAGTATCTCTGATACTGCCCCAAGATGATGTGATAGTTCTTGTAAAACAGGCGTTTTTTCCGAAGAGAATATCATGTAGGTAGTCCAACATAATACTCCTGTAAGTAATGCCGTAGCAGTTTTATTAATTTTGATAGGATGTTCTAAAGCGATGGCCAAATAGCCTATTACAAAAATAGAGATAATTAAAATATGCATTATGCGGTTTGTTATATTGGTAGTAAAGGTAGAATAAAATCCATTTTAATTTCAAACATTCACAATTCTGAAAAGCCTTTATTAAAAATAAGGATACTCAAACAAGGGAAAAATACAAGATTTTCATTCACTATTTACAAAATGCCAGCAGAAATGCTCAATAAATTCCTTTTTTTCTTTCGCATCCCATAATACTCTTCTAACTTTGTGGGATTTAATTTTTTAGTAATGAAAGTTCTTTCATAAAGGCTTTCTGATTTCCATAAATAAATTCTAGCAAAAAATGAGTTCAATAGTATCGCTCGCAGACCGCATTAATGCACTGGAGGAGTCAGCAACGCTCGGGATGACAAAAAAAGCCCGTGAACTTGCTGCTCAGGGACACAAAGTTATCAGCCTTTCAGTAGGCGAACCAGATTTCAAAACCCCAAAGCACATTTGCGATGCCGCCAAAAAAGCCATTGATGATGGTTTTCATGGCTATTCGCCTGTAGCTGGTTATCCTGACCTTCGCAAAGCGATTGCTGATAAGCTCAAGCGTGATAATAATATTGAGTGGAACCCTGAAAATATTGTAGTTTCTACAGGAGCGAAACACTCTTTAGCAAACGTAATTTCTACGTTGGTTAACCCTGGTGACGAAGTAATTATCTTTGCACCTTACTGGGTTTCTTACTCTGAAATGGTAAAATTAGCAGAAGGTACTTCTGTCATAATAGATGGTGCTTTTGATAATAACTTCAAAGTAACACCTGAACAATTTGAAGCGGCTATCACACCAAAAACGAAATTGGTGATGTTTGCTTCGCCTAACAACCCAACGGGTTCTGTTTATACTGAGGCTGAATTAAGAGCTATCGGTGCAATTGTAGCAAAACATCCAAATATTTTTGTGATGGCTGATGAGATTTATGAATACATCAACTTTACAGATGCTGGTCATTTTTCTATCGGTTCAATCCCTGAAATCAAAGACCAAGTAATTACGGTTAATGGTGTTGCTAAAGGGCATGCCATGACGGGTTGGAGAATTGGTTTTATCGCTGCGGCAAAATGGATTGCTGATGGTGTTGAAAAATTACAAGGACAAGTTACTTCTGGAACAAACTCTATCGCTCAGAAAGCAGCTACGGTAGCTTTCAATGGTACTTTAGAGGAGGCTTACAAAATGAAAGAGGCTTATCTTCGTCGTCGTGATTTAGTAGTAGGTCTTTTACGTGAAATCGAAGGTTTCAAAGTAAATATGCCTGACGGTGCCTTCTATGCTTTCCCAGATGTAAGCTATTACTTCGGAAAATCAGACGGTACAACTACCATTAAAGATTCTGATGATTTCTCAATGTGGATATTAGCAGATGCTTTTGTAGCTACTGTAGCTGGAACCAGCTTTGGTGCTCCAAATTGCGTTCGTATCTCTACTGCCGCTGCTGACGAACAATTAATTGAAGCTTGTGAAAGAATTAAAACTTCTGTAGCTAAGTTAAAATAATATTTTTTTTAGTGTTTTTGAAAACAAAAGTCCACAAGGTATGTATTTACCATGTGGACTTTTGTTTAATCTAGGGAAAAAACATTAATTACCCTTCTTTAATCCCTTAGGCTTATTCTTTCTACGAAAATTATACTTAATCTGCCTATTAAAATTCGTAATTAATACTTTTATAAACAAAATCTCACACTTATGGAAAATTCATATTAAATATCAATTTAATGAAATTTGTTTTGATTAAATTGTAATGTAATGCCTAATCATTAATACAAAGTAGTATGAGAAAGAAAGAAATATATTGGACAATTCAACTGATATGTTGGAGTCTATATATTATTTATACAACAAGCGAGTATATCTATTATAAAGTAAACATCAATACAGCCCTTATTTCAGGTCTTATCAACTTATGCATTTTTATCATTGGTACGCATCTTTATTATTTAGCTGTTAATAACAAACAAATAGAATTATTGAATTGGCGTAAGTTTATAGTATTCCCTATTCTGGCAAATTTTATTATTTCTATCATCGTTTATAGTATCAACTTATTCTTTTGGAATATTACTATTCCTTATTCAACCAATACTAATTCGGACTTTTTAGGCCATGTTTTTCATTTTGTTAAAACATTCAGGCTTATTATGCCTTGGTTCATTTTTTATCATGGAATTAAGTTTGCCAAACGTTCCATCCATGAAGAAAGAGCCAAATTGGAGGCAGAAATGCATGTAAAAGAAATAGAATTAGTTAGTTTAAGAAGTCAGCTAAACCCCCATTTTTTATTTAACTCTCTCAATAGTATTCAGTCGCTTACTTTAACAGAACCTAAACTAGCCAGAGATGCTACGATGAAGTTATCTGATTTATTGAGGGTTTCACTATCGTTTTACGATTTAAAAGACATTACTTTTCAAGAAGAACTCTTACTTGTTAAAAACTATCTAGACCTTGAAAAAATGCGTTTTGACGAACGCCTGAATTATAAAACAGATATTAGCAAGACTGTCTTGTTAGCTAGGGTTCCGCCGATGTCATTACAACTATTAGCCGAAAATGCTGTAAAGCATGGCATTAGCAAACTTAAAAATGGAGGAAATATTACAGTATTTGCCCGTAAAAAAAATAATGTACTAATATTTGGCATTCAAAATACTGGCACAATTTTGGCAGATAACTCTGAACATAAGACAAGAAAAGGGATTGGACTTGAAAACCTTAATAAAAGACTACTTATCAATTATGGACTAAAAGACGCACTGACGATTGAATGTGAAAATAACATTGTGACGGCTCAAGTAAGTATTCCTTTTAAGATATAGATTTTTTATAAAGTTGTTTTTCTACCCAAAAAAACTTTATTTCAACGTTAATCAAAAAAAATTAACGAGAAAATTGCTAATTAACACCATTAGATTCCTTGAAAATGGAATGGAATTTGCTATATTAGCGGAAAATACTAGGTAAGTACTAGAACTACCCCTGAAAGGCTCACAGGTGTTGACCTATATTAATTATTGCAAATCAGTTAAGCGAGATGGCTAATAGAAAACCTTACTCTCCAAGAGCTGTTGATCGCCAAAATCAAGACTTGTCCAATATTAAGCCAATGAGTAAGAAAATTAAGACTATCTTGGTGGATGACGAGAGGTTAGCTCGCCAAGAATTAAAGTATTTATTACAAGATTATCAGGACATTCAAATCATTGATGAGGCTGAAAATGTGGACGATGCTATTGAAAAGATTCATCGATTACAGCCTGATTTAATTTTTTTGGATATTGAAATGCCTGAAAAAAATGGATTCGATTTATTGGATGAGCTTGAGTTCATTCCTAAAATTGTATTCGTAACAGCGTATAACCAATATGCTATTCAAGCTTTTGAATCAGAAGCAATGGACTATCTGTTGAAGCCCATGAAAGCCGAAAGACTTGCGAGAACGATAGAAAAAATCCGTGCTGAAATCCAACAAACAAGAATCTCTGAGGCTGTATCTGAAGGAAGACTTCCGCCTGATAAAAGAATATTCTTAAAAGATGGAGACAAATGTTACTTTGTACGTCTTACTGAAATATACATGATTGAATCTGTGGGGAATTATTGCCGTTTCCATTTTGGAAATAACCGACCGATGATTCACCGTTCTCTGAACAAAATTCAGGAGCGACTAGACCCGAACACATTTTTCAGAGCTAATCGCCAGCAAATTATCAATACAGAATACATTGCTGAGATAGATTCTTATTACAAAGGCGGCATGAAAGTAGTACTAAACAATGGAATTGAATTAGAGATTTCAACAAGGAACTCGGTTGCGTTTAAAGACATGATGGGAATTTAGTACAGCCGTATTTTATAGCTTATAATTTTAGGAGGTTCTCAAAATTTATATTTTGAGAACCTTTTTTGTTCTGCACTTGAACGGTTTTTTAAATTCTTACCATGAAATTTCTCATTTCAAAACGTTTTTAAAACTCCCCCACCCCTTAATACAGACCTCATCATTCTATTTCTGCGAAAGTGTACTTTCTCTTGCTTTTATTACCTTAAGTTAAGTACATTTACTTAAAGTAATTCAAAAATTACTCAAAAAAAGGTTTAATAGTGGCGGCTATTAAACCTTTTTTATTGTGAATCATTTCTACTTTGGCAAGCAACTGAATGGCAGATTTTATTATCTTTGCTATTATGCGTATACTGAAAATTTTATATACCGTTTGGGCTGTTTTCTGGTTCGTTTCTTTATTCCTTATACTTTTTCCTTTTTTCTGGCTTTTTCTACAGAAAGAAGCATGGAAACCCAAAGCACACTATCTAAACCGATTATGGGGTAAAATATATTTCCCTATAATAGGCGTTCCCATCCGTATCAAATTTGAAGCCCCTATTGATATAACTAAAACGTATGTTTTTTGTGCTAACCATTTTTCTTATATAGACATTGCCGTTATGGGCATGGTTATTCAAAACTATTACGCATTTGTTGGTAAGGCAGCCCTCAAGAAAGTACCCTTGTTTGGCTATATGTTTAGGAAACTGCATATTCAAGTAGATAGAAACGACAAAAAAAGTCGTACAACTTCGCTTACTCGCTCGCTTAGGGCATTAAAAAACGGACGAAGTATCATCATTTTCCCCGAAGGCGGTATTAAAACCAAGCATCCTCCTCAAATGCATACTCCCCTTAAAGACGGAGGTTTTTTAATGGCTATTAGCCAGCAAGTGCCTATAGTCCCCATTACTTTTCTTAATAATTTTCATGTGTTGAAAGATGGCGAGTATCTATTATCTCCCACTCCTATTAAAGTAATTGTTCATCGGCCCATTGAAACAATAGGAATGACTACTAATGATATTGAGACTTTGAAAAAACAATTTATTGAGGTTGTTCAAGGAACGTTGAATATGGCATATCACAATCATGGCAATTTTCAAGAAAGTATGTCATAAAGTCCAATCAAAAGTTTGTTTTGCCTATTATCCAAAATAATAATATCATTTGACACGATAGAATTTACTTTGAATCAAAATAAACAATCAAAATCTAAAAGATAAAGTCATGAGATCTCACGAAATAGATTACAAAATTATAGGAGAAGACATCCAACTGGTAGAAGTAGAATTAGACCCTAATGAAACCGTTATTGCCGAAGCAGGAACAATGTGTTATATGGAAGAAGGCATCGTTTTTGAAACAAAAATGGGTGATGGTTCTAGTGCCGACAATTCGATAATAGGTAAATTATTTCAAGCTGGTTCACGTTTGTTAACAGGCGAGTCGTTGTTTATGACACATTTTACGAACCGTGGTTATGGGAAACGCAAGGTAGCCTTTGCTGCACCGCACCCTGGAACAATTATACCGATTGACCTTTCAACACTCCCTGGTAATACCTTAATTGCCCAAAAAGATAGCTTTTTGTGTGCAGCATTAGGCACACAAATTTCCATTACTTTCAATCAGAAAATTGGAGCAGGATTGTTTGGGGGCGAAGGGTTTATTTTAGAGAAACTACAAGGTGATGGTTTAGCTTTTGTACATGCGGGTGGAACAATCATTGAAAAAAGATTAAACAATGAAACCCTAAGAATAGATACAGGTTGTATTGTTGCGTTTGAACAGACACTAAGTTATGATATTCAGAAGGCTGGAAACCTAAAATCGATGGTTTTTGGCGGAGAAGGTATCTTCTTGGCTACCGTTCGTGGTACTGGTCGCGTTTGGATTCAGTCGATGCCATTATCAAAATTAATCCGTACTTTATCACCATACGGAGGAAATGCTAATAAAGAGAGTGGCTCTGTGATAGGTGGTTTAGGAAATATATTTGGCGATTAATCTATTAACTAAATTATCGGCTTATTTTTGTTGATAATTTTGATTGATACTATTTATGATGATAAAAAAAAGATTCCTTTTTTATAGTAGTGCAAGTCTGTTGGCTTGCACTTTTCTTATTTTGAGCCTTAGTAGTTGTAGAAAAAAGCAAGACAATAACGATTATGTACCTAAACCAAAAGGATTTAACCGTATTGACTTACCCCCTACGAAGTATGTTCAGTTGCTTGAAAATCACCCTTATACTTTTCAGTATTCTAGTCAAGCCATCATAAAGCCTGATACTGTTGCATGGGCAGAGCCCCATTGGATATACATCTATTATCCAAACTATAAAGCGGTGATTCAGTTAACCTATAAAAACCTTAATAACGACCCCAACAAACTATCGAAGCTCATTGACGATGCTTACAAATTAGCAGCGAAACATAATCAAAAAGCGTCGTCTATTCAAAATTATGTATTAACAACGGGAGCAAAACAAAAAGCAATGCTGATACAGCTTGAAGGTGAAGTACCCACTTACCTACAGTTTTATACCACAGATTCTACAAAACACTATTTACGTGGAGCATTGTATTTTAATACAGCTCTAAAAAGCGATTCTCTTGAGCCCGTTATCGAATACCTAAAAAAGGATGTAATTCGTCTGGTAAATACCTTGCAGTGGAAAAAATAATATGATAAATATATCAATCTCAAAAGCTAGTCTCAAAAGGACTAGCTTTTTATTTTAAGGATTTTCGAGTAAATTACACTTACAAATTATTCCTAATTCCCATATATGTCTGACTCCCTTTTTAAAAGTATTGTTGAGAGACGTCGCTCTGTAAGAGTTTTTGATAACAATGCCCCTTTCGATGATTCAGTAGTTTCTAAAGCCTTATCGCTTGCCGTACTTTCTGCCAATAGCAGTAATATGCAACTTTGGGAATTTTATCAAGTAAAAACACAAAGTGTGCATGAGGCCCTTAACAAAGCTTGTATGGGGCAATCGGCGGCAAAAACAGCCAATCAATTAGTAGTTTTTGTGACTCGCCAAGATAAATGGAAAGAAAGAGTAAAATGGAATTTAGCCAATCTCCATAAACAATTTGAGGGCAAAACATTAACCAAGAAAGATGAGCGAGCTTTGGCTTATTATCAAAAATTGATGCCCTTGGTATATCGCAACGATTTCTTTGGTCTCAATACGCTTATACGCAGTATTATCGTATTTTTTATGGGTTTCAACAAACCATTTCTTCGTATTCGTAATCATGGCGACCAGCGTGTAATGTGCCATAAATCCTGTGCCTTAGCAGCCCAAACTTTTATGCTAAGCATGGCTTCAGATGGATATGATACTTGTCCTATGGAAGGCTTTGATAGCGATTTAGTCAAGAAAATATTGAAGCTCCCTCCTGCTGCCGAAATCAATATGATAATTGCCTGTGGTGTCGGCAAACCAGAAGGTATTTATTCAGACAGAATAAGAGTGCCTAACGAAGAGGTAATTTTTGCAGTATAATTAACAAACTATCTTTATTTTATGAAAAAACCATTATTACTAGCCCTTACGCTAATGTCATTTTGGGGAAATGCCCAAAAGAAAAAAACAACACCAGTTGCTACTGATACCGATAAACAAACGGTAATCAGCAATATCGACAAACGCTTTGATGAATACGCAGGTATCTCAAAGCAAATATGGAATTTTGCAGAATTGGGCTATATGGAAGAAAAAAGCTCATTGCTCTTGCAAGAACAGCTCAAGAAAGAAGGCTTTACCGTACAAGCTGGCATTGCAGGCATTCCTACGGCTTTTGTAGCCACTTTTGGAGAAGGCAAACCCGTTATCGGTATTTTGGGTGAATATGATGCACTACCAGGCTTAGCACAACAGGCAGTTCCAGAAATAAGTCCTATTCCTAACCAAAAAGGTGGACACGGTTGCGGACATAACCTATTCGGAACGGCTTCTGTAGCAGCGGCGGTTGAGGTCAAAAATTATCTAGTAAAATCAGGTCAAAAAGGCACTATCAAAATTTATGGCTGTCCTGCTGAAGAAGGAGGTTCGGGGAAAGTGTATATGGTACGCGAAGGTTTCTTTAACGATGTAGATGTAGTATTACACTGGCATCCAGGCTCACAAAACTCAGCCGATGCGGGTACATCTTTAGCGAACAAAAATGCTAAATTTCGTTTCAAAGGAATTGCCTCACACGCTGCTGCTTCACCTGAACGTGGACGTTCTGCCTTAGATGGTGTAGAAGCCATGGACATGATGGTAAATATGATGCGTGAGCACATTCCTCAGGATACTCGTATTCATTATGTGATTACTAAAGGTGGCGAAGCACCAAACGTAGTGCCTGCATACGCAGAAGTATATTATTATGCTCGTCATAAAGACCGTGAAATATTAAAAAGCGTTTGGAAACGCATTGAAAATGCGGCACAAGGTGCTGCTTTGGGGACTGGGACTAAAGTAGAATGGGAAATATTAGGAGGGGTATTTAACTTATTACCAAACATTACCTTGGCCAATGTAATGCATGCTAACTTAGCTAAAGTAGGAGGCGTAATTTACAATGACGAAGAAAAGAAGTTTGCCTTATCACTCAGCGAAACTCTTGGCGAACAAAAACAACCTATCGAAAATGCGGCACAAGTAAAGGATTTTCGTGATGGTGCTGAAAGTGCTACAAGCGGAGGTTCTACAGATGTAGGCGATGTTAGCTGGACAGTCCCGACGGTGGGATTACAAACTGCTACTTGGGTTCCGGGTTCATCTGCACATAGCTGGCAATCAACAGCGGCGAGTGGTATGGGTATTGGGCAAAAAGGAATGATTGTGGCGGCTAAAACCATCGCTTGTACAGCCATCGATCTTTTGAAAGACCAAACTTTAATAGACAAAGCAAAAGCTGAATGGGAACAAAAAAGAGGCGCTAATTTTAAATACGAAGCCTTATTGGGTGATAGAAAACCAGCTTTGGATTATCGTAAATAGGTTTAGAGGATTGTTTTTTGCTATAAACATTTAAATCTTAACGGTTTTATAATTTCAAATCCCAAAGGGATTAAATGTTTATAGCAAAAAATGAGAATGTTATATGCGACTCCGATAGAGTCGTATCGTTAATCTGTTTTTATTCTATAAATATTTGACCATTTCTGGTCAGTGGACTATTGATTTTTTGCTATAAACATTTAATCTCTTCGGGATTTGAAAATGAAAAATATTCTACACATTATCTTATAATAAAATGGCAGGCACATTTTCACAAATTTATATTCAAGTTGTTTTTGCCGTAAAAGGTAGACATAGTTTAATTGATTCTTCTTGGGAAGAAGAACTTTTCAAATACATTTCGGGGATTTGTAAAAACAAAGAACAAAAGTTATTGGCAATAAATGGAATGCCTGACCATATTCACATCTTGATTGCATTAAAACCATCATGCTGTTTATCAGATTTAATCAGAGAAATTAAAAAATCATCAAATGATTTTATCAATAGCAATAAATTATCCCCTTTCAAATTTCAATGGCAACAAGGATATGGTACTTTTTCTTATAGTCACTCAGCTTTAGATAATGTAATTGCGTACATCTACAATCAGAAAGAGCATCATAAAAACACTCCTTTAAGGAAGAGTATTTTTCTTTTTTTAAGAAAGTTTGAAATAGAATCTAAAGATGAATATTTATTTGAATGTATTGATTAATTTTCAAGAAAGAAACGTTGCTATAATTCCTTTGAACTCATCCCTAAAACAAACACCATGAAAAAACTCATATTAAATCTCGCCTTCATTTTAATCTCACTTGTTTCTTTTGGACAAACAGTTATTTCACCAGAAAACAGAATAGTTGTTATAGGAGAAGCCACAATAGAAATACCTGCTGACAAAGTAGTTTTCAATATCAAGTTAGAGTTTAATGATTCATTAAGTATACAAAAAGCCTACTCTATGCACAAAGAAGCAGAAACTAAGCTTGTTGTTTTTTTAAAACAGCTTAATATTCCTAATAAAAATATTAGTTACTCCTTAATCAGCATTGGAAAAGAGATTCATTTTGATAACGAAACGAACAAAAAAAAGGACTCATTTGGTACAAACCAAAGCATTAGCGTGACGATTGATGATGTTAAACAATATTCATCTTTTATGATGAATTTAATTACTGCTGGTTTTACAGATGTCTCTAGTTTTTTTACCTCTTCAAAGGAAAATGATTTTCATGATATACTTATTGAAAAAGCAATTGGAGTTGCTAGGAAAAAAGCATTGTCCATGGCAAAAGCTTCAAATAGGCAGATAATGAGAATTGTAAAAGTTAGTGATACCGATGATTCTGACCCTAGTTTGGGATATTATAATCATAACGAGTCATATGCGGTAGTTGCCGCTGCTGTTGGTGAAAGCTCGATTATGGAAATTCCACAAACAGTTACAAAAAACATGAAAGTAAAAGTAGTTTTTTCTCTCAAATAGAAAATAAAATAATAACCTTAGTAAAGAAAAACCTTTTAGCGAAACCTTCATGAAGAAACTATTAAATATTTTAAAAGTAATTTTCATACCAACTGGCTATGCGATTGTATTAAGGCTTTTTTTTGGAGTAAGTAGTTGGAAGGAATTATTTTCAGTAATGTCTATTTTATTTTTATTCTGTTTGCCCACCATTGTTGGAGCATTGGTGGTTTATTTTTCAAATGAGAAAAATACAAAACAAACTTCATACAAAGTATTCGCTCCATGGATACCTGTTTTTCTTTTTTTGTTTGTATCGCTAGGCTTTGGTGTAGAAGGCTGGGCTTGTTGGTTAATGGTTTTGCCATTATTTTTGGTAGCAGCCTCTGTTGGTGGTCTGATTGGTGGATATTTTAAAATGAAACACAAAGATAACAATGTATATGTTTCTATTTTAGTCCTTCTCCCTATTTTTGCTTCACCAATTGAAGCAATGATTGGCTTTATCCCTGGCACTTACCAAGCTTATACCTACATTGATATAAAAGCTCCTGCTGATAAGATTTGGAAAAATGTAACCTGTGTGAAAGAAATAAAAGAAAGCCAAGATAAAAGTTGGCTAACTAAAGCACTTGGCTTTCCAAGACCGATTAAAGCTGAATTAAATTTTGAAGGCATCGGGTCATATAGAGAAGCTATTTTTACAAATGGGTTAGTTTTTCATGAAACTGTATCAGAATATATCGACAAAAAGAAAATGACGTTTTCAATCAAAGCATATCCACATGAAATCCCTTCAACTACAATGGATGAACACGTTGTAATTGGTGGAGAGTACTTTGATGTTTTAAACGGAACATATGAGCTTGAAAAACTAAATGCAACCACTAATAGGCTGCATTTATATAGTCATTTTAAACTTAACACAACCTTCAATTTCTATGCAAGCTGGTGGGCAAAATGGATTATGAAAGATATTCAAAATAACATTCTACAAGTAGAAAAACTACGTGCTGAAAATGATTCTCAATCGTTATAATAGTGTTTCACATTCAAATACCCTACTGCAACTTAAAATACTTCATCGTCAGATTACATGAAAACATACTCTCCATATTAAAGTCTGTATGTCCAATACTTTTCAAATGACCAGACAACATGTCATTTAATGCTGATACGTGATTTACTTCCAAAAAGCCTAAGACTCTTTGATAAGTTTTAATCAAAAACTCGTCTCCGAACTGGCAAGAAATCATTACCGTTCTTATATTATTTGAAGCACGTGCCATCCCAAAATAGAATACAGATTGGTCTATTTCCGAATCTTCATAAAGCACTGGATTTTCTGGATTTTCAAGCGATTGGTATAAGATTGGATTCAACTCATTGAGTAAAGAGGTAGATTCATCCACTTGCGTTTTAAAATGTTGTTGCAACTCTGGCGTATAGACTGTCTCAGATAGTTTGCAATATACCTCTATACGTTGACGATTAATTTTAAAGATATTAATCAAGCCTTTCAGTATTTCTTCGTTGGTAATTTTCATGATATGTGTGTTGATGTTATAAAATGGATGACGACTCTATCTTTATTAATCATTCGCAAAAAAATACTATAATTTTGTAGTGAATATTACCATATTTAGGCAGATAAGCTGATAAGCGTAGTAAGCTTATTTATTAAAAAATTATACCAGTTGCTATAAATCGTCAATCATCTCGTTTTTTGAGTAAATAGCTCTACGAGATAAGTCTATAAGGGGAAAAAAATCATTATTATTTATTGAATGCTTCAAATTCGCTACATCATGTATGGCAAATCTAAAACAACGAATAAATGAAATATAGCACTAACGGATGAGGTTAAACGGTGCAAAAAAGGGATGATTGTAAAGATGAAACTTGAAAAAAGATTATCTTTTTAATTGAAGGAGAAGTTGATTGAAAAAATTCAATAACTTACTTTGTTAGGTAAGCTGAATTAGCTTTGTCAACTTTTAAAAAAGTTGACAAAGCTAATTCAAATATTATTACTTGCTTTAATATACGTTTAAGCAAGATTTATTGAGCAATTACTTTTTTAATAACAAAGTTACCAATATTAGCTCCTTGCTTTGCGCCATATTCTATAGAATCCTTAAAATGAATACCTCCATAGAATCGAGAAATAGCCGCTTCAGACGCAGCCTGTTTGAATGATTTAAACGAACGTTTCGGAATACCAAACTCTACTTCTACCACATCGGTATAGGCAAAATTATCTCCGACTAAATGCGTCAGAAGAGTTGCCACTGCCGAAGATATTACGCTATGCCCACTGGTGTACTCAGGGAAAGGCGGTGTTTGTAGTAATCCTCGCCAATTAGGATCTATTTGTTGATTGATAGCGGTTTCTGGTCTAATTCTATTACTTCTGTATTTTTCATCCCAACAAGAAATAAAGGCATCAGCCATCGTAATGCCCACCATGGCATGCCAACGTACTGCTTCAGCTAGATTGACTTTTTTCTGTAAACAAGCTATACCTGTAATACCCATCCAGTGTCCACCCGGAGATATTTTTTTGGTACCAAAACTAACATGCCCTTTTTGATTCAAGAAAAAAGGATTACAATCCCAAAAGTTAGCGATATGAATTTGTTCTTTCGTGAGATGTTGTGTAGCATCGTACACTTCTTTTACGAGTCCAAAAAAAGTACTATTTTTATCTTTGCTATATGGAATAGCGGGTGTTGGCTTGAATTGAGCGGCACTATCTAACACAAAAGGACGGAGCGTACGCCAATGTGGCTCGTAGGCTTCTGTATATGCCGGGGGTGTTGGTTGCCAATAGCCTTCTTTATTGATAGGAGTATATCGTAAATAACCACTCGTTTTTACATAGCCGTCTTTAGCGGCATATTTCACCAAGCGTTTTACAACAGAATCGGCATAAGCGATAGATACTTGCAAAGTTTGTGGCGTAATTTTTCGAGACTGTTCAACATTTTTCACCAATTCTTTACGAGCACTTTCTAAGGTATATCCCGAGGGCAACAAATCTTCGCCCATTCTTAATAACGAATAAATAGCTGCAAAGTCTTCTGCAATGGGTGAAGTAGATTTTAGATCATCAAAATTAGGATAGGCATTTAACTTCCCTTTCAGCTTTACTAATCTGGCATTGGCTACGTTATGCGACAAAATTTCATAAGGGGCTAAGTTGGCATAAGCATAATAACGTGCAGCTGCGCAGGGACCCGTAACATCGCTCACCATGACATCGGTAAGTTGCTTTAAAGCTTTTACATAAGCTTTTGTATCTGTCAAAGAATGCGTTTCTTTAGCATATAAGCTCGTTTGTAATAATATCCCCAAACACATTATTGCGTGGATAAAACCCTGTTTTTTCATTTTACTATTATTTTATTTGTGGTTAGGTTATCAGCTATCCTAATTATTATTACTTAATTGATAAGTTGAAATGGTATCGTTATTTCTAAAAAAATGCAACTGTTGTCCTTTTTTATTTTTCGTAATTACAATATCTCTGACTTCCCCTTTCACTTGCAAACCTGTTTGAGATTGTGGTAAATATTCAAATTGGCAATTACCTTTATTTACAAAAAGCATTCCATAATTGGCGTCCATTTTCCCTATTTTGATACGACTATGAAACTGATTCCCTGCAAGTATCAAATCCTTCAAACCATCTTTGTTTGCATCTATCAAACTAATGGCATAGACGGGGGCAAATTGTGCCTCAATAGGCAAAGCTATGGGCTGAAATGTGCCATTTCCCTTGTTTTCTAGCACAATCGATTGAAAGGAATTCGCTGTGAGCGTATCTGCTAATTTGAGTTGCTCGGCATTTAGCATATCTTTTAGCTCAGCATTGGAATAAGCGGCATAGGTTGTAAATTTTCTACGCAGGGCAAATACTTGATTCAAGGCTTCGTCACGACTGACTAAAGGATAGGCTTTTCCTTGAACATAATAACAAAGAAATGGGTCAATGGCTTCATTCTGGTCAAAATCACCATAGACCAACGACACAGGCTCTTTATCTGAAGGTTTTAGCTGATTATTTAAGCCGTAATTGCCCGCAATCACATCCAAATCTCCATCATTATCTAAATCGGCTAATTCCATTGTATTCCACCAACCTTTCTGTTCGTTACCTACAATAGCATTAGCATGTTGAACAAATGTCCCTTTATTGTTTATCCAGACGGTTATGGGTTGCCAATCGCCAGCAATAATTAAGTCATCCCATCCATCTTTATTAATATCTAAGCTTTGTGCAGTCGTAACCATCCCTAGCTTTTCAAAGGCTGGTGCTAGTGCTTTGGTAACATCTGTAAAAAAGCCCTTTCCATCATTTTGGAGCAGTCTGCTCGTTATTGCAAGTGGATATGAACCGGGTACTCCCCTCCCACCAATAAATAAATCAATGTCGCCATCATGGTCAAAATCTATGGCAGTAACACAGGCATCACTATTTACATCACCCGTAATTAGATTATCCTCTGCCTTTTTAAAATGTCCTTTTCCATCGTTGATATATAACCTATCTTGAAGTAATAAATCATCTGGCAAATAAGCATAACCTCCACTTACTACGTATAAATCAAGGTCGCCGTCTTTATCTGCATCAAAAAATAAAGCATCCGTATCCGTACACATGATGTCTGCTTCTATACTTGCTTGCTCAGTTCCTAACCAAGAACCATCAGCTTGTTGAATCACAATAGCGCCCGATTGCCCTTTTGAGCCTCCAATATAAATATCTTCTAAACCATCACCATTGACATCTCCTTTGGCTACTTTAGGACCCACATACGATAGCATATTAGGCAATAATAACTGACGTTTGAAATCATTATAATCATCCTCAACGTTTCCGTAAGGAATTGTATCTTTTTTGACGGCAACAAATAAGCTGGTTGTAGCTTTTGTAAGAATATCTTTAATGTTTTTCTCTGGACTTACAGTTAAAACTTGATTTGCTTTTACTGATTTAAATATTTGAGAAGTCTGATTAGCAAAAACTACCTTGACACTATCTATCAAAGTATGTTCACCTACACCAAAATGTAAGGGCATCAGCATACATGATTGAAATCCACGTGTTGGATAATGCTCTCGATATTGCATTTTTCCTTGATTGTATACCCAAACTTTAGCACCATACGTACTACTTTTACCCATATCGCCAAGCTGTACCTTTAAATAGTGTTGTGTTGTATGTTCATTTTGATAAATAGCGGCCTCGTGGTTTACGTTATTGGTAATAATTTCTAGGTCTCCGTCATTATCCAAATCTGCATAAACTGCTCCGTTCGATAATAAAAGCTGATCACAGTGCCAATCTTTCGTTTTATTTTCAAACTGCAATCTTCCGTTATTTCTAAAAATATAGTTTTGAGTAGCTGTAGAGGGCATTTCTTTTAAAATATCCATCATGGCAGTCGGACTTCCCTGAGCGGCTTTAAGTTCTTTGTCTGCATAAAACTTCATAAAATCCATGTTGGTATAATCACGCAGGTATCCATTGGTCACAAACAAATCTTTAAACCCATCATTATCAAAATCAGCTACTAAAGGCGACCAACTCCAGTCTGTATTAGAGATACCACTTAGCTGGCCGATTTCGCTAAACGTACCATCACCATTGTTCAGTTGGAGCATATTCCGCATAATCTGGTGATAAAAACCATTACGAATCATGCTTTTATAATTTTCATAATTCTCTGGGCCATACAACAGTTTTTGTCGGCGGTTATCTTCAGGAAGCATATCAAGGGTGAAAATATCTGGTAAACCATCATTGTTAATGTCTACTACTTCATTGCCCATTGAAAACTGGCTCAAGTGACCAACTGACTCTTCTAATTTATCTGTAAAAGTACCATCCCCATTATTGATATACAGATAATCTTGTTCGATATAATCGTTTGAAACATAAATATCAGGCCACCCATCAAGATTAATATCAGCAATAGCAATGCCTAATCCAAAACCTAAAGGATTGCCTTTGATATTAGCCTGTATACTGACATCTACAAACTTTCCCTTTTCATTCTTAAGCAAACGGTCGCCAGCGGTTTCATCACGCTGAGATTTTAGCACCGAGGCATCAAAGCGTTTATAATCTTTGATGCTATGGTTGAGTAAAAAACAATCTAAATCACCGTCTTTGTCATAATCAAAAAATGCAGCTTGCGTAGAATTAGTAGGTAAATCAAGACCGTATTCTGAGGCCTTTTCTTGAAAAATGAAGTTTTTTTGATTGATATACAATTTATTGCGGCGGGAATTTGCATCACCATCTCCTGAATAACATACATAAATATCTAGCCAACCGTCTTGGTTAATATCTACTAAAGTCACCCCTGTTTTCCATCCATTCCCTTTACTTATTCCTGCTTGTTGCGTAACATTTTTAAACTTTAGATTACCTACATTTTGGTAGATATGGTCTTGCACCATATTACCTGTAAAATACAAATCGAGCAATCCATCGTTATTCAAGTCACCAACTGCTACACCACCACCATTGTAAAAGTATTCATAAGCTAATACATTTCTTTTTTCAGTTTCTGTTAACTGATTCACGAAAGTTACACCAGACTCAGTGGAGGGCACAAACCTGAATTGGGCATTTACAGTGCTTGTAATTAACCCAAACAACATTTGTAGGAACAATGCATAAGTCAATTTCATAAGATTCTAAATTTGTGATGAATTATTGGTTAGGGGGTATTACAAATCAAAATATAACTTAATAAAATTAAGATACAAAATTTAGAACTTCTCTATCAGTCAAAATGCCTCCGTAAACAGAGGCATTTTGACATAGCTTTAATATTATAAGTTGTACTTTGGGCTTTAGGGTAAACCTAAAGCTCAAAACATTATTATTATTATTGTTTATCCCACCACATACGAGTAGTAAACAAGTCAGCTCCTTGCTGAGCAATTGCAGCGTTGTACTGAGTAGCATTTTTACTTGCTTCTGACTGAGGGTATTTCAAACGACGAGGAATAACACCACCAGTTTCGTTACCAATGTAGTTAGTCGGAGTTAATACAGGGTATCCAGTACGTCTCCAGTTTGCATACGCTTCATAAGAGTTCAAGAAGTTAACAGCCCAATACTGAGTATGGATTTGTTGCATCTGAGCATCTGTAGTTGTCGCTGTATATGGGTGAGCCGTCAAATAAGTAGTAATATCAGCGTCAGAAATTGTTGCACCATATATACTAAACATTTTCATAGCCGCTGTAACACCTTTGTTGTAGTGAGTAGCCGCTTGGCCATCGCCCCAACCACGCACTGCAGCTTCAGCTAATAAGTATTCAACTTCTGCATACGTTTGGAATACTGTTGGAGCTGCTGGACTAGCGATATAGTTTAGGTTTGCTTCAGAATATTCAGCCAAAGAATTGTCACCCCAAGTTGGAATCAAGTCTTTGATAGTCTTATTGTCATAACCATTTGGTAAGCCTTTTTGTACTGCTGGCAATGAACTTGTTGGCAATTGCGTAGCATCAGCATTTCCTTGCCACAAAGTAGCAATGTATGGCAAACGAGGGTCATTATTGTTTTTCAAGAAAGAAACAAACGTATTACTCAATTTGCTGTTAGCTTTACCTTTCAAGTTAGCGGCATCATACTCTTGAGTTCTCAAAGTATTACCATCTAAGTTACGGTTGTTATCGTTTGTATTTTGGTGATTAATCTTAGCAAGATCATCGTTGCTTTGCATTACACCAGCAGCGATAGCTTTTTTCACCCAAGTCTGAGCAGAAGCTGCATCAACTTTTGTTAAACGCATACCTAAACGCAACATCAATGAGTTAGCAAAACGTTTCCATTTTGCAACATCACCACCATACACAGGGTCAGCAGCACCATAAGTTGCTTTTGAAGCATCTAAAGCAGTACCAGCCGCTTCCAATTCTTTTAACAAATCAGCATAAATATCTGCTTGTTTATCATATTTTGGAGAATATACGTTATTCAAATAACCTTTACCAGCCTCAGAGTAAGGTATATCACCGTAAAGGTCAGTCATACGGCTATAGATATAAGCTCTCCAGATTCTAGCAATGTTGTACTTGTTACTTAATGCAGTATTATCTTTTGTTAAAGATACAATTTGCTCAATTTCTTTTACTTGGTTTTGGTAACCAGTGTCAAAATAAGCACTATAGTATTCAACGTTTGATAAATATTTATCCCCAGACCAGTAAGTAGTCAATGAAGCAAAATGTTGAATCATTGCACCGCAGTAAATTAAGTTGGCACGGTGGTTTTCGTATCCAGTACCAGCAGTTTTAACAATGTTATAAGTAAACAAGTTTTCTAAAACTGGGTCAGTAAGGGCGTTAGGGTTCTTGTTCATTTCTTCGAAACCACTATCGCATGATGTTGCTAACAATGAGGCTGCTGTAAGCATACCTGTTAGCATTAATCCTCTTTTTTGTTTTATATATCTAATCATTATTTCAAAAGTTTTGAGTAAAAAAACTAGAATTTAGCCATTAAGTTCAAGCCGAAACTACGTGTAGTTGGCACACCAAACATTTCTAAACCTTGAGCATTACTGTTGTTGTATGTAGATTCTGGATCAACATTTGGCACATTGTTGAATATCATCAACAAGTTACGAGCTACAAAAGAGATACTCAATGATTGAATTGGCGTTTTACCCAATACTGATTTAGGGAATGTGTAACCAAATGTCAATTGTCTCAACTTTGCGTAATTAGCATTATAAACAAATTCGTCTGTGATAGTAGTTGAGATACCAGTGAAGTAATCTTGAGCAGAAATCGTTTTAGTAAACGCTTCACCGTTTTCATCAACACCTTTAACCGTTACACCTGTTTCTCTGATACCATTTTCAGCAGTTCTTTGTGTTAAACCATATCTAGTAGCAAAAGCATTAGTTGCTGAATATAACGAAGCTCCGAACTTAGCATCAATCAAGAAGCTCATGTTGAAGTTTTTATAGCTAAACGAATTAGTTAAACCCATTGTTACTGGAGGTACACCTCTACCCAACTGAGTAAATTCTCCTTGGATTGGCAAACCAGTTGCTTTGTTATAAACGATATTACCAGCAGCATCTCTCTTAGCTCTATAACCAGCAATCATACCAAATGGCTGACCTTCAAAGTTATAGATATATCCGTTTCGAGTTCTTGATTCATCCAACGAAAGTGTTTTCAAACCTGGAGCAATCGTTGCAACCTTATTATCGTTGTAGGCAAAGTTGTAGCTAACATCCCATTTGAACTTTGAAGTTCTAACAGGGTTACCTGATAACAAGACTTCGATACCTTTATTTTCAACACGACCTACGTTCAACAATACATCTTGGTAACCACTCGCTGAAGAAACAGAAGCTTTAACAGCATCGTTAGTAGTAACACGGTTATATAATGTCAAATCGATTCCTAATCTGTTATTCAAAGTTTTCAATTCAAACCCTAATTCAGTAGTAGTAGTAGAGTTTGGTTTCAACGTTGAGTTTGGAATTGTGCTGCTACCAATATTCATTAATGGATATGTGAAGTATGGGTTCGACTGCAGAGTATATGGCAAGTTCAACGCATAAGCACCTGGATAGCCACCACCTACAGTAGCCCAAGAAGCACGTACTTTACCATAAGTCAACCAATTTGGACGAGAAGCCATAGCATCAGAGAAAACAAAGCCAGTACTTACCCCTGGATAGAAGATGCTATTATTCTTAAGAGATAATGTTGAGAACCAGTCATTACGACCTGTCAGAGTCAAGAACAACATGTTTTTGTAAGAGAAGTCAGCCGAACCATAAACCGAGTTTACAGCAATTTTATTATAATCATAGTCCCAGTTACTTGAAAGTAAGTTTTTAGGGAAATAATTAAATGGTACGTTGAACTGGCTACCACTAATACTAGACATTTCATTCGTTTTTGACATTTGGTTTCCTCCAACAAAAGCGTTAACTGAAAAATCGTTTAGTTCTTTTTGGAAACCAACTATTAACTCAGCATTAGTTTCTATAATCTTACGTTCACTTTGGCTCATGCTACCCGCTGTACTATAAGCAAGACCAGTAGGCTCTATTTGCCAGAATTTCAATTGGTTATAATCTGTACTTAAACGAGCTTTTGCATAGAAGTTATCGTTTAAGTTATAACGTAAGTTGAAAGAACCCATGAAACGGTTTCGATCATCTGTATTTTTTACCTTAGTAGTAGCAAAATATGGGTTTTGTGCATACACGTTATCATTCCAAAGAGATTCATAACCACGGCTATCAACACCTGGAGCTAAAGTACGAATATCAATACTTGTAGCCAATAATTGAGCTGCTACGTTAGGGTTTTTAGGGGTATCAGACAAGAATGAACGATTTTCGCCTTTTTCAACATTGTACTGCACAACACTTCCAAACAAAAGCTTATTAGAAAACTTTCCATTTGTACTCAAGTTAAATGATTTACGCCCAAAAGTAGCATTAGGAACAACACTTTTTGAATCAGCATTCGACATTGAGAAACGGAAATTCAAATTCTCGTTACCACCTGATACCGCAAGTGTATTAGAGAAGGTGCTTCCTACATTATAGAAGTTTTTGATATTATCTTTTTGAGCTACATAAGGACGAGCAACACCATCAGCCTGAATTACAGGAGAACCATCTAATTTAGCACCCCATGACATTTTACCAGCATCAAGTGCCTCAGCAACTGTTGTTGGTTTTGCACCACGCGTACCAGCACCATATTGATATTGATAATCAGACAACTTCAATGCCGTTTCAGCTGTATAAGTAGAGTTAAAATCTACACCTAAACCTTTTTGAGATTTACCACTTTTTGTTGTAATTAAAATTACACCACTACCAGCGCGGAAACCGTATAGCGCTGCAGATGCACCACCTTTTAATACTGTAACTGACTCGATATCGTCTGGGTTGATTGAGTTCAAACCATCACCTGTATCAAAACCACCCCACATACCAGCAGAGTTTACGTTAGTGTTATCAATAGGTACACCATTAATTACATATAAAGGTTGGTTATTCCCACTCAATGAACCATTACCACGAATGATTACACGGCTAGAGCCACCAGGACCAGTAGCAGTACTCGTAGCATTTACCCCTGCAATTTTACCCGAAAGAGCATTACCAAGGTTTAATTCACGAGCTTGTGTAAATTCGCTACCTTTTAATTCTGATACAGCATAACCAAGTGCTTTTTTATCTTTCTGAACACCTAAGGCAGTTACAACAACTTCATCAAGACTTGCAGCAGTAGCCTCTAATACAACATCAACAACAGTGCGATCTCCAACTTCTACTTCTTTAGTAGCGAATCCTAGCGAACGAAAAATTAATGTACTTCCTTTTGGTACATTAAGCGAGTAGTTACCTAAAACGTCGGTAACTGTTCCTTTGGTAGTTCCTTTAATAAGGACGTTAACACCCACCAAGGCAGATTGATTACTGTCAGAAACTTTACCTTTTATAGCCTGAGCAAAAAGCTGCGAGCTTGAAAAGAGTAGTAATGCAGTAATTAACATAGTAAAATTACTTTTGCATGCTTTCATTTTTTTTAAGATTACAGTGAAAAATAGACTTCTTTAATAAACTTGACCTAGGTCAAAAAAATGTAATAAAGACTTTAAGGAGGGAATTGGGTTTTGGAGTACATAACTTTATTTATTAATTAATTTGTTGCTCAATTGATTAGTTTTAGTCACACAGCCCGCCCCACTTTTGTTGTTGAGAAATACTATTTATTTAATTTAAATTAGTACAATTTCATTTATTTGTAAATAAAATTTATATATATTTAATACATAATAAATTTATTTAAAATATAGATTTTCGATACATAATCTAAAAAGTGAATAAATATAAGAAAATACTATAAGTTCTAACCAAAATAATTGAAAAAAGTAAAAAAAAATGTAAAAATTTCTTTTAATCGGAAATATGTTACACAATTTAAGATTATTTTACACTAGTAGACAAATTTATAAATTATGTAATTAGTAAAAAATATTAAAAAGTATTTTAAAAATAAATTAGGTAAAGGATAGCTCGGTTGTAGAGGAAATTATTTTTTCGTTCTTTTGTAATGAAACCCATTTAACTCTTGCTTTTATATTAGATAATTCGTTTTAACAAGACTATTTATTGAATACAAAAGCCTAAAATTGATAGCCTTATTTTTCACATAAACTCCATTTATTAAAACATGTCTTTTCATTCCCTAGAATCTTCTGAGATAGAAGTATTTGATAAAGAGTCCATCGTAGATAAGAAAAAAAATAGTTTAAGACGTAAAATATTACAAGACTTATACTTCAATGGGAATAAAACAATTGCTCAGTTAACTAAAGAGATTCATACCAGTGTTCCCTCTGTTACGGCATTACTCGAAGAATTGATGTCCGAACGTTGGATCATAGAAATCGGTCCAGCGGAAGCTCAGTTTGGAAGGAAACCCATTCTTTATACCTTAAATCCTAAGCAACGATATACTATTATCTTGGATATTGCTATTCATGGTTCTAAAGCAGCTATTATCAATTTGCAGAACCAAGTAGTATTTGAACAAGACATTCATTTTTGTTTAGAAGATAGCCCTGCTATCTTAGGTAAAATCTGTACATCTATTGATACCATCTTATTAAAGTCTGACATTCAGCTACAGGAAATCATCGGCATTGGTATTTCTATGCCGGGATTGATTAATCCCAACAATGGCTATAATTATACTTATAGAAAAATAAACCCTGAAAACCAATCGCTAGTTGAGTGGCTCAAAAACAATTTTTCTATTCCTTTTTACCTTATTAATGATACTCAAGCCACTATTATTGGTGAAAACCAATTTGGACTATCTAAAGGAATGCAAAATGTGTTGTCTGTAAATATGGATTGGGGTGGGGTTGGATTGGGTATTGTATTAAATGGAAAGGTTTTTCAAGGTTCAAATGGTTTTGCTGGTGAATTAGGACATATACAAGTAAAGGAAAATGGCGAGTTGTGTTCGTGTGGAAAAGTTGGGTGTTTGGATACGCTCACCTCGGCAGCATCATTAATTCGTAGAGTAAAAGAATGTTTGAAAGAAGGAAAAGTTTCCAGACTTGCTAAAACCAATCTTGCCGATATTGATATAGAGTTGGTGATAGAGGTGGCTAATGGTGGCGATGCCTTGGCTATTGATTTACTACATGATATCGGGAAAGAAATGGGTAAGGGATTATCTATCGCTGTGCATTTATTTAATCCAGAAGCTATCGTCATCAATGGTATTCTAGCAAAGGCTGGGCGGTTTATCAGTAACCCAATAGAACAAGCTATTAATAAATATTGCTTAGTAGATTTCAAGAGTAATTTAAATATAGAGGTTTCTTCTTTGGGTGAATCAGCACGTTTATTGGGTACTCAAGTTTATTTAATTGAAAACATCTTGATTGCCTAACCCTTAATAAGATAGCGATAGCACTACTATATATAGTAATGGATTCATCTTTATAAAAATAAACTTCCGCCTTAAAAGTACTCTTACATCTAATTTTTTTTTGAATTAGTAACGTAAACACATCATCGTATATCATGAATGTTTGTTTTTTTCCGATACCTCATAATTTTCATATTGATAATGATAGGAAATTTGGAATTTTATTAACTTTTTGATTACTTTTATGGACACGCCTTTTAACTAATTCACCAGAAGCAATGAAAAAGATTCTGTTTATCATTAGTATACTATCTTTAACAAGCTGTCAAAAAAACGTTTATTTGACAGGTTCTTTAATGCACCAACTTCAAGAGAATGAACTTGACCTTACTAGAATTCAATTTTATAACGACAATCCCCTTTATTTAGAAAGAGAAGTGCCCTCTTCAGATGCCAATATTAAATCTGGAAAAGTGGTTTTCAAAAATGGAAGATATATCAATAGGATTACCCTAGAAAAAAATACGCCTGGTGTAGTACAACTTGAGAACAACGGACATTTAATGATTGCCTTTGAAAAAAGTAATGAAGAAAGTTCTTTACGGTTTGGGCCTGTAGCAGGTGAAAAAGGAGAATATTTCTATCAACTGGTTGATGTTAACGGTAACCCGATGTTTTCTCGTATAGATTACGAAGGCAGTAAGTACCTTGTCGTTTATAAAAAACCAAGGGTTCGTATCATGCTTTCAAGAAGCGTTTTTACAAATATGAAAGTAAAAGTACGCAGAATGAAAGGGAACAAGATAAAGTAATGGTATCAACCCTCTGATTTTAACGAAATATTTGAAGAGTAAGCTTTAAAAGGCTTGCTCTTTTTATTTACATAACATTGCCATCTACCTTTTATGACAGATGCAACTAAAATTGATAAAACATTTATGTACTTGCTTATAATACTATCATTGTGTTCTATATTTTTAAACGTAGCAATTAACTCGTCTGAGGCAAAATACCTGAAAACATCTTGATTGAACAATCTTTGATTTTTAGTCTTTACTGATAAAGTGATAATGTCGACAAAATGATTAATTTAGTAGTATGCTTGCATAATAATTTTTTCCTCTCCATTTTTACCATATTATGCCAAGCATAACATTAAAATATCCAAAACAGAACCCATTCCTTTATAAATAATTGACCAATATGAAAGCAGACAAAACTGTAGATTATCACATCAAATCTGGTTGGCACGCCATTAGCAGAATGTATAATTCATTTGCCGCTCCATTCGACATGACGATGGCAATTGGTTATGTATTATTGAATATTGATAAAAAAGGGACTCCTGCTACCAAAATCGCTCCTGCTTTGGGGTTAGAACCCCGTAGTTTAACAAGAATGTTAAAATCTTTGGAGGATAAAAAATGGATAAGAAGAGAAACCGACGAGGAAGATCGTAGGGTAGTAAAGGTTTACCTGACAGAAGAGGGAAAAAGGAAAAGAGATAAAGCACGAGAAGGTGTATTATTATTTAATAATGCTATTTATGAAAAAATTGGGGCTGAAAAATTGGAGATTTTCTTTGAAGTAATGCAAAAAATTAGTGAAGTAGTAGATATCGATACTGCCGGCTATAAAGCTGATAACATTGGCGAAGATGAGTTTATTTAAAGAATTAGAGAGTGCGAAAATAATTTTAAATGTTATGCTTGCATAACATTTTTTTTATTGCTTATCTTTACATAAAATAGTATGTAAGCATCATATTTTAGGCTTTTATTCAGAATAAATTTATAAAGACATGACAATCACAGCTAATAAAGCTTCCATAAAAGGGGGTGAGTTTTTAATTAAAGACATTGACGCTTCGCAAATTTTCATTCCTGAAGATTTTACAGAAGAGCAACAAATGATTGCACAGACTTGCTTGGATTTTCTTCGTACAGAAGTGCATCCACGTTTAGATGATATCGATTATGCCAAAAATACTGATTTAATGGTTTCACTAATGGACAAAGCTGGCGAGCTTGGTTTGTTAGGAACAGCTATTCCTGAAGAATACGGTGGATTCGGAATGAATTTTAATACCTCGATGTTGGTAGCGGAAGCTTGTGGGGGTGGCCATTCATTTTCAGTAGCTTTATCGGCTCATACTGGAATCGGTACATTACCTATCTTATACTATGGAACTGAAGAACAAAAAGCTAAATACCTGCCAAGGTTAGCCACTGGCGAATGGAAAGCGGCTTATTGCTTAACTGAACCAGATTCAGGTTCTGATGCTAATTCGGGGAAAACGAAGGCTGTTTTATCGGAAGATGGAAAACATTATATCATCAATGGGCAAAAAATGTGGATAACCAATGGTGGTTTTGCCGATTTGTTTATCGTTTTTGCTAAAATTGATAATGATAAAGCTTTAACAGCATTTATTGTTGAAAAAAGTTTTGGTGGTATTACGATGAATGAAGAAGAACGCAAGATGGGAATAAAAGGCTCATCTACTCGTCAGATTTTCTTCAATGATTGCAAAGTGCCTGTTGAAAATCAGCTATATACACGTGAAGGTGGATTCAAAATTGCGGTAAATATCTTGAATATAGGTCGTATTAAATTGGCTTCGGCGGTAGTGGGTGCGGCTAAAGGTATTATTGGTAAAGCAGTAAATTATGCCAACGAACGTAAACAATTTGGTACTTCTATCAGCAATTTCGGTGCAATAAAATATAAAATTGCCGAAATGAATGTAAAAGTATTTGCTTCTGAATCAGCATGTTATCGTGCTGGACAAAACATTGATGATGCCATTGAAGATTTATTGGCATCGGGTGTAGAGTCGGCTCAGGCAAAACTAAAAGGTGTTGAGCAATTTGCCATTGAATGTGCGATGCTGAAAGTACATGGGTCGGAAGTATTAGACTATGTTGTTGACGAAGGTGTACAAATTTATGGTGGTATGGGCTTTTCGGCGGAAGCACCAATGGACAGAGCTTACAGAGATTCTAGGATTAACAGGATTTTTGAAGGTACTAACGAAATCAATCGTTTGCTTGCTGTAGGAACGGTTGTGAAACGTGCAATGAAAGGCGAAATCAATTTGATGCCTGCTGCGATGGAAGTTGGCAAAGAGATTATGTCGATTCCAGATTTTAGTGTTTCGGATGATGAAGGTATTTTTGTAGCGGAGAAAAAGGTAATCAAAAATCTGAAAAAGGCCATTTTGATGGTGGCTGGTGCTGCCTTACAAAAATTCATGATGAAATTTGAACAAGAACAAGAAATTATCATGAATCTGGCAGATATGATGATTGAGCTTTATATTGCTGAATCAACCTTATTAAGGGTTGAAAAATTGATTGCTGTGCGTGGAGAAGCTGCGTGTGCTTTACACAAAGATGCGGCTTTAATTTACTTACACACTGCTGTAGAGAAAACAAATAATGCTGGCAAAGCAGCGATTACAAGCTTTGCCGAGGGCGACGAACTTCGTGTGATGTTGATGGGATTGAAACGTTTTACTAAAATAGAACCTATCAATTTAAAAGAAGCACGCAGAAGAGTTGCAGAAGCGGCTATTGAAAAAAACAGTTATGTATTTTAGTATTTTTTGGTTAGAAACAAAAAGGTCGTTCAATATTGAACGACCTTTTTTTATTGAAAAATCAGTATGATTATTTTTTCTTAACCAATTCTCTAACTTTTGCAGCTCTACCTTGTTTTCCACGTAGATAGAATAATCTAGCACGACGAACTTTACCTCTACGCAATACTTCGATTTTCTCGATGTTTGGTGATAATAAAGGGAAGATTTTTTCTACACCAATACTGTTTGAAATTTTACGTACTGTAAACATTTCACCAGCACCGCTATTACGACGTTGGATTACAGTTCCTTGGAATACCTGAATACGCTCTTTAGCTCCTTCACGGATTTTGATGTAAACATTGATGGTATCACCTGCTGAAAACTCGGGCAATTCTGCACGGCGTGCAGCATTTTCAGCTTCTACGAATTTAATTAACTCGTTCATTTCTTGATTATTTTGCTGTTAAATTCTTAAATAATTTATCCAAAAGACAACCAGCGGTAACTTTAAAGGTCTGATAAACAATTGCTTGCTTCATACAGATTGCCCAGCCACATAATTGCTCTTTAATTGGGGTGCAAAGTTAAGGAGATTTTTCTAAATTTCAATAGTGAACCTCAAAAATTATCCATAAAAAAAGAGTCAGACTTCATCATAATGAAATCTGACTCTTTTTTTATGAGTTTAGGGTTTATGAGTTAAAAGTTTAAAGTAGAGTAATACAATAGAATTAAAAACGAAACTTTAAACTCATAAACCTTGAACTCTAAACTCATAGACTCTTATAAATATTGATTAGCATTCGCTGCGTTCAAATCTTCAAAAGCTAATTTCAAACGGCTTACAAAAGTATCTTCACCTTTACGTAACCATACACGTGGGTCGTAGTATTTCTTGTTTGGTGAATCTTCGCCTTCTGGGTTACCGATTTGTCCTTGTAAATAACCTTCTTTAGCTTTGTAGTATCCTAAGATACCTTCCCAGAATGCCCATTGTAAATCTGTATCAATGTTCATTTTGATAGCTCCATAAGAAAGTGCCTCACGGATTTCTTCACGAGATGAACCAGAACCACCGTGGAATACGAAGTTGATTGGTTTCTCAGCAGTTAAACCATATTTTTCTTTCACAAATTCTTGAGAATTATGAAGAATAACTGGAGATAACTTTACGTTTCCTGGCTTGTAAACACCGTGTACGTTTCCGAAAGCAGCGGCAATCGTGAAACGGTGAGAGATTTTGCTCAATTCTTCATAAGCATAAGCTACTTCTGAAGGCTGAGTATATAATTTTGAAGAATCTACGTCTGAATTATCAACGCCATCTTCTTCTCCACCTGTTACACCTAATTCAATTTCAAGTGTCATACCCAATTTAGCCATTCTCTCAAGGTATGTTTTACAGATTTCGATGTTCTCTTCGATTGGCTCTTCAGAAAGGTCAATCATGTGTGAAGAAAACAATGGCTTACCATGTAGTTCATAAAACTTCTCGCCAGCGTCTAACAAACCGTCTAACCAAGGTAATAATTTCTTAGCACAGTGGTCAGTGTGTAAAATCACTTGAACACCATAAACCTCTGCTAATTGGTGTACGTGATGAGCACCTGAAATAGCACCTGCAATAGAAGCCTCTTGTTTACCGTTTGGTAACGATTTACCTGCATAAAACTGAGCTCCACCATTTGAGAACTGGATGATTACTGGTGAATTTACGGCTTTTGCTGCTTCTAAAACGCCATTTACTGTATCTGTTCCTGTAACGTTTACGGCTGGTAAAGCAAACTGGTGCTTTTTAGCGATTTCGAAGAGCTCTTGCACTGCATCTCCATGCAATACGCCTTTTTGAGAAGATAAACTTGACATAGTTTAATTTTTTCTTGTTAAAAACTTATTTCAACTGATTTTTTGGATAAAAGAACCCAAAAATAATTATTTTAATTGGCTTTCTTAGGTTTTGCAGAATAATATTCGGCACTGACCCAATAAACCAAATATTATAAAAACTAATCTAATAACATTTATACAAAGATACAAATTGAATTTTCGATTTTATAGTTTTCTACTAAGTACTTCATTATCAATTATCAAATGTTAAAAAATCTTAATATTTATCATTTTAAAAATACAAAATCAAGTCGGTCGTTCTCAGCAAAACATTAATTGCATGACTATATGAAAACTAATTTTTTACTTATTTTTTTCTTCCTACCATTAACTTTTGTGTGTGCTCAGAAACCTCCAGAGTCAAAACAACCTTTTCGTTGTCTTACGTTGCAAATGACAGGCAAAACACGCAATATCCATTTTCATGAAGGTAGTGATATTATTTTCAAAACGTTTAGCAATAGAAAAAAACAACACCTCACAATCGTTCAGCTAAGCGATAGCTCATTTTTTTACTTTCCTTATGAAAACCAACATAGTATTTTTGATCTTCAAGAAATAAAATTCAGGGAGATTAAAAAAATATACTCTCATGGGGAAAAACAACTATTTGCCCTAAAAGGTATTGGGGCATTGGGCGGAGCAGGCGTTTTTTTATTTTCATTTGATGTACTAAACCAACTCAAAAGCCCGCCTATTGTTATAAATCCTACTATCGTAGCAATCAGTTCGGGCTTTATAGGACTTAGTTTTATTATCAATAAACTTCAACATCCTTCTTACAAAATTTCTAAACGCCATTATTTACGGTTGTATCATATTGAAAACCCAAAATGGCATACTAAAAGTACTTTTTAATGGCTATCGGAAAATCAGGAATCGCTATTTCTGGTTCTTGAATTTCTGGATGCCAAAGTTTTTCCCATTCAAAGCTATAATAACCTTTGTATCCACCTTTTGTCAATACTTTTATTGCTTCTGCGAGGGGCGTTTCGCCCTTACCCAATAGTACGTATTCTTCTTTGCCATTGACCAAATTGGCATCTTTGATATGCGTATGGCGAATATATTGATGCAATTGTTGGTAAACAAAAGTAGGGCTTTCTTTGGTGACAGACCACATATTAAAAATATCCCAAACCATCCCAACATTAGGGTGTTCGGATGCTTTCATTATTTTTAATAGGATATCAGCCTGAATAACTTTTCCGTGAGATTCTAATAGAACGGTAACCGACGAGCCTTTGGCATAGTCGCCAAGTTCCAATAATCCCTTTGTGATTAAATCAATGGTTTCGTCGTCTCGTTGTTCTTTGGGTAAATCATTAGGGAATACCCTTATAAAGGGGCAATCTAGCTTTGATGCTAAATCTATAAACCGTTTAGCATCGTCTAATTGCGCCTTGCGTTTGATAGGATTGGCATGGTGCAATTCTGTAGAAGAACCCAAATCGACAATTTTCAACTTATTATCGGCTACCTTTCTTTTAGTCTCTGCAATATTTACTGCACTAAACTCAGGGCATTTTGTCAAATCCAATTGCTTTTGGATTCCTCTGATTTCTATACCGTCATAGGTATTCGCTACGGCATATTTCAAAATGGTATCAAAAGACCAATTAGGACAGCCTAGTGTTGAAAACGATAATAAGGGCTTGGTTTTCTTGAAATCCAAAGAAACTTCAAGCATAGCCAACCCTGCTATGGCGAGGGAGTTAATAAGAAAATCCCGACGGGTATTTGTATTCATGAGGTTTTAATTGTGGTTGAGTTGTGAATTAGTGATTGAGTGATTTTCCAAATCATGAATGGACTTTCTTATCACAATTTACCACTTGTCATTGTCTAATTTCTTGAGTCTTATATCTTGTGTCTTATGTCTAATTTCTTGTGTCTAGTCTCTAATCTCTTCCTCCTCACAACTTTTGTGCCTTCATCTGCTTTACAGCATAGTCAACAGCCCTAGCAGTGAGTGCCATATACGTAAGTGATGGATTTTGAGTAGCCGTAGATGTCATGCAAGCACCATCCGTTACAAATACATTTTTACAACTATGCAACTGATTCCATTTATTGAGCAACGACGTTTTGGGGTCTTTGCCCATTCTGACTCCTCCCATTTCATGATTCTCTGAACCCGGCATTCTGTGGGTTTCGTGTAACTGAATATTACTAAAGCCTGCCTTCGTGTACATTTCAGCAAATTGTTCATGAAAATCCTTCATCATTTTGCGGTCGTTTTCATCAAACTTTACTGATATTCTTAATTGTGGAATCCCATATTTATCTTTCAAGTGTGGGTCTAACCTCACAGTACTTTCTTCTTTAGGAATGGTTTCGCCCATCATGTGTGAGCCTATTTTCCACAAGCCTAAATCATCCTTCAACAAGTCCCTTTTCAGGTTTTCGCCCATTTCATCATAAGACTGAATAGGACTCCTCGAAGCGGAAAAGCCAGCAGCATAACCTCTTAGAAAGTCAGTTTCTTGTTTGAATACATTTCTGAACCTTGGTATATAGCTTGCATTGGGTCTACGACCGTCAGTCGTAGCATCTAACATCCCATCATACTCGGCTGAAATTCTGCCTTGATAGGTATGAAAAGCAATGTATTTACCCAATAGTCCATTATCATTCCCTAAGCCGTTTGGAAAACGCTTTGAAATGGAGTTCAACAAAATAAGATTAGAATTGATGGCAGAGGCATTCAAGAAAATGATGTTCGCATAAAATTCCGTCATTTCTCGAGTAATAGCATCTATTACCCTCACCCCTTTAGCTTTGCCTTTTTGCTCATCATAGATAATAGAATGTACAACTGAATGCGGGCGAAGGGTAAGATTCCCTGTCTTCTCTGCCCAAGGAATCGTGGAAGCATTACTACTAAAATATCCCCCAAACGGACAGCCTCTTTCGCATAAAGTACGGTTTTGACATTTTCCACGCCCTTGCTTTACATAAATGGGCTTGCTTTCAGTAATATGCGCTGCTCTTCCGATAATCACATGCCTACTGGTTGCATAGTTTTTAGCCACTTGCTGTTTAAAATGTTTTTCAACACATGACATTTCGTGGGGTGCTAAAAACTCGCCGTCTGGTAATTCAGGTAAACCATCTTTATTACCTGTAATTCCTGCAAATTTTTCAACATAGCTATACCAAGGAGCAATATCTGCATAGCGAATAGGCCAATCTACCGCAAATCCGTCGCGAGCAGGCCCTTCAAAATCAAAATTGCTCCATCGTTGAGTTTGTCTTGCCCATAGTAGCGACCTCCCTCCTACTTGGTAACCTCGCATCCAAGTAAAAGGGTCATCTTGAATATATTCTTGTTCTGCATCTTTTACTAAAAAATGTAAGGTACTTTCTCCGAAAATATAATGGTCGCGTGGAATTTTATATTCGTCATGGAGTGCCAATGGTACTTTTCCATGATGTTCAAACTCCCAAGGGTTCATCATAGTAGTTGGATAGTCGGTTACATGTTTTACATCTCTCCCTCGTTCTAAAACCAACGTTTTTAAACCCTTTTCTGTTAACTCTTTTGCAGCCCACCCTCCACTAATTCCAGAGCCAATCACGATGGCGTCAAAAGTTTGCTTTTTATTACTATCAATATTAAAGTATGTCATATTGTCAATTACACTTGATGAGTCTATAGCCTTGAAAGCTAAATTTTTAGTTCAATTACTTAAATTAATCAATAGATTTTATAACTTTATCCTGATTAGTAAATCTAATTCTTCCATGCAACGCTTTCTACTGCTTTACCTGTCTATATAATTACTACACATTGCTCCCTTTTATTAAGATTTATACCTTACCTACAGCTTAAAATTAATAATGATCTCTCTTGTAAATTCATGAGTTAAAATTCTGTTGGATTATTTCATAACCTGATTGAAATGCAAAAACTTTTATTCATTAGCATATTTTTTGTTTTATCAACTGTTTACAGTTTTGCACAAACAGACTGTACAAATATCGGTTTTGAGCTTGGTAATATTAGTGGTTGGACTGTTACTTCAGGAACCGTTACTGATAATGGCACAAAGACAGAGTTTGGTCCTGAACAATCTGGAGGAATTTATAAGATTACCAATAGTTCAAGTGGTTTTGACCCGAAAATAACGAATGAAAGAATTTCGATGGTAGCACCTGGAAGTAATTATTCGATTCAGTTAGGGAATACAACCGAAACTACGCCTGGAGGTGTATATCATCGATTAAGAACTTCTTTTATGGTGACACAAGACAACACCTTGTTTCAATATAAGTTTGCAGTTATTCTTCAAAATGATAATAACAACCATACTGATGCACAAAAACCAGCCTTCAATATCAGCATTACGGATGAAAACGGTGACCCGTTGACTTGTAGTAATTTTAACATCCAACTTTCAAGGTCTGGAACTGCTTCTAATTTTAGTGTCCAAAATTATAATAGTGGGGGTAATATCGAGTACCGCAACTGGACGGTTGGCTCTATCAACTTGTTAAACTATATTGGAAAAAGAATTAATATTGAAGTGACGGCTCATGGTTGTACAAAACAAAAACATTTTGGCTATGCATATTTTGATGCACAATGTTTGAAATCAGAAGTAAAACCTATTGCCGCTTGTCCAGATGCTGATGGTTATATGACATTAAGTGCTCCTGATGGTTTTGAAAAATATACATGGAGCAATGGCGAAACCACCCCTTCTATTAAAGTATTAGCAAAATTAGGAGATAAATATTCAGTTAAAATACTTCCACAGTCGAGCTTAGACCCTTCTTGCGAACTAAACTTAGACTATACCATTAAATACCAACACCCGTATAATACAATAACTGCTAAAATTTGTGAAGGCGAAAAATATACCCTTGGTACTAAGGATTACAAAACAAGCGGTACATTTATTGAAAATATACAAAGGACTAATATTTGCGACAGTACCGTCACCTTGAATCTTACCGTCAATCCGCTTCTTAAAAAATATCAAGATATTGTCATCTGTGCAGGTACTACTTTAAAGGTTGGCCCTGAAGTTTATAATGCCACAGGTGTATATACTACAACAATTAAGAATGCTGGGCAATGCGATAGTATTGTTACTACTAACCTGAAAGTGATTGACTTTGATGTCACCCTACAAAATAAAGATTTTAGTATCCTTTCGGGTGATAAAGTACTCCTAAAAGCCATTGTATCCACTACGGGGAATTATTCTTATTTATGGCAACCCACGACTGATTTAAGTTGTGCTAATTGTGCGGAAACGTGGGCTAGCCCCACAACAACCAGACAATATTCTGTTTATGTAAGTAGTTTAGACGGCAAAGCATGTGAGAAAATAAAAGTAGCCAATATTTCCGTAAGGAGTTGTGGGTTGGTTTTTCTACCAGATGCCTTTTCGCCTAATAATGATGGTAACAATGACATTTTTTACGCTTTTGCCTCTGGATGTGTCAAACAAATCAAAAACATGAAAGTGTTTGACCGATGGGGAGAAGTTATTTTCTGGAAAGAAAACATTGTTCCTTCACAAGCAAGTTACGGGTGGGATGGCACACACAATGGTTTACCTTCAGACGCAGGCATATACGCCTATGAGGTAGAGGTAGAACTCAATGATGGCACTACTTATAACAGTCAGGGAAGTATTACGCTATTGCGATAATGGTTGATTGATTAAGATTAATTATTATTAATTAATTATCAACAATAAGCAATATAATACCGAATTTGATTTTTAAATCAAACAAACCTCTCCTATTTTCTAGTCATTTATGCCTATTTTACTAGTTTATTGAGTATTTATAGGCTTTTCCTTCCCTTATAATTAGTAATTAGAAGTAATTAATCCTTACTTTGTTTAACTAATTATTACAAGCGATTCGTGGTTTTGTATATCCAACGAGCAAAATCGCGACAATTATCCAAATTTAATGTATATGAAAAAATTATTCCTTACTGGGATAATTGGGTTGAAACTGTGCTCTTCGTTCGCCCAAGTTGTTCCTGAACCTCTTCAATACCATTGTTTCCGAAGTACAGAACCCCTAAAAATTGACGGTAAGCTCTCTGAACCAGCATGGCAAAAAGCTAAGTGGACAAGTTTTTTTGTGGATATTGAAGGAGATAAAAAGCCTAAGCCTTTGCAAGCTACTAGGGCTAAGCTTTTATGGGATGATACGCATCTTTATATAGCTGCTGAACTTGAAGAAAAAAATATCTGGGCGTATCAAAACAAAAAAGATCAGATTGTTTTTTTAGAAAACGACTTTGAAGTTTTTATTGATCCAGACGGAGATGCCCAAAACTACTTTGAATTAGAAATAAACGCTATCAACAATACCTTTGATTTATTTCTGCCAAAGCCCTACAGAAATGGTGGCAATGCCTTGATAAGTTGGGATATTAAACAACTTAAGACAGCGGTAAGTATAGAGGGAACAGTAAACAATGCCACAGACACGGATAAACGTTGGGTAATAGAAATGGCGATTCCATTTGCTTCAATCAGCTTAGATAATTATTTAAACAAACCAGAGGATTTGTCGCTTTGGCGAATAAATTTTTCAAGGGTTGAATGGAATCATGATGTGCAGGCGGGTAAGTATAGTCGCAAGAAAAAAGAAGATGGACAAGGTGTGCTTCCAGAATACAATTGGGTTTGGTCTCCACAAGGTAAAATTGACATGCACATGCCCGAAAATTGGGGCTACTTAGTGTTTTCTGATAAAAAAGTAGGGGCAGAAGATTTTGATTTCTCTATCCCTGACATTGAAAAAGTAAAACAAATAGCTTGGGATATTTATCATCACCAAAAGGAGTACTTTGCTAAAAATCACCAGTATGCCAAAGAATTATCGCTTTTGGCGATAGACCCTACTGTTCTTAAAACTAGCGAATTAGTACACAGCATCGAAATAGAAGCTACTAGTCAAGCTTTTGTAATAACGATTATTGACAAAGCCGAAAACAATAAAATATTCCTCAATCAGGACAGCCTCCTCAAGATAAGCAAATTGAAGTCTTTATAATTGTAACAATCTTCAACAAAAAACAAAGCAATGGAAAAACGTACTTTCTTAAAACAAATGGGCTTAGGAGCATTAGCTGTTGGGCAAAGTGCTAATTTACTTCAAGCACGCCCTTTAGTTCCTGAGAAAAAAAGCACTCAACTAAAAAACTGGGTTTGGATAAACCCTGACCATAAGGAAACAGAAGACGTACTTACTGAACGTTATAAAAAATATAAAGCACATGGCATCACGGGTGTTTTCTTTGAAGCCGACGATGAAAAACATTTTAGAATTGCCAAAAAACAAGGATTAACTACTCATCGCTGGATTTGGACATTGAATAGAGGTGAAGAAAGTCTTTTGAAGGCTCATCCAGAATGGTATGCTATCAACCGCAAGGGGGAATCTTGTGCTACTAACCCTCCTTATGTAAACTATTATAGATGGCTCTGTCCGTCACGTCCTGAGGTAAGAGACTACTTAGAAAATGTTGTTAAAACGGAATTGAGCAGGCCTTATGTAGATGGTATTCATCTAGATTATGTACGGTACTGCGATGTAATTTTAGCGGTAAATCTATGGCAAGTATATGGTATCAAACAAAATCAAGAATTGCCTGAATACGATTTTTGCTATTGTGATGTTTGTCAGGCTAAATTCAAAGAATTGAAAGGGATTGACATCAAAACGGTAGAGAATCCCGACCAAAATTTATCTTGGCGTAAATTCAGATATGACAATGTTACTCGTCTGGTAAATCATTTAGCTAAAACGGCGGCAAGCTTTAAGAAACCTATTACTGCGGCAGTTTTCCCTACGCCAGAAGTAGCTAAAAGAATTGTAAGACAAGATTGGGTAAATTGGAATTTATCGGCTGTATGCCCAATGATTTACCATAAGTTTTATAAAGAAGACGTAAGTTGGATTGGCGATGCCGTAGAAGAAGGCGTAAAGGCATTACATGGAAAATTTCCATTATATGCTGGCTTGTATTTACCCGATTTTGATAGTAATGACGAAATTGTTCAAGGCATCAAGTTGGCGTTAAAAAATGGTGCGGCTGGGATTTCACTATTTGGCAATGTAAATGATGATGTATTAAAAGCTTTAGTAAAAGGTACAGCTTAAATAATTGTTTTATTGACAACCCTATAAAATTTGAATTTATCCTTGAGAAGGGACTGATGTCACTTCTTAAGGATAAGCATTTTACTGAATAACTCTGCTTCAAGCAAAAGATTATTAATAAGTATAAGTTCATCATTGCCTACCCCAAAACGACATCCCCTATTTTCTGTTCTCGATAAAAAACAGGTTTAATGATATAATATTGCTGCCAGTAACCTGATTGAAAGTATAATTATTTTCAACATATTTTGTATTTAAACAATAGCGTATTTCATCAAAAAAGCCTTATTGGTACTAAGTATAATCAATACTGTTTTTATCCAAAACTTACCCTATATCGAGATTGCTTTAATTTATTATTGCATAAATCACTGTATCTGCATAAATTAAGAGTATATTTAAATTACAATTAATATTATTAAACCATTTTACCTCTGTGTTTTTCACTCTTTCTAACCAATAAGAGGAGATAAAACTGTTTTCTTTCCTTACGACGAGATATTTTTTAATGTTATGACAAACTACTTAAAGAATGAATTAGACCTTCATCTAAAAAATGATGAAGAACTTTATGATTTTGTTCAAAAAAATGCGAAAAACGGTTTATGGTTTTGGGATTTGGAGGTATCAAATTTCTGCTGGATAAGCTCAGAAATTGAATTGATATTAGGCTACAATGCTATTTTTGAGTATTCTGTATTTGTAAATCAATTAATAGGCTTTTTCATTGATAATGATTTATTAAACCCTACTAGACTAACTGCTAATAATACTCCGTATCCTGAGTATTTATTGAAGTATATTCATCAAAATGGCTCAACAGTGGCGATGAACTGTGTTTGTAAGATTTTCTATGATGGTGAAGGAAATCCTCATAGACTTTTGGGTGCTAATACACTTGCCCAACATTATGAATTCCCACAGGTAACTTCTGATAAAACTTATAAATCAATAGGTACGTCTATCAAAAACAGTAATGTCTTATTTGTCATGAAAACCGACATTTATGATAATTATAATTTCATTAACGACAACTACCATCAGTTTTTTTGTTCTGATAAAGAATCTTTGCTAGGAACAAACGCTATGCTCTCTGTGATTAAAGATGACCATGAAGTATACAGAGAAACTATTATGAAATGCTTTAGGAGTCCACTTACTCCTTTTTCTGTCTTTCTAAGAAAAATAAATAAACATAGAGAAATCATTACTAATCAATGGGAATTTACAGCCCTAATAGATGATGAAGGCAAACCTTTTGAGATATTATGCATCGGTTACAACGTTTCTGATCATGTTAAGATAGAGAATGATTTATCAGTATTGGTAGCAAACATGACAGATTTACTAATTTCTGTCAATAATCGTGGTATTATTACGTACGTTTCACCCAATATTACAAAGCTATACGATTATGAAGTAAACGAAATAGTAGGGAAATTTTATGCGGATTTCATTCATCATAAAGATTTAGAAACAGGCATACATGCGATAAAAAACGCATTGATTTCAGGTGTGCCGTTTAAAAACCTAGAAATTAGGTTAAAAGAAAAACATGGTTCTTATTACTGGGCAAATATCAATTCTAGTATCAATCCGCTGAACAAGGAAACCATCATGGTACTTAATGATATAACAGCCCGAAAACACGCAGAAATAGAGTTAACCCGAACCAAGACACTTTTGCAAGAGACTAATCAGGTAGCTAAAATTGGTGGATGGGAGCTTAATATTAGCACAGGTACGTTGTATTGGTCTAAAATTACGAAAGAGATTCATGAGCTTGATGAATGGTATCAACCTACTATTGAAGGCGGGATTAATTTTTATAAAGATGATAAAAGTAGAAGGGTGATAGCCAATGCCATAGAAAACTGTATTAATTGGGGAACACCCTATGATGTTGAGCTTGAACTCATTACGGTCACTGGCAAAGAAATATGGGTGAGAAGCGTAGGTAAAGCAGACTTTTCAGATTCAAATAGAAAAAGAATTTATGGTACTTTTCAAGATATTACAGAAGCAAAGCTTGCTGAAGAACAACTCAAGAAAACAAAAGCTTTATTAGAACAAACCAATAAGCTAGCCAGAATTGGGGGCTGGTCATTTGATGTAGCCACAGGGGATATTTATTGGTCTGATGTAATAAAAGAGATTCTTGAAGTGAGCCTAGATTTTAATCCCACCTTTGAAATGGGAATTGCTTTTTATAAAGAAGGCTTTTGCCGAGAATTAATAGAAAATGCCATTCAGAACTGCATAGAATATAGAACACCCTTTGAAGTAGAAACTAAAGTAATAACTACCACACAAAAAGAAATTTGGGTGAAGCTGATAGGAAAACCTGAAATGGAAGACAACAAAATCAAACGAATTTTTGGCACATTTCAAGATATTCACCAGTCTAAAATAGCGGAAGAGAATAAAAAAAATATACAGAATTTAGAAATCCTTCTGACCCAAGAGAAGCAATTAAATCAGCTAAAATCAAGATTTATCTCGCTCACATCTCATGAGTTCAGAACGCCCTTATCAGTCATTTTGGGAAGTACGGAATTATTAGATGTTTACATTAGCAAAATAGAAGATGCCCAAATAAAATTTAAAACGAATAAACAATTAGATAATATTATTACGCAGGTTAATAGGCTAACAGGGATTATCACCGATATATTAAACTTAGAAAAGACCGCAGAAGGCAAAATTGTTTTACAAAAACAGCCTTTGTTGATTAAAGAGTTTCTTGAAAATATTGCTCAGGAATTTCAATATCAACCCAATGAACATAGAAGCCTAACATTATTTCTTCCTAGTGAAGAAAAAGAAATAATTTCAGATGAGTCTATCTTACGGCACGTCATGAATAACCTGATTGGCAATGCCTTTAAATATTCCAGAGGCATATACCAGAACCCCGAAATTCATTTAACTTATTTTGATAATCATTTTTGTATTAATGTAAAAGATTACGGGATAGGCATTCCACAAACTGAGCAAAAATATTTATTTGAAACCTTTTTCAGAGCTAGTAATGTAATAAAAACCGAGGGAACGGGCTTAGGATTGAATATTGCCAAAGAATTTACGGAAAAGCTACATGGTGAAATTAGTTTTGAAAGTGAAGAAGGAAAAGGGTGTAAATTTACGCTCATATTTCCTTATAGCATTTAAGTATAGCATATTGTCTTTTTACATCTTTATTTGTATTATTAGAGAGGAACTTAAGTCCCTCTCTAATGATACAAATAAGAGTAGAAAGCTACTGGCACCCTAACAACGTTATCGCCCTTATTTTCAGAACAATAGCAATTTTTCATTAACGTTTCTACCTGAAAATCAATTATTTAATTTTTATTTTTTAGCCTTTTAACTTACTTTTTCTACACTCTATTACTCCTACCTACAGCCATCACATAAACACAAAAAAGGATTGATTATAATTTACTTTTCGTCATTGTAAATAGACTTCCTTTTAATTAAATTGCTGAACATAAGCCTCTAATTTTAATATTCAAATAATTTACTTTGTTTTCTTACTTAGCGTAAAAACATTTTATCTTATGATAACTTTTGTCATAAATTTGCAAGTAATATAAGTTTATAAATATGGCAAATTATTTAAAAAATGAGCTTATAGCACTTATTCAAGCTGATTCAACCATTTTTGACTTTATTCAAGAATTTGCACTTGATGGATTTTGGTTTTGGGATGCCAAAACTCATAGCGATTGTTGGGTAAACCCTAAGTTAGCATCTATACTTGGTTATCATACAGATACGGAATACAACATCCTACAAAATCAATGGTTAGATATTTTTAAAGAGAAAGAGCTTTCCCTCCTCTCATCAAATAACCATAACACTATATGTTATGTTGATGCTATCACTACCTATTATGTCCATAAAGGTGGGAGTATTATCAACATGAGTTGCTCCTTAAAGCATATATATGATGCGGATGGAAACATTAGTAAAATATTAGGTGCAAACACCCTACAGCATGACGTTAGTCCTCCACAAAAAGCAGATAATAATTTTCATACATCTATAGGCGAATCTATTATAAACAGTGAGTTTTTGTATGTAGTAAAAACAGATTTATATGGAAATTACACCTATATTAATGATTATTTTCATAAGGTTTTTAGTGTTGATAAAACAGCAATTTTAGGTACAAATAGATTATTATCAATTATTGAAGAAGACCGAGCGATTTGTCAGGAGACTGTCTTAAAATGCTTTTTGTATCCTTCAAAACCTTTTAAAGTAATTCTTCGAAAAAAGAATAAGCAACAAGAAATAATAACGAATCAATGGGAGTTTACAGGGCTGATAAACGAAGAAGGAAAAACAATTGAGATACTTTGCGTAGGTCATAATGTCTCTGAACTAATAAAGACGGAGAACGATTTATCTATTTTGGTTTCAAACATGACCGATTTACTGATTTCAGTAAATCACCTTGGAATCATCACCTTTGTATCGCCAAACGTTACAACACTATATCAATATGACATTGATGAAATATTGGGCAAATTGTATTTAGATTTTGTACTAGATGAAGACATTGCACCAGCACTTCAGGCCGTTAGGAAAACGATTGCTACGGGTATTCCCTTTGTTAATCTTGAAATAAGACTAAAAAGAAAGGACGGTTCATGGTATTGGACAAGCATCAATTCTAGTATTCACCCTTATAATAAAGAAACGATTTTGGTAATTAATGATATTACAGCCAAAGTAGATTCATTAAACCAACTTAAACAAACCAAAGAGTTATTAGAAGAAGTCAGTGAAGTAGCTAATATAGGAGGTTGGGAATATTTCCCTGCCAGTAAAATTTTGTTCTGGTCAGATACTACTCGAAAAATCTATGATTTACCGAGTGAGTTCAGTCCTGATTTGAAAAAAATTCTTAAGTTTTTCAAAACTAAGAGTAAAAAAACCTTTTTGATGGCGCTAAAAAAAGGTATTCAAAAAGGGATTACGTCTAATTTGGAATTAGAGATTATTACTGCTAGGCAACGACATATTTGGCTGCGAAGTATTATTAAAACTGATTTCGTTAATGGTGTTTGTACGAGAGTATATGGTACTTTTCAAGATATAAATCAGTTAAAAAAATCTGAAATTGCCAGAGAGAAATCATCAAAATTGTTGGAGCGTTTAGCCAAGCAAGTACCAGGAACATTGTATCAATTTCAACTTTTTGATGACAATCGCTACTTTTTCTCGTATGTTTCTCGACAGCTCATTTATTCGCAGGGATTAGAAAAATTAAATCCTGAAGAAAGGACTAAAGCATTGTTTAAACTCATACACCCTGAGGACTATGCAATGGTGATGAAGGAAATTCAAAAAACCTACAAAACCTTAGCTTTAACAGATATTGAGTTTAGGGTAATTTTACCTTCACAAAAAGAGAGGTGGCTAAAGGCAACTTCAACACCCGAACGATTGAGTGATAGTGTAATATGGCATGGTTATATGAGCGATATTACAGATAGGAAAATAGCAGAGGAGGAATTGAAGCAAACTAGAAATGTCCTTCAGGAAACCAATCAAGTGGCACGAATAGGCGGTTGGGAGGCAGACATCAATACTAATATTGCTTCTTGGTCACAGATTACAAGAGAAATACATGAATTTGATGAAGACGCTACTACTGTTAATGTTTCAGATGGCATAAGCCATTATAAAGAAGGTTATAGCAGAGAAAAAATCAAGAAAGTTTTTTCTGATTGTATTCAATTTGAAACACCATTCGATGTGCAAGTACAATTGATTACAGCTAAAAACAGAGAAATATGGGTAAGGGTAATCGGCAAAGCTGATTTCAGCATTCCAACTAAAAAAAGAATATATGGTACTTTTCAAGACATCACTGATATAAAGCTAGCAGAGGAACAACTAAAAAGAACAAGAGATTTGCTTGAAGAAAGCAATAGAGTAGCACGTGTGGGTGGGTGGTCTATAGATGTGGCTTCTAATACCATTTATTTGTCTAAAGTAATCAAAGAAATTGCCGATATACCCTATAATCTTCAACCAACTATTGAAGAAAGTTTGTTATTTTATAAAGAAGGAATTAGTCGGCAGCTCATCACCAATGCTGTTCACAATTGTATTCAACTAGGTACAGCATTTGAAATTGAAGTACAAATTGTGAATGCTCAACATGAAGGAACTTGGGTAAAAGTTATCGGAAAAGCAGAATTGGAAGGCGAAAAAGTAAAAAGAGTATATGGTATTTTCCAAGATATCAATCAGTACAAAATAGCAGAACAAAATGCGAAGAATCTTCAGAAGTTAGAGGTTTTGTTGACGAAAGAAAAGCAATTAAATCTTCTTAAATCAAGGTTTATTTCATTAACCTCACATGAGTTCCGCACACCCCTTGCGGGTATTTTAGGTAGTGCAGATTTATTAACCTTGTATGTGGAAAAGGTAGGGAATGAGTTCATAAAAAATAAAATACAGGAGCACATTAATCATATAACCTCGCAAGTGGATAGACTGACGGGCATTGTGGCGGATGTACTAACCTTAGAAAAAACCGCCGAAGGCAAAATCATTGTAAAGCTTAAAGCGATAGCTATTAAAGCCTTTTTAGAAAAATTAACCAAAGAATTATATATTAACCTTCGTGAGGACAGAAAGCTAACCATGATTTTGCCAGAAGAAGAGAAAGAAATCTTGACTGATGAATCATTATTACTCCATATCATGAATAATTTAATCAGTAATGCTTTTAAATATTCACGCGGGGTAAACAAAAGTCCTGAGGTTCAGTTACTCTACAATGAACATTGTTTTATTATCATTGTTAAAGACTATGGAATGGGTATTCCGGCAAAAGATCAACAACATTTATTTGAAACTTTCTTCAGGGCAACGAATGTAATTAGTACAGAGGGTACGGGCTTAGGATTAAGTATTGCCAAAGAATTTACCGAAAAACTAGGCGGAACGATAGATTTTGAAAGCGAGGAAGGAGTTGGAAGTATATTTACGTTAAAACTTCCTTATTAAAATTTGTAAACTCTTTCTTTGAAGAAGACAAAAATTATTGTAAATTAATTAACCATTTATTTATGAAAAACTTACTTTATAAATCACACAATGAAAACTAAAATATTATTTGTTGAAGACGACGTTGTTCTTAGGAACAATTACGTTGAGATTTTAGAGTTATTTGATTTTACCGTCATCCCTGCTGAGGATGGTGAAGAAGCGATGGAAATTCTTCAAAATGAATATATAGATGTAATTGTTTCTGATATAAGAATGCCCCGTATGAATGGTTTACTATTTTTGAAGAATGTCCGTGCCGAAGAAAAGTGGGCTAATTTACCCTTTATTTTACTATCTGCACATGCTGAAAATTCTGATTATGAAAACGGAATAAAAAGCGGAGCCAATGAATATTTAACAAAGCCTATCAGAGGCAAAGATTTGGTAAATGCTATTCAAAATGTAATTGCTGAAGTACAATAAATAATATAACTGCTAAAAATACTGTACTGCTAAATAAGTATTAAAGAGTAGGCCCTAAGATGTGATTTAACCTATATAAACAATAGTAATGGAAGATAGTCAAATTTCTTCAAATGAAATCCTTCGTTTGTCCGCCCTAAAGGAATTAAATTTACTTGATACTCCCGCCGACCAAGATTTTGATGATATAATCACTTTAGGTATACAGATAAGTGGTGCTACTATTGCTTTGATTAGCCTTATGGATTCAGACCGCCAATGGTTTAAATCAAAAATTGGTATTGACTTTTGCGAAGTATCTCGCAATGACTCTTTCTGTAAGCACATCATCCAAACAGAGTCTATGGTCCTAGTGGAAGATGCACTTAATGACGACCGCTTCAAAAATAATCCCTTCGTGATAGGTGAGCCTTATGTGCGTTTCTATTTAGGTATTCCCATCAAAAATCAAAAAGGATTTATACTAGGCACTCTGTGTATTCTTGATACTAAAATATTAAAATTAAGCTCCCGACAAATTAATAGCTTGCAGATTCTGGCGAGACAAGCTCAATCTTTATTTAATAAAAAATCGGAGCTTCTTCATTCAGAGAAAATCCTTTCTACTTATGTAAACAACACCCTAGATTCTATTATTTTATTAGATAAAGATAAAAACATCATCGATTCTAATAAGATTTTTCAAAAGAGAGTTAGGGAATTATTACACAAAGAATACCATCAAGGAGCGAATATATTTGACTACTCGCATCCTTCCACACATAGCCTTATTAACGAACACTTCGCTAAAACTATCCTTGGCGAAGAAATAAAAACAGAAATGTTTATTCCCTTTGTTAGTGGTGATAGGTGGTATAAGGTTCTGTTTTTCCCAATTAGGGATTCTTTTCATGAAATTATTGGTGTAATGATTTCATTGACCAATATTACTGACCAAAAAAACTATGAAAAACAATTACAGTCGCTAAATAATGAACTTAACTTTCATTATACGAACTCGCCATTAGGGGTAATTAATTGGGATAGTACTTTGACCATAAAAAGTTGGTCAGAACAAGCGGAAGTGATTTTTGGCTGGAAAGCCTTTGAAATTGTGGGAAAATCATTATCTGAAATAAATATTATTCACGAAAGTGATGTCGTTAAAGTAAGCGTGTATGCTGATGAAATGCTGAGTGGAAGAGTAAATAGGCTGACTTCAAAAAATAGAAATCTAACAAAAACAGGAGAAACTATTTATTGTAATTGGCACAATTCTATCTTAAAAGATGAAAATGGCAAAGTGATTTCTATATTATCTTTAGTAGAAAACGTTACGGATGTTATCAAAATCGCTAGAGATTTAGAATTAAAGAAAAGTAATTACGAGGCTTTGATTAACAGTACAGACGATTGTATTTGGAGTATAGATACTAATTATCGGTTAATCACTATGAATAATGCATTCCTAAAGAGTTTGGATTTTTCATTAGAGACTAAATATAATATTGGCGATTCAGTATTTAAAACTCCAATGCCTGATGCACTAAAAGAATTTTGGAAAGATTTGTACGATAGAGTATTCCAAGGGGAACACTTTACGACTGATTTGCAACTACCCGATTTAAAGCCTAATGGTGACGAAGAAATACATTTTGAAATTAAAGCAAATCCTATCTCAAAAAATGGAATAATAGTAGGGGCTGCCTTATTATTGAGAGACGTATCTGAACAAAGAATTGCGGAACAAAAATTATGGGAATCTGAAGCAAACCTCCAAGCTATTTTTAACACAACTGATACTGGCTACATCCTTATTAACAATCATTTAGATGTAGTTTCATTTAATAAAATTGCTAGCGATATTTCTTCGCAGAACTTCTTTAATGCCAATAAAAAAGCGAAAATAGGAACTCCTATCTTAGATTATTTCCCTGAAGAAAGAAAACCTATCCTTCAGAAAATGATGCTGACCGTTTTGGAAGGCAAGAAGATTGAATATGAAATCAATTTCCCCCAACCCAATGGCACAACGAACTGGTATTACGTAAGATTATACCCCATAGAGAACAAAACGAATCAGAACTATGGACTGGTAATGGCGTTATCGGATATTAGTAATCAAAAACTCTCTGCTATTGAGCTGAATATCAGCAAAGAAAGATTTGACCTCGCCGTAAAAGGGTCTAGTGACGGAATTTGGGATTGGGATATTGCGCACAATATCACTTATTTATCTCATAGATTTAGGGATATGTTGGGGTACCCTCATGATGAAATATACCTCAATATTCCATTTCTTACTTTTTTGAAAGAATCGAGCCACAATGATGATGTAGATTCGGTTACTTCTGCTATTAACAGACACCTTGAACAACATGATATTTTTCATCATGAGTTTAGGCTAAAAACTACAACAGATATTTATCGATGGTTTTTAATTCGTGGGCAAGCTACGTGGGATGAAGAAAATCGTCCTTCAAGAATGGCTGGTTCATTAACAGATATTACCGAGCGTAAACTAGCGGACAAGCAATTACAACAAAGCGAAAAAATGTTTAGCGATTTAGCTAAAAACTCGCCAGGTATTGTTTTCCAATTCTGTGTTGAACCTGATGGTTCTTCTTATTTCACTTATTTAAGCGATAAAGGTCATGAGATATTTGGGACTTTGATAAATGATAAAGACTGGGCATCAAAAATAAAAATTTCTCATAAAGAAAGGAATGCTTTCTTCAACTCTATCGCAGTGGCTATTCTCAACAAAAAAGAATGGAACTATGAAGGAGAAATAGAAACAAGAGATGGTAGGAAAAAATGGTTTCAGGGACTAGCAAGTCCGATAATTAAAGAAGATAAAATCACGTATAATGGAATATCTTTTGATATTACAGAAAGAAAGATTGCAGAGGAAGACCGTAAGAATTTACGAAAATTAGAAATCTCTCTTGCTAAAGAAAAGGAAATTAGTAACCTAAAATCAAGGTTTATTTCTCTGACTTCTCATGAATTCAGAACGCCCATTACGGCCATTGTCACAAGTGCTGACTTATTGGATTTTCACACCAAACAGATTGTTGGCGATAATGTTCTAAAACATAAAATTAAAATGCATATCGACAAAATAATCCTCCAGACTAGTCGACTAGAGGGCATGTTGAAAGATATTTTAATCATTGGCAAAACTGCGGACGGGAAATTGCCTGTTAAACCTCACCCTATTAACATTAATAAATTCTTGAATGATATTAATAGTCAATATTACACCAATAGAAAAGATGGTAGGAAACTAAGGATGTTCTTGAGCGAAGAATACAAGGAAATATCTACTGACCCTGTTTTATTAAGCCATATTATCAGTAATTTAGTCAACAATGCCTTTAAATATTCTGCTAATGCCCAAGAGCCAGAGCTTCATTTAAAGTATTATCCTTCATTTTTTTCCATTACCGTAAAAGATTATGGGATAGGTATTCCTCCAGAAGACCAAGAACATTTATTTGAAACTTTCTTTAGAGCCAATAATGTCTTGAACATTGAAGGTACAGGCTTAGGATTAACTATCACCAAAGAATTCACCAAAAAATTAGGGGGTGATCTCAACTTTAGTAGTAATCAATCCAAAGGAAGTACTTTTATACTTAGACTTCCCTATTCATTGTAAATTTTAATCAATTTGTAATACTGGGATTTTGAGGATAACCTCAAAAATATTAGCATTTGTATTCACTTCTAAACTTCCCCTTTGTTTGGTAGCCCATTCCTTTACAATGTATAAACCCAATCCAGAGCCATTCATATCTTTAGAGTAATGTGCCTGATAAAAGGGTTTTATCAACGCTGTACTCATAGAATATGAGCCTTTATAATAGTTTGTTATTTTTAATACAAACATATTATTTTCTGAAAAGGCTTCAGAACGTATTTCGAACCTAGGGTCAGAATACTGAATTACATTTTGAAGTAATTCAGTAAGCATTTGCTCTAGCAATTCTCTGTCACAACCAAACCAAAAAGAGCTTTCACCTTTAAAAGAAATATCAAATTGGATATTTGTACTATTCTTTAAGAAATCGAAAATGGTTTGGTGCAACTCAGAAACATCCACATTTGCTTTGCTGTGAGAATTTCCCCAAGGGTCTACCCTATGTGCTAATTGATTATACCACAACAGTTTACGAGTTACCCTAAGCATCCTTTGACCAGAAACTTGGATAGCTTTTACAATACTATTGGCATCTTTTAAATCATTTTGGTTAATCATCTCTTCAAGGAGCGTACCAAAGTTGATGATGCCATTCAAGGGTGTTAGGTATTCGTGTGTAGAAATTTGGTAGAATACATCAATGGCATTTTTCCTTGTTTCAATCGCAGCGTTTACTTTTTTAGCTGAGCTTATTTCTATCCTTGCTTGAATAGTTTCAATTAAATCTTTTGACGAATAAGGCTTTGTTAAAAAATCGTCGGCTCCAAGATTCATCCCTTTTCTCTTGTCTGTTAAATCTGCTAAGCCCGATAGGAAAATAAAAGGTAAATTAATAAATCCCTTGTCTTGCCTTATTATTCTCAGGACGTCGAACCCATCCATTGAGTCTAGCATAATATCACAAACCACCAAGTCTGGAATAATCTCTTCTATTAGCAAAATTCCCTCTTTACTACTATTGGCTACAAAACATTCATAGCCATTGAGCGTTAAAATTAAACTAGTATTTTCAGCAAGAAGTAAATCATCTTCAATGAGTACTATCCTAGACATGTCTTTATCGTTTAGTCGGTAGATTATTTCAAATATAAGTACCTCAATATCTTAAATTTGGTTGCTTTATATTCATCACGTTCATAAATTTTAATATTATTTGTACTACATAATACGTTAAAAATAAACAATTTATCAGTCTTTTCATAGAAGTAATATATTCTATTTCTCAAAAACAAGATAATATATTGTCTTAAAAAATTATTTGAATACAATTTAATATTTTTATAGTTAAACTTTAGTACAAATTATTTGAAAACTACCCATCTTTAAACAAAAATCCCTTTTAGCATTCCTGCTAAAAGGGATTTTTGTTTAAAGACACTTTTAGTGTTATACAATAGCATTAAAATATTCTTGTGCTTGTAAAATAGCTTCATGAAGAGACTCCTTTCCTACTGGCTTAGAGAGATATTTAATGATTTCAGCATGAGGAGCATTCTTTCTGAAAACGGTATAGTCAGATGCTGAAACTACAATTATTAATATCTTTTTATCCTTGAATTCAAAATAGTTATCTACCGTATATTCCAAAAACTCATATCCATCCATTACAGGCATATTCAAATCAAGCAATACTATAATTTTATCTTGCTCACTATTTTTAATCCATTCTATGGCCTCTTGTCCATCTGTAACTTCGTCAAAAGGAATATTACACGACTGTAAATATTTTCGCATTAAAAAGCGATTAAGATGTTCATCGTCAACGATTAAAGCGATAGAGTTATTTGGCATTTTACTATTGTGTTAGTTCTGATATGTAAGAATACAGATTTATTACTAATTATGTTTTGTTAATCAAGTGGTTCACATTTAATTAAAGGAGAAATCAATATTTAAAGTTAGCAATACTAAATGTAATAATACTACAACATTTGCTTGAAAGAAAACTAACATTCGTCAGGTATTCTATTGAAAATTACAATTGCCATACCACATTCCAGAAAACATATAAATTTCTAATGTCCTATAAAAACTTCACATACTCAAAAGTATAAATTTCTCTTACACAAAATTAACATTTGCTAATTCAAAAGCAACTTATTCTTGATTTAAGAAGAATTATTTCATCATTTTTATAATAGCAATCTCAATCAATAAAAAAGCTAATGCGGCTATTAAAAAATATTTCCACAACGATATACCAAAGTTTTGTTCCTTAAAGGTATCTACTAAGTCGGCATCATCTATTTTATCAAAAACTTCAATATTTTTGTTTTTACTAAAAATATTTTTCAATTCATTTACACTATAAAAATCCATCATTGATTCATTATGGTCATGATTGAATGCTAATACTTTCTGTAGTTGTCCGTCTAACAACAATTCATAGTATCCCGACTCCAACACTTGATTATCATTTAATTGATTGGCTTTGGGCAGTTCTATCATTAGCGTATTACCAACTAAATTCTGTACAGGAATAAATTCCATCTTATTTCTTTTTAGCGTAAATAGAGATTTCCGTCCATTCAAATCTGCTTTGACATTGTTTAGAACGATAGCAATAGTATTAGCCTCAAAAGAAAAGGCAGCTTGTTCCTGTATAACACTCTGAGCCGCTATCTTATACATGATTGGGACAAATAGTGCGTTTCTGGCAAACTCACCATATTGAATAGCTAGGGGTGCCGCTAATAAATATAATTTTCCTTTTTCAACTGGCGAAACCGTTAAGAAAGCTTGATTATTCCTAAAACTCAATAGTTTATCTCCAACAGCTTGCCAATTGATTACGGCTTGTTGATTAGGCATTTGCATTATTTCTTTTTGAGTAGTATTATCAAAAATATCTGCAAAGAATGAAGAAGATTTGGCAGGTTCTGCCAACGGTGTAGATTCCGTATTAATATTTTTATCCTGAATATTCCGAATATTGAACACACTTAAAAAGGCATTATAGCTATTCAAATCAGGAGATTGATTAGGAATCACCATTAAGCTACCTCCTGCCCTTACAAAATCTGTCAAGGCTGTCTTCATGCTTCCTTCAATACTTTGTAAGCCTTCTAAAATAATAAAGTCTACTGTTTTGAAAATCCCCACATCAATATTAGATGCCCCATAGCTTTTAAAAGCAAAAATGCTATCGTTGGCAAAAACTGCTGGTAAATATTTATCTCCACTATTTTGTCCAAACAAGTGTAACACCTTGATTTTAGGAGCAACATTCAACACAAAGAAATAATCATTATCAAAAGTAATGGGCGTATCATCAAAAGAGATATTGGCTTTTTTAAAGCCCTTACCTTGAATATTGAAAGAGAAGTTACTGACAGTAGACGATTTTGCAGGGATAGTAGCAATAGTAGATGAAACCTGTAAACCATCAATTAATAATTTTACAGGCAGGTTTTCTACTGCTTTTTCGCCTGTATTAAATAGTTTAACTGATAATTGATTTACCTGCATTTCACGCACAAAAGGCGTATTCAACCAAACAGAATCTACAAAGATATTCTGTAATGCTTTGGCCTGTACAGGGACAACAAAAAGGTGTGAGTTGGAATCTAACGTAAGTTTTGATAGGTTTCCAGCAGTTGATTTTTGAAAATCTGAAAACCAAACGTATTGATTACCGCCCTGTGAGTTATGTTTGGATGCAAGGTTTTTTTGTCGATTCAAAACCTGTTCTAATGTACGAGGACTATGTGTAAACTTGATTGATGTGGTTCGCTCTTTGATTTGCTGAGTATTACCAATAGCGTGTTCGTCGGCTGAGAAATCATTGGTAACTAACTGTAGTTTTGAACCTTGCGGAAAGGCAAGTAATAACTCTTCGGTTTTGCTAATCGCTTTATCTAGATACGTTTTTTTATCTAGCTCGTTTTGCATTGATAGCGAATTATCGATGTACAAGCTCGTTATTCCTCCTATTTTCACCTTGCTCCCACTTTTTGAGGGAATAAATGGCTGAGCAAACGCTAAAACCAATGCGATAATAAAAGCCATTCTCGCAGCCATAATCAATAGGTGTTTTAACCTACGAAATGACGATGTGGTAGTATTGACTGCCCGCAAAAAAGCAACATTGGTAAAGTACACTTTTTTGGTTCTTCTAAAATTAAAGAGGTGAATAATTAAGGGAATTGCTGCGGCTAAAAGTCCCCAAAGAAAAAACGGATATAGAAATTGCATGAAAATGTTCCTTCGTTTTTGTTCAAGTCACAGCCTATTCTACTGAGCCTGAAATTTCATTAATGTATAAAACTACAAAAAAAAGCCATCATTGATTAAATCAACGATGGCTAATTCAAGATTTGTATAACAATCTTTTATAGAAAGATGAAATCAAAGAATAGACAATGCCTAGCGACTGATTTCAAGAATTTCAAATTCAAGTTTTCCAGCTGGGGCTTGGATTTCTGCCACGTCACCTACTGATTTACCGAATAGTCCTTTTCCGAAGGGCGATGAATTAGAGATTTTACCCGCTTTCAAGTCTGCTTCTTCTTCCGACACGATGGTATAAACCACTTCCATGCCGTTTTTCTTATTCTTGATTTTTACTTTTGATAAAATAGATACTTTAGATGTATCAATGTTAGTCTCGTTCAATACACGGGCATTGGCAACGATTTCTTCCATTTTAGAAATCTTCAATTCCAACAAACCTTGTGCATCCTTTGCGGCATCGTACTCCGCATTTTCACTAAGATCACCTTTATCACGAGCCTCCGCAATTTGCTTGGCCATATCCGAACGACCCTGCAATTTTAAATATTGCAATTCAGCTTTTAATTCCTCTAACTTCTCTGGAGTATAATACTGTACTTTTCCCATTGTTTTATTTTTTACAAAGTATTAATGTAAACTGACCCAAAACCTTAGCCTAGATTTTTGCCGTTTCTATTCATAACTTCTTTGATTTGATACAAAAAAAATTACTGACATCGCTGCCAGCAAGTGTTATATCAATTCTGAAAATAATAATCTTCAACTCTTTACAAACAAAAAGAACGGCTTTCGACCGTTCTACAAGATTTTTTATGACCTTTGCAGAAATTTCGAAGCTAATTAACTTTGCTTGATTGAGTCTTTCGTTGCATATTTTACTGAATTGAGTTAGCAAAGATAATAAAACGTATTTCGATTTCAAAGAGAAATTTCAAATTGTGTTTTTTTTAGAAATTTTGTATTCAAATAAAGAAGCGATAAGCTTTGAGCCTTTAGCTGTGAGTTAAAAACTATTACAAGGAAAATCATTTCTTTCACTGAAATATCATTTTTAAAGGACAAATTCAGCATTCTCAATACCACATTAATCGTGGTATAAAAATATTAATCTTATGAAAATAATCTTTATGGGTACTCCCGACTTTGCGGTTGAGAGTTTGAAAACTTTAGTTGAAAATAATTGTAATGTGGTGGCGGTAATTACAGCACCCGATAAACCGATTGGACGTGGATTGAAAATCGGTATGTCGCCTGTAAAAGAATATATATTAGCCAATGCTCCACATATACCTATATTACAACCTGAAAAGTTAAAAAATCCAGATTTCTTAACTGAATTAAAAAGCTATGAAGCCGACCTACAAATAGTAGTTGCTTTTAGAATGTTACCAGAAGCCGTTTGGACGATGCCCCCTTTAGGAACGTTCAATTTACATGGTTCGCTTTTACCGCAATATCGTGGTGCAGCCCCTATCAACTGGGCAATTATGAATGGCGAGACCGAAACGGGTGTTACGACTTTCTTTCTAAAGCATGAAATAGATACTGGCTCTATCATTTTTCAAGAACACGAGCAAATTGCTGAGACCGATACCGTGGGCGATGTCTATGTGCGTTTGATGCAGATTGGAGCGAAATTGGTTTTAAAGACTGTTAGAGCCATTGAAGCGGGCAACTATCCTCAAGAACCACAGATAGAATCTGATGAAATAAAACACGCCCCTAAGATTTTTAAAGAAACTTGTGAGATTGATTGGACGAAATCTACTAAATCAATTTATGATTTTATCAGAGGGCTATCGCCCTACCCAGCCGCTTGGACAACCTTGAATGGTAAAGTTTGTAAAATATATCGTACTTCAAAAGTAACGGACGAGACTATTCAATTTGAAGAGGCCTATAAAAGTGACGGCAAAAAGTACCTATATTTTAAATGTGCTGATGGCTATTTAGCCATTGAAGAGTTACAATTAGAAGGCAAAAAACGCATGGGTATTGAGGAGTTTTTGCGGGGGTATAGGTTATAGTTTGGACTTTAGGACTAGAAGACTTTAGGATTAGAAGACTTTAGGACTTGTGGATTTTAAGACTAAAAACAGCTTATTTATACTTAAATAGTGATGTAAATATTGATTTAAATTGGGTGAAATAATCCTTCAAATTGGGCTTTCCCTCCTTATCACTAGCCCGTGACTTAGGTCACGGGCTAGTGATAAGGAGGGGTATTCATCAACGATTCTCCAACTTATACCACTGTATAGTTTTCAATAATTCACGTCTGTTCTGAATTTTCTGAGAAGCCATCTTTGGTGAATAGTATTTCTCTAAATAATCAAGTACTACTTTTTCTGATTCACCCAAATCCCATAGTTTATGGTTCTTCTGCATCCATCTGATTTTATCTTTCCAACCTTCACGGGTAAATCGATGTTGTTGAATCAATTGAGTATTATGGCAAGCTGTACATTGTGCTTTTATCATTATCAAATTAGCATCGTTGACTAATCCAGTTTCTGAATCAATCGTCAATGAATCAGATAGGTTTTGGTATTGACTTTGAAGTGCTAAGCTTGCTGTATTGATATTACTTTCTTCTGATTGCTTGAAGGCAAGAAAAAACATCATTATCGTTCCGACAAATAAATATATATTGATAATTTTCATCTCGATGTTGGTTTATACGACTTTCACCGCAATTCTATGACAAGCATTATTCAAATATCCCCCCGGATTCCACTGAGGAATTACCATTGGTTGTGTAATTCCTTTGCTATCTGTTGCCTTTACCCATACCTCAAAATAGCCCTTTTGTGAAAAATCTAAGGCTAAAGACCAATGTTGCCAAGCTAAACGATTTTTAGGGGCTTCCAGATTACACTTTTTCCAACTAACACCATAATCAAGCGAAACGGCTACTTCTTTAACGGCTAAATCTCCCGCCCAAGCGTGACCACGCAAGGTAATCGTTTTTCCTGTATCAATTACTGCTCCCGTTTTAGGATAAGTAATTAAAGACTTTACAGGCATGGCTTCGATAATTTTAAAATTTTCGGGCGTTTCGGCTAATTTCTCTCCAGGCTCAATCGGATTAATCGGCACTCTGTAGCTATGCCCACTCATTTTTTCGCCATCATGCTCTTTGTTTCTGACCACTATCTTATCCAACCACTTTCCAGACACAGAAGCAGGCCAACCACCAATTACAAGGCGTAGCGGGAAACCATGTTCCAAAGGAATATCTTTACCATTTACAGCCCAAGCAATCAAAGTTTCATCTTCTAAGGCTTTTTTAATCGGTACACCCCTTGAAATAACTGATTTATTGGGCGTTCTGCTCAGGTGAATATCTTTTCCGTAATAACCAATATACACAGCATCGTCTTTTAACCCTACATCTGCTAAAATATCTTTCAATCTAACGCCTGTCCATTCTGCACAACTTACTGCCCCTTGGTCCCATTGGTTACCCGAAGTTTGTGGAAAATAGCCTGAACGTCCATTTCCTCCACATTCCAACGTAAGCTGATAAGTATAATGTTTAAATTTTTCCTTTAAGTCTTTGAGTTTATACGTCTTTGAAGTCTTTACCGATTCACCGCCAATGGTCAATGTCCAAGTATTAACGTCAATATTGCCTTCTGGCACCAAGCCATTGTTGCGAATAAACATTTTTTCAACAGGAGTTACTTTATCGTCGAGTAAATGTGGAGGCGTTTCTACGTTCCAAGGTTTATCAGAAAGAATGATTAATTCTTTGTTTTTCCAGTCGGGTAAACCGCCTTCTACTGGACTTAAAATTGTTGGAGAAGACTTTGCAAAAGGGATGTTGGGAATGACTAATCCCAACAAAGTAGAATAAGTACTTTTCTTTAAAAAATCTCGTCTGTCTTGAATCATTTTTTTATTGTTAATTTGTCTTTCAATAATGTACAAAAAATTAAATCGACATTTTTAGCCAATCAGGTGGTTTGATTCCTCACTACAAAGTTGACTTATTTTAACATACTACAAGCAAGATATTCAGTAAAAATACTATTTCTATCTGCTTTTAGGATTTGAGTCTCCCAAAATAGAAAAAACATTTAATATGAAAATATACAAAACCAAACAAGGAATTATCGTAGAATCGGCAGGTAAGTTTTATTTATCCGCTGAAAACAATTGGGATGTTTATGTAAATCGTGATGATTTATATGAACAAGTCAGCAAGGAAATCACCACACTTTCAAGCATTGAATGGGCTGGGAATGACATCCTTGCCCCTATCAGTCAACAAGAAATTTGGGCATCAGGCGTAACCTATATGCGCAGCCGTGAAGCCAGAATTGAAGAATCTAAAGATGCGGGTGGTGGAGATTTTTATGCACGCGTATATGATGCAGAACGCCCAGAGATTTTCTTTAAATCATCAGCAAGCCGTTGTGTAGGTACAAACGATTTTGTTCGCATCCGTAAAGATTCAGCATGGAATATTCCTGAGCCAGAATTGACACTCTTTGCTACTTCTAGTGGAAAAATTGTAGGTTATACAGCAGGGAACGATATGAGTTCAAGAGATATTGAGGGCGAGAATCCTTTGTATTTACCGCAAGCTAAAAGTTATGATAAGGCAGCCGCCATTGGGCCATGTTTGTTTGTAACTGATGGAGAAATTAGCCCAGATACGTTGATTTCGCTAGAGATTTTGAGAGATAATATTTCACAATTTCAGGGAAGTATTGCGATTAATCGTATGAAACGCCAGCACAATGAATTGATTTCATTCTTATTCAGAGAGATGTCTTTCCCACACGGAGCTTATTTGATGACAGGAACAGGCGTAGTGCCACCGAATGAATTTTCGTTAGCCATTGGTGATGTCATAAATATTTCTATCGAAGGTATTGGAACATTGACTAATACTGTAGAGCAGAAGTCGTAAAATTAAATAATAACTTAAAAGTAAAATAGTCACTGGTAAAATAATACTAGTGACTATTTTACTTTTATAAGTATATATCGATATATTTAACTACAAATACTACTCTTAAAATAAGTTACCTTATGAAAATCCTCCTATTACTATCCATCCTTTTTTTATCCCTTTCTATCAATAGTAAAGCTCAATGCGAACTAATGAAAGTGGAGATTAAAGATACTACCATCATGAAAGCTCTTAAAGAATATATAGGACTAGGATACAAGTATTCTAAACTACCAGGGGACAAAGGAATTGTTTTATTACACATTAGTAGAAGGTGGGAAAAAATAGAAAACGATAGGTATGAAACGAAAACAAATCTACGTGTATGTATCACTTGGGATAATCATTATAAAGAATATCAAACCCCCTATACAAATTATACTATTATTGATGATGAGATTGTTTTGATTGAGTACGAAGGGCAAGGGGGCATTATTACTCCTTCAGTAGATTGTTCAAAATGTATTGATAAAATTGTAGGAAACAAAGTAAAACAATTCCCTCCTATTGAAGAATACTGGACCACACTCCCAATATCGAACAAAAGAGTAAAAAAGATTAAGGAACGTAATACAGAAATTTACATGGGTGGCTTCTATTCTATTGACAGCAAAGGGAATTACATCTTCAGACAAGGTATTTAATTTTATGATGTTATTATTTCCATTCGATGATATATTTTCATTGAATGGAAATTTGTTTTTCTTTAAACCCTTAATAGCAACGTTATTCTGTGAAAAAGTGCCTATTACTATCCATCCTTTTTTTATCCCTTTCAATCAATAGCAAAGCTCAGTGTGAACTAATGAAAGTGGAAATTAAAGACACTACTGTCAAGAAAGCACTAAAAGAATATATCGGTCTGGGCTATAAGTACAATAAGCTACCAGGGGATAAAGGTATTGTTTTATTACATATTAGTAGAGGTATGAAATATATGGGAAATGATATATATGAAAAGAGAACAACTCTAAGTGTATGTATCACCTGGGATAATCATTATAAAGAGTACAAAACGCCCTACACCAATTATACAATTATTGATGATGAGATTGTTTTGATTGAGTATGAAGGGCAAGGGGGGCATAATAACATCTTCTGAAGAATGTTCAAAATGTATAGATAAAATTGTTGGTAATAAAGTAAAACAATTCCCTCCTATTGAAGAATACTGGACGACATTACCTCTTTCAAATAAAAGAGTAAAGATGAGAAAAGATCGTAAAGCCGAAATTTATATGGATGGCTTTTATTTTATTGATTCTAATGGAAAATACACCTTTGGGTATGGTATTTAATGTTTCAATTTTTGAGTCATAGCTTTAAAAGCTATGACTCAAAAAAAACTACAAAAACATTTCCTGCAAAGCCTTCCACAAGGCTTTTTTCTTTTCTACATCATGCTGCAATTCACTCAATGCATGAGAAAACAAAAAACGAATATTTTTGATTTCTTTGGTTTGATATGGATTGAGTGGAATTTCAAGCTTTATCTTTTGCAGCGCCACTCCAAAAGTAATAAAATGACTAATAAGGTTTTGCGAGAAAGCCGTTCTGGCATTCATCTGGCTCAAATCTGCCAAGTGAACTAAATCTATCTGATTAAGATTGAGCTTTACAGCCGTCAAGATTTTAGCCAATAACGCTTGGTCTGCTTCGCTATATTCATCTACCAAAATAACTATTCTGTGATTAGGCACAAAATGCAAAACTTTTACTTCATCCACTGTGGCAGTAGCTTTCATTACCGTTTTTTCCTCAATGGGTGTTGCAATTGGGCTGTTTTCAACAGTTATTTTTTCTTTTTGCAAACTTTGTTCAGGAATTACATACAATTGTTCTCCTGCAAAAAGTTGTTGGAAAAGGATGGTATTATTCTCTGGCATTATCTCTTACAATTAACATTTCAGTAAAAACTTTCCTACAAATTTCAAACAATCTTCTGGTTCTTCAATCATCCCCATGTGTCCGACTTCATCAAGAATAGAAGATGAGAAAAATTTCGGTATCATAATTTGTGCTTTAGCGTCTTCAGGAGCAACGCTTTTATCCCTTTCACCGATAATAAACATTACAGGACAACGCAACGACTTCAACACGTGCTTGCGGTCGGGGCGGTCGCGCATGGCTTCCATTCCGGCAATCAATGCTTCAACAGGCAAAGACGAAGACGCATCTATGTGCTTTTGGATGATTTCAGGATATTTTTTGGCAAAAGCTTCTGCATATAAATTAGGTGTCGAAACTTTGATAAAAGCTTCCGCACCATGCGTTTTTATGAACTCCACATTTTTATTTCTAGCCGCCTTTTTCTCGTCTGAATCTGCAAAGGCTGTAGAATGAAAAAGTCCAAGACCTAATACTTTGTCAGGATATTTTTCGGCAAATGCCAAAGCAATATACCCTCCCATTGAGTGCCCGATGATTACACATTTTTCAAAACCGCTTTCGCTAACTTTTTTTTCCACAAAATCAGCGTAATCATCAATCGTCTTTAGATTACTCAATCGTGCATATTCTGGAACAATTATATAAAAATCCTTTTGTAAAAAAGGTACATAACCGCTCCAAATGGTAGCATCCTCACCATAACCATGTAATAATACAACTGCTTTTTTCATAATATTGATATCAGAAGTCAAGTATAAACACTTGCTTCATTTTATTTAATGATAGTTTTTGGAGCTATTTTCCCTCCAAACTTTAATACGAACCCAAGCAAACACACAATCAAACTTCCAAAAAATAAAACACTTAAATACTGATTATAATATACAATAGCAACCATACATACCAAAGACAACACCAAGGCAATAATAGGAAAATATGGATAAAAAGGAGCAATAAATGGTCGGTCTAGCTGAGGTTCTTTTTTACGCAAAGCTAACAAACTCAACATACTCATGGCATACATTACCACAGCCCCCAAGCCCGACATAATAATGATTTTATTGGTCGTGCCCGTAAAAATAGCAATTGCTCCTACTACACCGCCCGCTATCAATGCCCAATGAGGCGTTTGATACTTTTTGTTAACAACCGATAAAAATTTAGGCAAATAACCCGCCCGAGCCAACGCAAAGATTTGTCGAGAATAACTAATCGTATTACAATGAAACGAAGCAATCAAGCCAAATAGTCCTAAACTAGCAAACACTTTTGAAAGACTATTGTTTTTTCCTAAGGCCATCGATAGTGTTTCGGGCAAAGGATAGTCAATATTACTCAATGTTCGCCAGTCGCCAACGCCTCCGCTCAGAATCATTACGCCCAAAGCCAATATTACCAGAGTAATGATACTAGAAATATAGGCTTTTGGAATAGTAGTACGGGGTTCTTTTACCTCCTCTGCTACCATGGCTACGCCTTCAATCGCTACAAAAAACCATATTGCAAAAGGTATACCAGCAAAAACACTATCGACCGTGATAGTAGGCGGATTGTTGGCAATAAAGTTTTCTGTTTTGTAAAAAGGAAAGATAACCGCTATAAAAATGATTAATTCTAAAACCGATAAAATGGTAACAAACAATGAAAACCGAGCAGATTCTTTGATACCGAAAAGATTTATCGTAATAAATATCACATACATACCTATTGCCGTAGGCACTACAGGAATAGCTGGATGTAAGAAATTGACATAACTTCCAAGGGCATAAGCAATCGCTGGTGGTGCTAATAAAAAATCTACTAATGTGGCAAAACCTGCAATAAAACCGCCTACTTGACCAAACGCTCTGTTAGCGTAATCAAAAGCTCCTCCAGCATGAGGAATGGAGGTTGTAAGCTCGGTATAGGAGAAAATAAAGGTAACGTACATTATCGTTACTAACAGCGTTGCTATTAAAAAGCCAATGGTGCCAGAGGAAGCCCAGCCGTAATTCCAGCCAAAATATTCTCCTGAAATGACAAGTCCTACTGCAATTGCCCACAATTGGGTAGTATTAATAACTTTTTTAAGGGTTGGTTGATGGTCGTCGGCTGTCGGTTGTCGGCTGTCGATTGTCTGCATAAGTTTATAGGATTAATAAGGATTAAAATGCTGATGAATTGATAATACTATATATTTTAAATTAAGACGAAACCCACAAACGCTACTAAAACCCATTCCAAAAACCTAGATACTAAAAAAATGATGCCGAAATTCCACAGCTAAGCGCCATTTTCAAAATGGCTAATTAAACAAATATACAAAAGGCTCAGAGAATCTCTGAGCCTTTTGTATTAAATTCTAAATTGAAAATTATAGCACCTAAGCTGTTACTTTCAACATACTCACCAATTTATCTACTACATAATCAATCTCTTCGATGGTATTGTACTTTGAAAACGAGAATCTAACTGATGGTCTTTCAGCCGAAACATTCAAGGCTGTTAATACGTGTGAGCCAATATCTGAGCCACTAGTACAGGCACTTCCGCCCGATGCGGAGATTTTGTTGATGTCTAAATTGAACAAAAACATATCTGCTTCTTCAGATGGTGGGAAGCTTACATTTAGTACCGTGTAAAGACTTCTATCTAAATTATCAGAGTCACCATTGAATTCAATATCATCTAATTCACTGCTTAATCTAGCAATCATTCTAGCTTTTAGCGTTTCAATATGCTTTCTATGTTCGTCCATGCCTGCATAAGCAATTTCTAATGCTTTAGCCAATCCTACGATACCATATACATTTTCCGTTCCTCCACGCATATTTCTTTCTTGTGAACCGCCATGAATAAAGGGAGTTATTTTGCTCTTGGCATTGATGTACAAAAAACCAACGCCTTTAGGCCCATGAAATTTATGCGCTGCACCTACCATGAAATCAATTTTCATTTGTTGCAAATCATGGCGATAATGTCCCATTGTTTGTACGGTATCTGAATGGAAAATGGCACCGTAGTCTTCGCACAATTGCCCAACCACTGTTAAATCTAACAAGTTACCGATTTCATTATTCCCATGCATCAACGAAACTAATGTCTTCGGGTTATCACGTAGTAATTCTTCTAAATGCTTTAAATCTACATGACCTTTTGCATCCAATTCAACATAGCTTAGCTTGATTTTCCCTTTTTTAGCCATGTATTCCAATGTATGAAGTACGGCATGGTGTTCAAGAGGCGAAGTAATGGCATGTGTGATGCCGAAATCTTCAATAGAACGGACGATAGCAGTGTTGTCTGCTTCTGTTCCACCAGAGGTAAAAAATATTTCCGCAGGCGAGGTATTTAATAAACCTGCAATCGTTTTTCTAGCACGCTCAATGGTATTACGCACTTCACGTCCGTGAGTATGGATAGAAGATGGATTTCCAAAATTAGATTCCATCATGGGTAACATCGCTTCGATTACTGCTTTGTCCATTGGGGTTGTGGCAGCATTATCTAAATAAATTCTATTCATTGAATTAATTTGGAGATTAATGAAGTGTTTTGGCTTTGATGATAAACACAATTCTTTTAAAAGTCTATCACTTCTGTATAACAAATGGGTATTATTGAAAACTAAAAATGTCAGACAAACTGCCTGACATTCCTTTAACAAGTATTTATCTTTTTGAGTTTATCTTGAAGAAACTACTTCCTTAATATCACTCATCAATTTCTTAGCTAAATTATCAGCTTTGGTGATTGAATCTGATTCAGAATATATCCTAATAATAGGTTCAGTATTAGATTTTCTGAGGTGAACCCACTCTTTATCAAATTCAATTTTTACGCCATCAATCGCATTGATTGGGTTTTTAGCATACTTTTTCTGAATAGCTTCCAACACTCCATCTACATCAATATCTGGCGTAAGTTCTATTTTATTTTTTGAAATATAGTATTCAGGATAGCCTTTTCTCATTACTGAGATTCGCTTGCCTGATTTAGCTAAATGTGTCAAAAACAATGCAATACCCACCAATGCATCACGACCATAGTGTAATGCTGGATAGATAATACCACCATTCCCTTCACCACCAATGACAGCCTTAGCAGATTTCATCAACGTAACTACGTTTACTTCTCCAACAGCCGAAGCATAGTATTTTCCGCCAGCCTTCTCTGTTACATCCCGTAAAGCACGTGTCGAAGAAAGGTTTGATACTGAGTTTCCTTTATGGTTTTGTAAAATATAATCTGCCACAGCTACTAAAGTATATTCTTCTCCAAATGGAGAACCGTCTTCGCACATAAAGCACAGTCTATCTACATCTGGGTCAACTACTATTCCTAAATCAAACTTACCTTTTTCAATAGCCTTCGTAATATCGGTTAAGTTTTCAGGTAGTGGTTCTGGATTATGTGCAAAATGCCCCGTAGGCTCACAGTGCAATTTTGTAATTTGTGTTACCCCTAATGCTTCAAGCAACATCGGTACAGCTATTCCTCCTGATGAGTTTACAGCATCAACAATTACTTTAAAGTTCTTATTTTTGATAGCCTCAACATCTACTAATGGTAAAGCCAAAATCAAATCAATATGCTTTTGAAGCCAAGTATCATCCTGCGTATAGCTTCCTAATTTCTTGACATCAACAAAATCAAAATCTTCATTTTCAGCAATCAGCAGCATTTCTTCTCCATCATTGCCAGAAATAAATTCACCTTCAGCATTCAATAACTTTAGGGCATTCCATTGAATAGGGTTATGACTTGCCGTTAAAATAATACCTCCTGCGGCATTTTCGGCAGGTACGGCCATTTCAACGGTTGGTGTTGTAGAAAGTCCTAAATCAAGTACACTTAATCCTAAACTTTGAAGTGTACCTACCACTAATTTAGAAACCATGTCTCCAGAAAGACGAGCATCACGTCCAAGCACAATCTTAAGGGTCTCAGGTTTTCTTCTTTTTAACCAAGTGCCGAAAGCTGCTGTAAATTTAACAACGTCTAAAGGTGTTAAGGATTCTCCTGCTTTTCCACCGATAGTTCCTCTAATGCCTGATATTGATTTGATTAGTGTCAATTGCTTAATAAAATTTTTAAAAATCGTTTAATTATCAAAAACTAAAGTTAATATAAAAATGCTTGTCTGCTATGATAAACCTAAATTGTATCTATTTAATTGTGCATAAATTTATCTGGCGGTATTATTTATGTTTCTTTAAGGGTATTTTGGTACGTGTACGAAATGATATTAACATAAAAGCCTTCAAACTAAATAGCTTGAAGGCTTTTTGTTAACCGACATGGATTCGAACCATGAATGACGGTACCAAAAACCGTAGTGTTACCATTACACCATCGGTCAATATAATTCTTTTGTGAGTTGACTTGTTAATTAAAAATCTCTCGAAACAATTGTTTCAAGAGATTTTTGTTAACCGACATGGATTCGAACCATGAATGACGGTACCAAAAACCGTAGTGTTACCATTACACCATCGGTCAATCACATTTGAATTGTGGTGCAAAATTAGTCGTATAATTCGGCTTTGTCAAGTCATTTTTTCAAAAAATAAAAAAATGACACACTAAAATTTTATAAGTTATTGACTAATTGACTTTTATATTTCAAAAAAAACATCATCTCTACCTTACTATTTGTGGTAAAAGCGGGATATTTTAAACAGCTACGCCACTAGTTTCAACAGTTGGAGCAATCTTTTTTACTAATCCTTGTAATACTTTACCTGGACCACACTCTACAAAAACCGTTGCGCCATCTTCAACCATATTACGAACTGATTGTGTCCAACGAACAGCACCAGTCAACTGCGAAATAAGGTTTGATTTAATCGTTTCAACATCCGTTGAAGGCTGAGCATTTACATTTTGATAAATTGGGCAAGCAGGTTGTGCAAAAGGTGTCGCCTCAATGGCAGCAGCTAATTCCTCACGAGCAGACTCCATCAATGGCGAGTGAAATGCACCACCTACTGGCAACAATAAAACACGCTTTGCTCCTGCCTCTTTTAGTTTTTCACCAGCTTGAGCAACGCCCTCGTTAGAACCCGAAATCACTACCTGACCTGGGCAGTTATAGTTAGCAGCCACTACTACTTCATCCGTAATAGAAGCACAAATTTCTTCAATTACTTCATCTGATAAGTTTAATACCGCCGCCATTGTTGAAGGATTGTTTTCACAGGCTTTTTGCATGGCTAACGCACGTGCAGAGACCAATTTCAAACCATCTTCAAAACTCAATGCTCCTGTCGCTACCAATGCCGAGAACTCTCCTAATGAGTGCCCCGCTACCATATCTGGTTTAAAATCTGCTGTTTCTTTGGCTAAAATAACTGAATGCAAGAAAATAGCAGGTTGAGTAACTTTGGTTTGTTTAAGCTCCTCATCTGTACCTTCAAACATAATATCTGTAATACGAAAACCTAAAATTTCGTTTGCTTGCTCGAATAATGCCTTGGCTGATGCTGAATTATCGTAAAGGTCTTTACCCATGCCCTTGAATTGAGAGCCTTGACCCGGGAAAACGTATGCTTTCATTTTAATAATTAAATGAATGTGAGTAAAATAAGTAAAAGAGTATAGTATTTCTATTGCTCTTGTGCTAAAGTCCGCAAAATTAACTATTCAATTTAACTATTTACTATCCGTTCAGAGAAATCTTTCTCTTAACTCAGGCGTTGGCATTCGGCAAGAATCTGATTTTCCAAAAATTTTATAGCGATTCTTGGCTATCAAATCATAAAAAAAATCAAGAATTGAACTCGGTAATACGCTAAAAAGGGACAAATACTTCCAAAAACCACATAAATCTTTGGCAATTTCTAATGCTGCTTTTGATTTGGTGAATATTCTATTATTTTTCAATAAAATTACCGAATCAAAATCTGTCGTATTTCTCTGGTACTTTTTCAAAATAGCATTCCCAAATTCAGATTGCAACGAAGCAAATTTGAAATGTTTGTTTGGGTCATGGTCAATCACAAAATTGATTGAAGCATTACAAAAATTACAAACACCATCAAATAATATCACTTGTTGCCCATCAGCTATTGTATCTATATTTTCCATTTAAATGAATTATTAATCTCTGATTATCCTCTTATTATCTAAACAAAAATATCAGTATAAAAGTCTTAACAATACAAAGAATATCTATTTGCTTTTAAATTAAAGCTAACCTTAATCTTATAAAACATGAGTACAACCATCATCATTACTGTATGTTCGTTATTATTAATTGCCTATGCATTTGATTTAACTGCGTCTCGGACAAAAATTCCATCTGTTATCTTACTGCTATTATTGGGCTGGTTAGTGAAACAAGTTACTACTTTCACTAATGTCCGCGTACCCAATTTAACTGCTATTCTACCCGTGCTGGGCACAATCGGATTAATATTGATTGTGCTAGAAGGAGCCTTGGAACTTGAATTGGACAAATCCAAAATTCCGATTATCAAAAAATCCTTTATTGTGGGTTTCTTCCCGATGGTAATTTTAGCCTTTTTGATGGCAGCCACTTTCCAATACTTTGGTGGAGGCTCTTTCAAAAACAATCTGACCAATGTTATTCCTCTATGTGTGGTAAGCAGTGCCATTGCGATACCAAGTGTAAAAAACCTAAAAGCTACGGATAAAGAATTTATCATTTACGAAAGTAGTTTATCAGATATTATTGGGGTGCTTTTTTTCAACTTTATGGCTCTCAACGCCACTATTAATGTCGCTTCCTTTACAGAGTTTGCCTTTGAACTCTTGATTATTATTATAGTATCGTTTGTTTCTACGGCTACTTTGTCATTTTTATTAAGCAAGATTGAACATCCTATCAAATTTGGGCCTATCATTTTATTGGTAATTTTGATTTATGCCATCGCCAAGCTGTATCATTTACCTAGCTTGGTTTTTATTCTTCTTTTAGGACTTTTCTTAGGAAACCTCGATAAACTAAAACAGTTTCATTGGATTCAACGATTAAAGCCCGATCAATTAGAAGTAGAAGTTAATAAATTTCATGAACTGGTAGGCGAAGCTACCTTCTTAATCAGGGCTTTGTTTTTTCTTTTATTTGGGTACCTTATCGAATCTGCCGAAATATTAAATACTGATACCCTCAGTTGGGCTTTAGGAATCGTCTTTATGATTTTCTTGATTCGTGCTATACAATTAAAATTATCTAAATTAAACCTCCGTCCACTACTTTTTGTAGCACCCAGAGGGCTGATTACAATTTTACTCTTTTTGGCGATAGAGCCTAATCAGCATATTCCGTTAATGAATAAATCATTAATTATTCAAGTAATTGTATTAACTGCATTGGTGATGATGTTTGGATTGATGAATACCAGCAGAAATGAACAAAAGCATTAAGAATAGGTGTTAGCAAGGTAATTATTCAAATAACTATTCATTAAAAAGTGATCCTAACATATTTACGCAAAATTATGCTACTAATTATCCTTATTATTGCCTTTCTCGGATTGGGCTTGTATGTCTTTATGCAACAAAAAGTTTTTGGCAAAGACCCCTCTGGCGCTCGCCTAGCTCGTATCGAAAAGTCACCTAATTATTCAAATGGCTCTTTCCAAAACCTATCGCTTACTGAAGTAATGCCAAAGGATGCTTCTTATTGGGGATTGCTTAACGATTTTTTGAATAAGCCTAAAACAGTTGAACCAGACAATGTCCTCCCCTCTATCAAAACTGATTTAAAAACATTAGCTTCTGAGCAACCAACCATCGTTTGGTTCGGACACTCTTCCTATTTAATCAAATCTAAAAAAACAACGGTTTTGGTTGACCCTGTATTTAGTGGCTCGGCTTCTCCTGTTTCTTTTTTTGGAAAAGCATTCAAAGGGGCTGATGTATACAATGTAGAAGATTTTCCTGATATCGATATGCTAGTACTTTCGCATGACCATTACGACCACTTGGATTATGTGACTATCAGTAAATTAATCCCTAAAGTAAAGAAATTCTATACCGCTTTAGGTGTAGGCGCACATTTAGAAGAATGGGGAGTAAGCCCTGAAAACATTGTAGAGTTCGATTGGTGGGAAGGTAAAAAGATTAACGATGATTTAGAGATTACGTCAACACCTGCAAGACACTTTTCGGGACGAGGTTTTACACGTGGCAAAACCCTTTGGTCTTCTTTTGTTTTGAAAATTGATGGCTACAGCATTTTTATTGGCGGAGATTCTGGTTATGATCATCACTTCAAAACCATTGGAGAGAAATTTGGCCCATTCGATATTGCCTTATTAGAGAACGGTCAGTATGGTAAAGATTGGCCACTGATACATACTTCGCCAGAGGAAACGGCCAAAGTAGCCGCAGAATTGAATACCAAAGTATTGATGCCAGTACACTGGGCAAAATTTGCCTTAGGTTATCACGCTTGGGACGAGCCTATCAATCGCTTGGTAAAAAGCTTGGAGCATTCTGATATTAAACTCACAACCCCTCTTATTGGCGAACCCGTTGTCCTAGACAGCATATATCCTCATAAAGTGTGGTGGAATTTTAAAAAACCATAGTCCTATAAGTACGTGCATATTTTATATTTAGCATGAGTATATTTGAACAGTAGCAGCTTAAAGAAATAAGTAGTTCAACAAATATATCGGGTCTAAAATAGCGTAAAAACTAATCTTTTTTTGAAGCGATACAATTTTATGACAGGTATAATCAATGACTTGCTGATTTTTTGTTGTATTAACTTCGTTGGTTTATTTAGATACTATTTGTAAAAACAGTGATAAAACGAAGAAAAAATAGCTATCAAAGAATGATTGATGAAAGTTTTTTAGCGGGTGTAAAAAATTACTTTAAAATCTAAATATTACTCAAAATTAACTTAAACTATGAAAAGAAGAGATTTCACAAAAAACATCATTGCTGGCACAGGCTTGGCGACGTTGCCAACTTTGGCAAAATCGGCTGAAAAAGCAAATGTAGCTAGTCCTCAACCTGTATTTAAATTAAAATATGCTCCGCACTTTGGTATGTTCCAAAATTCGGCAGGCAAAGATGAAATTGACCAATTGAAGTTTATGCACGAGATGGGATTTCGTGCTTTGGAAGATAATGGAATGATGGGCAGAACCCCAGAATTGCAAAAGAAAATAGGCGATACTATGGCTAAGTTGGATATGGCTATGGGCGTTTTTGTGATTGATGGTGGCGACAATTGGAAAACATCTTTAACCACAGGCAAACAAGAATTTAAGGATGTTTTTTTGAATACTTGTAAAAAGGCAGTTGAAGTAGCCAAACGCTGTAATGCAAAATATATGACGATTGTGCCAGGCTATTTTGAACGCAACTTACCGATAGGAGTACAAACTGGGAATGTAATTGATGCTTTTAGAAGAGGTGCTGAGATTTTTGAGCCACATGGCTTGGTAATGGTAATGGAACCGCTTTCTGATAATGCTGATTTATTCCTTCGTAATTCTGACCAATCTTATATGATTTGCAAGGCTGTGAATAGCCCATCGTGTAAAATCTTATTCGATATGTGGCACATGCAACGCAACGAAGGACGTATGACACAACATATGGATTGGGTTTGGGATGAAATTGCTTATTTTCAGATTGGTGACGAACCAGGAAGAAAAGAACCTACTACGGGCGAAGTAAATTATAAGTTTTTGTTCAAACACATTAACGAAAAGGCTAAAGCAACCAATAGAGGTGAGTTCATTTTAGGAATGGAACATGGCAATTCTATCGGTGGAAAAGAAGGCGAAATGAAGTTGATTGAAGCATATCGTGCTTCTGATTTGGCTTAAATATATCTCTTCATCACTAGCGAGGGACTTAAGTCCCTCGCTAGTGATGAAGATTAAGACTTAGCGCAGACAGACCTACTTCCTACCATAATCAGCAGGGTTTTCTCCCCAAAATTCAGTTTCCCATTTGAGGATTTTATTAGGGTAGTGATTATTTTTTAACCAAAGCACGCCTCTTTCCATGAGCTGAAATAGCTCTTCATTCTTAGCATTCCGCTCTAGCTTCGTTTTTACGGCTTTGTTCTTTACCCAACTAATCGCTGTTTTAGAATCTGAATAGATTGGTAAAGTAGAATTATGTTTTTGCAAAAAAGCTAACCCATGAACAATGGCTAAAAACTCACCAATGTTTACCGTTCCTTCTGGAAAAGGGCCCATAGAAAACAATACTCGTTTTGTACCTGTTTCTACGCCTTGATATTCTAATTTGCCTGGATTACCTGCACAGGCAGCATCTACAGAAATGCTTTCAGCAATAGGTTTGCTAACCAATGCCGACGACTTCCCCGACTTACCAGTAGCAGCACTTTGTGTTTTTTGTACAGATTGCCAATAATTACCTTTGAAGGCATCGTCTGCCTCTTTTCTACTTTCAAAAGATTTATATTGAGCAGTCTCAAAACCTTTTACTTGTTCCTCTGCCTCTGCCCAAGTTTCAAAAACGCCCGTTTTTCGTCCTTTCCAGACTACATAAAATTTTGCTTTCTTTGCCAATGTTAATAGATTCTTTTAATGTCGTCAAAAACAATTATCCAATTCTCGACTTAATTATTTTAATTGAGATAGCTAAGAGAATTACGCCAAATACCTTTCTCAGCACGTTAGCACCTACTTGGCCTAAACGGTTTTCAATCCATTGTGAAGCCCTCAAAACAGTGTAGATAAATACAAGATTCAGTAAAATGCCTACTAGGATATTGATTTCATCAAACTGAGATTTCAAGGAAAGAATAGTAGTCATTGTTCCTGCCCCAGCAATTACTGGAAAAGCTAAGGGCACAATTGAAGCAGCTTTGGCTCCGCCTGTCGATTCCTCTGATTTGAAAATACTTCTACCGAGTGTCATTTCTAGACCAATCAAGAAAATGATTAAAGCCCCAGCAATGGCAAAGGAGTTGATATCAACACCAAAAAGGTTCAGAATTGACTTCCCGACATATAAAAAGCCGACCATAATTCCGCCTGAAACCAAGGTAGCTTGTTCTGCATGAATATCGCCTGTTTTCCTACGAATATCAATAATAACAGGAATCGAGCCTAGAATATCAATGACCGAAAAAAGAATGAGTGAAACCGAAATGATTTCTTTAAAATTTAATGCCATCTATTTTAATATAAAATTTCTTTTAGTTTACTAATTTCAAATGCTTCAATCGCTGGAAAATTAGCAATCCTAAAAGTTGTATTTTTCCAAGTACCGTAGCCATTCCCCAACGTTATCCCTGCTATTTTAGTTCGCTCTTTTATCGCTTTAATTTGCTCTGTTGTCCCTTGTATAGCAATTACAGTATCCGACTGTATATCAATATTTTGCACTAAACAATTTAGACCAAATTTATCATTATCATTGAAGAAATTATACCAATCTTTTGCTTGTTTTTTTATTTTCCTTGAAATCTCAGAAATATTCGAAATATCACTTAAAACTTTATTCAACAAATAAATACTTAGCACATTTGGCGTATAATGAGTTTGATTTTTAGCAAAATTTTCTTGCATAAATAACAGACTATTGTAGTATTTTCTATCATTAATCTGCTCGGCTTTTTGCAGGGCTTTCGGCGAGCAAATCATAATCCCCATACCCGCAGGCAAGCCTAAACATTTCTGAACCGATGCAAACCAAACATCGCCATTGTGCCAGTCTAACTCAATTCCTCCTAAAGATGAAGTAACATCTACCGCAATAATACTCTCTGAAAAAGTCTTTCTAAAAGTGCTCAAATCTCTGATTTGTGTACCGTTTGATGTTTCGTTTTGTGTCAAACAAAGCACTTCTACTGCTGCATTCAGCGATAAATTTACCGAGGGTATTTCTTCTACAGCAAATGATATTCTGTCTACATTCTTTACGATTTTACTACTATAATCTGCCCATTTCTCTCCGAAAGCCCCATTATAAAAATGTGTAGAGCTTTTTGAAGTAAGCGACTGAGCGATTATCTCCCAAGCCTCTGTTGCCGAAGAAACAAAGTAAATGCTATAGTCAGGAGGAATATTCAATTTTTCATGCAAAAGCTGAATTGCACTTTTTGTAATTGCCATGCATTCAGCACTGCGATGATTGATACTCAAAACGCCTTCTTCAAAAGCCTCTTGCATATACCTAGCTACTTGCGGATATACTTTTGAAGGTCCAGGATAAAAAGTAATCATTGACTTAATGTTAGCCGAAATCGCCCAACTGTTAACGGTGTTAATTTTTGATAGTCGTGATTTTATGATGATGCCTCACGTCTACCCAATCTTATAAAAATGTTTGAATCGCAAAATCATAACCTCGCAAACCAAAACCAATGATGATACCAATTGAATTTTTACTGATATAACTATGGTGGCGAAACTCTTCACGCTTATGAACATTGGAAATATGCACTTCTACCACAGGCGTTTTTACCCCAGCAATGGCATCAGCCAACGCAATTGATGTGTGTGTGAAAGCACCCGCATTCAAGACGATACCATCATATGAAAAGCCTATTTCGTGAATTTTATCAATCAAAAAACCTTCGTGATTCGACTGGAAATATACTAAATCTACCTTATCTGAGTACTTATCTTTTAATACTTCAAAATATTGCTCAAAAGTTTGATGACCATAAATTTCTGGTTCACGCTTGCCCAATAAATTCAAGTTTGGGCCATTGATAATGATAATTTGTTTCTTTGACATTGTTTTTTAAATGAATGGTTATTCCTACTCTGTAAAGCAATGCTTCGCAAATGGTTTTTAAGTATCTTTGAATTAATTCTGCGGTATTAAAATCAAGATTTTAATTTTTACCGACTTTCTATTCAATAAATCCCAACCGATATTTCTTATGGTATGGCAAAGCTATCTAAAAAATTTCAAAAGCTATCTTACTTTAGAACGTTCTCTTTCTGAAAATTCCATTGAAGCTTACCTGCGTGATGTTCAAAAGTTGTGGGAATATCTTGATATTGCTGGTGAAAATGACATTAACCCGACTACGGTTACCGATACCCACATCTTTAATTTCTTTACTTATCTGGGTGAATTGGGCTTAGAGACCACTTCACAAGCTCGGATGTTATCTGGTCTTAAAGCTTTTTTTAAATATCTTTTATTAGAAGATGTCATCAAAACCGACCCTATGGATTTGATGGCTTCTCCCAAAATCGGACGGAAATTACCTCCTACGCTTTCTTTTCCTGAAATAGAGACGATTTTATCCATCGTTGACCTTTCTACACCCGAAGGAGCGAGAAATAGAGCCATACTGGAAGTACTTTACAGCTCTGGTTTAAGGGTTTCTGAATTGGTAGAAATGCAATTAACAGAGTGTTTCCTGGATATTGGTTTTATCAGAATTATCGGTAAAGGCAACAAAGTTAGGCTTGTGCCTATTGGTAAAGATGCCATTCATTATCTTCAAATTTACCTAGAAGAAATCCGAAAATATCAGGTTATCAAAGAGGAAGCAGGCAATTATGTTTTCTTGAACCGCCGAGGGAACAAGCTAACAAGGGTAATGATTTTCTTGATTATCAAAGATTTAGTGGCACAAGCTGGTATTCAAAAAAATGTTAGTCCCCATACTTTTAGGCATTCATTTGCTACCCATTTAATTGAGGGCGGAGCCGACCTGCGTGCTGTTCAAGAAATGCTTGGACATGAATCTATTACTACTACGGAGATTTATACCCACCTCGACCGAGAATATTTACAACAAACCATTGTTGATTTTCACCCTAGAAGTAAAAAACATCTTAAAGTTTGATATGATGACGTATACGGCTCAAACTATCTGGATGAATGCCCAAATAAGAAGCCAAATCTTTCACAGCAATCAGCCTGAGGGCATCTGGCTGATTCTCTAATAAATATAAATATCGCTGTTCGGCATTTTTCGAAATCAGTGAATAAGTCCGTTTGCTCTCTCGTACATACAGTTGTTCTGCAATTAATCGATGAAAACGTTCAGCATTCTTTGATTGCTCCATCAACTCCAACACTTTAGGGTAATATAACCTAAAAGCATTTACAGCCGTCACTGCTTGAATTGAAATATTTGAAACTTGTTGGGATAAACAAGAAGCAAATGAACTAACAAAACTTCCTTTAAAGCCTAAATCAACACAAATACTTTTGCCATCGTGCGTATAGGCTTCATATTTCACAGCTCCCTCTATGATAAAATAAGCATATTTTTCTACCTCGCCCTTTACTGTCAAAAAGGTTTTTTTAGAAAATGTAACTTCTTCAAGGAGTTGTTTATAATACTCCCATTCTTCTGTTGAGAAATTAGCAAGTTTAAAAATCGACTCTTTGACCAGATTAGTTTTATCAAAAGGAAAAGCTACCATACCTATTAATCGTCTTAATGTATTACAAATAAAAAATGCTGAGCTTAGTTTAACAACTATACTCAGCATCTAACAAAGTTAAAACATTTTAGATTTCAAAATAACTATTAGTTCCACATTAGATATGTAACAAGATCGTTATCTCTTTCTACTTCTTCAATAATTTCAAGCGGATAATCGAATTTGATTTCTTTTGAATCCGTTTGTGTAAAAGTAATTACGTAGCCAGTAGATTTCAAATTTACAACTACGCCATCTCCATAGTCCGTATGGCGGATACGAGAGCCGATGCCTAAGATTGGGTTTAACATAATGGTTAATATTTTAAATGATTATACATGCTTATTTCTTTATACAACCTTCCAATTATTGTACCATAAATAAGCTTTAGTGGTTGAGGTTGTAAAATTAGTAAACGTAGTTTAATAATCTAAATTATTTGTATAATTATTTTTTTTATTTATATAGTTATATTTTCCATTATACTAACAAATTCCCTATCATCAGTCTTCTGGGAAGGGAATATAAATAAAACTAGCAAAATCTCTGTCTAATACGAAAAGGCAACAATACTCATCGGGGTCTTTATAGCTGCTTTGAAATACTTCTACATTCTCCTCAGCAATAATCCCTCTTTGTAGAAATTCTTCTACAAATGAGGCATGATAATTCCATGTATTTTGGTTCATCTCATGAATCCCAATTAACTTCTGTCCTATTTGAACAGGGTTTTGCGAAACGGCAAAAATTGGAAACTTAGAAAATCCCCTCGTTCTGATTTGATAAGATGCTTCCTTTAAAAATTCAGAAACTAATGCAAAATCTGCTGAAATAATGCCCAAATATTTCCCATTTAAATCAGGAGAATTCGGAGCATTGGATATGGCTGTGTAATCTTCTATCATTGTTTTTTTATTTGTCTTTGTTGGACTTTAGGATTGTAAGACTTGAAGATTTTTTCTTTTGGACTAGAAGACTTTAAGACTGGAGGACTTTAGGATTTTTAGCGTTGAAGATTTAAGAGCTTCTCTTAAAAACCTAAAAGTCCTTTAGTCAGAAAATCAAAGTCCATTATCCTAAAATCTTCTAGTCATAAAGTCCTTTAGTCGGAAAATTAAAGTCCTCTAGTCCTAAAGTCTAAAATTCTTCAAGTCCTAAAACAATCCTAAAGTCAAAAATCAAAATCTCGCTGCGGATAGCAAGCTTAAATCCTTATAATTTAAACCGAATTTCTTTGCGACAGTTGCATTTGTTAAACTTCCTTTAAAAGAGTAAACCCCTTTCATAAATGCTTTGTTCGCAAAAATGGCTTCTTCAATCCCTCCCGTCTTACCTGTTTTAAGTAAGAATGAAGTAAAAATATTACTCAACGCCTGACTAGCCGTATGAGCCACCCTCGAAGGAATATTAGGCACGCAATAATGAATTACATCATATTTTCTGAATATTGGCTGGTCGTGCGTAGTAATTTCAGATGTTTCAAAACACCCTCCGCTATCAATGCAAACATCTATAATGACAGAATTAGGCTTCATCATCGATACCATCTCTTCTGTGACGATACAAGGCGTAAAACCATCCTCCGCACGTAAAGCACCAATTACCACATCAGCATCACGAATCGCTTGTGTTAAAACATTCGAGTCGATAATACAGGTATAAATATTTTGACCTACCGAGTATTTCAAGCGTTGAAGTTTAAAAATGTCTTTATCAAACACCTTTAAATCTGCCCCTAAGCCTATGGCTATTCTGGCGGCATATTCTGAAACCGTTCCCGCACCCAAAATCACTACTTTAGTTGGTGGAACTCCCGTGATTCCTCCTAGAATAACACCCATGCCATCATTCCCACTACTCAAATACTCAGCCGCAATCAACATCACCGTACTTCCTGCTATTTCAGACATCGCCCTAATAATCGGAATTCCGCCAGCATTGTCTTCGATATATTCATAGCATAGTCCTGTTATTTTTTTTCGGTTTAGCTTCTCGAAGTATTCTTTCGTTAGTTTCGACATATTTAAGGAAGAAACCACCGTAGCACCATGCTGTAAATATTCAATTTCAAGGTCGGTTAATGGCTGAACCTTTACAATAACATCAGCTTTATACAATTCTTCGGTTGAATAAACTACCTGTGCGCCAGCCTCAGAGTATTGGCTATCTGTAAATTTTGCACCATTACCTGCCCCAGTTTCAATGACCACTCTATGCCCATTTCTGATTAATAAACCAACGGCATCTGGTGTAAGTGATATCCTATGCTCTTGCATAGACACTTCCCGAGGAAGGCCTATAAACAGGCTTTTTGCATTTTGTTTTGTCCAAACCAACGCCTCTTGTGTCATTAAGCCTGTCTGAGCAAGTACTTCTTTAAATCCTGAAGGTTGAGCCATTTTGATTGCTGAATTTCATTTATCAGAATGAACTAGTCATTCATCAATGATAATCTTAAACTTTTAACAAATTTATCACTCTTTTACCATTTTCATCTACTTCAATATTCACTTTCAAGTGCTTAGAAGGCAAGAGGTTTTCTATTCTTGATGGCCATTCAATAAAACAATAATCACCAGAGTATAAATAATCATCCACACCTATGTCCATTGCCTCCTCCTCATTTTTGATTCTATAAAAATCAAAATGATAAATGTTTTCGCCACGTGTAGTAGCATATTCATTTACCAATGAATAAGTTGGACTCTGTACATGACTATTTACTAGCATACATTCGCAAATGGCTTTTATCAACGTGGTTTTCCCAGCACCCATTTGCCCTTCAAAAAGCCAAATCGGTGTGCTTTTCCCAAAAGCCAAAATAGCTTGTGCTGCTTTGTTAATATCTTTCAGTGACGTATATTCTATTGTTTTGCTGTTGCTTACGTTTTTACTCATTGTTATGGCTTTAAGCTAAGAGTAGCGAGCTTTTATTGATTTTAAGCACTAAGCTGAATACTTTAACTTATTGATTTATGTATTAGCAGTAATCACTAGTGATTACTGCTAATAGAATTCTTATTATTAACCTAAAAACTGACTCAAATAGTTTCTTGCTGTTAAGATGGCCGTCTCTACATCTTCGGCAGTCCCTTCATATGCTTTGTCTTCCACCTCTATAACAACTGGCCCACGATAGCGAGCATCGTTCAAAGCAGAAAAGAATTTTCCCCAATTAATATCTCCTAGACCCGGTAGTTTTGGTGAATGATATTCCAAAGGATTACCCATAATACCTACTCTATTTAGTTTGTCAGGATATACTTTGGCATCCTTTAAGTGAATATGATGTAGGCGGTCGCGGTAATCATATAGTGGACGCGTATAATCCATCATTTGCCAAACCAAATGCGAAGGGTCATAGTTTAACCCTAATGTTGACGAAGGAATAATGTCAAACATTTTATCCCAGATAGCTGGTGTCGTAGCTAAGTTTTTACCCCCTGGCCATTCGTCATTAGTAAAAAACATCGGACAGTTTTCAATCCCAATCTTCACCCCTACTTCCTCTGCCAGCTTCACTATATCAATCCAAGTTTCCTTGAATTTATCTAAGTTGTAAGCAATATTTTTAGAAGGGTCTCTACCAATAAAAGTATTCATTACAGGGATATCTAATTTGGCTGTTGCCAAGATGATTTTCTTGATATGGTCTACATAAAAATTGGCTTTATCAATATCTGGATCAAGCGGATTAGGATAATACCCTAATCCAGAAATAAATACACCTTTTTCGGCTGTATAGTTTTTAATATGCGCAATCTGTGCGTCGTCTAGGGTATCTACATCAATGTGCGTAACGCCTGCATATCTACGTGCATCAGCATTTCCAGCTGGCCAGCACATTACTTCTACACATTTAAAGTTTTTCTCTGAAGCAAAATCTATTACTTGTTCAAAAGTATGATCCGCTAAAATAGCACTCACAAATCCTAACTGATGCATTGTATGATAGTATATTTATTAAATTGGCTTTAGTAATTTTCAAGTAAAATTAGAGAATCCATCGAAGAGTTTATACTATATGGTAAAATTACTTATCATAACATCCCTTTCTTCATCTCTTCTACAGCATGATTTACCGCACGCGCCGTAAGTGCCATAAAAGTAAGCGATGGATTTTGGTTACCCACTGAAGGCATACAGGCACCATCTGTTACAAATACATTTTTACAGGTATGTAATTGATTAAACTTATTCAACAATGATGTTTTGGGGTCTTTTCCCATGCGTACGCCACCCATTTCATGAATATCTAACCCCGGAGCCTGCTTGCTATCCGACATATAAATATTTTTGCATCCTGCCTTTTCTAGCATTTCTGTAGCTTGCTCATGAAAATCTTTAATCATTTTCTCATCGTTTTCAGTATCGTACCCAATCGACGTAATCAATTGTGGAATGCCCCATTCATCTTTCTTTTCGGCACTTAGTCTAAGATGATTTTCTTTTTGAGGTACTGTTTCTCCTTGCATCATAATAAATACTCCCCACTGCCCAGCTTTGGTAACTTTTGCTTTATAATCTTCTCCAAAAGTAGGCTGATTTATATCTTGTTGCCAACCTGCTCGCGAGGCTGAAAAGGCTACCATGTATCCACGCTGAAAATCCATCTCTTGCTTTTCAAGATTTCGGAAGGATGGCATAAAAGCAGAAGTAGGTCTTCGACCTAAATAATATTGGTCTTCAAAACCATCGAAAGTAGCTCCACCTGAACCACGATAATTATGGAAAGCCACGTACTTACCCATTAACTCATTATCATTTCCTAAACCATTTGGAAAACGATTTGAAGCAGAATTCAACAAAATCAAGTTAGTATTTAAAGTAGCGGCATTCACAAAAATGATTTTTGCATAAAATTCCAGTATTTCCTTTGACTGTGAATCTACCACTCTTACACCTTTGGCTTTTCCTTTTTGCTCATCGTAAATGATTGAATGTACCACTGAATACGGACGAAGCGTTAGGTTTCCTGTTTTTGCAGCCCAAGGGAGCGTTGAAGAATTGGAACTAAAATATCCACCAAAAGGGCAACCACGATAACATAAATGTCGAGCCTGACATTGACCACGCCCTTGTGCCAAATGAATTGGATTGGGTTTAGTAAGATGTGCACAACGCCCAATAATTACTTGGCGATTAGTATAATTTTCTTTTACACTTTTCTGAATATGCTTCTCTAAACAATTTAATTCCCAAGCAGGTAGGAATTCACCATCAGGCAAGCTCTTGATGCCATCTTTATTGCCACTAATCCCTACAAATTTCTCCACTTTGCTATACCACGGAGCAATATCTTTATAACGAATAGGCCAATCTACAGCGAAACCATCACGAGCAGGTCCTTCAAATTCATAGTCACTCCAGCGTTGTGTTTGTCTTGCCCATAGCAAAGATTTTCCGCCTACTTGGTACCCTCTAATCCAGTCAAAAGGTTTTTCTTGGATATACGGATGCTCTTTATCTTTCACAAAGAAATGTTGAGTCGCTTCATCAAAAGCATAGCAACGGTCTGCGATAGGGTTTTCGCTGACCATTTCCTGAGTTAGTTTACCATGATGTGGTAAATCCCAAGGGTCAGTCATTGCAGTTGGGTAGTCTTGGATATGTTTTACATCTCGTCCACGTTCCAATACAAGCGTTTTCAAACCTGCCTCACACAATTCCTTTGCAGCATATCCACCGCTGATTCCAGAGCCAATTACTATGGCATCGTACGTTATTTTTTTTGAAGCTATTCCGTTTAGATACATTATAAGCTGGTTGATTTTATACGTCAATTTAGCATAAAAATGATGAAATGCCATAAAAAAAGGGTCGCTGTTGGGCGACCCTTTTTTGTAAAATACAAAAAATTATTTTTTCTTAATTACTTCAGATATGACACGTGTTCCAACATTATATTGATAATTCAATGTAAATGTTTTAGTTGTAGGGTCATATTTATTTACGCCTGTTTGCTCAAAAGGACCAGCCAAAGTAGCAGCAGTTCCTTGAGGAATAATTGTTACAGTGTTATCTTTATTCACTTTCAACCACATGGTATATCCTAAATCTGCAAATTCAGTTTCAGAAGTAGATTTATCAATAGTCTTTAAGGTTTTATCTCTGTCAATATCACGTGGTGATGATGGGTGAGAAAAATATCCTGTAGAGTGATAAGCACCATCATACTTGTTAGGAGTACCACCAACAAAGATGTTCATAAATCCTAAGTTTGAGCTGATTTTAACACCGCTTGCATCTGCAATACCAACTGGAATTACATATTCTTTAGAGAAATCAAGTGTTTTAGGAAGTTTCACTCGTACTTTTAACGTATCATCTCTTTTACCCGCTTTAATCACTACAGGGTTTACAAATGTGTAAGCAGAAGTAGGCAAAGCCTCGTAAGGGTCATCCCCAGCCGCTACTCTTTTAGCATTGGTTGATTTTAAGAAATCAGTTGCAGCGGTAGTAACTCCAATTGTTAATGATAAATCTTTATCTAAAGGATTAACAGAGCCTAAATTAACCAAGTATTTTACCTCAACTAATGTATCAATTTTAAATAGTCCTGTTTGTAAAGATCCACCTGCATTTCCAAAAATACTAACTATTGGTTCTGCTCCGACACCATTGATGATGTCTGTATAGCCTTTGTCCTCTAAACAACTGCTTAGCCCGATAATTGAAGCGAAAAGTATCAGACCTGTTTTTATTATTCTTTTCATTTTGTAATTGCTAATGTTATAATTGAGTAAATGTGACCACTTGAGTAATAATTCACTCAAATTTTCAAATTAATTTATTTCTTAGCCCAGAAGATTTTGTTATCAAATTGACTAGTAACATTTTGTGCTGCCACGTTATCTGCATTTGTTGCAATTTCAGAAGTTGGATAGAACAAACGAGCTGGAGCTTTCGCTTGTACAGCTTTAGTAGCCAAAGGTACTTTAGGGAAACCTGTTCTACGGAATTCACTCCATGCTTCAAAACCTGTCAAACTAAACATTGCAACCCATTTCTGAGTAATAATAGCCTCAATCTTATCTGGGGAATTAGCCCAGTTTGCATTTACAATGCTAGACCCATAATAACCCGCCGCATCAGCAGCTGTTAAACCAGCAGCAGTAAAGGCTTCAGTGATACCAGCTTCATAGGTAGCTTTAGCATCGCCAGTCATAAAACCTCTTTGAATAGCTTCTGCTTGTAAAAAGAAACTCTCGGCGGCCGTCATTAAAACCATTGGTTGATCAAACGACTTGATAATAGCCGGGCCAAACCATGAACGTTTAGGGAAAAGATTGGCATCGTTTCCATCTCCAAGTGGCACACCAACATAAATACCAGCATTGTTTTTAGCAGCCAAACGTGGTAAGCGTGGGTCTTTCAACACATCTTGAATAGTAGTAATAAAAAAGTCTGAACAAACATAAGCTTGTTTAGCACCAGCATCACTACCTGCAGCATTTTGCACGTAGTTTTCCCAGAATGGATTAAGCTTACCTGCTGTTTTCAAATAACCAGGCGTTGAAGTTACAGTAGCACCAGCACCTAGGAAACCAGCACCTTCAGCAACTACTTTTGCAATTTCAGTTTTTAAATCTTTGCCGGTTACATTGGTTTGACGCATTAAAATTCTCAATCTAAGCGTATTAGCAAATTTTCTCCATTTAGTCAAATCACCTTTAAAAACGATGTCTTGGCCAGCAGGGCTTGGGTTATCTCCAGAAATGGCTACTTTCAAATCAGTAGATGCGGCATCTAATAATGTAATTAAACCATTATAAACTGCTTGGGCATCATCATATTTCGGACGAATTGACGCAGTACCTTTCAAAGCATCGCTGAAAGGAATATTCCCATAAGCATCAACTAATATCTGATAGTTGTATGCCATCATTACTTTAGCAATTCCTGAAACAGCTTTCCATTTCTGAGCATCTGCTTTATCTACAATATACTTGTAGTCAGTTAAGTTATCATAGCAACTGTTCCAAACGCCTGTACCATAAGTAGCACCGTAGTCAAATTGACGTTCTTCAATAAACCCTGAATAACTACCCGACGGAGCCCAGTATCCTCCGAAGAAATTACCGATTTGGTTGTGCGTTAATCTACCAGCTGTCGTATTTAATGCGTTGGATAATACTAGTTCTGGTGTTGAAGATACCGCCTGATTTGGGTTATCGTTAATATCTAGATAATCACCTGTACAACCTCCTAAAAATAAAAGAGCCGTTGCGGTAAGGATTGAATATATTTTTCTTTTCATCTTGAATTTCTATTTAACGTAAAATATTTATCTGAATGACAAGTATTTAACTTAATATTTTGATTTAGAATCCTAAATTAACCGTAAAACCATAAGTACGAGTTGGAGGTGTCTGTCCTGTGTTATTCAAACCAACTGCATTTGTAGTTGTATTAGCAAATTCAGGGTCTGTGTAAACGTTTTCTTTAGGAAGCAAAGTAATTAAGTTACGACCTACTAAACCAACTGAAGCACTTTTAATAAATTTAGTACTTGCTAAGATGTTCTTTGGTACATCATAAGTTATAGCAATTTCACGAAGTTTCCAGAATGCAGCACTTGTTACGAAGTTTTCACCATAACGACGAAGGTTACTATCCCAAGCTCCTAAACCACCATCTTTTACAGTAACTGTAGTATTAGGTGTATATGAACCATCAGCATTTTGAATTACTGAGTTAGGGAATACAAAACGTTCGCGACCGTAAACTGCAGTAGCCTCAGCAACACCTGTAAACCACATTGTACTTGCTAAACCATGATACACATAGTTTCCGCCACGGTATTCAGCCACAGCATTAAATCCAAATCCTTTATATCTCAAACTTGTTGTTAATCCTAATCTGTATTTAGGGTTAGTCTGACCAATAGTTTTCAAACCAGTAGCAACTGATGGATAACCAGTTTCAGAGTTTACGATAACACGACCTTGTGGATCACGCTTATAAGCAATTGCTTTAATTAATGGATATTGCTCTCCTACTGTTGCAAATACTTGTCCTAAAGAAGCATCACTTGTTAAACCATAATAGTTAGAAAGATTCAATTCGTTAATACCTTGGTATAACTCAAGGACTTTGTTATCTACTTGGCTAAAGTTAATGTTGAAATCCCATTTGAAACCATTTGCCAATTTAATTGGAGTAGTTTTCAAATCTAATTCAAACCCTGTATTTTGCATTGTCCCAGCATTAATCAAAGCTCCGTTATAACCAGTAGCTTGTGAAGTAGAAATAGTAACTGTCTGACCTGTAGTTTTCTGAGTATAGTAAGCTACTTCTAAATTCACTCTATTATTTAAGAAACCAAATTCTCCACCTACTTCATATGAAGTTGTAAATTCAGGTGTTAAGTTCGGATCTGGCAATGTATTACCTACTGAATAACCAGCTAAGCTACCATAAGGGAAGTTACCTGTTCCAAATGTTGTTTGAAGTGCATAAGGACCAACATTGATACCCCCTACTTTAGTAGCAGCTCCTCTAAGTTTAGCAAAACTCAAGAATGTTAATTCTTTCATTGCTGGAATAGCTTCAGTTAATACTAAAGAAACGTCAGCACCTGGATAGAAGAATGAACGGTTTTGTTTGCTTAATAATGAAGACCAGTCGTTACGACCTGATACGTGTAATGAAAGGAAATTATTGTAAGTAATAGACAAATCACCATAAGCACCGAACAAACGGTTTTTAAAGTCACTTTCACCAGCACCTGCTTCACCAATACGGTTACCTACGTTATATAAACCTGGTACAACTAATGAATTGGCACCTGTACTTACGTTTTTGATAGTAGTTTCTTTATTATTGATACCAGCGATAAATACTCCAGAAAATTTACCTATTTTCTTATCAACCGTTAAGAAGAAGTCAGAGCTTAAACGCGTTTCGCTTGAATTATAATCAAAGGCATTTCCATTCAAATCATTTTGAGCTTCTGAGAAATCTGCTACGCTTTTAGCATAAGCACTATATTTGAATTTTTCTTGGTAATATTTACCGTTGTAATCTTTTTTGGTAATACCTACACGACCCAAGAAACTTAACCAAGAAGTAGCTTTATAAGCAAGTTCAACGTTACCTGTTAAGTTAGTATTAACTTCTTTTCTACGGTTTACATCTTTGAAGAAGAAAGGCGAGTAGAAATAAGCATTATAATAGTTATTTGGATTCGCATAGTTTAATGAACCATCTGCATTTTTAAAATCTCTCCAATTTCTATATTGATCAAGAGGTACTTGTCCACCTGTGTTTAAGATATTGTTATAAAAATCTGAAGTAGTGAAATCAATCGTGTTAGTAGTATAACCAATGTTGAAAGCACCTTTAAACTTACCGTACTCGTGCGAAGCATTTGTACGAATAGTAGTTTGATTTTTCACATCGCCCGGAACAATCGCTTTAGTATTGTTTTGTTGAGCAGAAATAAAGAAAGTACTTGATTTATCTCCCACAGAAAGAGATACTGCACTTTGAGTTGTAACACCTTTATCGTAAGATTTTAATTTTGAATCCTTTTTGTAAGAATAAGGAGTTTTTTGAATTGTTCCATCTTCTAAAGGCATACCTAAGTCAACACTTGTACCTGATTGCATACCACCTGGACTAACAAGTACTGAACCTGAAGTATATTCTGGGCCATAAGATTGGTTTTCAAAAGGGATATAAGTACGGCTATAAGATTCTGTACCACTACCAAATCTTTCTTGTAACTTAGGCATGAAGCTAATTTCTTCGATATAAGTAGTATTAGATACTGAAATTTTTGGAGCTCCAGCAGAACCTTTCTTTGTAGTAATAATTAAAGCACCGTTTGATGCATCAGAACCATAAAGAGCAGCAGCGTTAGCACCTTTCAATACAGTTACATCATCAATATCATTTGGGTTTAAGTAATTCAATACATCTGAAGGCGCAACTGTACCATCTACTACAATAAGTGCCTCGTTATTTCCTAATAATGAACGGTTACCACGCAAAACAACACGGTTTGAAGGGTTAACACCATTATTAACAGTATTGATTTGAAGACCTGACACCTTACCTTGTAAAGCACTTGCTACAGATACTGCTTTAGCTTGATTAAGCTCTCCACCTTTCACACTTGTTGTACTATAGCCTAAAGATTCTTTTTGACGAGAAACCCCTAAAGCAGTAATTACTACTTCTTGAAGTTGTGATGTATTTGCCCCTAGTGCAACATTAATAGTGGTTTGTCCACCCACAGCGACTGTTTTAGAGTCGAAACCTACAAAAGAAAAGGTTAGAGATGCTGTATTACTTACACTGATTTTAAAAACACCTTCAGCATTTGTAGTAGTACCTCTTGAAGTCCCTTTGACAGTAATGCTAACTCCTGGTAATGGAGAACCATCTTCTGTTGCTGTCACTTTTCCTGTAATTAACCTATCTTGAGCATAGGTTTGCCCGATTAAAGCCAACAGAAACACGGAGGTAATGAGTAGAAATTTTCTCATTTCTTTGATTAGTTTTGGTTGATTAAAAAATAAATATATTACAAACAAATATGTAATCGATTTCAATTTACCCTAAACATAATTGGGTATTTTTATGATACCTAAAAAAACGAGAAATGCTTGGAACATGGCATATTTTATTACCATTGATCCTTAAAAGAAGCAAAGAGAAATGTTTTTTTAGTTTTGGTTGATGATGCAATAACCTTAATTAGATTATTACAATGTTAAAATTAGTTAATTTTTTCAATAAACAAGCTAGTTAGTGAAAAATTTTCTCCATCGAATAATCCAATGTCTGATAATTTAATATTGGGTATCACTAAAAGTGCCATAAACGATAGACTCATAAAGGGTGAATTCAATGTACATCCTAAATCTTTTGCAAATTTGTCAATCGCAGAATATTCTTTGGCAACTAAATAACCATCTTCCCCTGTCATAATGCCCGCTATCGGCAATTTAAGTAACATTTTGGTCTTATTTTCGCTAATTGCGGCTACTCCCCCCTGTGCTTCAATAAGCATATTTACTACTGTTACAATCGACTCGTCGTCTACTCCTACTACTATAATATTATGAGAGTCATGAGCCACAGAAGATCCTATTGCACCTTGTTTTAATCCAAAATTTTTAATAAATCCAATGGCTGGAGGAGCATCATGATAACGATTAACAACTGTAATTTTTAAAATATCATTTATTAAATCTGACACAACCATATCGTCTTTGACCATAGCTGGGTATTCAGACTTCAAAGTAATCAATTGTCCATCCAATACTTCTATTACTTTAATAGTTTCCGTTTTAGCCTTTACTTGAAATTGTTCAATTGTTTTAAAGTTGCAATCAAAGTGATTTACAATATTACTGGGTAAATCAGGAATCTTTGAAAAACCATTTTCTGCAACAATTTCTCCAGAAATGTACGTTGCTAGTACCTTAAAACTCTCTAGGTTTTCTACTACCACAAAATCGGCATTATCGCCTTCTTGTAATAAGCCCACTGGTAAATTATAATGTTTTACAGGATTCACACAAGCCACCTGTAAAATTTCAAATAATAGTGTGGGGAATTTCTGCAAGGCTCTTAACACAAGTAAATTAATATGTCCCTCCACTAAATTATCAGGATGTTTATCATCCGAACAAAACATTAGTTCATTATAATACTCGGGCAGTAGTTCGATTAAGGCATCAAAGTTTTTTGCTGCAGAGCCTTCTCTTATTAGTATTTTCATACCATATTTTAGCTTGTCCAAGGCTTCATCTGCCGTAAAGCACTCATGGTCTGTCTGGCAACCAGCTTCAATGTATTTCTTGGCAGCCTCGCCCCTCAAACCTGGTGCATGCCCATCTACGGGCTTGTGATAGGCTTTTGCTAAGGCAATTTTAGCGAGCATATCTGCATCTCCATTCAATACTCCCGGAAAGTTCATTACTTCTGCTAAGTAGCCTATTTCTTCATATTGTTGAAAGAGTTCTTCTATATCGGTTGGTGTGATGGTTGCCCCTGCTGTTTCAAAAACCGTTGCAGGTACACAAGATGGTGCACCAAAGCAAAATTTGAAGGGCGTTTGTCTTGCATTGTGAATCATGTATTCTACACCAGCTTTACCCAACACGTTGCCAATTTCATGTGGGTCTGAAACAGTTGAAACTGTTCCATGAACTACTGCCAATCGGGCAAATTGTACGGGTGTAAGCATCGAACTTTCTACATGAACATGGGCATCTACAAAACCAGGCAAAATATATGGAGCATTATCGTCTATGTTCTCTGCTAGTATTTCTATTTTATTAATGTTGCCATTTTGCACTTCGATACTTCCATATTTTATCGTTTTATCAAAAATGTTGATGATATTTCCTTTTACTTGCATGATTTATATTTTTTTGAAAGTCAATTGTTTAACCTAAAATGAATTTTATTCGAAATTTTAATCTATATATTTAAACATTCAGAAGCCATCTGTACTGCCCATTTAAGTATCTTTGTTTATATTTAAATGTTGTTCTATTGAATTTTTCTAGCGAATAAAGCTATTTATATTATCATTTTATTGTTTTATCCTCAAAATTATCTTTCAATGAAAAAAGTTATTATTGCTCTTGATGGGCATTCGAGCTGTGGAAAAAGTACCACTGCAAAGCGAGTTGCTGCTAAATTAGGGTATGCTTTTATTGATACAGGGGCGATGTACCGTGCAGTTAGTCTTTATTTTCATGAAAATCATGTTACGTTAACTAATCCAAAAGAAGTAGAAAAGGCACTTGCTGATATTCATATTAGTTTTCAATTTAATGAACATAGAGGTGCAAGTGATGTTTATCTGAATGGCTTGAATGTTGAGGAGGAAATCAGGAAAATGTATATTTCTGAAATGGTATCAGAAACCAGTGCGATTACTTTAGTAAGAAAAGCAATGGTGGCTCAACAACAACAAATGGCTAAGCATCGTGGTGTAGTAATGGATGGAAGAGACATTGGCACTAAAGTCTTCCCTGATGCTGAAGTAAAAGTATTCATGACAGCCGACCCTGTAATTCGTGCGGAAAGAAGACAAAAAGAATTGCTTGATAAAGGAGAATTGGTTGATTTGGATGAAATCATTGATAATTTAAAGAAAAGAGATATTCTGGATTCTACCCGTGCCGAAGGGCCATTGGTGCAAGCTGAAGATGCTGTGTTGATGGATACTTCTTTTATGACATTGGAAGAACAAGTGAATTTTGTATTACAATTACACCAAAACGTATTAGAAAGGCTTTAAGTTAGTTGCCCGTTCAATACTATTATATCTTATGAGTAAAGAATCCGCTGAAACAGATTTTATAATTGTTGGACAAGGTCTGGCAGGCTCTTTATTAGCTTACTTACTTCTTCAAAGAGGGAAAAAAGTGCAGATTTTTGATGCACCCGAAATTCCATCTTCGTCAAGGGTGGCCGCTGGTATTTTCAACCCTGTTACTGGTAGAAAATTAGTTAAAACTTGGATGGCGGATGAATTATTCCCATTTCTTGAACAATTTTATCTTGAATTAGAAGATGTCTTACAAGTAAAGTTTTTTCATCAGGTGCCTATTTATCGCCCATTTCCTAACGAAGAAGTACAAGAATATTTTAAGAGTGATAAAGTACCCGAAGATTTCGCTGATTTTGCTACTATTGAATTTGAAAACATCGCCTACCAAGACCTTGTCAATAGTCAGTTAGGAGGAGTAACTACCAAACAATCTGGCTGGGTAGATCTAAAAATATTATTAGATGCATTCAGAGATTTTTTTAGGCAAAAGGGTGTCCTTTTTCAAGAAAACTTTAATCCTGAAAGTGCATTGTCTAATAATTGTAAGACTATTTTTTGTGAAGGTTTTCAAGCCAGATCAAATCCTTATTTCAATTACCTTCCTTTCAATCCCGTAAAAGGCGAAGTGTTAGAAGTAACCATTGAAGATATAACATTAGATAACATTATTAATCAAGGGGCTTTTGTGGTTCCTTTATCACAAAATACGTTCAGGCTCGGAGCAACTTATAGCTGGCACGAGCTTGATTTTATACCAACACATCAAGGTAAAGAAGATTTGTTAATGAAGTATCATAAACTAATGAAGCCAAATTTAGAAGTAATCGGTCATTTGGCGGGTGTACGTCCTGCTACTAAAGACCGTCGCCCATTTATAGGAATCCATCCAGATTTTCCACAAATAGGGATTTTCAATGGTTTAGGCTCAAAAGGGGTATCACTTGCGCCCTATTTTGCTACCCAGTTTACAGAATTTTTACTCTTTGGAAAAGAACTTTCTCCAGAAGTCAATATAAATCGTTTTACTTCGTTATATTTAAGAGCTGGGAATTCGTGATTGCTTATTCGTTGTTTATTAGGGAATTGGCTTAAAATGCATTTCCCTCTTTCATATAGCAGTGGTTAATATACGAAGAAACGCCCTTTAACTTCGTCCTAAAACAATGAGAAAACTATTACCAATAATATTTATTCTGACTACTTTTTGTTCATTAGCTCAGAATTTTTTACCTACACAAGAACCTTTCGGTAAAAACCGTATTCAATACCGTCCGTTCAAATGGAAGGTACTGGCTTCGCAAAATTTTGAAATTTATTTTTACGAAGGGGGGCAGCAGACCGCTACTTTGGCCGTTCAATTGGCTGAATCAGAATTCGATAGAATTACTGAAATTCTAGGCTATTCGCCATTTACAAAAACAAAGATTTTTGTGTATAATGCCACACAAGACCTCAATCAAAGTAACGTGGGGCTAAACCTTTCAAGCGAAAGAGAGATTCGTGAGGAAAATTTGGCAAAATCGAGAATCGAAATCGCGTATTCTGGCAATGCCGAGAGCTTCAAAAAGCATATTACCAAAGAAGTAGCCCATGTTTTTGTCCATGATATGCTATATGGTGGAAGTATCAAAGAATCTTTACAAAACTCTTTGTTGCTAAGTGTGCCTGAATGGTATATGAGTGGCATTACAGCCTATATTTCTGAAGGATGGAATACCGAAGTAGACACTTATATGCGTGATGCTATCAACAATAAATATTTAAAAAGACCCAACTTAGCGAGTGGCAGAGAGGCTGAACTAGTAGGACAGTCTATCTGGACTTATATTGCTGAAAAATATGGAAAGGATAATATTGCCAATATTCTGAACTTAACCAGAATCATTAGGAATGAACAAACATCGATTTCTAGTACTATTGGTGTTCCTTTTTCTAGATTTTTGAAAGATTGGCGTGAATATTATTCAGTGATGAATGATGCTATCAATAATAGTAACTATCAGGCGCTGAAATACGATTTAAAAATAGACGAAAGCAAATTCAATAGTTTTGATAAAATCAGCAAGTTCAAGATAAGCCCAGACGGCGCTTTTATTGCTTATTCAAGAAATGAGCTGGGCAAATCGAGTATAGAAATACTGGATGTAAAAACTAAAAAGAAAGCCTTGTTGCTTACGGCGGGCTATAAAACACTTAAGCAGTCTGTAGATTATAATACGCCTTTGCTTTCATGGACAAAAGGCGGGTCGTTGGCTGTTATTTATGAGAACCAAGGCGATGTGGTACTAAGTGTATTTACAGATATTACAGAGAAAGATTTGACAGGTAAGTTTTTTACCAGAAAAGTATTGAGTGATTTTGACCAAGTTCAAGATTTTGATATTTCTGATAATGGTAGCACTGTAGTACTTAGTGCCATCAGTAAAGGACAAAACGATTTGTTCCTTTATGACATTCCGAGAGGGAAAGTACAGCAATTAACAAATGACTTGTATGATGATTTAAGTCCACAATTTGTAGGCAATGCGGGTAAGATTATTTTTACCTCAAACCGATTGAAAGATTCTTTAGATATTGATAAGGGAACCTATAAGCAAGTTAATAATCATTTCAACTTATTTTTACACGAAGGCAAGCCAAAGCAAGAAACGGTAAAGCGTTTGGTTGATTCACTAGGAACGATTACCAGACCTATCGTATCAGACGGAAGTACGGTGTATTTCTTAAGTGATGAGCGTGGTATCAAAAATATTTATCGTTTAACTGCTGGAGATTCTACCGTAACGCAAGTAAGTAATTTCAGAAATAACATTGAAGATTTCGACTATACAGCAAGCACTAATAGCTTGATATACAAATTTTTAGAAAAAAATCAGGATATTATCGCCTATCAGGCACAAGCTGATTTTAGTCCTAAAACTAATGTTCCATACACGCTTAGAAATGTAAGGCTTTATGGCATCAATCAGGCGGCTTATAATCCTGTAAAACCCGCTACGCCATCATCAACACCAACTACTGAAACAGCAAATACTGCTGTTAAAACTCCGAAATTAATACTTGATAAAGGAGAAATAGATACAAACGATTATACGTTTGATATTACTTCTGTTCCAAAAAATTCAGGACAAAATAGTACTGAGGCACCGAAAAATGATAAAAGAAATAAGGTAGAGAAAATCATTTTAGCGAAGCAAAATCGTAAAGAAAATATTAAAATAAAGGCTCCGACAGATTATAACAACCCTTTTGTTGTTAATAATACCGACCTTGACTTTATGGTTGACCCGCTTCCGCAAAGAGGCTTTGGATTGAAAGGAACCATCAATATGAATGACTTGCTTGAAAACCACCATCTTCAAGGAGGGATATTTATTACGCCAAATTTGAAAAACTCTGATTTATGGGGTGAATATTCGTATTTAGCGAATAGAATAGATTATAGTGTAAGATTTGACCGTCGTTCAATTTCAGAAGAAACATCAACGACTATTAATAAATATCATTTTAATAGAATTTCAGTAGCAGCTTCCTATCCTATTAATACTAATACCCGCATTACGGCAACGCCTTCATTTACCACAAACAGGTTTTTGAATTTGGCAGATTTGACGACTCCCGATGGTTTCTCTTCTTATTTAGGCGGTAAAATTGAACTTGTTTACGACAATACCATCAGTCACGGCGTAAATATGTTGGAAGGAACTAGGTTTAGAGCCCGAATTGAACATTATACTGGTCTAGCCAATTCTATGGATGGGTATAATAGAATCTATCTCGATTTACGTCATTATCTAAAACTAGGGAAAGGCACTATTATCGCTGCAAGATTGTCGGGAGGACATTCTTTTGGAAACTCTCCGAAACAAACTGTAATGGGAGGTATGGATAACTGGCTTGGTATTCAGTATCAAGATAGAAGTGGTGATACTAAAAATCCTTTTAATCCTTTAACTGCCAATACAAAAGAGCCACAAATCGATAATAAAGATATATTTTTATTAGACTATGCTACTTCATTGCGTGGCTTTAACATCAACAAGTTATCAGGAACAAGTCACTTATTATTTAATTTTGAGGTAAGATTACCTATTGCTAAATATTTATACAGTGGACCGATTTATAATAATTTCTTCAAAAATCTTCAGTTAACTGGCTTCACTGATGTGGGTTCAGCTTGGACAGGTGCTAGTCCATTCTCTAGAAGAAATGGTTTTAATACCATCGTAAAAGGGCCTTCTACTAACCCATTTCAAGCAACAGTAACGGATTTTCGTAATCCATTCTTGGTTGGCTATGGTGTAGGTGCAAGAACTACCATACTAGGATATTTTGTAAAGTATGACTTGGGCTGGGGGTTAGATAATAAAGAGATACAAAGTCCAATTTCTTATATAACTTTGGGATATGATTTTTAAAATATCCTAAAGTTTATATGAATAAGTCAATTTGTGTATTATCTATTTTATTATCGTTTAGTTTCTATTCAGGGAATAGTCAAATTTTGACTACTTCAAATCTTCCTATTTTAAAAGTCAATACCAAAGGAAGAAATATTGTTGACGAACCCAAAATATTAGCGACAATGCAGCTAATTCATAATGACAAAGGGGGGGAAAACAATGTAAATGATATTCCTAATGTTTACAACGGACTTATTGGTATCGAACTAAGGGGGTCTTCTTCTCAAGACCTTTTCCCTAAAAAACCTTATGGCTTTGAAACTTGGGCGGATACCACTGGCAAAAGTCGTAAAATTAGTTTTCTCAATTTTCCCGAAGAATCAGATTGGGTGCTTAACGCCACTTATAATGATAAGACGTTGATGCGTGATGTATTGACGTATGACTTAGTCAATAAAATGGGTAGATATGCTACACGTACTCGTTACTGCGAAATGCTGGTGAATAATGACTATCAAGGTTTGTACATTTTGATGGAAAAAATCAAAAGAGATAAAAATCGGGTTGATATTTCTAGCTTAAAAATAACCGATAATACTGGCGACGATGTGACGGGAGGCTATATTTTGAAATTAGATAAAACTTCTGGCTCTCCTTCTAAAAACTGGACTAACAATACTACCACTCCTTTCGGGAACTACAAAACATTCTTTCAGGTAGAATATCCAAAATATGCGGATATTAGCCAACCTCAATTCGACTATATCCAAAAATATGTCAATGATTTTGAAGCAGCTTTGCTAGCACCAGATTTTAAGAGTCCACAAGCAAAATGGCGTGAAATGTGCGATTTAGATACGTTTATCGACTATTTCTTGATTACTGAATTTGTCAAAAATGTAGATGGATACAGATTAAGCACATTTTTCTATAAAGAAAAAATCACAAAAGGTGGTAAATTGAAAATGGGACCTGCGTGGGACTACAATCTAGCCTTTGGCAATGCTGATTATTATGATGGCTATAAATCTACGGGCTGGCAATACAAGGTTAACGAAATCGCTTTGCCCAAAGGTGATATATACCCTGCTCCCTTTTGGTGGCAACAATTAGCGCAGGATTCTATCTTCAAAACCAAAACAGTAAAACGTTGGGAAGCACTTCGTAAAACTACCTTCAATACTGAAAACATTAATAAATGGATTGATTCTACTGCCAGTGGGTTAGAGCCAGCCATGAAAAGAAATTTCAATAAATGGCCTAATGTTTTGGGTAAGTATGTATGGCCCAATTATTACGTAGGTTCTACTTATCAGGATGAAGTCAATTGGCTAAAAGAATGGATTAGAATACGGACTATGTGGTTGGATACACAATTTCAAACATTTGCCTTGACATTAGGCAATGAAAATATGGCAGAAAGAGAGCAACCTATTAGAGTATTCCCCAATCCGATAGAAAGTCAAACGACGATTGATTATCAGGTATTTAAGAAAGGGAATGTTTCAATCATTTTGTATGACATCAACGGTAAAACAATAAAAACCTTAGTAAATGAAATACAGACAAGTAATACTTATCAGCTATCGGTGAGCTTAGAAAACCTTTCTGCTGGCACTTATATATTGAATTATTTAATAGACGGCATCCCTGTTGAAAGAGTGAAATTGTTAAAAAAATAAACAGTTACTTTTAACTTGGCTTATAAAAAGCGACTGATAAACGAGGTTGTAATTTAAACAACATGGTAGATAGTCCTTCGCTAATATTTTGAAGATTTTCATCTAAAGAAATCAAATAGTGACCATCCCAAATATCAATTAAAGAAACCAAAGGAGTATAAAACGTGATGCCTATTTCATGCGCCTTGATGTCTTTAATACTGGAATCGATAATATCCATTTGGTAGTTATTGAAGGGCATAAAGTTATTACCAAGGTTATCAGCCAAGTGATATATTTTACCCTTCCATTGTAGGATATAGGGATGCGCTGCCATGCTTACCAAAAAATGTAGTTTTTCAGCACTTTCGTCTTTACTAAGTATTTCTTTGAAGGTAAGTAGCGGCTCATTTTTATTATTATAAAGCTGAGATTGCATCAAAAATTCTTGATAGGTACTTTCCCAAACATATTTTTCCCATGCAGTACGCGAATGTTGATTAATAACAATTCTAAACGCAAATCTTACTTGTCCTTGTGGCATTATATGTTATAATTTAAAAAAGAGGTCTGGAAAGTATTATCCAAAACCTCTTTCATGAATATGAATAGTTGATTGCCTAAGCCTTTACATAAATCGTATGAACCAATACATATCCATCTGCTACACTGCCTGTCACTGTTGACATTTCATTAGTAAAACCATCTCCAAAAACATTATCTGTAGCATTTTTAGTATCAGCTTGTCCATGACTGGCATAAACGCCTTGTGCATATACTACTGCACTAATATTCTCAGGAAATGCAATTTGTGTAACCAATAATGATGTACCCGATGCATTATATACATGGACATGAATATGTGGCGCTCTTCCTGAATACCAGCCCGGATAGATACTTTTGAAACTAGCCACACCTGTACTATCAGTGGTTTGTCTTCCTCTTAAAAAATGTACAGAAGTATAATTCGTTTTTTGCATACCCGTTCCTCCGTATTCTGAATACTCACCTGCGGCATCACAATGCCAAATATCTGTAATAGCGTTGGCTAAAATATTACAGCTATTGTTTACATTTCTGATGACAATATTGATGGTCAGGGGGGTACCTGTTCTGTCCGAAGTAATGTCTTTAGTAACTAGCGTAGCAGGAGACTTTGTAGGAAAAGGGCCTTCTGTCTCAGAGTTTGTGACTGAACAACTTGACGGTGTAACAGTAGTATCTACAGTACCACTTGTGGTTGTAGTAGTTGTATTAGCAACTATATCATCTTCTTTACAGGCTGTTATTAAGGGAACGGCTATCGCTACGGCACCTAAAGAGCCAAAGCTTTTTCTTAAAAAATCTATTCTTTTCATTTGATCAACATTTTAGGGGGTTCATCACAGAATACACCATTTAAGAAAGCTTTATTGGCTAGCCTAAAAAATTAATTTAATCGGACTTCCATCAATAAGATAATTGCATTGTTTGAAAGAGCCTCAAATTCTATCTTGGTATCAATAGCTAAGTTCCATAAAGCCAGTCCATCTTTCTTTTCTAAAAGCCTGTTTTGTACTTCAAAAGCACCTTCAATTACGAAAGCAAACAAGCCATTGCTAGGATTTTCCAATTGATAAACTCCCTCATTGCGTCCATCATATTGACCAATGGACATTGGGATAGTGGTAGACCCAAAACTTAATAATTGATTTTTATTTTCAAGCGAAAGATTAATAATATCATTTGTATTAGCTAGTGAATCAATATTGCTAATGCTTATTTGTAGTTGTAAAAAATTGATTGATTGATCAGGATAAGGGTTATCAAGGATAACTACATCGCCCATCTTTCTTGTAAGTATCATCACTTGCCCAGCAACAATATATTCTGTCTCTTGATGACCTCTGATAGCTAAGCCACCAACAATAGGAAGAAGGATTAAGACAGCATCTTCTTTTGGAAAGAAAATAAAATCCGTCTGTTCTGGCTCAAGCACTTCATCATTCAATACTTTTAAGTTTCCAAAAGGAATGCTACCTTTCTCAGCATACGGCTCATCATTGAACGTATGAAATCTTCTGAAATTTGTTCCAATCGTAAGTCCTCTTTTTTCTGCAAGAAATATCCTAGCTTCGTTTTGTTCTAGCATGATTAATGAAACGTTATTTATCTTTCTTCAACAGAGAATACATCAAACTTGACACGCATATTGCTTTTGAAATGATACGTCTTGTTTAACTAACCTTCAAAAGCAATTTTCGCATGTGCACCATCACAATAAGGCTTATTGCTCGACCCTCCACAACGACAAAAGGCAGTTGTTTGGCTTTTCATGGATTCATTGCCCTCGTTATCTTTTACGGTTAAGTTTCCATAAACTAACAATGGTCCGTTTGGTAGTACTTCTACTAACGTAGTTACTGTAGATTGGTTTTCTTGTTTACCTTCATCATTCATAAAGTAGCTTAAAGCACTCGAAGGGCAAGCTTTTACTTGTTCAACAATAGTATTAGTATCTTCATTTTCTAATGTTACCCACGGACGTTTCCTAGGATTAAAAACAGTAGGCAAGCTTTTGAAGCAAATGGTAGAATGGATACATTTTGAAGGTTGCCAAACCACGGTTACTTCTCCATTTGAATATTTCTTCTTGATTTCCATGAATATATTGGGCTTTGTTCAAACGATATTACAAAAAATCCTGATACATTCTAAAAACTTTGCGAACTTTACACAGAATTTTGTTAATCAGAAAAACAATGGAACTTGAAACTTTAGCCCTTCCAAAAACAATCATTCCGATTTTAGAGAAAACCCATGCGGCATCTGGAGAAATGAGACGTTTGACGGATGAAAAGAAAAAAGCAATTCTGGAGCGTTTGGCAGTGGTTTTATTAGAAAACAAAGCTCAAATCATCGCTGAAAACTTAAAAGATTTAATCCGTATGGATTTATCTGACCCTAAGTATGACCGACTGGTATTAAACGAAAGTCGTATTGAAGCCTTGTCAGAAAGCATAAGAGAAATAGCGGTACTCCCCGACCCTTCAGGTGCAACTTTATTAGAAAAAACCTTAGATAACGGTTTAAAAATCAAAAAAATAGCTGTTCCGATGGGTGTAATCGGAGTTATTTATGAAGCACGCCCTAATGTAACGGTTGATGTAACGGCACTGTGTATTCGTTCTGGGAATGCGGTGGTATTACGTGGCGGTTCAGATGCTTTTGATACTAATTCATACTTGTTGAGCTTAATTCATCAAGTTTTAAAAGAATTTAATATCAATCCAGCTTGTATTACGCTCTTACCAACCGACAGAGAATTGGTAAAAGAATTATTGACAGCTACTCGTTTTGTGGATTTAATTATTCCGCGAGGTTCAGCCTCTTTGATTCAATTTGTGCGTAAAAATTCGTTAGTACCTACCATCGAAACGGGTGCGGGTGTTTGTCATACTTATGTAGAAAGCTCGGCAGATTTAGCAAAAGCCAAAGAAATTGTAGCCAATGCTAAAATATCAAGACCATCGGTTTGTAATTCATTAGAGACCATTATTATTGATGAAGCCATCGCTCCTACTTTTCTACCTTTAATTGTTCAGGATTTTGCTAAAGCTGAAGTAGAGATTTTTGCAGATGAAGTATCTTTCGAAGTATTGTCAAAAAGCAATTATCCTTATTTACAAAAAGCCCAAGACGATGATTTTGGGAAAGAATTTACTGATTTTAAATGCTCTATCAAAACTGTAAAAAATATTGAGGAGGCATTAATCCATATTCGTAAACATTCTACGCGCCATTCAGAGGCTATTCTAACTACTAATGAAAAGCTTGCTGAACTATTTACTACTGAAGTAGATGCCGCTGCGGTTTACACCAATGCATCTACCCGTTTTACTGATGGCGGACAGTTTGGATTGGGTGCTGAAATTGGAATCTCAACTCAAAAATTACATGCTCGTGGGCCGTTTGCTTTAGAAAAATTAGTGACTGAGAAATGGGTGATTACAGGTGACGGACAAGTAAGATGGTAGTGTTTATATAAATTGGTATTTCGAAGAAAATAAATAAAGGGGTGGCTCGTCCATCCCATCTCGTTATCATTATGAAAATTGAAGCCTACCAAGTATCAGAAGTAATCAATTTAAAAAAGTTTAGAAACGAATATACCAACGAACCTTTGTTGTTTAATAATTCTGAACTTTTTTATAAACAAGAAGAAAATAAATACTGCTATTTACTAAGTTATGGTGTGGTTGTATTTGGCGGATTTAATGATTTAGAGAAAAGTGCGTTTCTGAAATTTGTAAAAACTTTTGCCGAAGACCTTGTCACCGCAAAGTTTGAAGAAAACTTTCACCTTCAAATGGAGGCTCAAACAGCCCTTATTCTTCGTCATAATTCTATTACTATTCCCGAAATTACCGAAGATTCAATTAGAATTGTAATGCTTAATATCGGGCAATCTGTAGCCTTAGATTATTATGAATTTTTGACGTTAGAAATCTTTCAGGATTCACAAAAATTCACTGATGAGCTTGAACAAACGGGTACGTTCAGTCATTCAAAAAAGGATTTATTGAAATTTATCGGCAGAACACTCAACATTAAGAATAGTATTATCGATAATCTCTACATTTTTGATGCGCCAGATATTGTGTGGGAAAATGAAGATTTAGAACGTATAGACAAGGGGTTAAAAAGAAATCTTGATTTAAAAATGCGTTATCAAGATATTGACTACAAACTAAAGATTGTTCAGGAAAACCTAAAGCTCTTCACAGATTTATTACAAAACCGAGAAAGCACGCGATTAGAATGGATTGTAATCATCTTGATTCTGATAGAAGTTTTTGACATTTTGGTAAAAAAGTTTTTTGATTGAGTTACCGTATAATAAAAAACAAGCGAAATAATACACTAATAATCAACTTGTTAAGAAAAATAATTACTTTTTTACAACGTAATTTATTTGTAGATTACTTTTTCTACTTTACCTTTGTACAGTATTATAAATTATTTTACACTCGTACATTTAAAATAACCCACACAAATGAAAAAAACGTTTCTACTCATCCTAAGCTTAATCGCTTTCTCTTACGCCTCTAAAGCTCAAACTCGTTTTGGTATTAAAGCCGGTGGTAATTTAGCTAATGCTTCAGTTTCTTCTAGAGGTGTTTCATTCGATTCAAAGTCAATCACATCTTTTCATGTTGGAGCTGTTATAGAAGCTCAATTAGCTGATAGATTATTTCTTGAACCTAACTTGTTATTTTCTCAAAAAGGCTTTAATCTAGATATAGCAGGATTGGTATCTCAAAAAGCTACATATAGTTACCTTGAACTTCCTATAAATGTAGTATATGAAGTCGTAGATTATTTAACGATTGGTGCTGGTCCATATTTAGGGTATGGATTAAGTGGTACAGCTGTTGTAACGGATAAAACTACTAATCCTAATGAAGTAAACTCACAAGATATAAAATTTGGAGAAAATGGTGATTTGAAACACTTAGATTATGGTCTAAATTTCACTGCTGGTTATGAAGTAATTGATGGTTTAAGAATAAGCGCTAATTACTCATTAGGTCTTAACAACATTGATAACACCAATTCTTTAAATATAAAAAATAATGTAATTGGTATTTCAGTTACTAAGTTTTTCGGAACTAGATAATTCTAATAATTTTATATTCGAAAAGCTCAGCAAATTTGATTTTGCTGAGCTTTTTGAATATAAAGGCATTAATTATTTTTAAATCCTCTCAATTAATCATTATAATGATCAATAAATTTTTATTAATAATACTTCTTATTACCTGCATATTTACTTCAAAAGCCCAAACCAGAATCGGTATTAAAGGCGGAGCTAATATAGCCAATGTTTACGTGACTTCAGGAAATGAATCAAGCTCTGGAGACGCTATCACTACTTTTCATATTGGTGCTTTATTAGAAAGTAGATTTACTGATAAAATTCTTTTTCAGCCTAATCTTTTATTTTCACAGAAAGGTTTTTCTGAAAAGCCAACTACCGATAAAGCTACTGTAAATTATATTGAACTTCCAGTAAATCTCTTGTATGAAATAAGTAGGAATCTCACTTTTGGAGGTGGAATATATGGTGCCTATGCTATCAATGGAAAAGGAACATTAAATGGTAAAAGCTATGATTATGATTTTAGTAAAGGCAAAGCAAACCGTTTTGATTTAGGCATAAACCTAATCGTTGGTTATGAAGTAATAGAGGGAATAAGGCTCAATGTAAATTATACACATGGCTTTGCCAATACTGTTGATAACGTAAATCTAAATATTACTAACAGAGTTTTGGGGGTTTCAGTAATAGCACTTTGGGGAGAAAGATAAACCATCATACTTTATAAGTTTTAATTGCCCTGCAAAATTGATTTTGTAGGGCAATTTTATTTACTGACGGCATGACTTGGAGGCATAACCATCAGTATGCTATGCTAAAACTAAATCCATAAAATCGACATCCTCTTATTCCTATTTGAAATATCGTACGCTTGTACTTACATTTGTATATGGAAAACTTTGTCGTTTCAGCCCGAAAATATCGCCCGCAATTATTTGATTCCGTCGTTGGTCAGTCGCACATTACCACTACGCTCAAAAATGCTATCCGTACCAACCACTTAGCGCAAGCTTTCTTGTTTTGTGGTCCTCGTGGAGTAGGAAAAACTACTTGTGCCAGAATTTTAGCTAAAACTATTAATTGCCAGAACCTTAGCGAAGAAGCAGAAGCTTGTGGCGAATGCGAATCATGCCGTTCATTTCAGAATAATGCCTCTTTTAATATTCATGAACTAGATGCTGCCTCAAACAATTCTGTTGATGACATCCGTAGCTTGATTGATCAAGTGCGTTACCCTCCGCAATCTGGTAAATACAAGATTTATATCATCGATGAGGTGCACATGCTTTCAACGAGTGCATTCAATGCCTTCTTGAAAACATTAGAAGAACCGCCTTCATATGCAATTTTTATTTTAGCTACCACCGAAAAGCATAAAATATTACCGACGATTCTTTCACGTTGTCAGATATTTGATTTTAATAGAATTCAAATTCATGATATGACACAGCATTTATCTAAAATTGCTGTGCAAGAAGGCATAGAAGCTGATAATGATGCCTTGGAATTAATTGCCCAAAAGGCAGATGGTGGCTTGAGAGATGCCCTTTCGATGTTTGATTTGAATGTTACTTTTTCAAAAGATAACATTTTGAGGTATTCGGAAGTACTGGATAATTTGCATATTCTGGATTATGATTACTATTTCAGAATGACGGAGGCTTTACTGAATAGTAATATCTCTGAGTCATTCTTACTTTTTGACGAAATTTTGAAAAAAGGGTTTGATGGTCATCAGTTTACTGTAGGTTTACTAGAGCATTTCCGTAATTTATTAGTTTGCAAAGACCCTATTACAGTCAGATTATTGCAAGTATCCGAATCAGTACAAGCCAAGTATTTGGCACAATCGGCTAAAGCTCCTTATTCGTTTTTAGCGTCTGCTCTAAGCATCGGCTCTGCTTGTGACTTAAACTATAAAGCGGCTAAAAATCAAAAGCTACATGTTGAGATTTGCTTATTGAAACTAGCCAATATTTCAAAAGTATTGAACTTAGCCACCTTACCAGCTACGGAGGGCGAAGGCCTGGGAAAGGATTTAGGGAGTAAGGAAAACGAAACTAAGGCAAATGAAGTTGTTGCAAGTACCACTGTACAAACTTCTAACCCAATAAGTGTTCCCCAAACCCAAACTATCGCTCCGCCAATTGGTAAATTAAGAAGTACAGCTACGCTCGGTAAGCCTATTAATGCGGCTCAGGAACCTGTCAATACGATAGCACAGCCTGCTGCTATTCAGCAAAATAAGGCTTTTACATTTGAAGAATTACAAACAGCATGGAATGCTTTGGTTAAGCATTTAGAAGAAAAAGAACGTTTTAGCGAATTCGTAATTTTAAACAGACCTTTTACACTAAAAGGGACGACTATTCACATAGAAGTAGATAATGATATTCAAGTAGATTTATTAACGACTACTTTACGGACAGAAATTCTTAATCATCTAAGAAAGGTTCTTCATAATACGACGATTCATCTGGAAGTAGTAGTGGCTGAGGTAGAAAACAAAACATTGATTTATACCCAAGCAGATAAATTTAGGTTTTTGGCAGAGAAAAATCCTGCGCTGAATGAATTAAGAAATACATTAGGATTGGATTATGATTATTAATACATTGCTTTAAGCATCAAGCAACAAGTTGTAGGCTATGCTTGAATTTCGAAGAAAAGTATGAAACGCAGAAAGTTCATTCATAAAATTTTTACCCTCGCTACGATGTCACAATCTGGCGGGGGTATTCTTTTTACACAAGTTGAAAAAAAACAAGTCATGAAAACTCGTACAAATAATCCTGATTTAAAAACCATTCTGGACTCATGGGAAGGCACTCCAGTCGACGATGAAGGACGGTTTATGAACCATGAATTTCCTTTTATTCCTACATTTGGGAGCGTCTTTAAATGGATGACCACTAAGAATCCACAGAAACAATTCAAAAAAGAAGATACTTGGCGGTTACCCGTCATAAAAGATAATGCTTTTTTGAAGGACACACAAGATATGATTGTCTGGCTTGGTCATGCTTCGTTTTTTATTCGATTGAATGGCAAGCAAATCTTGATTGACCCTGTACTTGGTAAAATACCTGCTACAAAACGCCATTCTGAATTACCAATTTCCCCAGAAAAACTTACCAAGATTGACTACATTTTGATTTCTCATGCCCATTACGACCATTGTGATAAAAGCAGTTTGAAATTATTACAAAGCCAAAATCCAAAAGCAATTGTTTTGACGGGTCTAAGAATGACTTCTTTGCTCAGTAAGTGGATGCCTAATAACAAAATCCAAGAAGCTGGTTGGTATCAGCAATATCAAACCCATGATGATTTAGCCTTTTATTTCTTACCTTCCAGACATTGGTCAAATCGTTCTTTAGGCGATGCCAACAAAAGACTTTGGGGAGCATTTGTGATAAAAAGTGGCGATAAAACTATTTACTTTGGTGGAGACTCTGGTTATGGAAGCCATTTTAAAGAAGTAGCTACCTTATTTCCTAACATTGATGTAGCCATGATTGGCGCAGGTGCTTATTCGCCACGTTGGTTTATGTCTCCTAACCATCAAGACCCTGAGCATGCTGTTCAAGCGTTTAACGAAACACAAGCCAAAGTAATGGTTCCATTTCATTATGGCACTTTCGACCAAGCCGATGAGCCCCTATCAGAACCAGAAAAAATTTTAACGCAATTGGAAAGCGAAGGACAAATTAATCAAACACTAAAAATCTTGAAAGTTGGTGAAGTCCTTCCTGTATAAAAGAGCTTCTTTTTTACATTTGCTGAAAAAAATTAACAAAAACTAAGAAAATAGTTTGTAAACTAAAAAATTAGTTTTATATTTATATCAAGAATTCAAAGAGGTATCTATCATAAATAAATTCATAGAAAAAATGCAATCAGTAGAAAGAGAATTAACCAAAGCTGAAGAACAAATTATGCAAGTACTTTGGCAGATAGAAAAAGGTTTTGTTAAAGACGTTTTGGATGAGTTGCCAGAACCTAAGCCAGCTTATAACACAGTATCAACCATTATCAGAATTTTACAAGAAAAAGGGTTTGTGAGTCATAACTCTTATGGAAAATCACACGAGTATTTTCCAATTATTAGCAAAGAAAGTTATAGCTCGTTTGCCACTGAAAAGTTAGTAGAAGGCTATTTTGAAAATTCGTTTTCTAGTTTGTTTTCATTCTTTTCTAAAAAAGGGAAAATTGATGTAAAAGATGCAGATGAAATTCTGAGTATGATTAATAAAATGAAAGAAGAAGGGCAGTAAAATGCTTTAAGTAAGTGTCATTAAGTAAGTTCCAAAATACATCTATTAAATATTAAACGTACCGAGTTCTACAATATTAGTTGATAAGTATGATGAAACAAAAACACGATAATTCTACACCTTATAATTTTAACTTTTGAAAATTAACGTTCTATCAATCAAAACACAATTAATACAATGGCTGAAATATCTGCATCCGAAAACAATGGTTCAAAAAAGAGAAGTCATAAATTATCTACCAAGATTGATATGACACCTATGGTAGATTTAGGTTTTCTACTCATTACTTTTTTTATGTTAACCACTACCCTCGCTAAGCCAGTAGTTATGCAATTGAATATGCCTGATCAAGACGGTCAGAAATCGGAGGTTCGTTGTTCAGAATCTTTGACAGTTGTACTAGATGACCAAAATAGGATTTTTTATTATCAAGGCCTAGCTTGTGACCCAAAAGTTAGAAGTACTGATTTTTCTGACCGAGGAATCAGACAAGTACTCTTTGACTACAAACGCAAGATTGGAGACAATTTTACGGTAGTAATAAAGTCTACTAATAAAGCAAAATATCGAAACATGATTGATTTATTAGATGAAATGAAAATCACTAATAATAGACGATATGCCATCGTTAATATTACATCTGAAGACGAAAAACTATTGAGTATTAAATAATTGCAACAATCTCTTTAATCATTAAGCTATCCGAAAACCAAAATGTATCGCTATGAATTGGCTAAGCTATCTCCTTCAAGTAAATCTGTATTTAGTACTTTTTTACGGTTTCTATCGATTATTATTAAAAACAGAGACATTTTTCAACCTCAATCGAGGCTACTTGGTGGCATCGGCTGCATTGGCCTTTTTTATACCGTTGATGCAGTCGGAATGGGTAAGAGGCTGGTTCGTTACCGAGCAAGTATCACAAACCTTTAGTACATTTTATTCACCAGAGGTTTTTTACATTCCTACTCAAAAGATGCCAAAGGGTAGCTTAACAGTGGGTGATATGCTTGCGCTCTCCTACATTATAGGTATTATTTTGGGCATTTGTCGCTTCGCAGGCAACTTGGCATACTTAGGCAAAATGATGAAAAGAAAGATTGTTGGGGATAAAAATCAAAGAGCCTTCTCTTTTTTCAATGTAGTATTTGTTAGTAGAGAGTTGAAAAATCGCTCTACTATTATGAAACACGAGTTTGTTCATATCCGACAATTACACTCTGCCGATATTATGCTGTTTGAGCTCATTGCTATTTTCAACTGGTTCAACCCTATTGTGTATCTCTACAAAAGTTCAATAAAACAAATACATGAATTTATAGCCGACGAAGTGGCTAGTCGCCATGAAGCATCCAAAGCTGATTATGCTATGCTACTTTTTCAGGAACAATTTGGTGTTCAAGCGATTCCTTTAACTAATAATTTTTTCAATAATTCACTTCTAAAACTACGCATTGATATGTTACAAAAACAACGTTCAACTAGCACAGCATTATTAAAATATGGTTTGACGGCACCCTTATTTATGGCAATGATAGTAGTTTCATCAGCTACTTTGGCTAGTAAATCTATCACTAAGATTGATGATAAAATTGCTGAAGTAAGCAAACAGGATTTAAAAGAGATTGAAAAAATCAAACTCGATACTCCACCAACAAAATCTGCTAAACAAGTATTGTTAGAGTCTGGTATTGATGTTTCAGATGCTTTAATAATAAGTCCGGCTTTAGCAAAAGAGCTCAAAAAAGATAAGGAGTTTAAAACAGATACCAATCAGGTGTTTACCGCGGTTGAACAACAAGCTGAATTTCCCGGCGGAATGATAGCTTTTGCAAAATACCTTCAGAATAATTTAAAATACCCTGAAGCTGCTAAAAAAGCAAATGCCACAGGCAAAGTATATGTACAGTTTACTGTTAACCAAGATGGCTCAACTTCAAATTTTGAGATTCTTAAATCTGCTGGTTATGGCATGGATGAAGAAGCCGTCAGAGTTCTGAAAAGTGTTCCTAAATGGGAAGCAGGGGAACAATCAGGTAAAAAAGTAAATAGTAAATTTACAGTTCCAATCCATTTTGCATTAAACAGTGAACATGAGAATCCTACTATTACATTATCTAATAAAGGACAAGGTACTGTTCAGTTGAAAGGGAAAACGAATGGTATTTCTCTTACTTTAGCTAAAGAAGACGGAGGTACATCTACTATCAAACCTGCTCCTCTTTATATTTTAAATGGTAAAGAAATATCTGCTATTAATGAAATAGACCCTAATACTATTGAAAAAATAGACGTTTTAAAAGACAAAACTGCCACTGAAAAATACGGCGAAAAAGCCAAAAATGGGGTAATTGTGATAACCTCTAAGAAAAAGTAGTGAGTAGAACTATATATCGTATCGTTTAAAGAGTTTGGCTGATTATTAGTATGGTATTAAGACATGGGTTATATCTACTCCTATTTATATTAATCATTGTGGTTAATACCACGACTTTTGCCAACATTCCTATCTTCAAAATAGAAGATAGGATACCAAGAAGTCGTCAAGGCATTTCTGCATTTGAAAATGACAGTACAGAAATATTTACGGCGGTAGAACAACCGGCAGAATTTCCAGGAGGAATGAGTGCTTTTGCGAAATACTTACAACGTAATTTAACGGTTAAACTATCTACACTAAACTTCGTAGGAAAAATCTATTTGCAATTTATAGTAAACACAGACGGCTCAATTTCAGAGCTTAAAATGTTAAAAAGTATTTCTGATACAATTAATGAAAAATCGATAAGATTAATAACAGACATGCCTAATTGGAAACCTGCTTATCAATCTGAAAAAGCTGTAAGAAGCCGATTAACTATTCCTATTACTTTTGAAATGTTTGAAGAAGAACAAAGTAATGTTCAAAACAGGCTAGCTTTCCTATATACATTAGATGGAAAAGAAATTTCAAGGAGTATCTTTGAAAAGCTTGCTCCTAATCAGATAGAACAAATAGAAATTCTTGAAGAGAAACAAGCTGTTATGAAATACGGTGAAAGGGGTAAAAATGGCGTGATTGTGATAACATCTAAGAAAAAGTAAATATCTAAAAAACCTCAATCTAGTGTTGAGGTTTTTTAAAAATCAAATCAACTAAAAAATTAGTTTAACATCCAAACACAAACAATCATGGAAAATCAAACAGTATTACACGAAGAAGACGAAACATTGGAAGACATTGTTTTCCAAAACCGCAACAAAGCTTATGGTGCTTATCTTTTACGCACTGGATACCATAAATCAATCAAAATTGCACTTGGTATTGGTATTGGATTATTTTGTTTAGCGATAGCTGCCCCTATGATTTTAGCTAATATTAAGCATGAAGAAAGAACTGAAGTGATAGCAGATGTTATTGCTTGCCAACTTTCAGAACCACCTAAAGATATCCCTATTGAGCCAGAACAAACGCCTCCTCCACCCGAAAAAACAGTTGTACACAAAACAATTGCTTTCATGGCCCCTGTAATCGTAGAAGACGATAAAGTAACAGAACTCCCTCCTGATCAAGAAACACTTAATAATACAGATGCTAAGATTGGTTCAGTAACGCAAGATGGAGATACAGGTGAAATACCTGTAGATGACCCTGACAAATTTAAAACTGGTGAAGGTACTGCCCCTGTAGAAGTAAAAGCTGAAGTAGAAACAGAATTTTTATCTGTTGAAGTAATGCCAGAATATGCAGGAGGAAACGCTGCCTTGGCTAAATTTCTTCAGAAGAACTTACGCTATCCTCGAAATGCCTCAGATGCTGGTATTGGTGGTAAAGTATATGTACAGTTTGTGGTTGGTAAAGATGGAAACATTTCAAACATTGATATTCTGAAAGGCTTAGGGTTTGGATGTGATGAAGAAGCCCAGAGAGTAATAAAACTTATGCCACGCTGGAATCCTGGTAAACAGTCGGGTAGAAATGTTACTGTAAAATTTACGTTACCAATTGTTTTTCAGCTTGACCAATAAAGTAAGTGCTAATACTTAGGAGATATAAGAAAATAAAATTTGTTTTAGTAAAAAGTATTGTTAAAATATAATTATTTCAACTTTATTATATTTTAATCATTTGGTAGTTAGGATATTATAAAATATTTTTTTGAATATTTGTGTTAACTTTGGTAATAATAACATCAAAGTATCGACCTGAATTATTTCATAAAATAAAAATATTAATCTTAAAACCCAATTACGATTATGGCTTTAACGAAACAGTATTCAAAAAGTAAACCAGTTTGTAAAGTAACTTTTGCTCTTCCAGCAGAAACTGTAAATGGTGCAAAACAAGTAAGTGTATTAGGTGATTTTAACGAATGGAATCCTACAGCTTTGAAAAAACAAAAAGATGGTACATTTAAAGCATCAGTTGAATTAGAAGTAGGCAAAGAATTTGCCTTCCGCTATTTAGTTGATAACGACATTTGGTTGAATGATGCAGAAGCAGATAAATTTGTTCCAAATGGTGTTTCTTACGACGAAAACTCTGTTGTAGTACTTTAGTAGGAGTTGTAAATTGTGAGTGATGAATTGTGAATCGTTTATTTAATACTGACTATTAATTAAAAGACGGTAGAAAATTAGAGTATTTTGCTCAACTTAATTTTCTACCGTATTGTAAACATACAACACTTTTGTACTGAACTTGGGGTAATTTAGGTTATTGCTAGTCTTAATCCTTAGTTTTTGATTTCTCCTCGGATGCTTCTATTTATACTTTCACTATCATTTTCTTCTCGTACATAATCCACAAGATTCCCAACCAAATCAGTACAAAAGTGATTGCTCCTGCCAAAGAAGCATTTTTTGGTTCACTAAAAAAAGGAACTATGAATGATTTATACAGCCACGTAATGGAGCTTACCTTTTCGCCATCGGGCATCGCTATTTTTATCATGTTCATGATGCGTGGAATTAAGCCTGATAAAAAGAACACTGTGATAGCATTGACACCATATACCACAAAAGGTGTTGTCCAGAAAGTATATTTTTTGACATCTATCAACCAGTAAAAGCTAGCCAGAAAAATCATCGCCAAGCCAATCGTCCAAAGGGCATAAGAACTTGTCCAGAGCGACTTGTTAATCGGAAAACCTGCGGCATCCCAAGCCCATGCTAGCGCTAAAGAAATACTTGCGTAGAAATAGACATACATCAACTTCTCGGTTACTTCTTTATCTTTTCTTTGCAACCAAGTACCTACTAATACGCCAGCTAGTCCATTGGCAATAGCGGGAATTGTGCTTAATATTCCTTCAGGGTCCCACACCTTTACGGCCTTGTATAAATGAGGAACACCCAAAATTAGTCTGTCTAAATACGCCCCTAGGTTATGTTCTGGTTCTAGGTTGGCTGCACCAGCATCAGGCACAGGTACGAAGGTCATCAGTAACCAATAGCCTATCAGTAGCGACGCAAAGATGATTTGTTGCGTTCTATTTTTAGTGGTTAAAAATACAATAGAGCTTATTAAAAACACCAAAGCTATTCTTTGTAAAACACCGGGAATTCTGACTACTGAAAAATCAAATTTTGGAAAAAGTGAAAGAAAAAGCCCTAATCCGAAAAGCTTGGCACTTCTTTCAATAATCTTTAGAATCGTTTTACGGTCGGCTGTTTTTCCTTGAAAGGCAAATGAGATGGAGACGCCTACAATAAACAGAAAAAAGGGAAAGACTAAGTCTGTGGGGGTACAGCCATTCCATTCGGCGTGTTCTAGTGGTGCATAAATATGTCCCCAATCGCCTGGGTTATTGACAAGAATCATCATGGCGACCGTCATTCCACGAAATACATCCAAAGAAAGTAAGCGTTGTTTCATATATATATGTTGATGAATAAGTTTTCTCTAATTTATCATTTCTTCACAAATTCTACAATCCCTTCTACTAAACCTTTTGAAAGTGGTAAATCTGGATTGCTGTATGTTTTCAAATTCTCTTCTCTATCCATAGGTGCATCTTTTAAAGTATGGTTCATACCCGCAAGAATTAACAACTTGGCTTTCGGATTAGCTTCTGCCAATAGCTTTGCTTCTTTTTCCTCTACCTGAATATCTGTTGTTCCTTGTATGATAAGTGTCTTTGCTTTTATTTTTTTAATTTCCTCAGAAGGTACATATTTCAACCAAGAAATCATATAAGGTTGAATACTGGGTCTAAAAAGTGAAAAGATATAGAAAACCTGCATCAATTTTGGTAGCTTCTGTCCGCTTTTTAACACAGAAAAATCTCTCTTCACTTCATTTTTAACAGAATCTGGCAAAGTTTGTTTTTCTGTTTGTTCAATGATGATATCATCTATTCCTCTGGCAGGCCCAGCCACAGAAATATAACCATCTACGGTTAATCGCTGTGATGCGACCATCCCTATTAAAGAACCTTCTGAATGGCCCAAGACAATTATTTTCGAAAAACGATTACTTTTCTTTAATGTATCAATCCACTGTTCAGCATCCTGTATATAGGTTTCAAAGGTTAAATCACTTTCTTTCATCATGGCACCCATACTTTTGCCTACGCCTCTTTTGTCATACCGAAGCGACGCAATTCCATTATTGGCTAAACCTTCTGCTAAAAACTGGTAAGAATTGGCTTTTATATTTAGTATACTGTTGCCATTTCTATCCGTAGGCCCTGAACCTGCGATGATTAATACGACTGGTATTTTTTTCTTTGTGTTTTGGGGTAACAACAATGTTCCATCTAAAACGCCTTTGGGTTGTTTTAAGACGATGTTTTCTTCTTGATTTTGGGCAAAAGCATGATTGAGTAACCCTAAGCAAGCAAGGAAAATGATAAGAATAGACTTCATGAGAATGATTTTTAGTGATATTAAATCAATGAAGCAGTTTAAACTTTCCATTTCTGAGGTGAAAGTATTGTATTTTTGAATTGATTTTTTCAAAATTTACGAAGTATAGCATCGCTACGTTGAGAAAATTTTGGAACAAGCTATTCTAAAAGACTTAGTTTAATCCGAAAGGGAAAGCTTAAACAGCTTCAATACTTTAAAAGCATAATGACTAATATCAGTACTTAATTTATTGTAATTTTGAAACTGTTTCAAAGATGCAAATTATCCACAATATTCAATGTCAAAAAGTATAAACGGCTTTCAGTTTAAACAATTTACGGTTCACCACCAAAATACTGCCATGAAAGTAACCACTGATGCCTGTATTTTAGGAGCTTATACCGATGTAGCGGAAGCTAAAAATATTTTGGATATTGGTACGGGTACGGGCTTACTTTCATTGATGTTGGCACAACGAACGAATGCTAAGATTACGGCAGTGGAGGTTGATGACAATGCGTATCAACAAGCCTTAGAAAATGTTCAAGATAGTATTTTCAAAGAGCAAATAGCGGTTTTTCATCAAAGTATTCAGGATTTTACAGCACGCAATAAAGGTTTATCTTTTGAGTTAATTATTAGCAATCCTCCTTTTTTTCAGAACCACTTAAAGTCTCAACAAGAAAAAAGGAATATGGCTTTGCATACTGATACGCTTTCTTTTGAAGATTTAATAGCATCCGTTATTCAATTATTAGCACCAGCGGGTCAATTTGTGGTTTTACTTCCTGCCTATGAAAGTAGTGTTTTAGAGATATTGGCTTTAGAGAAAGGACTTTATCCCCAGAAAAAATTACTGATAAGACATAGAAAGGAATCGAAAATATTAAGAATTATTACGACCTTTGGGCTTGCTAAAAAAGAGCTTGCCCAAGAAGAATTAATTATTCGTAATCTTGACGAAAGCTATACTGCTCAATTTGAAACGCTGCTAAAAGCGTATTATTTAATTTTTTAGAAATACAACGGAGAACATTCCGTTAGTTATCCCGAAATCGTATTCACAATATGTTAGATATTTCTGTTATTATTCCGCTATATAACGAAGAAGAATCATTACCTGAACTTTGCAATTGGATAGAAAAAGTGATGAAAGAACATCATTTTAGCTATGAAATCATTTTTGTAAATGATGGAAGTCGTGATAATTCTTGGCAAGTTATAAAGGGTTTGTCTGAGCACAACAGTTTTGTAAAAGGTATTTCCTTTAGTAGAAACTACGGAAAATCGGCGGCTTTGCATGTTGGTTTTAAAGAAGCTTCTGGTAGAGTAGTCATCACAATGGATGCTGATTTACAGGATAGTCCTGAGGAAATCCCTGAGCTATATCGCATGATTACAGAAGATAATTACGATTTAGTCTCGGGCTGGAAACAAAAACGTTTTGACCCTATTACTAAAACCATTCCTACAAAACTATACAATGCGGCTACTCGCTCGATGTCGGGTGTATATTTGAATGATTTTAATTGCGGGCTAAAAGCTTATAAAAACGAAGTAATTAAATCTATCACGCTTTATGGCGAAATGCACCGCTATATTCCTGTACAGGCAAAATGGAATGGTTATGATAAAATCGGAGAGAAAGTAGTGCAACATCAATCTAGAAAGTATGGAACGACCAAATTTGGTATTGAAAGGTTTCTATATGGTTTCTTAGATTTACTATCAATTACTTTTGTTCAGAAGTTTGGCAAAAGACCCATGCACCTTTTTGGTGGGTTTGGTATTTTGTTCTTTATGATTGGTAGTTTTATTACTGTTTATTTGATTGGCGATAAGGTCTATGCTATTGCTAACCACCTAAAATTCAGAAACGTAACCGACAATCCCCTTTTCTTCATGGCATTGGTTTCCATCATCATAGGTGTGCAGTTGTTTGTGGCGGGTTTTATTGGTGAATTAATGACAAGAAACTCGGAGAAGACTACTGATTACCAGATTCGAGAGAAGGTGTAGTTTGAACGATAAATATCTTTATTTACAGATGGCATGGCTTTGAGAAGTCATGCCATCTGTGTTTTTATGTACGCCATTGCTAATCACCTAAAATTTTGGAATGTCATTTAAACCAGATGAATGGCTTGTTCAAGACATAGGCATAGCTTCATTTATCAAAGTTTAGCACTAGATGATTTATTTTTCACTTCTGTGAATTGTGTTATCTCACTTTAGACTAATTATGGATAATATCTAATCATATCTTGCTAAGATATGATTAGATGTCCCTTCGTTTTATAATTACCTTTACGGGTATCTTCAAGTAATTGGGGTGTATTAAGACTTAATACTGTTGCCCAAAGACAGGTACAAAGTATATTAACATATACGCTATACCTGTTGGATTGAACAAGATTTGTTTGAATTATAAAAACAAAAATAATTTAAGAATATTTGCCCTTCCTAATAGTATGGTTTTACGTAAACTATTTGTCAATATTAATAATAATTCGTTCCAAAGAAATTCCTAAACCTTCAGATATTTCAAAAAGATAGTATAACGTTGGATTAATATTTCCAGCTTCAAGTCGCTGAATAGATTGTTGATCCTTCCCAACCGAATGGGCAAGTTGTGTCTGGGTGATTGACTTTTCCTTTCTAATCTCCCTTATTCTAACACCAAGTTTATTTAAGAAATCCTCTTTTTTCATTTAAGAGTAAAGGAATGAGAGAAAACAAGAAAATTATACAACGTATCCGTTGTATTTTTATTTATTTTATATAATTTAGCGATATAATAAACAATTTTCATAAAATACATCCTTACATACTTTAACCAATAGTTTCAAGCACCATTCATTACTGCTATCTAGTTGATTGTAAAGCGTGTAAAGGAAAATGTATTGATATTTTTTTTATTTTTTATCAGTATTTTTATTTACAACCTAATTAGACGAACACAAGATGTTCTAATTATTACTAACACACCAACAAAATGTATAGTTTTTTTTTAACCCCTTACTTACTCGCAGGAGTAAGCCTACTAATTTCGTGCCAAATTTTTATTGTCTTATATTATTTGATTCGAAAAACCAACACGAACAAATGCCCAAGCTGTGGAAATAAACTGAGTGGAGTTAGGATAAGCAGACCCTTTATTATTAAAGTATTTTTGTCACCTTTCGTCCGCAATATAAGATATTATAAGTGTCTTAGCTGTTACCGCAATTTCTTCATTGTTCATGATGAATCACAGAAAGAGACAAATGAATATAATGAAAATTCTAAATCCGTTAGTAACGGTTAGGACTATTCTACACCTCGATTTACGCAAATAAAATAATTATTCGAAAGTCCACTTCATTATAAATTTCACTTTTTACCACTACCTAACCACTTGCATTTCAGGACAGTTATATACTGTCCTTGAAATAATTCAGGAAATATCAAAGTATTTTACCTCTAGCTGAATAAGTATTTTACATGTTTATCTAATATATGAGTAAATATTAATTAAATATCAATGCGTGAACTTTAATAAACTTATTTAAAATACCTACATTAATAAGATGGAAAAAACAAAGTTCTTTAATCTCGAAACTGATATCAAAAGTAAAATTATAAATCGTCTTCTGTATAGTATGCCATTAGCCATTTCACTATTTGACATCCAAAAGAGACAGAATATATTTACCAACGAACAGTATTATAAAGGGATTGGTTACACTGCTGATGAGTTTGACCCACTTGACAAAGATTGTTTTAATAAACTAGTACATCCTGATGACCTTCCAGGTTTACATAAATTTCTTGATGTACTCACAAATTCTCCCAACGATGGTTTTCATATTTTAGTTAATAGATGTATTTGCAAAAATGGAGAATTCAAATGGTTCAAAAACTATATTACTATTGTAGAAAGGGAATCGTCTGGTGCACCTAGCCTTTTGTTAGCCCTTGCTCATGATATTACAAGCCAAATAGATTCTAGGCAAAAGTTTTTGGAACAGATAAATAATATGGAAAAAGTATCCTTTACGCTATCACACGAACTTCGTCATGAACATAGCAAAATACTCAGTATTCTAGATATTTCAAAAGATAGCGACATGATAGAAATTGGAGATCTTCAATGGCTTGCTAATACCATTTATACAAGTGCTGAAAGCATTGATAAATCTATCCATAGTATTTCTCAACAATTACTATCAATAAAAACTAAATTCATTAAGCTTAACTCTACTGAATTGTAAATTAAATAATATTACTGATGGCATAATTTTGAGTCATGCCATCAGCATTTCCTTATAAGTTTCTTTTACTTCTTCGCTTGCAATTCTTTAATATGTTCTGCTACATCCAACATCGGTGCTACCCAAATATCTTTTTCATTTTGCTTTAGATAATTTAATAATTCTCGATGGGCTTTTAGCGAAACGTCTATGTTATGCTCCCCGCCTACTCCATGAAATAATAAAACTAAAAGTTTGCCTGATGTTACTGCTCTTTTTACTAAGTCAATCATCTGCTCACCAGTCTGTCCATTGATGGCATAACAATCTGTGGCATATAAGTCTACTTCCTGTAAATTATGCATATCTGACCTTACACCTCTGGCAGCTACAAAATCATTCTTTAAATCGTTCATGAAGTAGGTATCACCAATTTTCATATCGCCACAGGTATAAGCGAAAGTACGTTTTGATTTTCCATCTAACGTTTTTAGCAATATATTGTTCATCTTGATTTCATCAATCATCCTCCTGACAGAATATTTACTCATGTCTTTTTCAGGACTCACCCATTCTCTACCTTTTAAAGACGCATCACAAGGATGAAAGAGGGTATGATTGCCCATTTCATGACCATTTTTAGCCGCGATTTTCCAATCTTCAATACGGTTTTTAAATCCATCTGCATAGCCTATTAAGTAAAATGTTGCTTTGAAACCTAGAGAATCTAATAGAGGAATGGCATTATCTAAATGTACATTTAGCGCATCGTCATAAGTCAATACTACAGCACATTTTTTACCATTCCAAACTTGTTGAGAGCTTTGAGCTAAAGAAATAGAGAACTTAATAAGTATAAAGAATAGAGAGAGTATAGCTTTCAATTTCATATTTGTGGATAATTATTTTGAGATGTTTTTTGATGGCAAGACTCAAAGTAATGCCATCAATTGATTTGGACAAACTATTGACGAACAATTTTAAATTTAACTTTATTGATTTTCGAAGTCCCCTCCTCCTCATTATCAATCGTAGTGTATAAATAAGTAGTATCGTTTACTATTTTAAAAGCAAATTGGGTAGGCCTACCAGTAGCAAGGTTAAAACTTATCAAATCAAGATTATTATTGGGTTCACCCATAAAGTCTGTAAAAATATGGAATGTCTTAAACGTAGGATGTCCAGTTAAACTACCGTCAGGATTAAAATTAAGTTTTGAAGCATGATTCTCAGTATCAATCAATAAATTACTCCCTGTAAATAATTTATCATTTACCATGTATTGAAGCCCCCATGCTACATCTTTCTTGTTATCTGACAAATCAGCTACTTTAGAGAATTGTGTTTTCTCTAAGAGTTCATTCGTTTTGTTAAAATGATACAAAAATAGAAAAGCCTCTTTATCGATAAACTCATAGCCAAGCTCATAATAGTTTGACTTATCTTGATAATCTACGATATTGGTCTTAAAGGTCTTTTTGTTCTGCTTATTTAGATATACATAGAAATTAAGCTCTTCATGATTATTCCAACTTGCCTGAACTTCCAAGCTATCGCCTTTTACATTTCCCCCAATAATTATGGCAACAACTCCTTCAAGTTTATTGGATGATTTTACAGGAGATTTAGTTTTTTCTATCTCATTGATATAGTCTGTTAAAACCCAATTACCATTAAAATCTGATGGAAATTTTTGAGATAAACTGTCAACCAGAACAGGCGTCTTTTCAATCGCCTGTTTCTTTTCATTTGAACAACTTGTCAAAAAGAAGCCTATTATCAGTATAAAAATTAATATCCTCATGGTTAATCTTTTATAGTTAAATTGATATTACAAGAAGATAAAATTTTCATACCAACAACATATAATAATCATGCAAAAAATTGGTCTCCGATAAAAACGAGATGAAATCTCGTTCTACAGTTGTTTTTTCATTTTCCAATGCTGTATTTCTCCAAAGAGTAAATATGAATCTGCATAGATTTCATAGCCGATAGCTTTATAAAAATCAAGGGCATTGATGCGGGCATCGAGTATAATTTCTTCTAAGCCTTTTGATTTCCCTAAATTTTCTAAATATTTCATCAAGAATTTACCGACCCCTTTACCTTGGGCATTTTTAGCCACCGCCACACATCGTACTTGTCCTTGCGTAGCTGAATTCATTTGTAAACGAGCTACTCCTAGCAGTTCATCTGTTTCACTATCAATCGCCATCACATGGTCTGCTTCGTTTTCATCTGCTAATACTTCGCTCCCTTTTTTCTGATGCCAAGGTTCACGCAATACTACGAACCGTAAATCATAATATTTTTCCCATTCTGATGGCGTACTTGGTATTTTGGCAATAAGCATTTTTTTTTGAGCTGTAAGCTTTAAGCAATGAGCTTTGAGCTTTTTTTAGTTTTTAAATAATGAAGTTAACTTAATGTTGTCATAAATTACTGATAGCTTAAACTAAAGAAATAACTATGTTTTTTTAGCTGTAAGTTTTGAGCAATGAGCTTATTTTAGTTTTTTACTTCGTACTATCATAAAAGCTCAAGGCTGATAGCTCACAGCTCAAAGCTGTTATAATTCCTTTACTTCACCAGAAACGCCTAATTCTGAAAAAAGGCGTTGCCAATAGGTAGAAATCGCAGGATTGTTAAGCTTTCTAGAAGCAGTGGGTTCAAAAGGTTTAGCAATAAAAATTTCTGCCATGCTAATATTGGGTAAAACACTTTGCAAACGAGCAGCATCTTCCCTAGCCCAACCTACCGCAGAAGCATCATCCACGGGTGGTGTTTTGTGGAAATCTCTGCGATTAGTACCCGACATACTTTCTACCATATCAGAAAGGAAATATGCCTTTACTTTAAATCCTTTACCAATTTCATGGTCAATCAAGGGTAATGCAGCCTGAATATCAGTGTTGTTTTTACTTGTAGAAGTGTTTTGAGAGGTTAAGTGGTTGATAACTACTTTCTTGAATATGCTTCGTTCTTTACCTATTTCCATCGCAAATGCTGTCTTTTGTGCTTCCGCATCTGTGGCACTAGTTCCTTCTGAAATTTCCATTTCTGAACGTGCAACCAATTCAGCTACTTTAGCTTTTGCTGTATTTTCATGGATAAAAAATACTTCTATTTTATCGCCTTTTACTTTGATATTTTCATCAATCAATTCATTAATAATCTTAGTATATTTTTCATAAATGAACTGCTTACTTGGATTTACGCTAACTGATTTATCGATAAAAATCATTGAGCAAGTCTTACTTTCGTCGACAGCATTTTCATATTTTGTAGCGGGACTAGAACAGCAAAACAATATGGTACTAGCAATAACAAACAAAAAATATTTTATTTTTTTTCTCATGGTTTTTCAAGGGTTATTATATATTGTGAAGGCCGTTAAAAGGTTGGTTTACTGCTTAGTAATTCAAAACTTTTGCAAAATAATCAGATTTGCTTTAGAATCCATCATTACGACAAACTTATCGTTTATCAATATGTTATTATCTTTGAAGCATTATTTAATTTTGACGACTCATGAACAAAAATCAAAAAATATTTCGCTGGGTTTTTATCATTTTCACACTATTGATGGCTGGATTAGCCATACAAATGGGCATGAATACCACCGCTCCGTGGAACAAGAACAAGAATAAGGCAAAGATTGAAATCGGCAAGATAATATATAGACCGTAAATAAATAAAGCTTTGTGCTGGGCCATACTGACAAAAAGTGCCATTGCTCTATATTTTGGCTATGGCACTTTTTAAAACCCCAAATGATAAGTTATTATCTTTGAACCATAAGTGCTTTTACGATAGGTTCTTTATCGGTTTCTACTTTTACAAAATATTTACCCATTGGCATATTATCGACGTTCAAGCGTATTTTGGTACGAGAAAGTCTTTCTGGATGAGTGTAAAAACTACGTCCGTACACATCTGTAACTACTAATTCCATATTTTTAGCGAATGCCTCCGAATCCAAAAAGGTTTCACTTTGTGCTGGATTAGGATATATATTTAGTTCATAATGCCCTATTTCTTCTTCGTTTGCCAATACAGCAGGTGCTCTAAAAATAGGAAGTGGAGCTGGGTCTACCCCTAACAAAACATTTTTTACCGAACTTTCGCTTGCTCCCATCCAATCTTGTAATACAGCGGCATAAACTTTTCTGAAGTCGTTTTGCAATGTAATATTACCACTTTGTAAGGCTTTTAAATCTGGATTTTTGCCAATCATTTGTTGTTTTACCCCATTGCCAAAAATCAAAAGTGGTGATGCCCAGCCATGGTCTGTACCATAACTACCATTGGCGGCAGCTCTTCTCCCAAATTCAGAGAATGTCATTCCAGCTACTTTGTCTTGTGTGCCTTGTGCCTTTAAATCATCCATAAATGCTTTGATGCCCTCAGAAAGTCTGCCCATCAGTGTAGCATGAGTCCCCGTTGTGGTATCACTTGCCACTACTTGTGACGCATGGGTATCAAATCCGCCTAATGATACAAAATAGATTTTGGTTTGTAAGCCTCCGTGAATCATTCTAGCTACAATTTTTAATTGATCTGCCAACGTATTTGAGGTAGGATAGGAAACCAAATTTTTGCCTTTTTCAGCGGCAATTTTCAAGGACGAAGCATAAGCAACTGATGAAATTTGCTGTTGGCGAACAAAAGCAGTGTATTTACCTGCTGGTGTATTCGGCAATGACCCCGGAATTACGCTAGGCTTGTCACCAATAATTTTGTAAAAAGTATCAGGGTCTTGAATAGCCAATGCTGATGAAACAGAACTTGTATTGAATACTGTCGATGAAATAGAAGCTATTTGAACAGCCAAAGGGTCTGGGTTAGCCGTATTCGGGTAATCGTCCGCAAAATTAGGGTATTTACCTTCAATATACCGCCCAAGCCAACCCGAAGTAGAGAATTGATTAGCATTTGTAGCTGTAAACCATATATCACTCGCTCTGAAATGTGAAAAGCTTGGATTGTCATATCCTGCTGCTTGTATAATAGATAGTTTACCTTCATTGAATAGCGTTTGTAATCCCTTCATAGAAGGGTGCAAACCAGTTGCTTGATAGCCATTTAATGATAATACCTTAGCCTCTGGAATAGCAATACTTCCTCTGAAATTACTGGCAGTATAGGTAGAATATTGGTCTAATGGTAATACCATATTGAGTCCATCATTGCCTCCAGCTAATTGAATTACTACTAAAATACGCTCGTTCACATCTGCAACCTTTAGCATTTCCTGCATAAAAGGGGTAGTTGCTTCCGTATGTGCTTTGGCTCCGAAACCATCTAGCAAAAATGGCAACAACAAAGACGAACCAGTATATTGAATAAAATCTCTACGTTTCATCACTCAAAATCAGGATACTGTGGATAATGTTTTTTAGTAGTTTCTCTAATTATTTAGCTATCAACTTAACCCATCTGAAATTCCGCTAATCGGAGTAAGTAGGTAAACAGCCTATCTAAACGACTTTTTACGGCAGTCTTTTTATTATTATTATTAGGGTCATCAATATGGTCTGTCCAGATTGTAATCCATTCGTAGTAAGGTTGACCAGCCATCAATACTTCTTCTACTAAATATTTATTTTGTTCGTCGCTAAGGACAACAGCGAAAAGTGGCTGTGTTAATGCTTTCACTAAGCCATAAGGCTCTTTTGGATTACTGGTGTTTTTAGCAAGAGCAATGGAATCAAAAGTTAGTTTCAGAGAAGTTGAACCCTTTACGATGATATCGGTAAATGAACCTTTTAAAGCAAGCGTTGTTGAATTTATCCAAATTTCGTAGAAATCGGTATCATAATATGGTCGCCAGCCAAATACGCTAGGTTGTTCCAATACTTCCATTTGCTGTTCGCGTGCCCTAGTAAAAAAATAAGTAGTAGCATTATCGAAAGTCAAGCGGTCTGTTAAGGGGTCGGGTAGTTGATAATTAAACGTTCGTAGTGTTCCAATGACCAAATCTAAAGGGGATTTTATTTGCGAACCCAACAGATTTATATCGAAAAAATGCTGACTTTTCAACAATGTTTCAATGACAGGTTTAATTTCATAATTTTTCCGAAATATGGTTGCTAAGGGCTCTATTACTTCTTTTTCTATTTGTTCGGAAATCTCTGCTTGTACAAACCAGCGATAGAACTTACGCACGATAAACAACGCTGTTGCCTTTTGGGCAAGGATTAAATCAATAAATTCTGTCAATTCTTCGTCTCCAGCGGTGGCCGTGGTACGTCCCTTAATGGTTTTATTTTGATAGAATGTTGAAAACACTTTGTCTTTAGTATCGTGCTGACTAATTCTAAATTCTGTTCCAATATCTGGCTTAGTAATATCTCTGTAACCGATAGTACGCCAACCAGTTAACACCCTCGCAGCAGCTTTCACATCGTCTTCATTATAATTCCCAATACCAATCGTAAATAATTCTTGGAGTTCACGAGCGTAGTTTTCATTAGATTTTGCTGCTGTATTTTGGTCATTATCTAGGTATTTCAGCATTGCAGGGTCTTTGCTTACCTCAATGACGAATTGCCTGAAATTGCCTAAAGCATATTTACGCATCAACTGTAAATAGCTATACATAAATCGGGCATCTGAAGCTTCGGTGGTTGTTGAAACAAAATGATTTTGCCAAAAAAGTGTCATTTTCTCAATGATTGAAACAGGTTGTTTAATCATTAATCCAATCCACCAATACTTTAATTGTTTGCGTGCATTGCTATCGTAAGTATTCCTATCAGCATCTGTTGCAGCATTATTTCCCCATGATAAATTATGAAAAGTTGTACCATCTTTAAGGGTAGGATGTGTTGGTGTTGGCTGACTTGCTAAAAGTTGAATAACGATTTCGTCAACTTTCTTTCCTGTCCATTCTTTTAATTGAGCTGGCGTGGCTCCAAAGGTAGTTCTACGCAGTAAATGGGCAACCTGCTCACTAGAAAGAGGTTGAGAATAAGTATCAATTAATGCCATGTGATAGCTTAACTTTCAAAACGTTTATAAAGAGAGTTTGAAAGTTAGACAAATATGACATTAAATAGTTTAATTTGGACAAAAAAATCTTTTTCAACTATTTTTAATAGCTACAAGTATTAGCAAATAAGCTAATAGACTTTATGATAATTGCTTACAAAAATAGCTACCCTCAGTATTAAAATTTTGGGGTAGCTAAGTAAGAGTTGTGAATTGAGAGTGATGAGTTGTCTTTGCATCCGAGGTTAAAACATTGATATACAACACTTTAATTCATACACTAACGCTGTTTATTTTACATAGAGTACTATAAGTACAAATTATTTATTCAATATTCGTTTGATATCGTTTGCCTGTGTAAGGTACTCTCCGAACTTCTCGTAGCTGTCTGAAATCATCAGCCCTTTGAATTTCAATAAGGTAGTAATATAAGCATCTAGCACATCGATGATGTTTTCTTGGTTTTGTCTGAAAATTGGTATCCAAGTTTCAGGGCTTGACTTAGCCAAACGAACCGTTGATTCAAAACCAGTACTTGCCAAATTGAAAATACTTTCTTCATCTTTTTCTTTGGCTAACACTGTTGATGCCAACGCAAAAGAACAAATATGCGAAATATGTGAAATATAGGCAGTATGTATATCGTGAGCAGTAGAATCCAAATAAGTAATTCTCATTTTTAATCCTTCTACATACATTTTCTTGATTAACTCGACCAATTCTGGTTTAGAATCTTCAATATCACAAAGCACGCAGTTTTTATGATCAAACAGGTTTCTGATAGCAGCTTCTGGTCCTGAGAACTCAGTACCAGCCATTGGGTGAGTAGCTACAAAGTTCGCCCTATTGAGATGATTCTTTACTGCATCAATTACCGCTTTTTTAGTAGACCCTACTTCTATCACCACTTGGTTTTCAGTAATCTGATTTAATACCTCTGGCAATAAAGTAAGCAAGGCATCTACAGGAACAGCCAAAATAATAATATCCGACTGCTTAATGGCATCTTGCAAAAGTGCGATACGGTCTATTAGTTTTAATTCTAATGCCTTAATAATGTGTTCAGTTTTGTTATCAACACCTATGATGGTATCAGCAAAACCATTTTCTTTTAAACTCAAAGCCATTGAACCACCAATAAGCCCAAGTCCAACTACTGAAATAGTCATAATTTTGTATTTGGCTTTGAGCTTCAAGCTTTGAGCAATGAGCTTTAAGCTTTGAGCGATGAGCCTTTATTTTTAAAAATCTTTTTTCTTAATAATCTTTTACGCTAAAAAGCTTTCAAGTCTTCTATCTTAGGTCTTGAGTCTTTTATCCTAAAGTCCTGAAGTCTTATAGTCTTTTATCTTTGAAATCGCCTCCTCAAAAACTGAAACCTCTGCACATAAAGAAGTACGAATGTAGCCATCTCCTGCTGAGCCAAAGATTCCCCCCGGAGTAATAAATACGCCTGTTTTCGCTAGAATTTCATCAGATAATTCATATCCCGTTTGATAGTTAGCAGGAATTTTAGCCCATACAAACATTCCTGCTTGATTATGGTCGTATTCACAGTTTAGTAAATCCATCAATTCAAAAACCTTCTTCTGGCGTTCTTTATAGACAGCATTTAGTTCCTCAAACCAAGCAGGTGGATTTTCTAATGCTTTTACTGCTGCCATTTGCAAAGGCAAAAACATACCAGAATCCATGTTAGATTTGAAGCGTAATACTGGATTAATAAACTCAGCTTTCCCCACTAAAACACCTAAACGCCAGCCAGCCATATTATGAGACTTCGACAATGAGTTTAATTCTAGGGCTACTTCTTTCATTCCTTCTACGGCCAACATACTTTGTGGGTCGTCGTTTAGGATAAAGCTGTATGGATTGTCGTTTATGATTAAGATATTATTGGCCAAAGCAAAATCCCTAAGCTCTTCAAAAAAGGCGTTATTCGCTTTTGCTCCCGTTGGCATATGTGGATAGTTCACCCACATCAATTTCACTTTTGATAAGTCTTGTTCTGCTAGCTTTTTCAAATCGGGCAACCATCCGTTTTCTTCCGAAAGGTCATAAGCCACTACCGTTGCACCCGTCAACAATGAAGCAGCACGATAGGTTGGATACCCAGGGTTTGGCACTAAAACTTCGTCGCCAGCTTCCAAATAGGCCATAGAAATGTGCATAACACCTTCTTTTGAGCCTATTAAAGGCAATACTTCATTGACAGGATTTACATTTACTCCATAAGCATTTTGGTAAAAGGTAGCGAAACCTTCACGCAAAGCAGGAATACCTACATAGCTTTGATAGGCATGGTTTTTAGGATTTTGAGCAGCCGTTGCCAATGCTGAAATAGTCTCAGCAGAGGGTGGTAAGTCGGGACTACCGATGCCCAAATTCAATACGTCAATACCTGAGGCACGCATTTCTGCGATTTGTTTTAGCTTGGTCGAGAAGTAATACTCCTGTACCAAATCCATTCGGGAAGCTGGTTTTACATTCATTGGTTAAAAACCTCATCGAACTTGCGAAAAGGCACAAAAAAAACCGACTTTTTCAAGTCGGTTTGTGTATATGTATTTTTTGAATTTCAAAAAGATTAGTCAAAACACAACCGACTGCTACTGCGCGTAGTAGTAATAATAAGTACGGTATGTGTTCGCTGCATTATTCATGACTTCAAAGGTAATGTGATTTTTTTATTTTGACAAGTGTTTATGATGAGAATCAAAAATTTGATTCTTTATAGTCGCTCAATAGCTAAGAATTATCTATTTCTAAAACGATTAATCGTTTTCACCAATACTCTTTTAGTACTTACTTTAATAGTATTAATGGCTGATAGCACTTTTGTCTTTGGCTTCGGTTTTAAAGAAACATTATAGTTTTCTAATAAATGTTTCTTGGCTAATTCTTCTGAATTCCAATAAATATCTGAGTTAGAATACGCACTGATGCCATTTCCTAATGAGTTAAAGGGCGAATGTGTTGCAAAATCTTCTAGCCTATGATGCTTAAAAACATAACCTTGATTTACCATCTGGTGAAACCAAACTGTACCCCAGTCATTTCCGCCCCAGCCTGCAGCGAACGTAACATTATTACCTTTGGGCAAGGAGCTTTCACGATAAATAGCTGTACTAATTAAAGCGGCATGTTCATTTAAACGACATTCTGGTAATGGATGAATTTTATCTTCATGGATTAATCGCATCGTTACTTCCCTTCTTGGAATAGCATGGCGATTCATCATTTCAATTAATTCATTCTTTGTAGGCTTATACTGATCGAAAGTACTAGACTTACATTTGTTCTCAAAAGCAGCAGGACATACCCAACACTGACCAATCGCTCCTGTACCAGCTAATTTTTCAGTCCCCTTTTCAAATGTTGCTAACATTTGTCCTACAGCGTCATCATGAAAAAGGCAATCGTTATGAATAACCAATACATAGTCTTGTGTAGAGTTTTCAAAAACATATTGATAAGGAATTTGATAACGATACTGGGCATCTTTTCGAGTTCTTTCAAAATCCAGTTCCCCCAAATTATAAAAATACTTAGGTTTAAAGTATACTATTGGCTCATCTTTTAAAACTTGCTTCAATAGGTACATCCCATTTGAATCTTTTTGTGGTTGGTTCTTTTCTACTGTAACATAGATTTTGTTAATATGCTCTCTACTATATTTCAACAAACTTTTAATGGCTAGAATTGTATGGAAAGGCTTACCATATAAGCAAACACTTACATCGACTTTCTTTTTTGAACGGTTACTCATAAAAATTATAATCTTAGTGGTATGTATGGTTTTAATAAATAATGGGCATGTCCAATCACCTCACAATTCTAGTAGTATAAAATGGAGATAATAAAATTAGCAGAGCTAGGCTTAGTAGTATAAGTAATAGTGGTAATTACTTATTTCTGAGCACATGTCTTAGATTGTAATCTTTCCTGAAGTCAGGTAAAATGATATGATTTTAGTCACAAAGTTTTCTATTCATGTAGATACAAACAGTATAGAACATCTGCTATTAAATCGTTAGGTCGAAATTAATATTGATTTTAATATTTATGAACTAATAAGACATTTATTTTCGAAGATTAAATACTTTACGAAATTTCCTTAACTAAGTCAAATACCAAATCAGATTCAAAACCCTTACTTAATGCATAGCTTACTAGCTTCTGTTTCCGTTTTAGGGGATTACTTTCTTTAATTTCTTTAGATTTCTTTTCAAGGATTTCAGCTAGTGTCTGGATATAATCTTCATCATCTATTTCGCTCATGCCTGCTTTCAAGCAATATTCAGATACGCCTCGCATTTTTAATTCTTGGCGAATTTTTAACCTTCCCCAACGTTTCTGGCGGAATTTGCTTCCTGCAAATATTCTGGCGAAGCGTTCTTCATTAAGATAATTATTCTCAATCAACCATACAATCATCTCTTCGGCTTCGTCGCCTATTACTTCCAATTCTGATAACCTTTTACGTACTTCCTGTTGGGTGCGTTCTTGATAGGCACAAAAATTGGCGACTTTCACGAGGGCTTCTTTATTCATACTATTATTTAATAAGGAGGCTTTTTTAGATAGAGTTGTGAATTGCGAGTGTTGAATTGTGAGTTGTCCGCTCTCAGGATTAAAACACTAATGCACAGCACCTTAATACAAACAATAACTTGCTTATTTTACCCAGACTATTTATCTCCGCAATTTATCTTTTTTGTAAGAATCTATTGCGACAAAAATTACTCTACCAATTAATCCAAAACAAATAATGCCTCCGGGAATAATAATAATAAAATGTTGACCAAGAACAAGTTGAGCAATAGCAAGCTGTATTAAAAAAAACAGTAAGGCTATCAGCATTAGTCCTCCAACAACCAATAGTATATAGGCTATCGTTTTCATTTCTTTCGTTAAGATTTAATTTGTGTTTTATGTAAGACTGATAACTTTCTTACAAAGATGAAAGTTTCATAGATAAAAGTCTCATTTATCTATGAAAAACTTATCTTTGAGCATTGGCGTTTCCACTTTGAGGGTAAGTTGATTGAAAGTAAAAAATTAAAATAATGAATCCAGATGTAATGCAAGCTCCTGTGGCAGCGATAAAGCCACATCCCATGACGCTACACGGCGACACTCGTCAAGATAATTATTATTGGTTGAATGAACCCGAAAATCCAGAAGTTATTGAATACCTTAATGCAGAAAATTCCTATACAGATGCCGTAATGGCACCTACTAAGCCCTTACAAGAAGCCCTTTTCAATGAAATGAAGGGCAGAGTAAAGGAAAACGACGAGTCTGTTCCAGTAAAAGATGGCAATTATTACTACTATTCTAGGTATATTGAAGGCGGAGAATATCCTTTGTATTGTAGAAAAAAGGGTTCTTTAGATGCAGAAGAACAGATTATGTTAGATGGAAACATAATGGCAGAAGGATTGTCTTACTTCAGTATTGGCGGTTATGAAATATCAGATAATGAACAAATATTAGCGTATGGAATAGATACCGTTAGTAGAAGAAACTATACCTTGAAGTTTAAGGATTTAACAACAGGTGAAATATTAGCTGACGAAATTCCTAATACAGAAGGTGGAGCTTATGCTTGGGCGACTGATAATAAAACGATATTTTATATGGTGCGTGACCAACAGACTTTGCTGGCATCAAAAGTATATCGCCATGAAATAGGCACGCCAATAGCATCAGACGTTTTGGTTTATACCGAAGAAGATGCTCAGTTTTATATGGGCTTGGGTAGAATGAAATCTAAGAAATACATCATTTCGGTTTCAGAACAAAATGGCGTTTCTACAGAATACCGTTTGTTAGAGGCCTCCAACCCAACAGGACAATTTGTTCCTTTCTATCCACGAGAAGAGGGCTTAGAATATTCTATCGAGCATTTTGAAGATAAGTTTTATATCAGAACAAACGTGGATGATGCTATTAACTTCAAATTAATGGAAGTATCGGAAGGCCAAAGTGCAGGTATAACCAATTGGAAAGAGGTAGTTCCACATCGTGAAGATACTTATCTGGATGGCATGGAGGTTTTTAAAAACCATTTGGTTTTACAGGAACGACGCAATGCTTTGATACATATTCGTATTATCAATCAAGCTACGCAGGCAGAACATTATATTCAATTTAATGAAACGGCCTATGATGCTGGGGTTTCTTCAAACCCAGATTTTGAAACGAATATTCTTCGGTACTCATATACTTCGCTGTCGACGCCCTCTTCTGTGTATGATTATGATATGGATCATCAAACTCAAACCCTGATGAAAGAACAAACTGTTTTGGGCGATTTTGATAAAGATGATTATGTCAGCGAACGCCTGTATGCTACTGCTAGGGATGGTATTAAAATACCAATTTCTATTGTGTATAAAAAAGGATTTAAAAGGGATGGCTCTCAACCTTTGCTTCAATACGCTTATGGTTCATATGGTTATTCTATAGACCCATATTTTTCTGCTGCCCGACTTAGCTTGCTAAATCGTGGCTTTGCTTTTGCTATTGCGCATATCCGTGGAGGACAGGAAATGGGGAGGCAATGGTATGAAGATGGCAAGTTGTTAAAGAAGCTAAACACTTTCAATGATTTCATCGATGTTTCGGAATATTTGATAGCAGAGCAATGGACATCCAAAGATAAGCTTTTTGCCAATGGTGGCTCTGCGGGCGGTTTATTGATGGGCGCTGTAACCAATATGCGTCCAGATTTATACAAAGGTATTTTGGCGGCAGTGCCTTTTGTAGATGTAGTAACAACCATGCTCGACGAAAGTATTCCTTTGACTACTGGTGAATGGGAAGAATGGGGAAATCCTAAACAAAAAGAATATTACGATTATATGAAATCGTATTCGCCTGTTGATAATGTAGAAGCAAAGGATTATCCGAATATGTTGGTCACTACAGGCTTACACGATTCACAAGTACAGTATTTTGAACCTGCCAAATGGGTAGCGAAATTACGTGCTTTAAAAACCAACAATAATCTATTGTTGATGCACACAGATATGGAAGCAGGTCATGGTGGAGCATCGGGTAGATTTAAGCGTTTTCATGATATAGCGTTGGAGTATGCTTTTATGTTGAATTTGATGGGAATCTATGCTTGAGTGATGAGTTTGGAGTTTGGAATGAGGAGTTGTTTTTACTGATAACAAGATTACCATATCATGAATAAATTCCATAACAAAATAGTCTGGATTACAGGGGCTTCGTCAGGAATTGGCGAAGCTCTTGCTTATCAATTTGCTAAGGAAGGAGCAAAACTGGTGCTTTCAGCTAGACGAGAACAGGAATTACAAAGGGTAGCTAACACGACAGGCTTAACCCCTGAAAACGTTTTGGTTTTACCAATGGATATGCTACGATTTGAGCTATTTCCTGAAAAAGTAAATACTGTGTTGGCTTATTTTGGACAAATTGATGTGGTTGTTCAAAATGCGGGCATTACCCAACGTTCATTTGTAAAAGATACTGATTTCAAAGTTTACAGAGATATTATGGAATTGGACTTTTTCAGTACTGTAGCATTGACAAAAGCTATTCTTCCACATTTTAGTGAAAGAAAAACAGGTCATTTTGTAGCGATTAGCAGCGTAGCAGGAAAAATTGGGACACCTCTTAGAAGTGGTTATTGTGCAGCCAAACATGCTTTAATTGCCTTTTTTGATTCATTAAGAGCGGAGACTTGGCAAGAGAACATACAGGTAACAGTAGTTTGTCCGGGATATATCAATACGCCTATTTCACTGCATGCCTTAGATGGAAAAGGAAATGTTCATGGCAAAATGGATAGCAACCAAAGTCGTGGTATGAGTCCCGAAACTTGTGCGAAAAGAATTGTTAAAGCTGTTAAGCATAACAAAAAAGAAGTATATATAGGTGGAATGTTTGAAGTAATGGCTGTATACTTAAAACGATATTTCCCTGCCATCGTCTATAAAATGGTTCAGAAAGTAAATACTGCTAAATAATTTGAAGATTTGAGAATTTGAAGATTTGAAAATGGGTTAATATTATTGAATAGCCCCAAATAAAACAATTGAAGATTTGAAATTGAATTAATATTATTGAATTAGACTCCAATAAAATAATTGAAGATTTGAGAATGGGTTAATATTATTAAATAGCCCCAAATAAAACAATTGAAGATTTGAAATTGAGCAATATTATTTGATAAGTTCAAGTAATATAATTTCCCCATTTTCAAATCTTCAAATTCTCAAATTAACTCCTATTTCCCCACACTAATCTTCCCCACAGGATTCATTTCCATGTAATCAACTACCAAACTAGCCATTGATTTCATCCCTAATACAAAGCCACCCTCGTCAATATAAAAATCAGGCGTATGGTGTGCCGGAGTCTGTGCTGGCGATTTTCCTTTAGGTGCTCCTCCTAAAAAGAAGAAAAAGCCCGGCACCTTTTGTTGATAGAAAGCAAAATCTTCAGCACCTGTAACGGCAGCAGTGATTGAAACGTTTTCTTTCCCTGCTACTCCATCCAAAGTAGGAATCATTCTTTCAGTCAAAGGAATATCATTATACGTAACAGGGCACATTCTAGTAATGCTTACTTCGGCTGTTGCACCTGCACTTTCTGCAATGTTGGTGGCAATCTGTGAAATACGAGCATGAATCATATCTTGTACGCCTGTATCCAAGGCACGAATAGTACCGTTCATATTTACCTCCTCAGGAATAATATTACTTCTGACACCACCATTAATTTGCCCTACTGTAACTACCGCAGCCGATTCTGTCACAGGTGCATTTCTACTTACGATGGTTTGTAAACCCATAATCACTTGCGAAGCCGTCACAATTGGGTCAATACTTGACCAAGGATAGGCACCATGCGATTGCTTGCCTTTGATTTTGATTTTAAACCAGTCAGAACTAGCCATTGTACCGCCGGGACGATATTTTATTTTCCCGATTTCTGTTTGCGAATTAATATGTAACCCAAAAATAGCATCTACTTTAGGATTTTCTAACACGCCTTCTTTAATCATTAAAGCGGCTCCTCCTTCTTCGCCTTCAGGAGCTCCCTCTTCAGCAGGTTGGAAGATAAATTTTACTGTACCTTTTAATTCACTTTTCATCGAGGCTAAAATTTCTGCTGTTCCCATCAGAATAGCCACGTGTGTATCGTGCCCGCAAGCATGCATGATGCTTACTGGTTGTCCGTTATATTCGCCTGTAGCTTTTGAAGCAAAAGGAATATCTACTCTTTCCTTTACAGGTAAGCCATCCATATCCGCACGTAAGGCTACTACTGGACCAGGTTTACCGCCCTTTAATACCCCTACTACTCCCGTTTTACCTACGCCTGTTTTTACTTCTATTCCTAAGGCACGTAAATGCGTTGCTACTTTTTCAGCCGTTTTAAATTCTCGGTTTCCTAATTCTGGATTTTGGTGAAAATCTCTTCTCCAAGTAACCACTTTAGCTTCTAGCGATTCTGCCTTTTGCGCAATTTTAGATTTTAAAGCAACTGCACCTTGCCCAAATGATGTTGATAAAGAAAATATCAACAACGCCATAGGCATAATTATCTTTTTCATATAATAATAGTTTGGTTTTAAGATGAAATGAATTTTAACTAAATCTACTATTTTAAAAACCATCTGCCAAATGTTTAATACCTATTTAACTATTTTTACTCCGTAAAATATGGCATATTTAAGTTTAATGATAGGTTTTACTCATATTATCACTAATTAGCCCAATTATCTTATTAAAGGTTATTTTCAAGCAATAACGCGATAGCTTTAAAATGTATATCTACTATTTCTACCAAACTTTTATCTTCAATTTTATGATTTAACCCAACAAAATATTGTTTATTAGCCCTCTTTGTTTAAATAATTATTGTTTAAACAAATAAAAATTTGGGAACGCAATATATTTCCTATTATTTTTGTTGTAATAAAAAATTAACAATTTTTAACATTCATACAAACTAAAAAAAATGAACAAAAAACTACTACTTAGTTTTGTGTTTTTGCTTGCACTTGTATTTCGAGTAGCGGCTCAAGACAGAACTGTCACAGGGAAAGTTACATCTGCCGAAGATGGCTCTGCACTTCCAGGAGTAAGTGTTGGTGTAAAAGGTTCAACAAGAGGTACCGTTTCAGCTGCTGACGGTTCTTACAAAATCAATGTTTCAGGTAATGCTACACTTACATTTACATTTGTAGGTTTTAAAAAAGCAGAAATTCCTGCTGGAACAAAATCAATTGTCAATGTTTCTTTATCATCAGACGTTTCAGATCTTGAAGAAGTTGTAGTTGTTGGTTATGGCACTCAGTCACGTCGTACATTAACAGGTTCACAAGCATCTGTAAAAGGTTCTGATATTGCGAGTATTCCAGTTCAAACTTTTGACCGTGCTTTACAAGGACGTGCTGCTGGTGTTCAAATCAGTGGTTCAAATGGTGTTCCGGGTGGTCAAGTTCAAGTGCGTATCCGTGGTGTAGGTTCAATCAAAGGTGGTACAGACCCTCTTTATGTGGTAGATGGTGTACAAATTAACACTACTAGTAGCTCTGTTTATGCTTCTACAAACCCTTTATCATACCTTAACCCGAATGATATTGAGAATATCGAAATCTTGAAAGATGCGGCTTCTGCTGCTATTTATGGTGCTGCTGCTGCGAATGGTGTTGTATTAGTAACGACTAAAAAAGGTAAAGCTGGTAAAACAAGCATTACATTAGATTATAATACTGGATATGTAGAACCAACTAAGTATTTAGATGTTTTGAATACACAAGAATGGATTAAACTTCGTACAGAAGCTATCATGAACCAAACTGGTTCTACTGAAGCATCTGCTAGAACAAGTGCATTAACTGGTGTAAGATTAAGCGGAACGCTTTCTGATGCTGAAATTGCTGCCCTTCCTACTTACGACTGGCAAAAAGAAGCTTATCAAAGCGGTAAAACTAACAACTATAATTTCTCAATGAATGGTGGTAACGACAAAACTACTTTCTTTTTGTCGGGTGCTTATAACCAGTCTGATGCGAATGTTAGAAATATCGACTATAAAGGTGGCAACTTTAGTGCTAAAATCAACAATAAAGTAAGTTCTCATGTAAGTGTTGATGCTTCGATTAACTTGAGCTCATTCAACCAAAGAGGTACTTTTGGTGGTCCAAACGGAGGTAGTTTCTTAGGTTCTCCTTCTTTCTCATCTCCTTTGATTTTGCCAATGAACCGTATTTATAATGATGATGGTTCATATTTCGGGACACCAGCAGACGGTGGTATAGCAGGAGTTTTAAACCAAAACGTTTTGATGGTAAGTGATTTGAATAAAATCAATTCAAGAACAAACCAGTTGATTTCTTCATTAGGATTAACATTCAAAATCATTGATGGTTTAACATTCAGACCTTATGCAAGTTTAGACTATCGTACTATCAACGGATATAACTTCCAAGATCCACGTACTGCTGATGCATTCAACGTGAAAGGTCGTATTGCTAGTCAACAATTTGAGTTAATCAACTTCTTGACAAATGCTACTGTAATGTATGATAAGGTGATTAAAAACGATCATAAAATTGGTGCATTAGTAGGGGTTGAATATCGTCAGAATACACAAGAGAACTATCAGGCTACTGCTGAAGGTATTCCAACACCACAGTTTACTACACAGTCGTCTGCGGCAAACCCTATTTCGGTATTTAGTTCTTGGACAGGCTTCAAAAAAGCTGGGGTTTTCACTCGTTTGAGCTATGATTATAAGAATAAGTATTTCTTAGGACTTACTGCACGTTATGATGGTTCTTCTCGTTTCGGTGCTGACAATCTATATGGTTTCTTCCCAGGAGTTTCTGCAGGTTGGGATATTTCTGGAGAAGATTTCTTGAAAAACAATGCTTCAGTTTCTCAATTAAAACTAAGAGCTAGTTACGGTACTTTGGGTAATGATCAAATCGGAAACTTTGACTCAAGAGGTTTGTATGGTGGAGGTGCTAACTATAATGGACTTTCAGGTATTTCTCCTTCAAGCTTAAGTAATGCTTCTTTAAGATGGGAACGTAATACCACTTCTAACTTTGCTTTAGACTATGGTTTCTTCAATAGTCGTGTTCAAGGTTCTATCGAATACTTCGTTCGTACAAGTAGCGATTTATTGTTAGATCAACCTGTTCCTCAAACGAGTGGTTTCAGTACAATCTCTAATAACTTAGGAGAGTTACAAAACAAAGGTCTTGAATTCAGTATTAAAACTATCAACGTTGACAGAGGAGGCTTTAAATGGACTACTGATTTTAACATTACTAAAATCAACAACAAAATCACAAAGTTATACGATACTTTGACTACTTTACCAGGACGTGCAGTTGACGAGCAAATTAAAATCGGACAACCTTTGAACTCGATTTACGTTGCTCAATATGCAGGTGTTAACCCTGCTACTGGTCGTGCAATGTGGTATGACAACGCTGGTAATATCATTTATCGTCTTGCTGGTAGTGTAGATTCATATTCAAAAATTATCGGTAGCCAAATTCCAAACTTGTATGGTGGTTTTACCAATGATTTTTCTTACAAAGGATTTGACTTGAACATATTATTTACTTACGAATATGGTCGTACAGCATTTAATAACCAGTCATCATTCATGTTTGAAAATGGAGGACGTACTTTCAATACCTTGCGTTCTGTATATGAAAGTAGATGGACAACTCCTGGACAGATTACAAGTACTCCAAGACCAATCAACGGTAACGCTGAAACACTTGGGTCAGGTATTACTGCTGGTTCAAGAGTATATGAAGATGCCTCTTATATTCGTTTAAAAACTGTTTCTCTAGGTTACAACATTCCAAAAACAGCTTTAAGCAAATTTGGTTTAGCTTCTGCTAGAGTTTACGTACAAGGTTATAACTTATATACTTGGACTAAATGGTCTGGTTTTGATGCAGAATGGACAAACTTAGGTAGTGGAAACACAGGTATCGTTCCACAACCACGTGTGGTAACTGCAGGTGTGAAATTAGGATTCTAATCATTTATCAGAAAACCTGTGTTTAGAAACATTAAAAGAGAAAAAATCAAATGAAACTAAAAAATATATTTAAACCGCTTGCACTTGGTCTAGTACTAGTGGCAAGTTCATGTAGCAATCTTTTGGATGTGCAACCACGTCAATCCATTGATTCTGCTACTGCCCTTACAAGTGAAGACGCTATCCGTGCTGCCGTAAATGGTGTGTATGATGTGTTGCAGTCGACTAACTTGTATGGTCGTGATTTAATTGCTATTCCTGAAGCACTAGCTGATAATGGTAGAGCAACAAACAAATCTGGTCGTTTAAATGCAGAATATTTGAACCAAGTTAATGCACACTTCATTATCTGGGAAAGAGCTTATTTTGCAATTAACGAAATAAACTTAATTTTAGAGGCACTTCCTAAAGCAACTGCAGTGCCTGTAGCTACTAGAGATTCTTTTGAAGGACAAGTTGCAATGCTAAGGGCTTTACTTTATTTTGAATTAGCTCGTTGTTATGGTTATGAACCAAAAGTAGCTATTGCACAGTCTGACAGAGGAACGATTCCTCTTCACAAAAAAGGTGTACTTGACCTTTCACAAATTGAAAGATTACCACGTGCAACTATTGCTGAAACGTATGATTTTATTTATGCTGACTTAACAAACGCAGTAGCAAAATTATCAACTGTTACTCTTGGAACAGCTTATGCTAACAAAGGTGCTGCTAATGCTCTTTTCTCAAGAGTAGCTTTGTATCGTGGAGATTACGAAAATGCTATCAAATATGCTAATGCTGCTTTGGCTTCTGGTATTGGTAAATTCCAAACGAAAGATGCTTACGTAGGGGCTTGGCGTGTGGCTAATCACCCTGAGTCTATGTTTGAAATCGTTTATCAAACAAATGAGAACATTGGTGTAAATTTATCTCTTCAAACTACTTACACTACTTTATCTCAACTAGGTAATACTACTACAACTGCTGGTTTTGGTGACTTAGTTCCTACAGCGGCTTTGTTAAATGCATTTGAAACTGGAGATGTAAGACGTAGCTTATACGAAAGAGGAACTGCTGGTAGAGGAACTGCTGAAATTGAATGTACTAAATTCTTCGGTAGAAGTGGTGCAGTAAACTTAGATAATATTCCAGTGATTCGTATTTCTGAAATGTATTTAAATCGTGCTGAAGCTTATGCATTAACAGGCAAAGTAACTGAAGCATTAGCAGATGTTAATACTATCCGTACTCGTGCAGGGTTAGACGCTAAAGTAGGATTAACTGGTCAAGCATTAATTGATGAAATTGCTAACCAAAGACGTATTGAGTTTGCTTTTGAAGGACACCGTTTTTTTGATTTAAAACGTCGTGGCGTAGATATCGTGAAAGCTTCACCAGCTCAAACTATCGCATTTACAGATTTCCGTATTTTGTCATTCATACCAAATCGTGAGATTCAGGCAAATGCAAACTTGAAGCAAAACGTTGGATATTAATATTTTAAATATTTAAAGAAATTTCAGATGAAAAAAATAATCAATATATCATTGCTTTTACTTGTGATGACTTCTTTATTTTCATGTTTTGATGAAAATAAGCAGTTATTCGACAAAGTAACCCTTGTAGAGTTTCAAGATGCCGTTGTGAACTCTCCAGCTTTAGGAAAAACATTTCCCATACTAGCTTCTACTAATGCTGTTCAAACCAAAACATTAAGAATTAACTTAGTGGGTGCACAGCGTGACAAAGATGAAGTAATCAAGTTTTCGGTTGATCCAGCTGAAAGTAATGCTGTAGCAGGTACTCACTATGATTTAGCAGGTGCTACTACTATCACTATTCCAGCAAAATCTAGCTTTGGCGAATTAAAAGTAAATATCCTTAAAGCACCTGCACAGGCTGGACAAACAGCTACTGTAGTATTTGTTTTAGAAGGAAATGGAAGTGATATTGGTCCAAATAATAACTATAAAAAAGTAGGGTATAGAATTACTTTATAATATTAGTATTGTTATTTTATACAAAGAGCCTTCTTGGATATTTCAAGAAGGCTCTTTGCTTATTAGCTACTCTTTTACTGATTTAGCATAAGTTTTATAAATCCAATATCCTCCTAATGCAATCAATATAAAAAACCAGTATGTCGCAAAGAAAATCAATATGTCCTCAATAAAGAACCATCCAGTTTGTAAACTATTCGAGAATCGAGCAAAGAAAGTAGGCTGAACAGCTAACCTATTATCCGTATTAGCAAGAACTTCTACCGTATCTGCCATAGGCTGATATAATTCAATTGTTAGCGTACTATAATTTATTTGATCTTTTAAACTTAAAGCCTGTACTTTGTTCATATCTGCTTGAGTCTGTAATTCTAATAGCTTTTCTTCTGATGTAGTTGTTTCTTTTAATTTTTTACCTTTTTTATCAATCTCTTTGGCATAACGGTCTTCAAATTTTGAAAAACGCTTTTTACTTAATTCAGTCGCTAATAAAGAAGCACTTACATCATCGGCGGCGATATTTTGATGATCAATATATACCATTATAGGTTGAATTTCTCGTAGTACTTTCTCAAAATATCGACTTGGCACTCTTATTGTAATGCTATTAGTGATTTCATATGTTCTATTGTGCAAAACAGAATCTTCACTAATTTCAACTTCCTCATTTTGAAATGTTCTGGTCTCCAACTCAGCATGCGTTACATAGCCATCATACTTTTCTACTACATCCTCAATATAATTTGTAGCATCTTGTACATCCGTTACTTTACACCTCAAATCTGCCGTTTTAATAATTTTCTTTTTGCCAAGACCTATTGTTGGTTCTTGATTTGGTATAACTTCATTTGCTGACTTTTGCTTTAAAGCAATCACTTCTTTTGATTTTTTTTCAGAAGTAACCTCCTCTTCTTTAGGTTTTTGACCTAAAGCAACATCTTCTTCCGACTTTTGCTCCAAAATAATCTCTCCTTCTGGCTCTTGACCTAAAGCAAAGTCTTCTTCTGACTTTGGCTCCGAAATAGTATCTTCTGCTGGCTTTTGGGCTGAAGCAACATCTTCTTCCGACTTCAGATTATAAGAATCATTTTCCGATGCATACAAAGCTGTAGTGTCAGCAGTTTCGGATGAACTGATAGTCGTTTCAGCCTTTTGTTCTGAACAACTTGTTAACATCATTGCACTCATAGCAATGGCAAAAAGAGATAATTGGTAAGTTTTCATTGGTGATAAAGGATTTAGTTTCCAATGAAACGTCTGCAATTACTCAAGTATTGCGAATACTTAAAAACTTATTAAAAAATACTTAAAATTTTATTAAAATAAATTAAAAACCATTAAAAAACCTCAAGTTTAGAGGGCTAAACTTGAGGTTTTTATAAACTATCTTTGAAATTATTAAATTGTAATTAACATCGCTCCATAAGAATATCCTCCACCGAATACGGTTACGATGATATTTTCTCCTTTTTTAAATTCTGTTTTGTGTTCATCCAAAACAATGGCACAGCCAGCACAACCTGTATTGCCTAAATACTGAATATTAGAAAGCATAATGTCTTCTGAAACACCCAAAGTACCCGCTACATTTTTCGAAATTCTAAGATTTGCCTGATGTGGGGCAATATAGGCTACATCCTCAATCGTAAGGTTATTTCTTTCTAAGATTTGCAAGCTCGCCTTAGGCATATAAGTACAAGCGTTGATAAATACATCTCTACCAAAAGGCATAACAAGTCCTTTTTGATTTAATTTCAAAGTAACACTTTCAGATGCTTTACCCACATTGGCTGCTCCGCCAGTTAATAAATCCTTAATTTCCCAGTTACTATCAGCTGTACGTTCCTTAGAAATAGAAACAACAACGGCTCCATCACCCCAAAGATGTCCTGCTTTGGTATCGTCTTCGTTGTTATAAGCAGTATTGTGTTCAGAAGCCACTACCAAAGCTTTGGTAGCTTTGCCAAGAGCAAAATATCCTTGAACAATCTCAATGGCATTTAACAAAGATGAACAAGCAGAAGAAATAGTAACTACTGGTATTTCGCTAACATTAATATGATGTTGGATTGAATGGGCTAATGTAAAAATACTATCATACGGAGTATAAGTTGCACCAACTATTAAATCAACTTCAGCAATATCATAAGGTAAACTCTCTTTAATTTTATCCACAGCCTGAATGGCCATTGTATGCGTATTCTCGTCGGCTGAAGCCTTACGACGTTGGCGAATGCCAGTACGTTCGGTAATCCAGTCGTCAGTTAATCCATTTAATTCTTCAAAATAAGCGTTGGTAATAATTTGTTCGGGCAAATAACTTGCGATAGCGTTTATAAACATTTGGGTTATTTTGGTCTATTCTTGTAAATATCAACGTAATCACTTGACAATGAACTTGGTATAACTTTATGAGTATTCCGATTTCATTGATGACCACAAAAAAATAAATTTTGGGTCTAAATCTAATACAAAGGAACTCAATGTTTTTTCATAGTACAACAATTTATTAGAAATAAACAATTATTACTTAATAAAATCCTGTATTTTTTTGTACTATTTCCATGTTTTTTGGATAAATCTCATAAAACTAAAGTTAAATGCTATATTCAACAAATTTTATCCATTAGAAGGCTCAAAATGATGATTCCCTCAAAAAATGATATATATCAATGTGCTGTCAATACTTTTCATCCTATTTCTACCTTGATTCAGCCTTTTTCTTGAACCAAACTTTTTTGCTTTTGTTGCTTACCTCACTTGATTTTGCAGGTGCTTTTTGAGCAGCTTGAGGGCGTACTTGAGTCGGGGCTGATATTTTCGGGCTACTATTTTTAAAAGCATGGTCTTCAATTACTGGAATGTTTTTAGCAATCAGTTTTTGAATATCTCTTAAAAAGGTTTTCTCTTCACTATCACAGAAAGAATAGGCTGTACCGTTTGCTCCTGCCCTGCCCGTACGTCCAATTCTATGTACATAAGTTTCAGGAATATTCGGAATATCAAAATTGATTACATACGCCAAATTATCCACATCAATTCCTCGGGCTGCAATATCTGTAGCGACAAGCACTCTTGTTGTCTTGTTCTTAAAGTTTTCCAAAGCTCTTTGGCGTGCATTTTGGGCTTTATTACCATGAATGGCCTCCGCCTTAATCTCATGTTTTGCCAATACTTTTACTACTTTATCAGCACCATGTTTGGTTCTTGTAAAAACTAATACTGTTTCAATGGATTTATCTTTCAAAATATCCATTAGCAACGCATTTTTTTGGTCTTTTTCTACAAAATACACTGCTTGTTTGATGGTATCTGCCGTTGATGATACAGGAGTTACTTCTACTTTAACAGGCTTATAAAGAATATTATCTGCTAATTTTTGAATTTCTGGAGGCATCGTAGCCGAGAAAAATAGCGATTGGCGTTTGGCTGGCAGAAAAGTTAAGATTTTCTTGATGTCATGCACAAAACCCATATCTAACATGCGGTCGGCTTCGTCGAGGATAAAAACTTGAATATCTTTTAAAGTAATAAATCGCTGATTGATTAAATCTAACAATCTACCCGGAGTGGCTACCAAGATATCTACACCATCTTGTAAAACATCTGTCTGACGCCCTTGTTTTACACCACCAAAAATTACGGTGTGCTTAAGCCCTGTAAATCTTCCATAGGCTTTGAAACTATCATCTATTTGCATGGCTAATTCACGTGTGGGCGTAACAATCAATGCTTTGATAGTTCGCTTCGCACGATGTTGAACAGGATGTTGCGTTAAAAGTTGTATCGTAGGAATGGCAAAAGCCGCAGTTTTGCCAGTACCTGTTTGGGCTACTCCTAACAAATCTTTTCCTTGAAGTATTGCTGGAATTGCTTGAGCTTGAATAGGTGTCGGAGTACTATAACCTTCCTCAGCTAATGCTTTTTGGATAGGTTCAATTAAATTTAATGCTTGAAATGACATGAGAATGTTGTTAAAAACGAAAAGGTTTTGATATGCAAAACGAGCATATAAAACACTAAAAATCAAACGGTTGTTTATTTATGATAAACGTTAAATACTACAGTTTAGTTACAAACAATAGCATTTGTTATAATTTTCTAAAGGATATATTCAACAATTTAGAAAACTCTGAAATTCTTTTTACCTCTGATTGGCTAACAAAGCAAATCGAAATGCCTCTTTTACCCGCTCTGGCAGTTCTACCACTTCGGTGCGTATAATATTCTGGTTGGTCGGGTAATTGATAGTGAATAACATACGCTAAATCATCAACGTCAATCCCTCTAGCAGAAATATCAGTAGCTACTAATATCTTTAATTTATGGTTTTTGAACGCACGCATTACTTTGTCTCGCTCACTTTGTTGCAAATCTCCATGGATAGCATCTACTGCTATATTTTTGCTAACAAGTTGTTTGGTCAATGTTTGTACTGCTGCTTTGGTTCTACAAAAAATAATACCTGTAGAAGCCCCCATCGTATTTAAAAACTGCAACACATAATTAAATTTCTCGCGTTCATCGCACACAAAAAACTGGTGTTCTATGAGGTTATTCACCACTTCGCTTTTGCTAACTTGAACCGTATGCGTATTTTTAGACATATAAGTGTCTACCAACTTCTGCAAAGCGCTTGGCAAAGTAGCAGAGAACAGCCATTTTGTACCATCATGAGGTATTTGTCTTAAAATACTATCTAGTTCATCTTTGAAGCCCATGCTTAGCATTTCGTCGGCTTCATCCAAAATCAAGGTTCTCACAGCCGTTAAACTCACCGCTTTTCTGGCTAGTAAATCAATTAACCTCCCTGGGGTAGCTACAATAATTTGCGTTGGTTTTGATAATGCTCTTAGCTGAATATCTATTTTTTCGCCTCCATACACTGCTTCAACAAATATTTTTTCAGGAGCGTATTTTGTCAGTTTAAACAAATGCTTGGCTATTTGTTGACATAGTTCGCGCGTGGGCGCTAATATCAATGCTTGTACTTCTTTTGATTTAGGATTGACCTTCATCAGTAGCGGCAAACCAAAAGCAGCAGTTTTACCTGTTCCTGTTTGGGCTTGTCCGATAAAATCGTTTTGATTCTTTAATAAATATGGAATTGCTTTTTCCTGTATTTCAGTAGGCTTATTGATGTTCATTTCAGTCATTGCTTGGATGAAATGTTCAGATACGCCTAATTCTTTGAATGTTGCCAAAATTGTGTTTTTTAAGTGACAAAGGTAAGGAAATATTAATGAAGAAGTCCTTTGCCAGAACATGATATAAAAAAGGGCTACAAGTTTGGTTACTTGTAGCCCCAAAAAGATAAAGCACAATTACCAAGCCATTCTTGGCAAAGGGCTTACATCTTGTGAACAAAACACTCCTTTTTCTGCTTTGAAATGCGCCGCCATCGCTATCATTCCTGCATTATCTGTGCAGTATTGAAAAGCGGGTATATATACATTCCAGTTTTCTTGCTCACCCATTTTTTGCAACTCTGCTCTTAATCCAGAATTAGCCGAAACGCCACCCGCAATGGCAATTTCTTTGATTTTATATTGCTTAGCCGCCTTTTTAAGTTTTTGTAATAATATTTTTATCAAGGTAGCCTGCATAGAAGCACAAATATCTGCTATATTTTCCTCTACAAAATTGGCATTTTGTTTAACTTCTTTCTGTAAAAAATACAGGAAAGACGTTTTGATGCCTGAAAAAGAATAGTTCAAGCCTTGCATTTCTACCATTGGAAACGGAAATCTTTCTGGGTTTCCTTCTTTGGCATATTTATCAATCAATGGCCCGCCTGGGTAAGGTAAATTCAACAGTTTTGCTGTTTTATCAAACGCCTCTCCAACCGCATCGTCTTGCGTTTCGCCGATTACTTCCATGTCTAAAGCTGAACGTACAAAAACAATTTGTGTATGTCCGCCACTTACTGTTAAGCATAAAAAGGGGAAATTTGGCTTGGGTTCGTCAATAAAATGTGCCAAAACGTGCGCTTGCATGTGGTGAACATCTATCAAGGGAATATTCAAACCCATTGCTAAAGCTTTTGCAAAGGAAGTCCCTACTAATAATGAACCTAAAAGACCCGGTCCACGCGTAAAAGCAATGGCATTTAGGTCATTTTTTGTTATCTTCGCTCTTTCAAGTGCCTCTGCCACAACTGGTACAATATGTTGTTGATGTGCACGGCTTGCTAATTCAGGTACAACCCCACCCCATTTTGTATGAATGGCTTGGCTTGCTACAATGTTGGAACAAAGTTTGCCGTTAATAATTACAGCCGCTGAGCTGTCATCACATGATGATTCGATTGCTAAGATTGTCATAATAATGCAAAGATAATGAATGCTAGTTGATAGAACATATATAAACCCAATACCTTAGTAATTCTATTGTTTCTCTAAATCTTATTCTTAGCATTCAACCAGTTTTAATATAGTAAAAAATAAATGTTCATAAAGGTTTCTAAAATACTGACAAAAATAATTCTCTACACTGTAGTAGGCTTATTGTTGTTGGCTGTTTTGGGGTCTTTGGCTTTGAGGAGTTCTTATTTACAAACCAGAATTGCTCAATATTACGCGCCTAAAATCTCTCAAGCCCTTGGCTATCCTATCGAAATCGACAAAGTAACTATTCGTTTTTTTGATGAAGCTACACTGGAAGGCGTAAGAGTAAAAGATTATCAGAATCACCAAATGATTGATATTGAAAAGCTCGACCTTGATTTTCAATTAAAAAGTCTTTTACAGGATTCCCTCAAAACAAAGCTAGATTATGTAAGGCTATATCACCCGAAGGTGGGTTTGGTAACGGATAAAAACGGAGATTTGAATATTGATGAATTTATTCGTCGGATTAATAAATTGACGGCTTCGCCTACACCAAACCCCAAGCATAAACCAACGCCTTTTATCATTGGTGAAGCTGATATTGTAGAAGGGATTTTTAGCATGAATGATGAATCGGAACCTTATATGAACGACCGAAAGTCATTCGACCATTATCATTTCAAGTTGCATGAACTGAATGCACATCTTAAGAATTTTACGTTAATAAGAGATACTGTTACTTTTCAGACAACGCTAAAAGCCTACGACCGTTCATCTGACCTCAGGATTAAAACCCTGAAAACACATTTCTTGATTTCGGATACACAGATGCGTTTTGATGATTTATTACTGAAAGTGAATAGTTCGGTAATAAGAAATAACATCGTAATGTCGTTCAAAAGTCAAAAAGACTTTAAACATTGGAATGCTAGGGTAAAAATGCATGCTAATTTCGACTCTTCAGTAGTAGTAGCCAACGACATTGCTCGATTTGTGAATGATATGTATCAATACAAAGATGTGTATTACCTCAATGGCAAATTTGATGGTACTGTGAATGAGTTTAAACTTCATAATTTTGATTTATACTTCGGGCAAAAATCTAAGCTACGGGGTGATTTTTCGTTTAAAGGACTTCCTGATATTCCTACAACAGATATGGATTTCAACATGCGAAAATCGTATGTTTTTGTCAATGACTTAGAGAAATACATTGGAAAAGACCCTGTAAAAGCCATTGAAAAATTTAATAATATTACTTTTGATGGAGCGTTCAAAGGGACGACTTCTAATTTTAAAACGACGGGCTTGATTACCTCTGATTTAGGGAAATCGGATGTGGATGTAGCGATGGTTTTAAAAGCTAACGAAGCTAATTCTACTTATAAAGGCTCATTGAAATTAGAAGATTTTAAATTAGGCAAACTAATTGAAAATGCAGGCTCATTGGGTGACATCTCTCTTTCTGGAAAGATAGAAGGCATAGGCTTTTCACTGAAAAATGCTAGTTTGAATTTTGATGGAACCGTCAAGCAAATCACTTACAACGATTATAATTACAAGAATATTGATATTAATGGTAAACTAGCCAAAGAGCTTTTTGATGGTAGAATTGCTGTTAAAGATACCAACTTGGTGCTTAACGTATTTAGTAAAGTAGATTTACGCAATGGCAAAAGCGATGTAGATATGCTGGGTAAATTATCTAAAGCTAACCTAAAATACCTTCATTTCACCAAAGATGACTGGCGGATTTCTACCATTCTTGATGTTCAATCAAAAGGGAAAAATATTGATGAATTAGTAGGCAAGGCAAAGTTTATCAACACGTATGTTACGCTAGACAAAAGAAACTTAATCCTTGATTCTCTTTATATTACCTCAACAATTGAAGAGATAGGAAGAAAATTGAATATCGAATCAGATTTAGTAAACTTAGACTTCAAAGGCAATTTCAAACCTAGTCAGGCTTTCGAAGATTTAAAGGTACTTGTTGAGGAATATAAAATTTATTTTGTGGGTGACGAAGCTACTAGAAATGCATACTATGCCAAAAAAACATTAACACCTCCACAGAATTATCAAATAGACTATCAATTCTACCTCAAAAACTTTGACCCCATTCTAGGCTTTTATTACCCCGATGGTCATATTTCAAAAAAGACTTTGATAGAAGGCACTTTCGGAATTAGTAATACTTCTACCTTTTCGCTTAGTTCCAAAATAGATACATTGGTATTGGGTCAAAAATATCGTTTCTATCAGTCGGATATAGATTTGAATAGTTCGAAATTTTATAACACGCCAGAAATACTAGCGTCTTTGATTCTGAATTCCAAAAAACAAAAACTTGGCGTATTAGCCCCTACTGTGAACCTTGAAGCTGAAGCATCTTGGGCAGTAGATAGAATTGGATTTACGACTGGTCTTAAACAAGAAGGAACAACCAACCAAGTAAACTTGAACGGTACTTTACAGTTTATTCAAGACGGTTTGGCCTTGCAATTCAAGCGTTCTAAGTTCCATTTATTAGATCAAGATTGGAAGATTAGTCCAGACAACTCGCTGACAATTATTGGCAACGAAATCACAGCGAAAGACTTATACTTGAGCAATTTAGACCAACTGATAGCCTTAAACGGAACCCTCTCGGAAGATTCTCTCAAGAACCTGACATTCAAAGCCAAAAATTTTCAACTAGAAACCCTAGCACCTATCATTTCATTGAATATGAAAGGGTTAGTGAATGGCGAGGTTGATTTAAAAAACATTTATAAAAACATAAACGTTGATAGTCGCCTGAGCATTAAAGATTTATATGTTGATAATTTCTTGATTGGAAATGTAACGGGTGACGGTATTTTTGATAACGAACGCCAATTGGTTGACATCAACTATTCATTGGAACGTCTGCAAAACCAAGTGCTGACAATCAGAGGTATTTATGACCCTAAGCAAGCCGAAAACTCGCTAGACTTATTGGCGACCTTGAACCAAACAAATCTGCAAATTTTAGAGCCTTTTACGAAAGGACTTTTCTCTAAAATTGGTGGCGTAGCCATAGGTACAATCAATGTTTCTGGAAAACCTTCGCACCCAATTTTGGAAGGAGCAATTGATATTAAAAGAGGAACGCTGTTCTTTGACTACCTTAAATCGACACTGAACTTTGAAGATAAAATCACGTTTGAGCCTGATGAAGTAAGAGCTAAAAGTCTTCGCCTTACGGACGACGAAGGCAATAAAGGGACATTGAAAGGCAGTGTTTTCTTTGATGGTGACAAGACATTTAATGTTCAGTTAAGTACGACGATGAATCGTTTCAAAATTTTGAATACCACCAGAAGAGATAATGATACCTATTATGGCACCGCCTATGCAACAGGAAAACTAAATTTAGGAGGCACGTTTGATAACTTAACTATCTCAGCCGACTTAAGAAGTGACCGAGGAACAAAATTGTATATTCCGCTTGATAAAGCTCAAGATGCTGGGAACCAAGAAGAGATTGAATTTATGAGTGCGAGAGTCGCCAAAGATTCTCTCAATAAAAATTTAGCCCTTAATAATACCTCAACTAGTGGTATTAAAATGGATTTCAACTTTGAAATTACACCTGATGCCTATGGCGAAGTACAGTTCGACAAACAAACTGGTGATATTATGCGTGCGAATGGGTCGGGTATTATTAACCTGAAAGTGGATACCAGAGGAGGCTTTGATATGACGGGTGATTATAACATAGAGCGTGGAGATTATACCTTTACATTTCAGAACATTATCAATAAAAAGTTTAATATTCAACGAGGAAGTAAAATCTCATGGTCGGGTAATCCATACGAGGCCATTGTTGATATTCGTGCTGCTTACACCCAAAATTTAAGCTATTTGGGTTCAGTAATAGATTCAACGGGTAGAGGAAAAGAACTACGCAGTAAAGCAGATTATACTCGACGATATCCTGTAGATATTACGATTAACTTAAAAGATAGGCTGTTACAACCAACCATTTCGTTTAATTTGAGAATGCACGATTATCCTCAAAACCCTGATTTTAATTCGGCTGTTACCGCTTTTGAAAACAGGATGAAAACGGATGAACAAGAACTAAACAGACAGGTAAGTAATGTGTTGTTGTTAGGACAAATGGTTTCGCAGACGAATGCTAGTGCCTTTGCAGCGGCTAACTTAGTGAGTAATTTAACGGAGCTATTATCCAATCAGTTGAGTAATGTATTCTCTAAGATTGACCAAAACCTAAATGTTGACCTATCGCTGAACGGTAATGGATTGAACCAAGATTTAATCAATAATTTACAACTTAGGCTTTCCTATAATTTCAACGACCGTTTTAGGATTACACGAAGCGGAGGATTTACTACGGCCACCAATCAAACAAATGCCCAATCACTTATTGGCGACTGGGCATTGGAATGGTTTATTACGAAAGACGGAAGCCTGAGATTTAAAACATATAACAGAAATATTCAAACATCTATCTTAGGTGCATTGAATACCTATCAGACTTTTACGTCGGGTGGAGCTAGTTTGCTATACACCAAAAGTTTTAACTACTTATTTATTAACAGAAAGAAAGCTAGAAATCCACTAGCCCAAACAGACGAGCCAGTTATCGTAAATCCGTAGTTTAAACGGTCAAATCAACTTCACCTTCAAAAGCTCTGATGGCTGGACCAATTAAGAAAATGTTTTGGTAGCCGTTTTCAGTTCGCTCGAACTCAATCCTTAGCTGTCCGCCCATCACTTTTATATCCACAAAATTTTCAAAGCCCAAACGAATATTGGCAGATAAAGCACAAGCCGTCACTCCTGTTCCACAAGCATAAGTTTCATCTTCAACACCACGTTCATACGTACGTACAGATAAAGCGTTTTCGCCAGTTACCTCTACAAAATTCACATTCGTTCCCCCCTTGCTTACAAAAGGTTCACCATAACGTATAGTCTTGCCAGTATTAAATACATCATAGTTAGTCAAATCACTCACATACGTTACATAATGTGGCGAGCCAGTATTCATAAAATCATATTCAGGTGTTTTATCTATTTGATTTACATCAATCATTTTTAATGAGATTACCTCTTTTGTCACCTTCGCCTCATGTTCACCATCAACGGCAATGAATACTGTAGAGTCGCCAATAATACCTAAATCATGGGCAAAACGCACTAAGCATCTACCACCATTACCACACATTGACCCCTCTGTACCATCCGCATTGAAGTAAACCATTCTGAAATCATAGCCCTCTGCTTCTTGCAAGAGCATTAAACCATCTGCACCAATCCCAAAACGACGATGGCATAAATGGGCAATCAATTCTTGTGAAACAGGAAAAGTTTGTGAACGGTCATCTACCACTACAAAATCATTACCAGTACCTTGATATTTATAAAACTTCATCTTAAATGTATTCTACTGTTGTATATTCCTTGAAAATCTACGCAATATTATAACGCTCTTTTAATATATTCAAATGGTGGCGTTCATGTCCAGCAATCATCCAAACCAAAGCCCTTGCCGAAACTGCATTTCCATTCGCTATTCCAATCCTCGACGCTACTTCTTCAGAGAATGATGAAAACAGGGCGATAGAGCTTTCTCTTACTAAACGATACTGTTCTAACAAAGATTCAAAAGGTTGTTCATTAAAATCAGAGGCATCCATGTATTCATTTTCATCAAAACTGGGTAAAGATTGTTTTTCACCCCTAGCAATTGCTAAAGCTCGGTAGCCAAAAATGCGTTCTGTATCGGTGAGGTGACCTAAAATTTGTTGTGGAGTCGACTTTCCAACGGCATATCGATACATTTTTTGCTCTTCAGACAAATTTTTATATAAATTTTTTACGACATCTTTCTGCACTGTAAGTACTTCAATAACATTTTGACTTTCAACCTTTTCTATATAAAAAGAAAAATACTTACCATCAGGAAACTCGTTTTCAAAAGGTTTTCTCATTATTTTTTTTGATTTTTTTTTGACAAAGGTATTGTATTCTAAAATAAAACGACTAATTTTGCATCACAATAAAACAACGGGGTAACAAAAAGTTAACAAGTTGTTAAAATTGCAAAAAAGGTTTGGTAGTTCAGTTGGTTAGAATACATGCCTGTCACGCATGGGGTCGCGGGTTCGAGTCCCGTCCAGACCGCCAATTAAAAGTCTCATAATCAGTAGATTATGAGACTTTTTTGTTTATTTTGGTTTAAACTCTAAATCTCGGTTTAAACATGGTTTAAACATTTTGGGGATTTGTTTAAACTCATACTTGTAATTTTTCTTTTTAAGTCCTACGATAAAGTAATCCCTTCATTTCGATAAGATTTCTCAATTCATTATTCTCTCCTTACTACAAAGTATAAGTCTTTTAAAATATAGTATAATTTTTAATGTACTATCATAACATCTTAAAATAAGGCTCTATATTGTAGAGTAACTTCATCTTTTCATTGTAATTTGTAGTCATTATTCAGCTTCTTGATAAACTGTTCAGAAAATGGTTTACATTTACATATATAGTTCAAAATCAAAAAATACTCCAATTAATGTCTATTCAGATAAACCAAATTGTAAAGAATCTTATCCCCTCAGAACCTGTAACTATTAATCAGATTCAGCCATTAGGTACTATGGTATCTCTGAAATTTACTGGTGTCAACTCCAATAAAGTCAATTCAAAAGTTATCTCACTTGCCGACTTTGAAAAACTAGAAGTATTGACAGAAGAAGGCAGTTTCAATTTCAGGGGAGAAGCGTCTAAGTTTCTACTCTTTGCAGAGGCTGAAAGAATCAACTCAGCGTATCAATTCGACCCGCTTTTTGCCGTCAATTGTAGTATTGTTGACCCATTACCACACCAAGTAGAAGCAGTTTATAAATTCCTTTTGCCTCTACCCAAAATTAGATTTTTATTGGCTGATGACACTGGTGCTGGAAAAACTATCATGACAGGTTTACTCATTAAAGAATTATTAATGCGAGGAACGGTTGAACGTATTTTAATAGTTACGCCCGGAGGACTCACCAAACAATGGCAAGAAGATGAAATGAGTATTAAGTTTAATATTCCATTTACTTTAGTCAATCGGAGTATATTTTCGTCTGACCCTAATGTTTTTCATACCACTAATAAAATTGTAACATCCATTGACTTTATTTCTCGTGAAGACGTATTGAATGTTGCCAGTAATTCTCATTGGGATTTGATTATTTTTGATGAGTGTCATAAGTTATCGGCGTATGATTATGGTCGAAAACAATATCTTTCTCTAAGATATAGAGCCGCTCAAGTATTATCTCAACAATGTGAACATATTTTACTCCTTACTGCTACACCACACCGTGGACGAACAGATACATTTAAAAAACTGCTTCAGTTATTGGACGAAGATATTTTTGCCACCAACGAAATAGCTTCTTCCAGAATTAAAGAAATTGAAGCAAATGGTATTAATAAGTTTTTTATCAGACGCTTAAAGGAAGACATGAAAGACTGGCAAGGAATGCCCTTGTACAAACAGCGTTTTACAAAAACGGTAGCCTATCAATTAACGCCTGAAGAAAAAGAGCTTTATGATGCTGTAACCGATTATTTATCAAAGCAAAAAGAAGAGGCATCCGAAACCAAAAACATCCATGTTTCGTTAGCTCTTACAGTTATGCAACGACGCTTGGTAAGTTCAATATTTGCCATCAAAAATACACTTGAAAAGCGTTGGAAAGCATTACAAGGAATTGTTGATGAAGTAACAAAAAATCCTAATTTATGGTCACAACGTCATAAATTAGAAGAGTTTGATGTAGATAATATTGAGGATTACGAAGAACTTGAAGATGATGAAAGAGAAGCCTTAGAAAATATTCTTTCAGACCCTCGTAAGTTTAAATTATTTACCACAGCCAAAAGCCTAAGTGAAATTCAGCGAGAAGCATCCGAAGTAAAAAGACTTTTCGAGATGGCTCAATCGCTATATCATCGAAACCAAGAGGAAAAAAAGTTTCAACAATTGCAAGACCTCCTTACTTCTAATGGCGTACTGGAAAATAATGAAAAATTAGTCATTTTTACTGAACATAAAGACACGCTTACTTACCTTGAAAAACGACTTTCAGGTAGTGGTGGTTATGGTGTAGCTACAATACATGGTGGTAAAACGGTTGACGAACGCCGTAAAGCTCAATGGGATTTTGCTCAATCTAATACCCAAATATTGATTGCTACTGATGCCGCAGGGGAAGGTATAAACTTACAGTTTTGTCGCTTATTAATCAACTGGGACATTCCTTGGAATCCTAATCGTTTAGAGCAGCGTATGGGTCGTATTCATCGCTACGGACAAAAACAGGATGTTTTAGTATTCAACATGGTAGCAAGCAATACCAAAGAAGGGAGTGTTTTACAAAGACTATTGACCAAGTTAGACATTATCCGTGAAGGTATTGGCGACGACAGAGTATATGATGTTATTCAAGATGTATTAGAAGATGTCCAACTGAATGCTATTATTGATTCAGTATTTAATGGCAAAGAAACCGAACTTAATACATTTTTATCTCAAGATGACGAACAATTGAAAATTAGGTTTCAGGAAAAAATCAAGGAACAAAAACATAAATTGGCTCATAGTCATGTCGATTTTAAGGATGCCCGAACGCTCAAAGAAAATTCTGATGAAAAACGCTTGCAACCAATTTATATTCGTTTATTCTTTGAAAAAGCTTTTAGTTACTTGGGAGGTCAATTCACTGAACTACGCAAGGATATTTATCGTATTGATAAATTGCCCGATGATGTTGCCCTAACACTGCGCTATGATTATAATATCTTTGCTGATACTTTAAGGCAAATCAACTTTTGCTTTGATAAACAAGTGTTTCTCGACTATCAGAATGTTGGTGACTTGGGTACGGTTCATTATATCAATCCGGGTAATGCTATATTCGATAGCTTGGTAAAAGTGATTCGTCAAAAATTTAGAGAAGATATGCTCAAAGGAACTATTCTTATTTCTCCTGACGATAAAGAGGATTTCTTTGCTTTTTTTGTAAAATCTCAAATTGTAGATAATAGACCCAGCAAACAAGATGATAGCATTGCCGACGAACGTTTGGTTATGATTTGCCAAAATAAGACTGGTAAGTTTGATATTACCTCACCTGCCAAGTTTATTGACCTTCACCCTCCAGTAGAATTTACCAAGCCTATTCAACCGCCTACGGTGGTTAATCAAGAAGATGTAGTACAATGGAGCTTTGGTAATATCACACTTCAACAATTTGAAGACACGAAAAACCATGTCGAAAAAGATAGTGCCGACCGTAAATCGTACCTCGAAACTGCTTTTACCCAAGTAATTTTAGATTTGCAAGTCCAAATTCAAGAACTTCAAACGAAACTTATGATGGGAGATTTGAAAGTACATGAGAAAATACAAAAAAAGGAGGAAAAACTAAAAGAACTTGTCCTCAAAAAGCAAAGCCGTTTAGAGAAACTTGAGTTGATGACTCAACTTAGCCCAAAAGCTCCAGAAGTATTAGGATGTGCCTATGTTGTGCCCCTGAATCAAATAGAATATTTTGGTCACTATGGCATGAGTCGTGATGACGAAGCAGAGGCTATTGCCATGCAAACTGCCATGAACTACGAAGTGAGTGCTGGTTGGAAACCTGTCGATGTTAGTGCCAACAATGAAGGTTATGATATTCGTAGTATTAGCCCCGAGGCAATCAAACGATATATTGAGGTAAAAGGACGTAGTGGAGCGGATGGAAGCGTGATGATTAGCGAAAATGAAATGAATCGCTTGGCTCAATTAGGCGATTCAGCATGGTTGTATATTGTAATCAATTGCAAAACAACTCCTGAACTCCACCGTATTCAAAACCCAGCTAAAAACCTAAAGTTTGAACTGAAATCAAAAGGTATTCAGTATTTTTTGCCTATGAACGAATGGAAATCAAAACAACAATATTGAAAAAAATCTGATTTTCTTTTGAAAAAATAATACAATCGATTATTATTGTTCACGAAAAATATATGTTCACGTTTCGTGTACATAAAAAATAAATGAACATGAAGGAATACGAGATAACACAGTTGGCACTTGAAAACCTTGAAGCAAATATTGGTGTTGCAGGCAATTGGAACGAGCATGGAATACATGAATTAGATGGTACAATGGAACTTATCATAGACCAACAACTCCTAAAATTCAATGTTGAAGTAAAACAGGAACTACGTAACCATCAACTCGCCAAAATTATAGAAATGGAACAACGCTATGGTTCACTTATGGTAGTAGCTAATCGGATATTCCCTAATATAAAACAAGAATTAAGGCAAAACCAAATTGCATATTTGGAAGCTAATGGAAATATATGGCTTAAGCAATCTGGAATATTGCTTTGGATCGATAACCAAAAGACACTTCAGGAAGTAAAGGACAAAGGAAATAGGGCTTTTTCAAAGACTGGACTGAAGGTTGTTTTTCATTTTTTACTCGATGAAAATACTATAAACCGACCTTATCGAGAGATAGCCAATATTACAGAGGTTAGTCTGGGCAATATTAACTATGTGATTACAGGCTTGAAAGAAATGGGCTATTTAATTAAGTTGAGTAAAGACCAGTACAAGCTAACCAATAAAAAAGACTTTTTAGATAAATGGATAACTAACTATGAAGAAAGGCTAAAACCCTCTCTCAAAATAGGTTCATTTCGCTTTCTAAAAGAAAATGATTTTAATAATTGGCGAAACATTGGTTTACAGCAAAATACAACGCTTTGGGGAGGAGAACCTGCCGGTGATATATTAACCAATTATTTAAACCCAGCCGAACTAACCATATATACAGATGAAAGTAGAAGTGATTTGATGAAAAAATATAGACTACTTCCTGACCCTAATGGAAAGGTGCATGCCTATAAAAAATTCTGGAAATCAACCCATGATGGTTTGACTGTACCACCCATATTGGTATATGCCGATTTAATAAATCAACATGATAGAAGATGTAATGAAACAGCAGAGAAGATAAAAGAAAAATATTTGTACGATACAGTTTAAAATACGATACAGTTTAAAAGTAGAATCTCTATAAATGCGAAACGCCTCATTAGTAGAGGCGTCAGTCCAAGGATACTATCCTTGGGGATGTTCTTGGATACAAAAGTAGAAAAACTAACGATATAATGCAAGAAAAAATACAAAAAAAAGAACGAGTAATAGCTTATATAGACGGCTTTAACTTATATTTCGGTATGAGAGAGGCTGGTCTTGACCAATGCCGCTGGTTGAATGTAAAAAAACTAGTTAACAACTTATTGAAACCTCACCAAGAATTGGTAGCTGTTAAATATTTTACAAGTCGAGTTAGTAATAATCCAGATAAACAAAAAAGACAATCTACTTACATTGACGCTTTAGAAACAACGGGAGTTAAAATAATATATGGTAATTACCAAGATGGCTCAACTGAATGTAAAAGATGTGGTAATATTTGGCGGACTGCTAAAGAAAAAATGACAGATGTAAATATTGCAACCGCCATTATTGTAGATGCTTTTAAAGATGAATATGATATGGCAATGCTTATCTCAGGTGACAGCGATTTGACTCCTCCAGTAAAAGAGGTTCATAATTCATTTAAAGACAAACGGGTCTTTATTGCCTTTCCTCCTAAAAGGCATAACTCGTCTATGGCATTAGTGGCAAAAGGTTCGGAAACCATTGGTAGAAAAAAATTAATAGATTCTCAATTTGAAGATGAGATAAGTAGTAAAACTGGTTATATTCTTCGAATACCAGCATCTTGGAAAATAAATAACGATTCAAAATGACTTTAATTCCCAAAAAACTGATAGAAGTAGCCATGCCGATAAAAGAAATATCGGCCGAAAGTGTGAGAGATAAGTCTATCCGTCATGGTCATATTAGTACCCTGCACCTTTGGTGGGCAAGAAGACCACTGCCTGTTTGCCGTGCCGTGGTTTTTGCCAGTTTAGTACCCGACCCGCTCGACCCGCATTGCCCTACTGCTTTTAAGGAAGCTATTGAGCTACTATTGGGTAGTCCCGAAAAACCACTCGACGAACTAGATATTCAGCCTGATGCCTATAAACCTTACAAGGATATTCCTTGGACTGCCATCATTGACCCTATGGACGATAACTCTCGTAATCGCTTACAGATGTTTATTGGTAAATTTAGCGACGAAATGCAACAGGCTTTACTGAAAAGTAATTCATCACCTGCCGCTGCTAAATTATTAAGTAACAATAGTTTAATAAAATGGGATAATAAAAACAATGAGTATATTATCAACAAAGCCCGAAAATTGATTTTTGTGGCTCATAATAGTAGCCAAATAACAGATAAAACGGCAGTTGAGCTATTAAGTGAATTTGATAATTTGTACGCTGCCATAAAAAAAGGAGAACAAGAGCTATATGCTTTGCCCGACCGACACCTCGAAAATGAGGATGTTAAACTAAAAACTGACAACTTACATCATGCTATTGAGGCTTTCCTCAACCGTATGCCCAAGGTGTTTGACCCTTTTGCTGGTGGTGGAGCTATACCGCTTGAAGCCGCCCGTTTGGGTTGCCGTAGCTATGGCAACGACATCAACCCTGTTGCCCATATTATCCAAAAAGGAAGTTTGGAGTTTCCACAGAAATATGGAAAACCTATCACCTATTCAAAAGCTGAGTTTATAAAACTATATGGTGAAGAGACATTTAACCAATTACCAAACGACCAGAAAATATATGTAAATGGCGACGTTACAGGTATAAAAATTGCCAACCGCCTAAGTTTTGATGTGGATTTTTATGCCAAAAAACTCCTTAAGGAAACCGAAAAAGAAATTGGACATTTGTACCCAGTTTCTTATAGAGAAACAGACAGAAGAGATAAAGAGGGTAATAGAGTTATAGAAGAAGTTAAACCTATTGCCTATTATTGGGCAAGAATAGGTACTTGTTCTAATCCATCTTGCCGTGCCGAAGTACCGCTTTTAAAACAATTTTATTTAGCAAATACCGCTGCCAAACAAGTTTACTTAAAGCCAATCATTGAAGGAACAAAAATTGAATTTGAGATAAAAAAAGGGAAATATAACGAAAATGAATTGGCAGGTTGGAACAATAGAGGCAATTTGGTCTGCCCATGTTGCGGAAGTGTAACAGATGTAAAATCTATTAAACAACAGTCTATTTCAAATACTTGGACTCAGAGATTGATAACTGTAATGGAAAATATAGGAAATGGCAAAGAATACCGCTTGCCTACCCAACTGGAAATAGACATTTTGAAAGAAATACCGTATGTAATACCACCTAATGAAAAAATGCAACGTAATTCAGCAGGAGGAGACACATTTAGTTGGGGAGTAAGTGAATGGGGACAATTATTTTCTAATCGTCAACTTTACTCTTTACAAACATTAGTGAAAAAACTCCATGAACTAAAACAGAAAATTACTGATATTAATGATAATTACAGGAAAGCATTAGTAACTTATTTAGGAATTTTAGTAGATAGGATTTCATTAGCAAATACCGCTTTTGGACGATGGCATAATGGACGAGAAACTTTAGAACATCCATTTGCCAAACAAGCAATCCCAATGATATTTGACTATCCAGAATCAAATATGTTTTGTAATTCAACTGGAAGTGCTTTGAACCAATTAGATTGGCTAACTCGCTATATCGAGTCAGAATGCGAATATCCTTTTTCAGTAGAGTTAAAAAATGCCAGTAGTGGTGATAAATCACAATTTCCAGATAAATATCTCACTGCCGTAGTAACCGACCCACCTTACTACGATGCCATTGCGTATGCCGATTTATCCGATTTCTTTTATGTGTGGCTCAAACGCACTTTAGGCGATTTGTATCCACTTAATTTTGCTACGCCTCAAACGCCTAAGACCGAAGAATGTACAGCGCTAAAACATCACCATAATGATAGTAAAGTAGAAGCAAAAGAGCATTTTGAACATAAACTAACCCAAATATTTGATGCGATTGAGCATCAAACTTCCGATATTGTAAGTATTATGTTTGCTCACCAGAGTACCGAAGCATGGACAACCCTTTGTAACTCTATTTTGGGAGCAAGGATGAATATTACAGGTTCATGGCCAGTGGATACCGAAATGGCAAACCGTAGTCTTGGCTTGGCAGGTGCAGTATTGGCTTCTTCAGTAACAGTTTCGGCACGTCCAGCTCAACGTCAAGGATTTGGAGCATACCGAGAAGTAAAACGAGAAATTGAACGAACCGTAGAGCGAGAAGTAGATGAGTTGTATCGTTTGGGTTTCCGTGGGGCAGATTTGCTTACCGCTTGTTTTGGGCAAGCCGTATCGGAGTTTGGCAAATACCAAAGTGTAGAAAAAGCCGATGGTAGCGAAATTACGGTAGCCGAACTACTCGAAATGGCAAGAGAGTCAGCCTTCAATGCCCTACTCAAAGGCTTCGATGGCGATGATTTTACTAAGTTCTATATAGGTTGGTTACAGCTTTATGGCTTTGCCGAGTCGGATTTTGACGATGCTGCTAAATTTAGTCGAGTTGGGTTGAGTATCAACGTCAACGAACTATTTACCGAGCATTTACTCATCAAAAAAGGCAATAAACAAACGCTGGGCAACTACGAAGAGCGTATCAAAGCAAATAAGCGTTTAGGTGAAAACAAAAATGCTACCTTAATAGACCAAGTACAGCGAGCCATGTATCTTTATCAAGGAACAAAGCGTTCCGATTTGTTGGAACACATCGACAAAGTAGCGGACACAGCAGAGAAGCCATTTTGGCGAGTACTTACCTCGCTATTGGAGTTATTACCAGCAGGTTGTAGCGACCATAAGCAAGCATCGGGGTTATTGAGCAACCGAGATAGTTTGATTAGAGAAAGTAAACAAGTAATTGAAAATAAAGGAGTACAAACTGATCTATTTGTATAAGAGATTAACAACAATATACCATGTCAATTATATCAATCAGAGTTCCAGCCATAGAAAATCCAATTCAGTTACAAGAAACTTCTGAAAATGAATGGACTGGAACAGGAGAATATTCAATAAAAATACGAAAGGATGAAAATATTCAGTTTGAGCTACTTGATAAAGATATTCGTTTACAGCACATAGAAGATGATTATCTTATCAACTTATTTATTGATGAATATAATAATGTTAGAAAGAGGCAATTAGATGAAACAGCATCAGGTATAGAAAATGACAATGAACTAAGCCTGATAACTATTGAAAATATTGAGAGACCCAACTTCGACCCCGAACAAATCAGGGTAGACCCCAGGGTGTATTCCTTACCAGAAGTAATGAGGTTTATTGATAGAGGTAGAATCAACCTTTCGCCTGATTTTCAACGCTATTTTGTTTGGAAAGAGGTTAAGAAACAGTCGAGGCTTATAGAGTCTTTACTATTAAGGATACCTTTACCTGTATTTTATTTATCAGAAGATGGCGACAGCTCTCTTCAAGTAGTAGATGGGTTACAACGACTAACAACTATCCATAAGTTTTATAAAAATGAATTAACGCTCAAAGGCTTAGAGTATTTAGAAGACTGTGAGGGAAAAACCTTTGAAACACTTGCTACCAAATATCAAAATCGAATAGAAGATGCACAATTATCTTTTAACGTAATAGCTCCGACGACACCAGTATCTGTAAAATTTGAGATTTTCAAGCGAATCAATGAAGGAGGAAAGCCACTTAATAATCAAGAGATTAGAAATAGTATGGCTAAAAACCCAGTTCGTTCAATGATTCAAAGAATGGCAAATTCAGAGCATTTCAAACGAGCTACGGCTAATAGTGTAAAACCCATTAGAATGGAAGACCAAGAATTGATACTTAGATATATTGGTTTTTATTTAATAAAGTATGGCAATTCTAATCGTATCTATAATGGAGATATGGAATCATTCTTAGATGATACACTTGACTACATAAATAAAAACACCTCAGACCACCTTTTAAATAGATTAGAAGGAGATTTTTATAATGCAATGCAAAATGCCTTCCATTTATTAGGGAAAAGTGCCTTTAGAAAAGTTGATTTAGAAAGTCTTCCATATTTGAGAAAACCATTAATAAATAAATCATTATTCACTGTTTGGTCAGTAGTGTTATCACAATTTACAGTTGACTATATTCAAAGAAGTTTCACTTCTGGATACTTAATATATAAAATTGCAGAAGAAATAAGTCAAGATAATAATTATTTTGAAGCATTAACAACAGGCACTAACCAAAAAAGTAAATTGAATTATAGCTTTAATGTCGCTGAAAGACTAATTCAAGATATGATAAATACAACAAGAGAAAATGCTTAACAAGTTAGCAATCAACAATTTTAAGTGTTTCATTAATGAAACCATCAATTTCAGAGGTTTAACCGTCTTAGCTGGAGCAAATGGCGTTGGAAAATCTTCGGTCATACAATCCTTATTATTAATAAAAAAGTTTTATCAAAGTCAATTTCTGTCAGATACAGAGGCATTTATCTCCATCAATGATAAGATTGACTCATTTTTAGAGCTAAGTAGCACAAGAGAAATTCGGAATAGTGAGTTGGGTGAATCCACTATTGTATTCAAAGTATATGAAAACGACGAGCGATATGACATAATCACATTTGGAATAGAAAGAAATAATGATTTAAGTTTAAGTGGTAAATATGAGCATAAGCAAACGAGTTCAGATTTTCCTTTAAAAAATCATATACATTACCTTAATGCAGAGCGTTTAGGACCAAGAAACACCCAAGAAGTAACTGTACAAAAAAACTTAAATGTTGGTTTTCAAGGTGAATATACAGGACAAGCCATCGCTTTGGCAAGTAAACAAATAGCAATCGTTGATGAGTCACGTATAGAAGAGAGTTACTTAGACGAAAAAACATTTGAGAGCCAAGTACAAGCATGGGTTCAATTTATTATTCCAGAAATTGAAATAAGAATAGATACATTCGATAAAATTAACCAAGTACGTATTGGAATAAAGAAAAAAGGCTCAGGGAGTGATTTTCTTCATCCCAATAACATAGGTTTTGGTATTAGTTACTCTCTACCTATTATTGTTTGTTGTTTGTTAGCAACTAAAAATAGCATCATTATCATTGAAAACCCAGAAGCACATCTACATCCATTGGGGCAGTCAAAAATGGGGCAATTTTTAGCAAAAATGGCGGGAGCGGGTTTGCAAATCATTATTGAAACCCATAGTGAACATGTGATTAATGGTATCAGAATTGGTAGTTTGAAAAAGTACATAGAGCATCAGGACATATTGATTAACTTTTTCACACAAGCGAGAAAGGTAAATATCCAAGAGATTCAAATAAATCATAAAGCAGAATTAGATGATTGGCCAGTAGGCTTTTTCGACCAAGAAGAGAGAGATATAAGTCAAATTTTTAAGTACACTCGAAAACCAAACTAAGATGCAAGCAGAATTCTACCTATTGAATGAATCGTTTTATTATCAACATTCGAGCTTACAAGAATTTGAAGAATCTATCAAAAAGCTTTCAGAAGACTTTGATTATATAAAAGACAACGGTGACAGCATTTACAAACACGACTCAATCTATGAAACTCATTTACCAGAAGGCTATACTATGGTAGATTTATATGACCCTGACAAAGCAATACCAATTAATAGAGACGTAAAGAGACTGCTATTAAAACTAATGAATCATAGTAAGGAAACTTCATGGACAAATAAAGAGATTAAAGAATTGATAAGTAATCAATTAGAGAATGATTTATGTCAAGAAAAGCAAGTGTATGGTTTATTAGCTTTGTTACAATTGCCTCAAAATATTAATGATGTTTTCATTGTACATAATCAAAGAAACTGGTTTGAATTTCATCGTTTCTTCTTGGCAAAGTACCCTTGCAATGAAACATATTTTGTTGAGAAATGTGATAAAGTATTTCCAAGAGTTTTTTTACATCCCCAAGTAACAGATACTCTCCCTACAATGGCAGGAGGTTGGCAAACATACTCACAGTCTTTGGTTTCTTTTCTTTCAAAACTAAACGATATATTCCCTCAATACTTAGAGAATGGCACAAATTATCAGAGGATAAATGTCTTACCAGAATTTTCAACGAAATGTGGAATAAAAGTCACCCCTCAAGGAAATCTGAGAGATAAGCCTAAAATAACATTTACATTTACCAATCATAGAGGTGAAAAAGAATCAATTTGTTGTGAACCTCATGCAAAGTTTGATAAAAATGATATTGAAGGCGATGATTCCTATTATGCAAACAGACTATACTTTCATGAAGGAAAAAGAGAAATTGAAAACGGCAAGATATTAGTCGGTTACATTGGAAAACATATAGATTTTTAACAAATGAATATTACACAACTACAAAGAGATAATTTAAGCAAGGCTTTAAGCTTTTTTATAGAAGCCTTTCGTCCATATATTGTATCAGTACTTCAGAACAAATTTGGAGAAAGATGGCCCGCCGACTACGCCAAAACGGTATTATTGCCAGAACAAAAAATAAAATGGGATGAAGCTTTACGAAATGGTAGCTCACCAATTGGGCTATTAGATTATCCACATTTTAAACATTTTGCCATTAAATACAAAGACTTACTTAAAACAGACTTCGGAAAAAAAACGGGAGATTTACCTAATTGGCTTGGTGAAATATACGAAGTTAGAAACAAGGTAGCCCATTATAACGATACTATTGAAGAAGATGAATCCTTAAAAACATGGATTCACATGCGAACGATTGCTCGCTTGTTGAAAATGACAGAGTTAGAAGAAGAATTGACTAATCTTCAAAACATCAAAACCCAAGAATCAAAGACTAATATTAAGACAGAAGATATAAGTTCTGTTAAAACAGATGCCCAGCCGTGGTTCAAGCTCGTTCAACCACACCTTGATATTCGTCAAGGACGCTTAGATGAATCGGTATTTGCTGCCAATTTAGCAGAAGTTGCAATGGGCAATGGACGAGAAATTTATAATAACCCTGTTATATTCTTCTCAAAAACCTACTTTACATCGGGTTTAAAAAGCATTGCTAAAACAGTCCTGAAAGGCTTAAATGGTAAAGAAGATGCCGAAAATAGAGTTATTTCCCTACAAACAAGTTTTGGTGGAGGAAAAACCCACACCTTAATTTCTCTCTTCCATTTATGCAAATGGGGAAAAGGAGCTACTTCTTCTCCTTTCACCCAAGAATTACTAAATTTTACTGGTGTTCCCGAATTTGAATCAGCCAACATTGCTGTCTTTACGAACACGACCAACGATGCTGCCAATGGAAGGCAAGCCGAAGCAGGTGTCCATATTCAAACCATTTGGGGAGAAATAGCCTATCAACTAGGAGGAAAAGAAGGCTATGAGATTATTAGGAAAAACGATGAACAGCTAATTGCACCAGCAGGCTTATTCAAGTTAGTATTAGAGAAATGCAAACCAGCATTAATACTCATAGATGAATTAGCCGATTATTGTGTAAAAGCTTCTGCTCGTAAAGCAGGTGATAGTAGTTTGGCCGACCAAACCATCAGTTTTATGCAAGAACTAACGGAGGCAGTTGCAGGCACTAATAATTGCGTGGCAGTAATTACGCTTCCAGCAAGTCCACAAGAAGTAGGAAACACCCCACAGGCACAGGCAATATTGAGCAGTTTACAAAAACGAGTAAGCCGAGTAGGTGCAGACACCCAACCTGTTGCCGATGATGAAATTTTTGAAGTAATACGTAGAAGATTATTTGAAGACATTGGCGACAAAAATATTATCGAAGCAATTGCAACAAAATACTCAGACCTCTATCAACAATTCTGGACAGAGTTGCCAACCCATGCTGCCAAAACAGAATACAAACAACGTATCATAAAATCATACCCTTTTCACCCTGAACTGATTGATATTTTTAGGATTCGTTGGGCAAGCCATCATGATTTTCAACGCACACGAGGAGTTTTACGTTTATTGGCATCCATTGTTAGTGATTTATGGCAAAGACAACAATCGCTTGCTGGAGGAAATTTATTGATACATTCGGGCGTTGTAAACTTTGCCAATTTGGATGCTATGAGTGGTCAACTCAAGAAACTCTATGGTAATGGTTATGATGCAGTTATCACTGCTGATGTAGCAGGAGCAGCATCAAACGCATTCAAAATAGACACTAACGAAAGAGAATATGGACAATGGTACTTGACACAAGCTATTTCCTCCGTTATTCTAATGAACTCTTTTGGAAGCGATGGAGCAAACAAAGGTATTTCAGTACCAGAGATTAAACTTCACTTACTCACACCCGAAGGTTTCAATCATAACAATATCAACGGTGCTTTAAACAAACTGGAAGGCGTAGCCCATTATCTATACTATGCTCAAACAGGTGGCTCTGGTAAACGTTATTGGTTTCATACTAAGCCAAATATCAATATTTTGATAAATCAAGCCAAAGGCGACATTAAAGACAATGATGTAACGGCTGAAATTATAAAACGAATCGAAGAAAAAAGGAAACAGATACAATTTTTCAATGTATTGGTAAATCCGTCAGAAGATATACCCGAGCAAATGAAACCCACATTGATAATTTTGAGTCCAACTTATTTGGCAAATCCTAATCAAGTGAATGGGTATACCAAAACGCTGATTGAAAAAATTGCGACAAAAAAGGGGAATAGCGAACGTATTTATAGAAATACTATGCTTTTCCTACTTTGTTCAGAGGTTAGTATCGGACAATTACAATCATGTATTAGAGAGTATTTAGCTTGTCAAAAAATTAGCCAAGACTACCAAGGTCAATTAGAGCCAGACCAAAAGAGTGACCTAAGGCGTAGAATGGAAGAAGCTTCAAAGCAATCAGAAACAAGTTTGGTTGCTACATATTCTATTGTAGTGAAGTATTCGGTTAAGAACGGTATTGACAAATTTTTAATCAAACAATTCAAAGATACATTAGATAATCAAATCAATAACAACCTTATTAGTCAATTGAAAGAAGAAGAGTGGCTTTTGGATTCTGTTGGATTGGGTACACTTCGTACTAACCAACTATTACCAACACCACAACAAGCCATCAAGGCTAAAGACATCTTTGAGGCATTCATACGTTTTGATGATAAACCAATGATTACTGGCATTGAAGCGATTCAAAAAAGTCTGTTGAAATATTGCTATAATAATGAATTTTGTATAGCCACTGGCGATGGAGCATCATTTACCAAATACTTTTTAGGGGAAAATGTACCCTTCTTTGATGTCAGTGATACAACCTATTGGTTGATAGATAAATCGCTAAAGCCAGTTCCACTACCTAAGGTAGAGGAAGGAGGAATACCAACACCAAGTTCACCACGTAATGTAGTTAATGACCCAAGCCCGACTTCAACATCAACAGTTCCTAGAGAACCTTTACCTGTTCAAAAAAATATAAAGTCTATTACTATTTCAGGGAAAGTTCCTTTTGAGCAATACACACAGTTATTTACAAGCTTTATTATACCTTTGGCTCAGAACAACATTGAAATTGAAATAAAAATAAAAGGGAAATCAACTCAATCAAAACCAATTTCAGAAAATAGTCAAGAATATAAAATTATCAAAGAGTCAGCCAAGCAACTTGGATTGAATTTTGATGAGGAATAAAAATGCTTACTAGCTTTTGCAGAAAGTAAGTCTTAATAAGAATTATTCTCAAACATTGAAAACACAAAAATCACTCAGAAACTAAGTATGAATGATTTTTGTGTTTTACAAATATTAAATTAAACTCTAATTTTAAAGGATTTATTTACACAATGCCAATATGTAGAATTAAACCATACAAAAATTTAAAGAATAGGTACTAACAATTTATCTTCCTTTACCATTTCTGAGTCATTTAGTTTCTCCTCCCTTCTCTTCTTAGGAAAATAAAAATATACCAAATATATTCCCCCGATAAAAACTATGAGTAAGAAAAAATAGAGAAAACGCCAAAAGCTAAAGCCACTGCTCTTCTGAGGTAATACTGTTTCAATGGTTTTCTCAATGACGATACCTGACAAACCTTCACCAGCATTTGTAAACGGATGTGATATTACTTCAAACATGATTATGATAGTTTTACGGTGTCTAATAAAATGGTATAAACATCCTCAATTTGATTAATAGTTTTACTAACCTTTTCGCAATGAATGTTTTTGTATTCAACTTTTTGACCTTGTCGATTTTGAAAAGCCTTTTTCAATAAATCGTTTTCATAAAAACTAACTTTCCTTTTTAGGTTCTTTTTTTATTGTTGTCCAATCGATTCTAACTCATCTATAGTATAAATTATCTTTTTTATTTATCTTGCTTATACAATACACTTAAAAGCATCATAATGGATAATTACTTTTTGATGATGTTAAGAGCTATCAGAGAGCAAGAAGAAGTAATTCTCTATAATGACATCCTTCAAGTTTCAGAGCCTGAACAACATCAAGCTATAGCATATTTAAATCAGGTTTATCAACAAGAATCTTTAGAATATCCGTATCAATCTCCACCGTTTGACTCCTCCGCTGGACTTTGGGCAGCAAAAACTGTTTATGTTGCATCTCAATTACTGTTATATAGAAAAAATACACAGTCGGACTTATTATCTTTATTACCTGAATTTGCACTTCCAAAAACAAGTGCAGGAGTACTCTCTGTAGATTTAACGTTACGTTTTCTTCCAGATATTATTACTCAATTGGACATACTAAATCCAGAAGACGAACTCATTCCTATTTTGGAAAAACACCTTTATACTTGGCATTATTCTGGAGTATCGTATCCCCTATCGGTTGAAAACCTTGACTTCTCAATTGAAACTTCAGACCCTTGTCTACGACAATTATATGCTAATCGAATTATTGAATACCGAAGAAAGCCATTGGAAGAAACCACAGCCTTTGCGGATATTGTAGGGGCTTCATTAGGAAATTATCGTGATTTTTTTTGGAAAAATTATTAAAATATTAAAAATATCGGCTACAGGCCATAATGACGTTTTATGAACTCTATTGACAAGTTAAATCAGGTACTATCCTATATTAAAGCTTCTTTTATCGGTAAAGACGAAATTGTTGATTTGTTGGGTATAAGCCTTATTGCAAGAGAAAATGCTTTTTTGCTAGGCCCTCCAGGGACAGCTAAAAGTGCTATTATCCGAATGCTATCGAAGGGCATTGAAAATGGGAATAATTTTGAATATCTACTTACTCGCTTTACCGAACCGAACGAAATATTTGGGCCTTTTGACATTCGAAAATTAAAAGAAGGCGAATTAATTACAAATACTGAAGGCATGATGCCCGAAGCATCAATGGTTTTTTTAGATGAAATATTCAATGCCAATAGTGCTATTTTGAATAGTTTATTAATGGCATTGAATGAACGTATCTTTCGCAGAGGCAAAGAAACTCGTAAACTTCCAGCTTTGATGTTTGTAGGTGCAAGTAATGTGTTGCCTGAAGATGAAACACTTAATGCTTTACTAGACCGTTTCTTGATTCGAGTAAAATGCGATTATGTAAATCCGGATTTATTAGAAAGCGTTTTAATAGAAGGATGGAAATTACAAAGAGATGATAACACTGCTATGCCAACTATTAGCCCAAGTGAAATTATAGAACTTCAGCAATTAAGCAAAACTGTTGATTTATCCCCTATTAGAAAACAATATGTTGATCTGCTTCATAACTTAAGAAATACTGGAATTAAAATATCAGATCGTCGTGCTGTTAAAATTCAGAATTTACTGGTTGCAAGTGCCCTAATTTGTGGAAGAACAGAAGCTATCATTTCTGACTTTTGGGTAATAAAGTATATCTGGGATACAGAAGAGCAAATTGAAATTTTGGCTGGAATAATTGATGGTATTATCGGTAAGGAAGTCACGCCACAAAGTCATCAACAAGCTTTATTCAATAAAGTCCCTAACAGTGAAGAATTAATCAAAGAAATAATAATGTTGGCTGAAAAATGGGAAAACGGTGGTTTGTCATTTGAAGAAAAAAATGTAATTAAAGATAAATTACGCTATGTTCAAAATAGAAGTGGCTGGATTAAAAATCAAGAGCATAAACAACATATTCAAGAAAAAATAGAATCGTTATGGCACAAAATACTTCAGACCTTATAAATTATTTTTTGGCCATTGACGAGCAACATATTGATTTTTTAGGTAAAATCAGGCACTGGGATAACCTGAAAATTGGAACAGAAGACAATCTGTATTGGGTAAAAAATTTATCGTATGAACAAATTGATAGCTTGGAAGTAAAAACTATTCCTTTCAAAACGATTTATTATGCCCAAGAAAACAAATTATTCAAACAAGGAAGTCTATTACCTGAGCGCACTATTCCAACTTTACTATGGACTCCAATAGAAAGAGGTTTATCAATTGAACTTCCTAATTATAATTTTAACTATTTCGGTATAAACGAAAAAGTTGAAATCAAGCTTGTTGAATCAGACAGTGAAAAGCCTGTCGTAGGAATGCTTGTAAAGAAGCATATTTTAGAAGCATATATACAACATGCTCCAGCAATCCGTTTTCAAAAATTAGAATGGGTAATTATAAACGATGAGTCTATTTTTATTGTAGGAGAACCGAATTTACCTATTCAAGGAGATATTTTTTGGAAGATTAACAACTTCTTTTTACCGATAGGATACGCTTTTGAATTTCCTATTTTAATCAATATTATAGCCAAAACAATTAATCCTACTTCTCAAAATTATATTATTTATTACACTCAAAATGACTATTATTTAATAAATAAGTATGATTTCCAACCACTTTCAATAAGTTCATTCAGATTGAGTTTTTATAACCTATGACACTGTACGAATATTTTCAATCAACACATAATTATTTCTGGCAATGGGAATATGACTTTGAAGAGACAGATGATAATGAGATTATTAGCATCCCTCGAGGAAATACTATTGCCTATAAAAATATGGTAATTGATATTATTGATAAACTTAGTTTGCAAGGAACACCCTCATTTGGAGCTTTACTTTTGCTGATTATAGCTACTAACCCCAATGCACAACATGATATTAATAAGATTGATAACTTCATTAAAACCTATTTAATCAAGCAAACTTTATTTACTTCTAGAAACTCCGCCATCGTTTCAGATACAATAGATTTTTTGCATTTGGTAAGTAGATTACCTAAGGAATATAAAGTTGGTACTAATCGAATTTTGTTGTTTCAAACTTTGATGCAAAAAAACCATAATTCCGTATCTTATAAAAAGATAAGACCAATTGTTAATGCCATTAAATTAAAAAGATATAATAAAGAACAATTAATGACTCCGATTGACTTTAATGAAGCTATTTTTATTAAAGATTTCAGAACCATTAGTTTAGTAGCGAATAAGTTTCGTTCTGTAGAGGAGATTACTTCAAAAATGGGAGATATTTTTCCAATTAATGAAGAATTACTTCTTGAGGATTCAATATCTGATGAAAAACCAAAGCTTGATTTTGTAGAAGAGCTTATTGATAATACAAATACTTTCCATATTGGCGCATTGCTGAAAAGAATTTGGTCTGGCTTAGATATACCTTTTCAAAATGTTTTACCTAGTCAGCAACCCATTGGAGGGTTCTCTGATTTAACCAATAAAGGAAGTTTTGACAGGTTATTAATTTCTGAATTTGCTCATGATGACATTGTTTTTCTAACTCGTATTGCAAATAATCAAGCGCTTTATATCAACCGAGAAATTCCACCTCAATCTGAAGAGTTAGAAAGAATAATTCTGATTGATGTCTCAATTAAAAACTGGGGAACACCCAAAACACTTGCTCATGCATTATTATTAGCCATCGCAAAACATCCGAAGTCAAAGATAAATTGCACAGCTTATGCCTTAGGTGATACCTATCAGCCTTTATATTTTGAGCATATTGATGAAATTATTAAAGGTACTCAACTATTAGCTGGTTGTTTAGACGCAAGTCAAGGGTTGGCATCTTTTTTTAAGATGAATCCTCCTAATAAGACTCATGAAATATTTTTTATTAGTACTAACGATGCCATCAAATCGGCATCTATTCAAAAAGTACTGAGTGATAATCATGCAGCAATTAATTATTGGATGTACACAGATTCTGAAGGGAAAATAGATGTTTTCAAAAAACAGTACAATAGTAGAAAACATACACAAACACTTAAATTACCTTTGGATGAGTTATGGGCTAAAAAGCCTAAAAAAGAAGTAGTATTGCCCACTGAACAAAACACTTCCAATATCGAGAACTTATCTTTTAACATTTTATTTCCAAAACAAGAAAAAGGAGAATCTACTCTTTGTACAAGTGACGGACAAATTTATCACATTGTTGGAAAGTATTTATTTTGTGAAGTAGGTCCAGAAAAAGGTTGGAGAGTAGTATATGACAATATACCTAGGTCACATGCTTATGAAATTGGTCTGATGTCTGATGGCAAAATCATTTTCTTGTATTATGATTTCCATAAGAAAGAATTAACCATTACTAATCTTACTACTAAATTTAAAGCTTCCATTATATTTGATTGGAGAGGAACTCGCAAAAAATTTATCTTTAAGGATAATGCATTTTATTTATTAATGTCTCAAGATGCTTGGGAAATTACGCTAACGGATAAGGTAACTATGTTAAAAGTGGAGTTGCATCCACTTCTTGATAACTTTAGGAATCGTGAAGTGGTACTTCAAAATTTAAAAAAGGAACCCTATTTTTCAGCTAATTTCCTTAAAAATATTAAAAAAATATATATAAACTGTGATGGTAATTTAAGTATCAATTCTCATGAGTATATTCTTAATTACAAAACCATACAACTAAAGCAAATTTATAAAGTTCCGACTGTGGCACGCGTTGAAACTACTTCTCAAGGGAAAGGGGTATTCATCTTTCCAAATGGACATTCTATTACCGTTAATCGCTTAGGGATTATTACATTGTCTAGTACTACACTAACGGCGAAAAGAAAACATATTTATATTCCTACGATAATAAATGAATCTTTGGGTGTAGGTACAGATTTTTATAATGCTGGCAATTTATTTTATAGCCCAACGAATGAAACTGAAAAACATATTGATACTGAACATTTTTGGATACACTATTTACAGCTTTTTATTAAAGAAATTTTAGACTATGAATCTACGCATAGAACCATATCATCAAAATAATCATCCTCTAGCAGGTGTTTTGATACAAGGGAATAATCCTACAAAATGGCTTTCTGAGATTCAGTCGATGAATTTGAGTTTAGAAAACGTCGTTGCATATCCAATTCCAGATACTACTCCTAATAGTATTTGGGGATGTTTGCTTTTGGTCAATTTAGAAAATCATACAATTGACATTCGACTTAATACTTATGTTCAAGCAGTTAATCCATTTGTTTATATACCTGAAAAAACAATTCTTTACCCGATTTTATCTAAAAATGATATAGATAAATTGTTCTTGCAGAAACTAGTTATCCTTCATCCACATTTTGGTCTAGTGGAACTATCAGAATCTATTAATTGGCTAGATATGATTTTGGTTTCTCCACAAACAAAAACGAATATTCGTCGACCTGATGATTCAGTTTTTATTCCAAAAAAGGTAAAAAGTTTTCAAGTAGTATCAGTTTCTGTCGAGGATACACTTGAAAAATTGGAAGAAACAATCTTTCCCAAACAGCAAACATTTGATGATAAACCACTTAATTCATTTGAAAAAGCTAAGCTATTTGTTTATGATAAGCTTTTCACTAAGAATCCAAATGTAGATGATACAATAGGTGATAAGTACCTAGAAAAGCCTTTATTTACAAGATTCAAATGGTTGACGAGTCTTTTTTCAAAAAAGCAAGATGCAATTGCTGAAGAAATGAAACTGGATTTGGAAGATTTAGAAAAGAGAAACGAAGAATATCTTGATAAACTTTTAGAAATGCTCAAGAATAATCCAGAAGAGGCATTGAAATATGCTATTCCCCTTGATGATGGTACATCTAGAGGTGATGACGCAATTTCAGCAGCTAATTTTTCAAAACAATGGAGCAGTTTGTTATTAAATGGTAATCAAGAGAGCAATATTAAAGGCGGTGGTGTTTTATTCAACAACGATCATTATGAAAAGCTGCAAAGAGAATATTTTGAAACAGCACAAAGGTTAATTGCTAAAAAAGAGTATCATAAAGCAGCCTTTATATTTATTAAGTTGCTGAAAAATAATTATCAAGCTGCTAAAACCTTAGAAGACGGAGGTCTTTACCAAGAAGCTGCTGCCATTTATTTAAAATATGTAAAAAACAAAAATCAAGCAGCTATATGTTATGAGAAAGGAAACATGATACATGAAGCAATAGCTCTTTATAAAGAATTGAACTTAAATGAAAAGGCAGGAGATTTGTACATCAGCATCAATCGACAAAAAGAAGCTTTTATGCTTTATCAAAAAGTAGTTGATGAGTATTCTAATAACTATCAATATATCAAGGCATCACTGATTTATAAAAATAAAATGTTTGATGTAGAGTCAAGTCAAGCGTTATTATTCAGAGGTTGGATAAATAATAGAGACGCTTTTAACTGCTTAAATAATTACCTTAACAATCTCGAGAATGACACTAAACGTTGGCAAGCCTTAGTGAAAGTATATAAGGAAACAGTTTCCACGCACAACGAAGAAAGTTTTCTAAATATATTGAAATATGAGTTTGAGCGTGAAAATGAATTCAATGAAAGTATCAGGGATATTGCATACGAAGTAATTACCAATAGGCTCCAAACAGATCCGAGTATTGTTTCTGAATTAAAAACTTTCAATCAGCAAGACAAACAATTAGTAAAAGATACCATACGCTATAAGTTAAATGTCTCTAAGAAATATTAATATAACATTCATTAGGACACTTTCCCTCACTCATTCTTTCTTATAGTGATGTAGCTAAATGCTCACCCATCATGCTAAAAAAAGCTGTTTGTATCACTACAAACAGCTTCAAACAGTCCTATATCAATAAGCTATTTTAATTATACCCATTATTCTGCGTAATACCAGCATTCTGTGAACGAACAATCTGTGGAATTGGTAGCAATAATTTATCGTTAGTAATGGCTTTTCCCTTGGCTGTCAATAAGGACACTGCTCTGCCACTACGTTTTAAATCGAACCAACGATGAAATTCAAGGGCTAACTCTACCCTGCGTTCGTGTTCTACTGCCAGACTTATCGTCGAATAAGCGGCTGGATAATTCGTTTCTCCAAATTTTGGTAACCCAGCTCTAGCTCTTACTAAATTCAAGTAGCTTGCTTCGCCTGTGGCCTCGGCTAACATCAATAAAACATCTGCATAACGCAAAACCATAAAATTATTATTGGCTAATGGATTCCCTCCTCCTAATACTGCGTTGGTATGCGTCCATTTTATAGGATATTTCTGAGCAATAAATGTGTTTCCATTATTATATCCCAAGGCTATTGATAAGTCACGACGAGGGTCACCGCTTTCATATTCGTTGTATAAATCATCTGTTACTTGGTTCATGCCTGCTCCGTAAAATCCTAAGAAATTATTATTTGGATAAAACGTTTGGTAATATCTGCTATAAGGTGCCGATACTGAACCTCCTAAGTATTGAATCTCGAAAATTGATTCTTTCGTATTTTTTACGTTTGGTCCCCAAAGACTTGCATAACTTGGCAACAGGGCATATTCATTACTATTATAAACTTCTTTCAAAACTGTTGCAGCCGATGTTTTATCGCCCAATGTTAAATATACCTTTCCTAATAACGTTTGGGCGGCTCCTTTTGAAGCACGACCAACCTTTGTACTTGGTATGGCTGAGGCCAAAGGCAATTTATCAATGGCAAAAAGTAAATCTTTTTTAATTTGCTCGTATACTGCTGCTTGGGGTGAACGTAGGATAGCATACGCTTCATCACCTGTTAATGGGGTTGTTACTATAGGCAAATCTCCCCAAGTTTGAACCATATTAAAATAATATAAGGCTCTGAGAAACTGCATTTGAGCTTTCACTTCATTTTTATAAGCTGCACTCAAATTAGCTCCTTCAATTTTATTCAAGACAATATTGGTACTAAAAATCGATTTGTAGTAGTCTTGCCAAAATTGGTAAACCATCGTATTGGTGGTCATTAATGAGTAATCTTTAAATTGCCATTTATCGGCTTGAATACCCGAAATATTGAACATAATGGCATTGTCGCTCATTTGTTCATTACAGTATGATACTGGCCCTTCAGGATGATATATCGTATAAAGAGAAGCATAGGCTGAATTGACAGCCAATTCAAAATCATCGGTTGTTTTGAAATTATCCGCAGTAGCATTTGAAATAGGGGCTAATTCCAAGAATGAATCCTTACAACTTGTTGCCATCAAACAGATGGCTAACAGGACGTATAATTGTTTAATTTTTTTCATTGTCTTATCTGTTTTGAGGTTCCTTGAAACCAAAATATCTTCTTAAAAATCGAATTTAGCACCAATCGTAATTACTCTTGGAATTGGATACGACCCATAGTCAACCCCTACAAAAGCACCATTTGGAGCATTTCCTGAGGCATTTAACCCCGTTGAAGTATTACCGTTGGCTTCTCCTGAGAAACTAGATGCATTATAGGTAGTATTTTCAGGGTCATAATTGGTGTAATGACTCCACAAGTAAACGTTCTCAGCATTCATGTAAATACGAGCGGTTTTAACTGGTAATTTTTTTAGGATACTAGCAGGTAAGCTATAAGAAATACGGATATTTTTTAACCTTACGAATGACGCATCTTCAACCCATAGGCTGGTAAATTGGTCTTGCAAGCCCGTTAAACCCAATGTTGCTCTGAAGTGCTGCCCGTCGCCAGGGTCTGTCTCCGAACGCCATCTATTAGCTACGCCCGAATACATGTTACGCCCGTTATTCCAGAAACCTGAGTAACGGAAGTTTTGATTAACAATTTCGCCTCCGAAGGTTCCTTGAAACATAAATGAAAAGTCGAAGCCTTTGTATGAAAAAGTGTTGTTCAATCCCGCCATAAAATCAGGCTGATAATTTCCTAATGTTGTACGGTCGTCTACCGTAATTTTTCCATCGCCGTTTACATCTCTGATGATTGGGTCACCTGGGTGTGTCGTTGAATAATGCGGATAAGCATCTACTGCGGCTCGATTTTTGAAAACGCCATCTACTACATATCCATAAAAATTAGAAATAGGTTGTCCAACTTCCGTTTTTACTGCTACCACAAAGTCCGTATACGTAATAGGTGCATTGCTTTGACCTAATTGCAATACTTTGTTACGGTTCAAACTGAAATTAAAATCAGTCGACCAACTGAATTTTCCTTTTACGTTTTGTGTATTCAGGTTCAACTCAATCCCCTTATTCTCCATTTTACCAATATTGGTCAATTGGGTTGCAAAACCTGTAATATCGGGTACGGGAACATTCAATAACATATCGTTGGTAGTAGAATTATAATATTCTGCTGATAAACCGATACGATTATTCAATGCTTTCAAATCAAAACCAATGTTAAATTGAGTGGTACGCTCCCACTTTAAATCTGTATTAGCAATGTTAGCAATGGTCAATCCCGGTGCTAATGTTGTGCCTGATACATAGTTAGATGAATTCAACAAACTTTTAGAACCATAATTTGGAATTTGGTTGTTTCCCGCCATACCATAGCTCACTCTTAGTTTAAGGCTACTTATTGCATTGACATCTTGTAAGAAGCTCTCGTCTGATATCATCCATGCGCCAGATACAGAAGGGAAATAACCCCAACGAGTATTTGAGCCAAAGCGAGAACTACCATCACGACGAATAGCGGCTGTCAGGAAATATTTATTCTGAAAATTATATTGTGCTCTCGCTAAATATGAAAGCATAGACCATTCAGAGGCATTGGTAAAACCGCTTGATACAACCCCTGCATTAAGGGTTTCAACCAAATCATTAGGGAAACTTCCAGAGGTAAGCGATGCAAATTCATTGCGTTGTTTCTGAGCTGAATACCCTAACAATACGTTGACATTATGATCACCATACGACTTTTCATAGCTCAACGTATTCTCACTTAGCCAGTTAAACGTATATCCACTTGTTGAATATCCTTCGGCTGCTAACACTCCCGAATATCCGTAACCTTGTTTGTTTATCCGATAAGAATTATAACGAGTATTATACAAATTGGCATTAATACTGGTTCTGAATTTCAATCCATCTATTATCTTATATTCTAAAAACCCTGTCGCTAAGGTATTAAAGGTTTTATTTTCTTTATGGATATAACGTGTCAGAGAGTATGGATGCCATAAATTCAAATCGTTATAAGCTACATATTTGTTCCAAACTGAATTAGGGTCACGGTAACCAATGTTGCCATTTTCGTTGTAAACAGGAAATATAGGGTCGCTTTGTAAGGCTAAACTCACGACATCACTTTTACCTTGTGTTCCATCAGTACGGTCGAAAATACTGGTTACGCCCAAATTCAACCCAATTGTAAATTGTTCGCTAAGTTGATGTTTAATGTTAGAACGAATAGAAAGGCGTTTATAATAATTTTCGTCCAACACTGCTTGCTGATTGAGATAAGCTGCAGAAAACATAAATTGTGTTTTCTCTGTACCACCCGATGCAGATAATTGTGCATTTTGTGATGGAGCTACTCTGAACATTACATCTTGCCAATCAGTACCTTTCCCAAACTGTTGTGGATTAGTTAAAAACTCGTCAGGTATTTTATAAGTTGAAGTACGAACACTGTTCGGGTCTGAAGCCTTATTTTTGGCTGGATTCAAATCTACCCACGCATTATTATGAGCATCGATATAATAATCAATCCATTGCTGAGCATCCATCATCGATACTCTTCTTTGTACACTTTGTACGCCAGATTCATAGCCTACGCTAAAGGTAGTTTTTCCTGCTTTTCCCAATTTTGTAGTTACTAAAATAACGCCATTTGCTCCGCGAGAACCATAAATTGCAGCAGACGAAGCATCCTTCAATACCTCTACCGATTCAATATCTTGTGGGTTAATCATATTCAAGTTAAAGTTTTCTAAAGGCACACCATCTACAACAAACAATGGGTTTGTCCCTGCTGTAATTGAACTAACACCACGAATACGAATAATAGGCGAAACTCCTGGTGCACCTTGACCCTGCGAAATGTTTACCCCAGCAATTTGCCCTGCCAACGCCTGCGTAACGTTACTAAAAGAACGGTCTTGAAATTGTTTGAAATTAACAGATGATACAGCTCCTGAAACCGCTCGTTTGCTTTGCGTTCCATAACCCACTACTACTACTTCATCTAATGATTTTTGGTCAACAGCCATCGAAATATTGAAAACTGTTTTATTTCCTATTGTTACTTCTTGTTTTCCATAACCTACATAACTAAATACCAAGACGGTATTTTCGTTGGCAACGTCTATTTTGAACTGTCCATTCGCATCTGAATTTGTGCCTTTGGTCGTTCCTTTGATGGTAATATTTACACCTGCCAAGGGATTGCCTTTTTCATCCTTTACTGTCCCAGAAACACTTTGCTCTACGGCAAATTCTTCCTTGCTTTCCTCCACAATATTCAAGGATTGTGAAACATTTTCCAGTTTTCTTAACACAATCTGTTTGTTTACTACTACATAGGTTACGGCTAACGGCTTGAGTAAACGTTCAAGTACTTCTGCCAGTTTTTCATTCTTGGCAGATAAAAAGACAAGTCGCTCTAATGGCACTACTTGCGAGTTATAAGAAATGCGTATTTGAGCAGTTTTTTCGATTTTTTGCAAAGCTGACTTTAGCGCAATGCCATCAATCGATACACTGATTTTTCTATTGAGTTCTTCTTGGGCTGAACTTTTAGCCCAAGAAAAACTCGTGAGAGATAAAATCATGAAAAACTGTAGTCCAGTTATTTTCATAATAGTAAGCCATAAGGCATTTGATTGTCGATTTTTTTTCATATAATTGTTCGTTTTTGAATTACAAAAGCACAAAAAATCCCCTTTCCCTCGCTAAAGGGTTTATGTTCATCAGGCATCAAGGGGATATAATATTAAGGTGTTAGCAGTGGTGGTACATTGCTAATACCTTTTTTTGTGTCTATGGAGGTAATGTTAAAGGAAAAAGCATAGCATGTCTTATTTTATTGGTTACAACCTCGTGATTGAATAATAATCTTTTCGTTTACTACTTCAAAACGAGAATTTGGCCCTATTGCTTCACAAATCAATTTTAGTTTTTCAAATAAAGGCTCGTCGGCTAGGCTTGTCGTTAACGAGCAATCTGCCAGTAGTTTTTGGTCAAAATAGATAGCAATACCATAAGCTTTTTCGAGTGTTTGAAAGATATCACTAATGGGCGTGTCATTAAATTCCAGCGTCGGCGTACTGCTAGAAGTAATCGCTAAAATTTGCTCAGGTTTAACATTCGACTGGTTAGCACTATGGTTTTCATTATTCACAATTACCTGCTGATTGGGTAATAATGTGATAATATTGGCGGTATTATCAACATTGGAATCTTCTTTCGGAAAAACCATTACTTTACCTGTTTTCACCACCACTTTTACGTTCGTAGATTTCAAAAAAGCTTGTACTGTAAAGCTTGTTCCCAATACCTTTACTACAACGTCTTTGGCATGCACTAAAAAGGGATGATTAGCATTTTTAACTACTTCAAAAAAAGCCTGTCCTTTTAAATAAACTTCTCTATTGCTAGCTTGCTCAAAAGTTTCAGGAAAACTTATTGTGCTGTTCGGTTGCAAAAGTACGGTACTGCCATCTGGCAATTCCACTGGCATTTTTTGAGCTGTAAAATTTTGTTTCTCAATCAGTTTCTGATTGGTTTTATTGACAAAAAGTTCTTGTGAAATATTTTTCTGCCATAGATAAGCCACTAACCCAATGGTAAGAAATATCGCTACCGACGCAACCAATTTTAAAAGTGATTCCCTACTTTGGAAAATTCTTACTGGAAAAGATGTGCTATTATTTGCTGTATTAATGATACTCAGGGTTTTATTGACTAATAATTCTACTTGAAAATCACTCACCGATTCTTCTTTTAAGGCAGTAGCAAGGATAAAGTCAGTAGCTTGTTGTACAATAGCATATTGTTGAGGATTTTCATTAACCCACATAGTCCAAAAGTCGTCAGGATTTTTATAGCCTGCATTCTTTACCCATTGAACAAATGTTGGTTCAAGGACAAAATCATCTATCGTATAATCATTATATTTTTTCATAAAATAATAATATGCTTTCTATATACAGTAGAAAGTCTGTAACAGGTTGATACTGCTTTTTAAATAAAAAAAATAAAAATATTTACAATCAACTGAGATTCAGCTCATTCAAAAGCCTCTGGCAGGAATATTTAATTAATATAAACCATCAGTAGGCTTAACCATACAGCATCATTTGGAAATACTGTCCGTAAAAAAGTAAGGGCTTCGTGAATTAAATTGCCAACGGTTTGATACTTAACACCCATAATATCAGCTATTTCCTGATTAGTGAGTTCTTTGAAGTATTTTAAATAAATGGCTTCTTTTTGGCGTTTTGGAAGGCTATTAAGATGTTGATTAATGATTTTTACACGATGTAGTTCGGTTTCATTTTGGATAATTTTTTCTTCGATAGAAAAACCAATATCAAAATATCCATCAGAGGCTGAATTGTCGTATTGAGTAGTAGCAAAAGTGTTTTTCTTGACTTCTGTAATAATTCTCCGTCTTACCGAAGCAAAAATATAGGCCTTTACAGAGCCAACATCTTCTTTGAGTGAGCATCTGTATTGCCAAAGCTGTATAAATACTTCTTGAATACAGTCTTCAATGACAGCGTCGTCACTAATCATTTTTCGTCCATAACTTATCAGAGGCTTCGCATAAAGCCTTAAAAGAGTAGCCAAGGCTTCTTCGTCCCCATTACGCAAATCGTACCAAAGGGCTAATTCATCATATCGTGAAGACGAATATAACATAAGTTATGGGTTGAGTTAAACAATTATGAAACACAAACAAACTGTTTACACAGAATATCAATAAATAAAAAAGAAAAAATACTAAAATTCTACTCAAAAAACAACCTCCTTTTATTAATTATTTTTTTCGAATACTTTCGTTTTTATTAAAATACAAATAATCATATTAATATCTGCTTTAGTTTTTATATTTGTTTAAGGATAAATTCATATTAACGAAACCATCTATCATATGCTTGGCGAACAAGAACTTGATTATTTAGAACAACAGATTCCAATTTTGGCAGAAACTGCTACTAAGCAAGCTTATTGGCAAACGCTTGCATCAGGTGATAAGGTTATGATTGCTAAGGATGGGCAATTAATTGAAGTTTCTCCTAATGGAACCAGACGTATTATTAGAGAAATTGATAAACCTGTAAGGGTTACTAATCGTTTTTAAAAAATTAAGAAGTGATAATAATATACAAACAATAAAGCTCTTCTAATTAACAAGTAATATTAAAAACTCACCTAATTAGCAGGCATCCCTCCCTTCTCTCTTTTATCAAACAAACATTTTCCTTATATTTATAGTTAGTTTTATATTAAAATCTTACTGTTTATAGATGTTTGCTAAATTAATCTTTCCTGATTCTATACACCCTGACGACCTAGATAGTTACCTTTATGATGGATGGTTCAGAATGGGTCAAACTATTTTTACTACTAATTTTCTAAAATTCTCAGGTACTATTTATAGTGCTATCTGGCTAAGAATTAACTTACTAACTTTTGAAAAATCAAAAACGCAACAAAAACTCAATAAACTGAATGCTGATTTTAGGGTCGAGGTTCAACCTATTCACCTCACTAGCGCTCATGAAGACCTTTTTCAAAAATATAGAAGCCATATTGCTTTTGATGCTTCGCCAAATCTTGAAAACCTCCTCTTCAACAATGGTGTGAATGATATTTATAATACCTACGAAGTGAATGTGTATGACCACCATACATTAATTGCTACGGGTTTTTTTGATTTAGGTAGTACTTCCTCTGCTGGCATTACTTGTTTTTATGACCCTGACTATCGAAAACACAGTTTGGGGAAATTTCTGATGTATCAGAAAATGGAGTTCTGCAAAAAACTCGGACATACTTATTTTTACCCTGGTTATTTTGCACCCGGCTATCGCTTGTTTGACTATAAATTAGATTTAGCTAAATCAAGCCTTGAATATCTTGATGTTTGTACTGATACTTGGCTTCCGTTTAGTCAGTATGACCCTAACATCAATCCATTAGTGATAATGACGGATAAGCTTAATCAGCTATCAGTATACTTAAAAGAAATAGGGTTTGAACATACCTTCTTTCAATATGAGTATTTTGATGCAGACTTAATGACGAGTTTGAATGCCCTGAACTTATTCGATTTCCCTGTCTTTATTTATTGTTTTGAAGTAGATGACACCAATACTAGTCCAATGATTGTATATGACGTACGAGATAATCAGTTTCATTTGATGCTGTGTTCTAGTGTTTTCAGAACCCATAGCGATTATAATATTGATGATCACTATTCTACTAATCTGTTAAAAACCGTTAAGCACTTATACTCAACAGAATCCATAAGAATGATGGCAGATGTTATTTCTATGTCTTTAATTAAAACAGTATAGCCATTTATAGCAATACTTCAAGTTTTTATATGTAATTTAAAAGATATATTAATCTGAAATTATGAAGAAAAAAATAAAAGCAATCATTACAGGCACAACAGGGATGGTTGGTGAAGGTGTTTTACACGAATGCTTATTGCATCCACAAGTTGAAACAGTTTTGGTTGTAAACAGAAAACCTTGTGGTATCAATCATCCCAAATTGATTGAAATCATCCATCAGGATTTCTACGATTTTTCTTCTATCAAAGATGACCTATCTGATTATAATGCTTGTTATTTCTGTTTAGGGGTTACTTCTTTAGGGAAAAAAGAACCCGAATACACCAAGCTAACCTATACACTTACGCTCTATTTTGCTGGAATTCTCAGTGAATTAAACCCCGATATGACTTTCTGTTATGTTTCTGGGGCGGGCACAGATAGTACCGAAAAAGGGAGAAGTATGTGGGCAAGGGTAAAAGGCAAGACTGAGAACGATTTGATGAAACTGCCTTTCAAAAATGTTTTTGCTTTCAGACCGGGCTATATTCATCCAACTGATGGTTTAAAAAATACTCAACGCTACTATTCTTATCTCAGCTGGTTATTCCCAATCTTTCAAACCTTGTTTCACAACTATGTTTGTACACTCACACAAGTTGGCTTAGCCATGATTAATGCTACGTTGGATGGATATAAAAAAAAGGTGTTGGAAGTAAAAGATATCCACGAACTAGCAGGCATCTAAAATTGTTCGATGCTCATAATCTCAACAAGATTCCGCTTTCCTTTTAACAAAACTTCACCCATTGACTGTACAACATACTGTTCAGTTACTTTTGCACAGTCAATCATTTCTTTAGAGGCCAATAAATATTTGCCGTGGTCGTTACAAACACTTTGAATCCTAGCAGTAGTATTTAATGTATCGCCATGATAGGCAATGTCTCTTTTTATATCTCCAATTTCTACAGCCGTTACTTTACCTAAATGAAGTCCTGCTTTAAACTTTGGCACAAAACCATATTCATTTTTATAGGCTTCAGCTCTTTTGTTGAATTGGGCTTCGCAGGCAAAATAAAAAGCGATGCATGATAAATCCCTTAGTCCTTCAGATTTTGCCCATGAAATCACAATCTCGTCACCTACATATTGATAAATTTCAGCACGAAACTCAGGTACTACATAATTAATATCCATAAAGCTCTGTTGAATAAAAGCACTGTATTTAATATGTCCTAAGGTTTCGGCAATACTGGTTGACGACTGCAAATCCATAAACATAAATACTCTTTCTTCTTCTTTCGGCGAGCGATACCTTCCCAGCAAAAGCGGTAATAAGACCCCTGGTCCAAATTTTTTATTCATCTGGTTAATAAAACTGATGAAAAGATTCATGAAAAAAGTGTAAATAAAGAACAACCAAAAGATATACTTCCATGACTGGTCATTGAGCTCTATATGATTTGCATTAAACATCGGGGCAATCATGCGTTCAAATAGCACAAACCTGATGATAGAGAAAAGTATTAGAAAAACAATAAAAGAAAGTATCCCCTTTAGGATGAAGACTCTGCCGAGAGATTTGCTTCTGAAAAAACTATTTTCTAAATAATATTCTATCATTCCAAAAAATGTACCGTACAAAACACCAAGGATGAGTGCCAGAATAAAATTAGAAAATATAGAATTTTGCACCACAAGTACGAACTCAGAAGAAAGCGAACGGACAAGTAAATAATTGATGGCTCCGAAGAATAGATGTGCTATAATCCAAAAATTTATTTGGATAGATAAATGGGTGAATAAGGGATATTTAAAAGTTATTCTCCTTGCACGACTTGTATAATCTAACTTTTCTACTGACATATCAAATGTTATCAAAATGTAACGCGGTTCTGAGGCTCAAACCAACTACAACAAATAAAGCTATTAAGTTCTAAAGCACATAAGGCTTGGTCAATTAATATTCAAATATTTTCTGAGTACCCAATATTAAAGCTTCGAACATCAATGAAATAATTAAAGATAGTGAGTGATCAAAATCATGCTATTGTTAATCATCCTCAGTATCTCCACTGATTTTTATCATATTTTAAGCCTAGCGCTTGCCATAATTTTGTAAAAAAAACTTATATGGCAATTTTAATTTTCTTTGTAGCACACTGGTACTTATCATTATTCTCACAAACATTCTTTTTACATCGCTATGCAGCACATCAGATGTTCACGATGTCTAAGGGTTGGGAGAAATTCTTTTACTGGTTTACTTTTATTACTCAAGGCTCTTCATTTTTAAGTCCAAAAGCTTATGGTATTATGCACCGTCTGCATCATGCTTATGCCGATACAGAAAAAGACCCTCACTCACCAAGTTATTCAGACAATCTTTTCCACATGATGTGGAAAACGAAGGATTATTACAATGCCGTATTGAACGACCGTGCTGGAATTGAGCCTAAATTCTTGAAGGGTGTTCCCTATTATGCCTTGGTTGAAAAACTAGGAGATAAATGGTTTGTAAGAATTGCTTGGGGTGTTTTGTACACTTTGTTTTATATGAAATTTGCTACACATGCTTGGGAATATGCCTTATTACCCATCCACTATTTGATGGGGCCTGTTCATGGGGTAATCATCAACTGGTTTGCTCATAAATATGGTTATGTCAATTTCAAAGTAAATGACACTGCTAAAAACTTATTACCTTTTGATTTCTTGATGATGGGAGAATCGTACCACAACAATCACCATAAATTAGGTGGTAGAGCCAATTTTGGTATCAAATGGCATGAATTCGACCCTACTTATCCAGTTATCTTAGTGCTGAATTTATTACACATCATCAAACTAAAACGCAATAACGACTTGAATTATATGTAAAATCAGTTGTGAGTTAGTGAATTGTGAGTTAGTGATTTTAGTTAAAGTCTCTAACTCACAATTCACTAACTCACAACTAACTCTCACTCATTCACAATTAATAACATATGGACTTTGAGGCAAAAACATTTACGCTTGGTGAACAAATAACTCCTGAACAAAAAGCGTATTTCGACCAATATGGATTTATTCATTTCAAAAATTTTATTACAAAAGAAGCCGTTGAGGCTTTTAAAAATGAGGCTCACCGTGTAGAAAAAGAATGGCTTACGGCAGGCATCGATAAGATGAACGGAATACCCCTGAAATTCGGAAAGGATGAAAAGGGTAATCCTATGATTCAGCGTTTATGCTTTTTATCACAACACAGTGCTATCTTGCATGAGTATTTACAAGACCCTCGTTTAAAGGCTTTACTTACATTGATTCCCAACAATGCCAATCGCATCGGTGAAGATGAAAAAGATGGTTTGGTTTTTAATCATTATGTAAATGCTAATAACAGTAAGTTTTCGCAAATGGGTTGGCATACCGATAGCCCACGAGATTTGTTTTTAGGACAAAAAATTCTGAAAATGCTGAACGTAGGTACACATTTGGATGATTGCCCGATGGAAAACGGAGGATTAAGAGTTTTACCGGGTACACATCGATTGAATAAGATGAAAGTGTTATTTTTGAAAAAACAATTCATCGACCATAACCCTGATAAAAACGAAGTTGGTTTAAATATAGAAGCAGGCGATTTAACCGTACACGATGGCGACCTTTGGCATAGAGTAGAGGTGTGTCCATTTACAGGTGAAAAATCACGCAGAAGAGTGATGTATTTCCCGATTGTTCAAGGAAAATATCAGCCCAAAGATGAAAAAAGCAAAACACCATTTTACCATAAATTGGGTAAATTAGTAGTGAAATGATAGTTGTGAATGAGTGAATTGTGATTTAGTGAATGTTTTAATGACTCTATTTGAAAGACAAAATTTAACAATCACTAATTCACAATTCACTAACTCACTAAATAATACCATGAAAAAAGACTTAGAAAGCCGTGAAGACATTGAACTATTAGTCAATAGTTTTTATGATAAGATACGCAATAATGATACTTTAGGCTATATTTTCGATGAGGTAGCCAAAGTAAACTGGGAAAAACATTTACCTAAAATGTATAGTTTTTGGGAGATGATTTTATTCAATAGAGAAGGTTATGAAGGACATCCACTTCGTCCACACCTTGTAATTAACAATCAACACCCACTAAATCCACAGCATTTTAATACATGGCTTGAGCTTTTTGAGGCTACCGTCAACGAATATTTTGAAGGAGAAAAAGCAACTGAAATTAAAAGTAGGGCTAAAAATGTAGCGTTGTCTTGGGCATTTAAAATACATCATTTTAACAGTGCAGAGTGAAGACTTGTCCACTTTTGAAAAAAGGGACAAGTCTAAATACTTAACTAATATTGATTAGAGGTAAATTATACAAGCATTCTTCTATCAAAAACCTCAAAGTTCTCCACGCTCAAGCAGACACCTGTTTCTTTTCTACAACTAAATCGGTACTTTTGATAATTCACTGAAACACATCTTCTTGAGTATATTTCTAATCACAAACACATGAAAATAATATATTTTCTATTTCTTTCCCTCCTACTCTTCTCTTGCAAAAAAACACAAGAACAAACTCAACCAGAGGTAATGAATATTTCTGAATCGGTGTATGCTTCAGGAATCGTGAAAAGTAAAAATCAATATCAGGTATTTTCTAAAGTAAACGGTATTATTGATGAGTTGTATGTAAAAGAGGGAGATTTTGTACAGAAAGGACAGCCTTTGATGAAAATATTTAATCAAACTAGCAAATTAAATACTGAAAATGCTGCACTGATAGTTGAAAATACTGCTATAAATGCCAATGCTGATAAATTGAAAGATTTGAGTATTGCGATAGACTTGGCACATAAAAAACTTCAAAGTGATTCGCTGTTGTTTCTTCGTCAAAGTAACCTTTGGGCTCAACAAATAGGTACAAAAGTAGAGCTTGAACAACGGGAATTAGCCTATTCAAATGCTAAAACAGCCTACCAGTCAGCTATTTTGAAGTATAAAGAACTAAAACGGCAAGTGAATTTCTCAGCGGCGCAATCAAAGAAAAACCTAGCCATTAGCCAGACAATGGAAGCAGACTATACGTTGAAGAGTGAATATACAGGTAGGCTCTATAGTCTTCAAAAAGAAAAAGGTGAAATGGTTAATTTGCAGACTGCCATAGCCGTAATAGGTGATGCCAATATGTTTAGTCTTGAACTACAAGTAGATGAAGATGATGTAGTAAGAGTAAAAATTGGGCAAAAAATCATGGTATCAATGGATAGTTACCAAGGCAAAGCTTTTGAGGCCATAGTGTATGAAATAGACCCTTTGATGAATGAAAAAACGAGGGCTTTTACGGTAAAAGCATACTTTACCAAGCAACCAAAACTATTGTATCCAAACCTAACTGTAGAAGCAAATATTATCATTCAGACCAAACAAAAAGCATTGACCATTCCTAGGAACTATTTGGTAGATGATAGCTATGTACTGAATGAAAAAAATGAGAAAGTTAAAGTAAAAATAGGCTTAAAAGATTATCAGTCTGTAGAAATCATTTCAGGTTTAACCGCACAAGACATCATTTTAAAACCTGCCAAATGAACGCAAAACTCATCATCAGCATAGCCAAATCATTATTATTAGCTCGCTGGCGACAAACGCTAGTAGCGGCTGTGGGTGTTACTTTTAGTATTACGATGTTCATTACGCTGCTAGGATTTATGAACGGTCTAAACGACTTATTAGACAATTTAATCCTAAATCGTACCCCACACGTTAGGCTTTTTAATGAAATCAAAGCCAATAAAAACCAACCTATTGATATTTCAGAACGTTATAAAGCCTATCATAATTTTATTCGTTCTATTAAACCTAGTGGCAATAGCATTGAAATTCGTAATAATGGGCTCATCATGCAGGCACTCCGTAATGATGATAGAGTATTAGGCATTTCACCCAAAATGACAGCTCAAGTATTTTATAACATCGGGGATATCGATATTACTGGTGTAGTAAATGGTATAGATGTAGAAGCCGAAAGCAAACTATTTTTCTTTCAAGACTACGTTACAGAGGGCTCGTCACTTGATTTAAAAAATGTACCTAATAGTATTATTCTTGGAAAGGGAGCAGCAGATAAAATGTTGGCTAAAATTGGTGATGTTATCCAGATTACCACTCCAAAAGGTGAGCGTTTCCCACTGAAAGTCGTTGGTTTTTTTCAATCGGGTATTGTAGAAATTGATAAAGTACAAAGCTATGCATCAATAAAAACGGCACAGAAATTATTAGGGCAAACCAATAGTTATATAACAGACATTCAAGTTAAGCTAAAAGATATGAAACAGGCTCCTGCCTTGAGCAAGGAGTATGCGCATATTTTCAATACCGATGCCGAAGATATTCAAACTGCCAATTCGCAGTTTGAAACTGGGAGTTCTATACGCACGTTGATTTCTTATGCCGTTGGTATCACCTTACTGATTGTGGCAGGTTTCGGGATATACAATATCTTGAATATGATGATTTATGAGAAAATGGATACTATTGCCATTTTAAAAGCAACGGGATTTTCGGGCAAGAATGTGAACAGAATCTTTATTACAATAGCCCTGAGTATTGGATTCTTTGGTGGAATTACGGGTTTGGTTTGTGGTTTTTTGCTCTCTTCTATCATCGACCAAATTCCATTCAATACAGCAGCCTTACCTACCGTAACGACCTATCCAATCAATTATAATCTTAAATTTTACTTAATTGGAATATCCTTCTCGTTAATCACAACCTATTTCGCTGGACTTTTTCCTGCCCGAAAAGCAAGTAAAATTGACCCTGTGGACATTATTAGAGGAAAATAACATGCAACACTCGACCATCATTGAGGCAAAAGCCATCAACAAAAGTTTTCATGACCCCGTAACAATCCCTATATTGAAGGACATTAACTTTTCTATCAATAAAGGTGAGTTTACTTCTATCGTCGGGAAATCAGGCTGTGGCAAATCTACGTTGTTATACATTCTTTCTACGATGGATACAGACTATGAAGGCGAATTGTTGATAGATGGCATTAGTATGCAAGGCAAAAAAGAGCAAGACTTAGCCCGAGTGCGTAATGAAAAGATTGGCTTTGTATTTCAGTTTCATTATTTATTGAATGAATTTACGGTATTAAAAAACGTAATGTTGCCAGGCCTAAAGCTGAATAAATATTCGGAGGAAGAATTAGAACATCGAGCGATGGAACACCTAAGAAAGTTGGGAATTGAAAAACAAGCTTTGAAAAATGCTACACAACTTTCGGGTGGCGAAAAGCAAAGAGTAGCCATTGCCAGAGCCTTAATTAACGACCCGCTGATTATAATGGGCGACGAGCCCACTGGAAACCTTGATAAAAAGAATACAGAAGTAGTTTTTGATATTTTTCAACAATTAGCCACCGAGTATCACCAAGCCCTGCTTATCGTAACGCATGACCCAAGCTTTGCCAGTAGAACTAATAGGATTATTGAGATGGAGGATGGTAGGATTATTAAGAGTTAGAAAAAATACTTCGATTAAGTCAAGTATAAGCTTTGAGATTTCCACTGAAAAACCTCAAAGCTCATCACTAACAACTATCAATAACTCAACTCAACAATTTCTTTCACAATAGCTGGTGTAATATCTTTACGTTCGCCGAGGGCTTTCCAACCTCTTTCTGTAAAACGTTTTTCGATAAAATCTGCTGATTTGGCATAATCGTCAGTGTATTCTGACAAACGAGTTTTTGCCCCTAATTCATGTAAAAATGCTACTGTGCGGTCTATCGCAGCATTGGCTCTTTCTTCCAAAGTTCCTTCGGTAATGTTCCAGACTCTTTGTCCGTATTGTGCTAATTTATCCTTTTTATTCTCGAAGCGTACACGGTATAAATTCGGGAAAATAATCGCCAATGTCATGGCATGATCAATATTATACAAAGCCGTCAGTTCATGACCAATGGCATGTGTAGCCCAGTCGGTAGGTACGCCTTTTTGAATCAAACCGTTCAATGCCATCGTACAACTCCACATAAAATTAGAAGCCGCTTGATAATCGCTAGGGTCTGCCAAAATTTTAGGGGCAACCTCAACTAAGGTTTGTAAAATACTTTCAGCAAAACGGTCTTGTAACAAAGCCCCTGCTGGATAGGTAAGGTATTGTTCTAACACGTGGGTATAAGCATCAACAATCCCATTTAAAAGCTGACGATGTGGAATACTTTTGATTACTTCAGGGTCAAGTACAGAAAATTTTGGAAATAATCCTGGGCCACCCATGCCTAGTTTTTCATGAGTAGATTTTCGAGTAATAACTGCCCCTGAATTCATTTCTGAACCTGTAGCTGGTAATGTTAATACAGTTCCAAAAGGCATTGCTTTAGTAGTACGAACTGGCTTTGTTAAAATCTCCCAAGGGTCACCTTGATAATCTACAGCCGCTACCAAGAATTTTGTACCGTCTATTACCGAACCTCCACCTACAGCTAGTACATAATCTACTTTTTCAGCACGCATGATTTCTACGGCTTTCATGAGGGTTTCATAGCTTGGGTTAGGCTCAATACCCGCAAACTCAATAACTTTTCTACCAGCCAAAGCCTTGGTTACTTGTTCGTAAACGCCATTGGTTTTAATACTTCCTCCACCGTAAGTCATTAAAATAGTGGCATCAGCAGGAATTTCTTTGGTAATTGAGGCTATTTGTCCCTTTCCAAAAAGGATTTTAGTAGGGTTCTGAAAATCAAAATTTAACATGATTATGGTTTTGTTTATAAATAAAATTTTCAGCAAATCTTTTTAATAAAAATGGTTTGCTGATACATATTCAACAAACCACAGCATTGAAAAGTTTTTATCTCTCAAAAATCATAACATCACTTATCTATCACAATTCCCTCATACTCTCCTATCTTAGCTAATTTAAAACTGATAAAGCCTTCTTTCCAAACATATTTTATAGGGGCTTTAGTATTCAAAGAATATACCTTGGTAGGTCTAAAGCTGGTCTTAATTTTAAAAGAACGTTCGTACACAGGTAACGCATCAAAATACGAATTACCACTAAAACCCGTCAGGTTAATTAAGTGCATAATTAGTCCATCTGTATTTTTTGAAGAGACTTTATTTGGGATGTTTTTTCGGTATTCCTGCAAGATTACTTCTATGCGTTCGGGGGAATCGGTTTGTACTAATTCCGTGGCTTGGGGCATAATATAATCTATGGCATCCAACAATATATTTTTATGTTCTTCATATCCATGCAAATAATATAATTTACCCAGATTAATAGGCAAAATTACTGCTTTACTTTTAGGAAATTCTTTTATGGCCATGGCAAAATAATTGGTTGGCTCGTGTCCTCCAATTATTTCTGGCGGGCCGGGTCTGCCTTTGCTTAGAATAGGCAAAAAGGTTTTGTCTGCTCCAGAAAAATCGTATAACCCTAAATTAAATTTCCAGAACAACATCGTTTGCAATTTGAATCTTTTAAAAACGTCAGCATTATCTGGTTTTAAATAAAACCCTGACCCTTCATGGTCTTTATTAATGATTTTTGCCCCAAACAAGCTTTGTAACGTTTCGGGACTATCAAAAAATGTACGATTCGTCGCTATCAAATTGGTGCCTGCACTACTAGTTTCTTGTAGAATTTGTATAGCTTCTGGCTTGAGATAGGTAATTTCTGGAAGGATAATCAACTGATATTGCTTTACTTTCTCAGCTAAATTCGCTATTTGAGCATCTTCAATAATATCAAATGGTATATGAGCTTCTTTCAACATCAATTGAATACCTCTGTATTCTTGCATGGGGTCACCACTTGGCCAAGAACCTGGGGCAATCAAAGCTATTTTGGCTACAGAGGTATAATTACCAAAATAAGCTTCGTGTTTTTTATGAAAAGCATAAATCTTTTTGAAAACAGGGAAATTCCTTTCGTCTTCATACCCACGCATATCTCCCATCATACTCAAATCTAAGCCCGAACCATTAGCGATATTTTCATAAAGTCTAATGCTTACCTCTTCTGGCTCGGCGGCATTGTAGCGTGACTGAAAGGATATTTGTTGAATGCTACTATTACTTATAATGTGGTTTGGAAATGAGTTTCGGGCATTATTCACATTATCAGAGGCAGTATAAGGCCAATAAGGTAAATTACTGGTCTGAGATTCGTGGCGAATAATATCAACGTGTTTATCTAAATAAGTGCAAATAGCAATTTGTTCATTTTTAGACTTTACCAGTTTGTGCAGTTTCTCTGACCAATCTTCAATCGTACTTTTTTTGAATGCCAAGTATTTTTGAAAAACAGGGTCGGCTTTGTCTTCTACAGTCGGTAAAGTCAATCCATTACTATATTCAGCAAAACGTTTTTTATCGTATTCATTTTGGTCAATTCCTTGATATTTTCCCTCATAAGGGTTATTTACTTGATAGCCCGGCATATTCAAGAAAATACCATCTATCGGGAAAAAATCTATTACCTCCTCAATAATTTTAAAGGCTTTGTCCTGCACATACGGAGCATTAATCGATACTACATACATATCAGTATTGATTATTCGCTCATTTTTGGGGGAGATATAACACCAATCTGGATGTGCCTTATAGATACTTTCATGTACTCGACTGAAATCAAAACGAACGATAACTTTGATATTATGCTGATGACATTTCTGTACTACTTCTTTCAACATATTATCTTTCATCCACGGGTTTTTGTAGTGGAAATTTAGCTTGGTATCATAAAATGCCATAATTCCTCCAGCATTGATGATTAAGGTATTGGCAGAAAAAGTTATCAAATCTTTTACTAAAGAATCTGGATTGAGGGTTGCAGCCTCATAAGCAGGAAGGTTGGTTTGGATTACTCGGAGGTTATTTCGTTTCCACCAAAAATCGCTCTTTGAGTCTTGAGAAAATACTAGATTGGTCAAAAAAAGGAATAATACAAATAGGAAAAGCTTTTTCATGTGTTAATGCTTGAGAGTGAACAAAATAAAAGTAAAACAAAAATCTGAAAGTGAAAGTCGGGTTTGTAGGTAATAATCATTTTCTTGTAGCTTATATTTTCAAGATAGACATCAGTTTTTATGAAGTTTGTATATTTACCAAATATTAAAACAAAACCTTATTTACATGAAAAAACTTTTTATTATCGTACTATTATTATGCTTAGTTGAATCGACTTTTGCCCAACAAAAATTTTATCAGATTGGCAATTATCCTTTAGAGAATGGACAGATTCTGAAAGACTGTAAAATTGGCTATCGCACTTTCGGAAAATTAAATGGGGATAAATCGAATGCGATATTAGTGCCTACTTGGTTTACGGGTACGAGCCAACAAAAATCTTTTGTCGCCAATCCAAGTGATATTGCCGACAGCACTAAATACTTTGTCATCGTTGTAGATGCCCTCGGAAATGGCGTTTCCTCCTCTCCTTCTAATAGCGTTAGCCAGAAAGATAAACTTTTTCCAACAATCAGTATTCGAGATATGGTGAATACTGAATACAAATTGGTGAAAGAATCGTTAAAAATCAATCATTTATATGCAGTAACAGGTATTTCAATGGGTGGAATGCAGTCTTTCCAATGGATGGTTAGTTATCCTGATTTTGTTGATAAAATTGTACCTATTATTGGTAGTCCAAAGCAAAGTTCTTATGATAAATTGTATTGGAATCTACAGTTGAACATTATTGAGAGAGGTCAATATGCTAATGAGACGATGAAGACTGTCAATGCCTTACATCAATTAAACTTATGGACGCCTAGTTCCAGAGAAGAAAATACACAGTCGGACGATTATGCCAATTATATCAAAAAGATTGAGGAGGATGCATTGAAGCTAAATCCTTATGATTGGGCGATACAATTAAAGGCAATGATTAATCATGATATTTTTCAAGGGAAAAAGCCAGAAGAAATTGCCACAAAGGTAAAGGCAAAGGTGATGATAGTAGTTGCTACCCAAGACCACATGGTAAATCCACAAGCAGCCATTCGTTTTGGGAAATTATTAAAAGCACCCATCGTAGAACTAACGGGTAATTGCGGACACATGGCTACTTCGTGTGAGGGAGATAAAATGCGAGCCCACATTAAAGGCTTTTTGGATTAGCATTTATATTTAGGCGGTGACTTAGGTCACCGCCTAAATATAAAATTTACAGTTCTTCTTTAAACTGAAACGTAAGTACTGGTAATGGTGAACGAATGATTACTTGTTTAGACTTGCTTGGGTCTATAATTTGGCTGAGAAAATTACGATGATGAGCCGCTAGAACAATCAAATCTGCACCTTGTGCCTTAGCTGCTTTCAAAATTCCATCGGTTACATGTTCGTCCTTCACTTTGCTTATTTCAAAATCTTCTTTAATAAAAGTACCTTTAATCTGGTCAATAAATTGTTGATCTGACTGAATATCAGGTTCAAATGAAGCTTCTACTTTTACAAGATTTACTTTAGCCTTCAATTGACTGGTAATAGCAAACACTTGTGCTAATATGTCACTTTCATCAAACTCTAATTGGGTAGCATATAATACTTGCTTAATGGCTACATTTTCTACATTCTGGGGAATTGCCAGAACAGGAATAGAAGACTTGGCGATAATATGAGCCGCATTGCTTCCTATCAACTTATTCAAAAAGCCTCCTGAACCCGTTCTTCCTATTACCAATAAGTCTATTTCATGTTTTTCAATTACATCAAAAATACCAGAAGTTACATCATTTAATTCTAACACGGTTTCGTATGCTATACCAGCTGCCTCTATCTCTTTTTCAAAAGGAACGAATTTGGCATACATACTTTTAGTCTGCTCATTTAAAGATTCCATCATCAATAAAGAGTCTGCATAGATACCTGGTTCTACATAATAAGGCAAATAGGTATGTACTAAATAGATTTTAGCATCATAAGCTTTTGCTATTAAGATAGCATATTCTAGCGTTTTGTGTGAGTTCTCCGAGAAGTCGGTTGCAACAAGGATGTTTTTCATGGTTTGTAAATTGGTTTAATACAAATTTGTATTTTTTTTTAATTTTTTCAACTAATGAATATCAACCTTTTAACTGAATTTAGTCATATCAGAAGTATTATAATAATATGAATAAAATTCTGTACCAGACATTCTCTAACAAAAGCCATACCTCTTTGTATATTTACCTAAGCTTTTTAGTTTATTGGCAAACAACTATGTATCAACTTGCCTTACTACTATGGCAAAAAACAATCTCTTAAAAACTAAATAACATGAAAAAATGCTTACTCTTGCTTTTATTTTTTTTGTGCACTTTCACAACCTTTTGCCAAACATTCCAAAAATTACGTGTATTAGTGCTGACCGATATTGAAGCTGACCCTGATGATTCGCAGTCTTTAGTAAGATTTTTGACTTACGCCAATCAGTGGGATATTGAAGGTTTTATTGCTACTACTTCTATTCATCAAAAAGACATGGTAGCCCCTGAAAGTATTCATGCCACTTTAGATGCCTATGGAAAAATTCAAGCAAATTTATTAAAACATGAGCAAGGCTATCCTACCGCAACCGTGCTCAAGGCAAAAGTAAAGAAACATCTCGCCTTGTATGGTATGGAAGGTGTGGGCGAAGGAAAGGATTCTGAAGGTTCAGATTTAATCATTAAGACCCTTGAACAAAAAGATAGCCGTCCTGTTTGGATTCCTGTTTGGGGTGGCACTAACTGCTTGGCACAGGCTCTTTGGAAAATACGAAAAACCAAAAATAGCAAAGAGGCACAAATACTTTACGATAAAATAAGGGTGTACACGATTTCAGATCAAGATGACTCAGGGCCTTGGATTCGGAAAAACTTCCCAAGTATTTTTTACATCGTAACGCCAGGGTATAATTATTCAAAAGCTACTTGGTTGGGCATTGCTTTTGGTTTACCGGGTTCTAATACAGAAGTAGTAAGTAGCGATTGGCTGGCTAAAAACATTCAGCAAGGACACGGAGCTTTAGGAACTACCTATCCTGATGTTGCTTATGGCATGGAAGGCGACACGCCATCTTTTTTATCATTAATCAATAATGGATTGAACACCCCCGAGAAACCTAATTTTGGAGGTTGGGGTGGCCGATATGAACTATATCTGCCTGAGTTTGAAGATTCAAACACGGGGATGTTTAAAAGAGCAAATTGGCCAAAAGATGAACCTGAAACTCGACCAATATGGACAAATGCTAAAGATTCGATTGTTTCTATTATCGACAAAAAGACCTATGTCGGTAATAAAGAAACAATATGGAGATGGAGAGAAGCTTTTCAAAATGACTTCGCTGCCAGAATGCTTTGGTGTACCAAAGATTATAAAGGGGCGAATCACCCACCTATTCCTAAGCTTAAACACGCTGAAGAAATCACAGTTAAAGCTGGGCAATTATTTTATTTAGATGCCTCTCCAACTACTGACCCTGATGGTGATTCTGTCAGTTTTCTTTGGTTTCAGTATCCAGAAGCAGGCACTTATAAAGGGTTGGTAAGCCATAAACCCTATGCTGCCAATTTGAAAAGATTACCAGTAACAGCTCCATTGGTCAATTCAGCAGAAAGTGTTCACTTTATTTTAGCTGTAAAAGACAAAGGAACACCCGCTCTAACAAGGTATAAAAGAGTAATTATCAATATTGTTCCTTGATGATTGTTCTATAAAGCTTATTCCAACCCTGTAGAATTATTCAGATTGGAATAAGCTTTATAAAATCCTAAACAGTCTGCGAAAATAGTTTTCTTTCGGTATTTTCTTGCAACATCCTTTTATCAAAAGCCATACATATATTACGAATAAAAGGTCGCCCTGCTGGGTTTACTTTTAACGAATTGGCATCATAAGTCAATAGTCTGTCCTGCTTAAAGCCTTCTAGCTTTTCAAACAGTGCTTGTTTTTCTTCAAAACTAAATTCATCATCTGTCCACGAAGTAGCAAACTGACACATAATATCAAGTATCTGTTGACGAACGGTTAAATCCTCCTCTGTCAGAATATGTCCTTTCAAAATCGGCAGTTTATTATTCGCTATCATGTCTTGGTATTCGTCAATATCCTTTACATTTTGCGAAAAAGCGTTCCAAGAATCACTAATGGATGATACTCCTAAACCTAACAATACTTTTGTTTGGGTAGTAGTATATCCCATAAAGTTTCTGTTTAAAGTCCCCTGTTGCATGGCTTTATACATAGCATCGTGCGGTAACGCAAAATGATCCATCCCTATTTCAGCATACCCGTTTTCTTCAAAAAGCATCCTACCTGTTTCATAAAGCTTGCGTTTTTGTTCAGCCGAAGGTAAATCTTCGTCTTTAAAACCTCGCTGACCACTTCCTTTTATCCAAGGCACATGCGCATAAGAATAAAAAGCCAAGCGGTCGGGTTGCAACTCAATCGTTTTAGCAATAGTGTCCTCAATAGAAGATACCTGCTGAAAGGGTAAGCCAAAGACTAAATCGTGACTAATAGACTCATAACCGATGGCTCTACTCCATTCTGTCACTTGCTTTACATTTTCGAATGGTTGTATTCTATGAATAGCTTTTTGAACGACAGGGTCATAATCTTGTACCCCAAAGCTTACTCTTTTAAAGCCTAAATCATATAATGTTTTTAAGTGTTGGTATGAAGTATTATTGGGATGGCCTTCAAAACTAAATTCATAAGCTGAATTAATAGTAGCATGTTTTATAATACCATTTATTAATAAATCTAGCTTTTCTGGAGCAAAGAAACTCGGCGTTCCGCCACCCAAATGAATTTCTGTAATGTTCGGTTTTTCAGAAAAATGATTTAAATATAATTGCCATTCTTTCAAAACGGCCTCTATATAAGGTTTTTCTACCTGATGATTTTTAGTAATGCGCTTATTACATCCACAAAAAGTACAAAGACTTTCACAATAGGGAAGATGAATGTATAGACTAATGCCCGTAGCGGTATTGGTAGTTTCAAAAGTATTATTTAAAGAAGACACCCATGCATTTTCTCCAAAACTATCATCCTGCCAGAAAGGTACCGTCGGGTAGCTTGTATAGCGTGGGCCGGGCACATTGTATTTACTAATTAATGTATTCATAAGTAGTGATTAGTAAACAGAGATTAGTGATTGACTGTGCTTGCCTAAAAGTTATCATTTGTTTACGATAGATGATAACGTCGTTTAAATTATATTGATTACTTAGCTCAAAATTAGCTTTAAGTCCTTACCAAGTCTTATGATTTTTATCAGTTTAGTTACTGATAAATCCTTGTGTAGGCTCTGACTTATCTCATGGGCAAAGCAAGTCTTTTAGGCGAATTTTGAGGCATAAATAATGCTAAAATCTTCAAAAAATGCAAGTTATCTTCTTTATGATTGGTATAAGTTTATTGATGGCCTTAGGTTTTCTGGGGGCTTTCTTCTGGTCGATGTCTAAAGGACAAAATGATGATTTACATACACCCGCTATGCGGATTTTATTTGAAGACAAAGACTAAAACCCTTCCCACCATGAAAAACAACATACAAAATCAAAACAGTCAAGAACAGAAAAAATGTACCTGCGACAAAGACTGTAAACGTTGCAAAGCCCTTAAAGAAATTGACTTTGAGCTAATTAACCAGAAATAAATAATATTATGTCAGCGATCAATACCAATGTAGAACATTTTGAGTACGATAATAAAATCGTCCGAAATTTTGCACTTGCCTCTATTATTTTTGCTATAGTGGGCTTGCTAGTCGGAGTACTTATTGCCACTCAACTCTTTATGCCTTCTGCCAACATTACGCAATACTTTACTTTTGGCCGTATTCGTGCATTACACACTAATGCTGTAATTTTTGCCTTTGTAGGAAATGCTATTTTTGCAGGAATTTATTATTCTTTACAACGTCTTTGTAAAGCCCGTTTGTTTAGCGACTTACTGTCGAAGATTCACTTTTGGGGTTGGCAATTAATTATTCTAGCGGCTGCCATTACGCTTCCTTTAGGGATGACTACCTCTAAAGAATATGCTGAATTAGAATGGCCTATCGATATAGCCATTGCCTTGATTTGGGTAGTATTTGGTATCAATATGTTTGGTACTATTCTAAAACGCCGTGAACGTCACTTATACGTAGCCATCTGGTTTTATATAGCTACCTTCGTTACAATTGCCCTATTGCATATAGTTAACTCGTTGGCTATTCCTATTTCATGGACAAAAAGCTATTCAATTTACGCAGGTGTACAAGATGCTTTGGTACAATGGTGGTACGGACACAATGCCGTAGCATTCTTCCTAACCACACCATTTTTAGGTTTGATGTATTATTTCCTTCCTAAAATGGCTAACCGTCCTGTATATTCTTATAAATTATCAATTCTTCACTTTTGGTCATTGATTTTCTTATATATCTGGGCAGGACCACACCACTTACTTTATACAAGCTTACCCGACTGGGCACAATCATTAGGAACTGTTTTCTCTATCATGCTGATTGCTCCATCTTGGGGTGGTATGATTAACGGTTTGCTTACGCTACGTGGTGCTTGGGATAGTGTACGAGAAGACCCTCGATTAAAAATGATGGTAGTAGGTATTACGGCCTACGGTATGGCTACTTTTGAAGGGCCGATGCTTTCGTTGAAAAACATCAATGCTATTGCTCACTATACCGACTGGATTCCTGCACACGTACACGTAGGAGCGTTGGGGTGGAATGGCTTCCTTTCATTCGCCATCATGTATTATATGATTCCTAAGATTTATGGAAACCAGATGTTCTCTAAAAAATTGATGAACGCTCACTTCTGGTTAGGTACTTTAGGAATTTTGTTCTGGGCTGTGCCAATGTATATCGCTGGTTTTACTCAAGGTATGATGTGGAAAGAATTTACAGCAGAAGGTAATTTAAAATATGCCAACTTCTTGGAAACTACGCTACAGATTATTCCAATGTATATGATGCGTGCTTTGGGTGGTGTTTTCTACTTATCTGGTGCTTTAATTGGTGCTTACAACATCTTCAAAACGATGCTTGTTGGTAAATTAGTAGCCAACGAAGCTGCTCAGGCGCCTGCACTTGAAAAAGTATTTGTAGCACAAGGAACCGATACTTACTGGCATAGATGGCTCGAACGCAAACCAATGCCTTTGTTAGTAGGTGCTTTAGTAGTGGTAGCGATAGGGTCTTTAATTGAGCTGATGCCTACTTTAATGGTAAAATCTAATGTGCCAACCATCGCTTCGGTAATGCCTTATACACCTTTAGAACTACAAGGTAGAGATTTATACATTCGGGAGGGTTGTGTTTCTTGTCATAGTCAGATGATTCGTCCTTTCCGTTCAGAAACTGAAAGATATGGTGAATATTCTAAAGCAGGCGAATTTGTGTACGACCACCCATTTTTGTGGGGTTCTAAAAGAACAGGGCCAGATTTACATCGCGAGGGTGGAAAGTACCCAGATTCTTGGCACTATCACCACATGCGTGAACCAAGCTCTATGTCGCCCGGCTCTATTATGCCAAATTATGAGTGGTTGTTAACGCAAACGCTGAATAGCTCAAACACCAAAGACAAACTAAAAGCCATGAAGACTTTAGGCGTGCCTTATGATGAATACGCTATCGAGCATGCTGATGAAGACCTTAAAATTCAGGCAAAAGGTATTGCAGATAACTTAGCCAAAGAGGGTATTAAAGTTACTCCAGACAAGGAAATCATCGCATTGATTGCTTATCTGCAAAGGATAGGTACTGATATTAAAAAAGGAGAGAAATAAAACCCCCTTCCCGTTATTATCATTCAAGTATCTGATAATCAAGAAATACACCAATTATTCTCTCTGCGTGTCTTTCCCTCCTCTTAACGAGGAGGGGGCAGAGGGTGAGGTTCTTTTTTTAAACAACTAAAAAGATGTTCAGACAATTGCTAAATAAAGTTCAAGGAGCGGATGTTCCTATGATTACTTCTCTTCTGATATTTTTTGTGTTTTTTTTAATGGTCGGAGTATATCTGTTCATTATTGATAAAAAACACCTTCAATATATGAGTCACTTACCCCTAGAGGAAAACAATTAAGCGATGAAAAAGATATATATATTCTCATTTTTATTAGGCTCGCATCAAATATTTGCAGCCGATACTCCCCAAAAAGAGTACTTTTTCGGTGGTATCAAAACTGGCGAAGACCTCCTCATGGTCTCGTTATTGGGCATTTTAATCATTGTCTGTATCATTATTTGTTTCCTTGCCTACGGATTACAGCAAAAAGTGAATGCTTTTTTGAAGCCTACTCTGCAAATTGATGAGGCTTATGAGCAAGCCATGCAAAATCGTACTTTCTGGCAAAAATTAGCCAGTTTGAAGCCTTTGTCAATGGAAAAAGACTTGGAAATGGAGCATAAGTATGATGACATTGCCGAGTTGGACAACCCTACTCCTCCATGGTTTATGTACCTTTTCTATGCTACTATCATATTCGGAGTTGTCTATTTAATAGGTTTCCATATCATTGGTAATGGTAAAATTATGGTCACTGAATATACAGAGGAGGTAACGATTGCGGAGAAAGCTCGTGAGGAATACATGAAGAAATTTGCCAATGCTGTTAATGAAGACAATGTAAAAGCTTTAGGAGACCCTAAGTCTTTGGCAAATGGGGCTAAAATTTATACCCAAAACTGTGTGGCTTGTCACGGAGAAAAGGCTGAAGGGAAAGTTGGACCAAACCTTACTGACGAATTTTGGCTACATGGTGGCTCTGCAAAAAATATATTTCATACCATTACCGAAGGTGTACCCGAAAAAGGGATGATTTCATGGAAAAAATCACTAAACCCTATTCAAGTACAGGAGGTACTTAGTTATATCGTTTCATTGAAAGGTACTAATCCACCGAATCCGAAAGAACCTCAGGGAGAAAAATATGACCCATCTGAAGCTTCGGTAGATTCAACAGCTAACAAAACCACAAGTGTTCATTAAAGTAAAATTGATACGATCCCCTAAGCGTAAAACACACTTAGGGGATTTGCTTTCTAACATTAAACAGATAAAATCGTGATACGATTATTATCTACAACAAATATGAAACAGGCAAAAATTGATACAAGCAATTACCGCGACCACCTCTCGAATGTTACAGAAACTGGTAAGCGTATCTGGATTTATCCTCGTATTGTCATCGGAAATTTTTATAAACTTCGAACCTACTTTTCATGGTTATTATTAGGTCTACTTTTCGGTCTTCCTCTTATTGAAGTAGATGGTCACCCTGTGTTTATGTTTAATGTTATTGAAAGAAAATTCATCTTTTGGGGAGTAACTTTTTTCCCACAAGATTTCCATTTAGTAGCCATTGGTTTACTTACTTTTATTGTATTCGTCATTCTCTTTACAGTTATTTTTGGTAGAATTTGGTGCGGGTGGGCTTGTCCTCAAACTATTTTTATGGAAATGCTCTTTAGAAAAGTGGAGGTATTAATAGAGGGCGACCATAATGCCCAAAGAAGATTGGATGCCGAAACTTGGACGACCGAAAAAATCTGGAAGAAGACCCTTAAACACAGTATTTTTGTATTGCTTTCTTTCTTGATTGCCAATACTTTTTTGGCCTATATTATTGGTAAAAGAGCGTTATTTACAATCATCCTTGATAATCCACTCGACCACCTCGCAGGGCTTTTCGCTATCATTATTTTTACGGCTGTTTTTTATTTTGTATTTGCTCGTTTTCGCGAATTGGTCTGTATTGTAGTTTGCCCGTATGGACGCTTGCAGGGTGTTATGCTTGATAAAAAGTCGATTGTTGTTGCGTATGATTTCATCAGGGGTGAACCTCGTGGAAAAAAACAAACTGTTGAAGAAAAAAAGGTAGCTCCTGTAGCACATGGCTCTTGTATAGATTGTAAAATATGCGTACAAGTTTGCCCAACAGGTATCGACATTCGCAATGGCACGCAATTAGAATGCATAGGTTGTACTGCTTGTATTGACGCCTGCGATGAGGTAATGGATAAAATCAGCGAACCGCGCGGATTGATTCGCTATGCTTCTCAGGAGGGTATCGAGCAAAAAACAAAACTAACATTCAATGCCAGAATTGCTTCTTACTCTTTTATATTGGTGGCTTTATTAAGCATTCTGGGTTATTTATTAATGACCAGAAACATTATTGAAACCACTATCCTAAGGGCACAAGGGCTTACTTATCAGGAAAATAAAAACGGGACGGTTTCAAATCTTTATAACGTACAGGTATTGAATAAAAGTTATAAAACTATGCCCGTACAATTTAGGATAAATCAGCAAAATGCACAGATTAAAATGATTGGAAAAGCTTTGGTAGTTCAGCCAGGGGAATTAGCAGAATCATCGTTTTTCATAGAAATTCCGACTAAATCTCTCACTGATGGAAGTGTAAAAGTGGACATCGAGATAATTTCAGAGGGCAAAGTAATTGATCATGTAAAAACAAAATTCCTCGGTCCGATTCTTTAGGGGACTTTAGGATTTTTAGACTTTAGGACTTGAGGATGTTAGACTTGAAGACTTTAGGATTATGGACTTTAGGATTGTGGACTTTAGGACGCTAGACTTGAAGACATTAGACGCTAGACTTTTGGATTTAGGGATAATTAAGATAGATAAAATTTAGGTATAAGAGTTTGTAGCTACTATGTTCTAAACATAAAATGTCTAATACTTAAAATTTAGCATCTAAAATCCGGCGTCTAATGTCTTCAAGTCTAGCGTCCTAAAGTCCACAATCCTCAAGTATAGCGCCCCAAAATCCAAAAAATAACTCTTTTCATACAAAAGACTAACAAAACTCATATCTTTTTATTGTTTAATACTATAGCTTTGAATCATAAAAATAACCAATATGAACTGGGGAAAATCAATCATTTTATGTTTTATACTTTTTGCTAGCTTTATTGGCACCATGGCCTATAGAATGTCAACTGCCAAGGTAGATTTAGTAAATAAAGATTACTATAAAAACGAAATAAACTATCAAGAACAAATTAATAAAAGGAAGAATTCATCCAATTTCAATGCTGTTAATATCATGACTTATTCATCTGATAATCAAACATTAAGGATTGCATTTCCAACAAATGTAAATAATGGAGCTATCACTTTCTTCAGGCCTTCTGACAAACGTTTAGACTTTACAGTACCTGTTAAAAAAGAACCTGTTTTCAATTATTCCACCGAAAAGTTAGAAAAAGGCAAATGGAAAGTACAGGCTACTTGGACAGACGGAATCAGAGAATATTACCTAGAAGATGAATTTGTTGTTCGTTGAGTAAAAGTAAAGATTATGCTTTAACCATTTTTTTATAGATACGGATTTACAATCCGTTCAAGCTTGAATTGATATAATGAATGTTCTTTTTTCCATAGCTTTTATGACGGGTCTGGCTGGCAGTTTTCATTGTGTTGGTATGTGTGGTCCTATTGCTTTAGCCTTACCCGTCGGAAAGCTTTCTTATATTCAAGCTACCCTTTCAAGAATATTTTATAACCTTGGGCGAACGGTTACTTACGGAATACTAGGCTATATTTTTGGATATTTCGGAGGACAAATTTTTGTAGCAGGCTTTCAGCAACAGTTATCTATTTCAATTGGTTTGTTGATGCTCATTTTTATGATTCCCAACAAATTAATTACGTTCTATCCTTTTCAAAAAATACCTTCTTTGATAAAAAGAAGTTTCGGTTCGTTAATAAATACCCATTCACTAATTAATTTCGCATTTTTAGGAATGCTAAATGGACTTTTGCCGTGTGGAACTGTATACCTAGCATTGGCTGGTGCTACAGTTACCACATCGCCCATTGAAGGAGCTATATTTATGGCTTTTTTTGGTTTGGGAACTTCCCCACTAATGTTTTCAGTTAGTATTCTACCTAAGTTTTTAAGTTTAACTGCTCGACAAAAGATTAATAAATATTTACCAGTATATTCTTTTGTATTAGCGTCTTTTTTTATTGTTCGAGGATTGAACCTAGGAATTCCTTATATTAGTCCAAAATTTGAAAAAGTACCCCTTAGCCAAAAAATTACAGATTGTCACGGAAAAATAAATAATTAACAAAAAATATTCATACTTATCTGCTTTCGTGCTCGTTAATATTATATACGGCTTCGCTAAATCAAGCCTGATTTAAACAAATACAGTCATGAAAAAAATACTTGTTCCAACCGACTTTTCAAACCTTTCCCTACTTGCATTAGATGCAGCGGTTGAGATTGCACAACAATCAAAAGCGGAAATTTTACTTTTCCATGCCCAGCCTTTACATTATATGGTAAGTGCTGATCCATTTCCAGTAACAATGTTGCCAAATTTAGATTTGGATTTATATAAATATGAGGTAGAAGATGCAACTAAGAAATTACACGAAATTGCAGACGCACCTATTTACGATGGCGTAACTATTACTCCTATTTTAGCAGATAGTTACTTACCCATTGAAGATGCCATTACTCAACAATCGGATGTAGATTTAATTGTGATGGGTTCGACGGGCGCTGATGGCTGGAAAGATTTATTAAGTCATTCAAACGCTGAATCTGTTATCAGAAATTCGCATTGCCCAGTGTTAATCGTAAAGCAAACTGAGAAGAAATTCAAGATGAAACGCATTATGGTAGCGGTAGACTTTGAGACTAAAATTACAGCCAGTTTTATTCATAAACTACAAGCTACTAAAGCTAAATTAACGTTTGTGTTCATTAACACGCCAGATGGTTTTGAAGATAGTCATACTACTACCGAAAAGATGTTTAAACTCGGGGAAGAGTTAGGCATTAAAGAAATCGATTTCTTGATTTACAACTACTATAACATTGCCAAAGGAATTGTAGCTTGTGCCAAAGATATGAAAACTGACATGGTTGTATTAACAACTAACGGCAGAAAAGGCTTGAGCTTATTATTTGCTGGTAGTATTACGGAAGATGTAGTCAATCATTCTGATATTCCTGTATTAGCACTGGTTTAAATCAAATACTATTGACGGCTTGCAAAGCGACTTTTTCAGGGGAAAGAGTCGCTTTTGTTTTTAAATATTTTATAGCCACTTATCAACACCGCCATGATGGGAGCAAGTCATCGTTCTTCTTTCATTATTGTCTATCCTTTATTTTTATACCCGAAAGCTTTATCAAGAAAAGCTTACATAGCCTTCATTTAAACAGATTTCTTTATGAAAGTCAATAATCCATTACCTTTGTATATGGATTATTTTAAAAAACTACTCAACTTACTAAAAACTGAGCGCGACGAAAGCCTAAATCAGTATATACAACTTACCGAAAAATCATCCGTAAGCGAACGCAGAGCAAACGGACTAACGTGGTATCCGATTGCTATAAGAGGTTCTGAAATTGGCCGTGGAGACTATTTAACGGTTGAAATTGAACGTACTACTCATCATGACCTTTCTCATCAATTCAGGTTTGGCATGCCTGCGGTGCTTTTTAGTAATCATGATCCTCAAGCAGATAGAATAGAAGGTACAATTACCCATCAAAATGCCAATCATTTAAAAATCACCCTCAAAACAGATGAACTACCTGACTGGAGCCGAGATGGCAAACTAGGCATTGATGTCTTGTTTGATGACAATAGTTTTGATGAAATGCAGGCTGCTCTTAAGCAAGCCGCTGCCCTCAGCGAACAAGCTAATACAAATTTGGTAAAAGTACTTATCGGAGAAAAAACCCCTACTTTTCAAACAGACATTAAAACAGTTTCTGTTCCTAGTTTAAATACTTGGCAAAATGAGGCTGTCAATAAAATATTAGCTGCGAACGAACTAGCCATTATTCACGGCCCTCCGGGTACGGGTAAAACCACTACGCTGATTCAAGCGATTAAAGCCCTTATCCAACGAGATAATCAAAAAATTCTAGTAGTAGCACCAAGCAATACCGCTGTAGATTTACTCAGCGAAAAATTGCATGAAGAAGGGCTAAATGTATTGCGTGTTGGAAATCCAGCTAAAGTAAATGAAAAGCAATTGGCCCTTACGCTTGATAGCAAAATGGCTGACCATACGATGCTTCGTGATGCTAAAAAACTTAAAAAACAGGCTCAGGAATACAAAAATATGGCACATAAGTACAAGCGTAGTTTCGGCAAATCTGAAAGAGACCAACGCAAACTACTTTTTGATGAAGCCCATAAAATCATGAAAGAAGTCGGTAATAACGAACAGTACATCATTGATGACATCGTAGGCAAAGCACAAATCATTACCGCTACTTTGGTGGGGGCTACTCACTACACAGTTAGAAATCTAAAATTCGATACCGTAATTATTGATGAAGCTGGTCAAGCCCTTGAACCTGCCTGTTGGATTCCTATTCTAAAAGCACAGAAAGTAGTATTGGCGGGTGACCACTGTCAGTTACCGCCTACTATCAAATCAAGTGAGGCGGCCAAAGATGGACTAAACAATACCTTATTAGAAAAATGTATTGCTTTACATCCCGAAGCAGTTACTTTATTGGCCGAGCAATATCGTATGAATGAGCAGATTATGGGCTATTCTTCTAAAGTATTTTATCACAACAGACTAAGGGCTCATGCTTCGGTGGCTAAACGTACCCTCAAGAGTGATAATACTCCTTTACTATTCATTGATACTGCGGGCTGTGGGTTTGAAGAAAAAATAGAAGGTACAAGTTCCACTAATCCTGAAGAAGCAATGTTATTGATAAAACATCTTAGCCTTTTTAGTGACGAATTGGCATTGGAATACAAACCAGAAGATTTCCCGACTGTTGCAGTTATTTCCCCTTATAAACAGCAAATAAAGTTATTAAATGAGCAATTGCTCCATACGCCTGCGTTGCAAATATTTACGGATAAAATATCCGTGAATACCATTGATAGTTTCCAAGGACAAGAGCGTGACATTGTCTATATCAGCATGACGAGGAGCAACACAGAAGGAGTTATTGGCTTTTTATCAGACATTCGCAGGATGAATGTAGCGATGACCCGTGCTAGAAAAAAATTAGTAATTATTGGCGATAGTGCCACGTTGGCTCAGTTTCCTTTTTATTCAGATTTTATAGAATATACTGAAAGCCTAAATGCCTACCAAAGTGCATGGGAATTCATTAATTGATTTTACTGTCTTCAATCAATAATTCTACTAACAAATATCATAGTTTAGGGGTAAACAAGGGTGTAATTTTGACATAACAAAAACGGAGAATGACTAATTATTTATCTGTTTTTCAATACTTTAAGCAATAGCAAAATTATCACTCCATTAAACCTAAATCCATGAAGACTTTTTTTTATAGCGTCAAAGAGTTCGAAAAACCATACCTTTTAAATGCGAATCTCAATACACATGAAGTTAGTTTAAGTACTCAGAGTTTAGCAGTTGAAACCGCCATTTTATCTGCTGGCTATGAGGCAATTTCAGTGTTCACTAATGATGATGCATCGGCGGAAGTCTTAGCGCTTCTTCGAGAGAATGGTGTTAAATATATTGCTACAAGGTCAGTAGGAACAGACCACATCGACCTTGTAGCAGCTAAACAAATGGATATTAAAGTTGGCAATGTTCCTGCCTACTCGCCTTATTCAATAGCAGAACATACTATTGGTATGATGCTGGCATTGAATAGAAAATTGATATTAGCAAATGCCAATGCTCATCAATATCAATTTGATTTAGCTCCATTAATTGGCTTCGATATGCACGGCAAAACGGTAGGTATTATTGGCTTAGGAGAAATCGGTTCGATTGTCGCAAAGATTCTACATGGTTTTGGTTGTAAAGTATTAGTTTATGATGTTGTTCAAGATTCCAAAAAGGCTGAAACATTACATTTTACGTATGTTACATTAGACACTCTTTATGCGGAGGCTGATATTATCACTTTGCATGTGCCTTTTACAGCACAGACTAAATACTTGATTAACCAAGAAAGTATTAATAAAATGAAAAACGGAGTAATGTTGATTAATACAAGTAGAGGTGGAATTGTTAATACTAAAGATATTCTTAAGGCCTTAATATCTGGCAAAATTGGATATTTAGGCTTAGATGTTTACGAAAATGAAAGAGGTATATTTTTTAAAAACCATCAACCTCAAGAGAAAAAAGATCAGCTTTTATTGACATTAATGCAATTAGAGAATGTACTGATTACAGGACATCAGGCATTTTTAACGAATGAAGCTTTAACCAATATTGCGGATAAAACCATCGAAAATTTAAGCGATTGGGAAAAGGAATATTATAAAGAGTGTAATTCAAAAATAGGTAAAGTTGTACATTTAGAAGAATTATTACATTAGTTTTAGGGTGGATATATGAAAAAGGCTTCCGAATTCGGAAGCCTTTTTGTTAATAGCTTACTTTTTACTTACTTACATAAAAACGATGGTAAGCTAAAGGTAGAGTTCAATTCCGCAGAATTATCAATCCACAAATCGTTCTGATAATACCAGATACCACCAAGGTTAAACATAAAATTATACTTTTCTCCTCTGACTAATAAAGTTGATTGAGCTACCAGTTTATTATCAGCCGTTGCCTTCAATGTACCTATACTTGTATATCCTTTTCCATCTTTTAAGTCTGCCGCCGCTTGAACATCCCCTATCTTGAATGGATAACCATTATCACACTTAGGAGTAATCGTTATTTTTACATAGTTGATAGGACTTACTAACGTAACATCAACATTTGTCACAGCATTTACATTGGTACAACTTACATTCAAAGATTTAGTAAATAATACTTTGCCTGTAATACTTGTAGTAGTAATAGTTAAGTTAGAAGATGTTGGGGTATTACCTCCTATTTGACCTTGTACAAAAAGTTTACAATTCAAGGTTATCCCTAAGCCATGCGATTCATTAAATAAAATTCTTCCACTGTTATCTACTACAGTCGTTTTAACGGTCTCTCCCGTATACAATGGATCATTTAATACATTCAGTTTAAGGTTTGAACATTCAGATAATAGATCTCCGCAATAAAATTCAGTCAAATGGTTTACCGAAGCCACAAATTCTAAAACACTTCCATTTTTCTTCACAGTAGCAGTACCTTCATATTTAAGTGTTTTGGCATCTGCATCATAACTAGCAAAGTTTAATACATCTCCTTCTTTAATATCTTGTCCTGCTGAGTTTTTAGTACCTACTCCAAACTGAAATTTGATTTCAATCGGTGATGAAAAAGTTTTTACCTTCTGACTATTTTCATTAGAAATCACAGCACTTACTGCCGAAATAGGATTAATACTAAAGTTTGGAATTACATTATCGTTTTTATCCACAACTTTCATCCCACTTTGTTGCTTATTAACAATTACACTAGCCTTTTGTGGATCTATCTGTACGAGTACAACATTCAGTTTACCTCCTACCGGAACGCCCGCTCCATCTTTCAAAGTTACTCCAGCGCCAACGGTTAATGTAGCGGAATGACTACTACCTGCTAATGCTGGTGTAGTTATCTGAATAGCTTTCGTAGTTTTCCCTGTATTATCAGCATCCTCTTCTTTTTGAATTACAGTAGTACCCGTCGGTGGCGTAGCAATTTTAGTAAGCTTAACAATTACCTTTTGGTCAGTATTACTTGTAATTTCTACAGGAGTTATCTCTTTTAAATATCCATCTACGGCTGTTACAATCGTAAATTTAACTGGTGCCGTAGTGCTGGCGGTAGTTCCGGGTTTTAATGCCAGAATCATGATACCATTCTTAGGTTTAAACACTTTTTTGTTAAAGCTATCTACAATTTTTGCAGAGTCACTTCCCGCAATATGCACATCTATGGTGCTTGGTAATTCCCCTAAGTTATCATTCGCCTGCGAATATTGAACGATAATACTAGTGCTTACTACAGCGTCAGGAAATTTGAATTTTACACCTTCTAAAGGTGGAGTACAGGAATAGCTTATAGCGATGCAAGCAAAAAGAAGTAGTGCGTAAGTAATATATTTTTTCATTGTGTGATGTCATTTGAGTTAAGTACAGTACTATTATAGTTTAATTCTAACAGTAAAAGATAATTTAGGAATAAATGCGTAGTTCTTCACGTTGTTCTCAATACTTAAAATATTAGCATCCGTAACCAATGTTTCAACCACACCAGAACGGTCTAGCGTTAACTTAGGCGAACCAGAATAATAAGCACCCATCTCAAAACCAAAACCTACCCTACTTTTAGGAATTGCACGTCCAAAACCTATTCCTAAATAAGGACGGATTTTATTGCCTGTAACTTTCAAATTTGCTTTCCCAAAATCCTGTGCATCTATTTCAAAATCTGATGCAAATTTAAACTTACCTGTTTTGACAGTTGGTTCTGCCATCACCTCTGAATCTCCAGTACCATAAGCTAAACCTCCTACCAACTTAAATGATTTTCTCTTAAACGGATGAAAATCAATAAGTGCATCTATTTGAAGCGATTTAACTTTCGGAGAAATATCAAGGTCAGAAGCACCATCTCCTAGCGAAACCGTTATAGGTGGGGTTACAAACATACTTACATCTAAGTAGCTAAAGCCAACTCTAAGGTTTACAGAATTGTCTCGTTTAAGTGCTTGAGCAACTTCAGCGCCAAACCCCATTGTTCCGAACTGAATACCTATAGAGTTTTTTCCATAAATATGTTCCGTTAAAATCGGTGGCGTCTGAGACGGGGATGATTGAGCAATTACATGGGTGGTTATGCCAAATGTCAGCAAAAAGTAGAAGAGCTTTTTCATTAGTTTAAAAATATATGATTTAGTTTTAATATTTAATTTAATTAGAATAATAAGGATTTGAAAAACATATGTTCCTGTGATGTACCATACTTACAAAAAACCAAAAATATAATTTTATTTTTATTATTTTGTTTTTTTTCAATAAATATAAATACATATTCGACAAGATGAAAATATTAGTTTATTTTCATCTGCTTGCTTTTTAATAGAATGATGATTTAGTGGAAGAATTCAAAAACATAACTTTATCCTTATTTTTTTGAATTTTATAAAAAACCCTGGATTTATTTCATCCAACTGGGGCGTCCTGCATGAATAGTTTCTAAATATACTTCATTAATATCAATAAATAGTATACATTTTAAAAAACATCATTGATAAAGCTTTATGGATTGCCTATTAAAAACAAATAGGAGCTTACCAATAAGAAGTAAGCTCCTAGCAAAATTTAATTAAAAACAGCATTTAGTTATAGCACTTTGCTGAGAAATTGATACAGATGATGCTTAGTAAAATTGAAGTCTTTTTCAAGCATTTCGAATGCCGATCTTTGGCGTTCATGAATTAGCTCCATTTGTTCGTCAAATAGAAAACGCCTATTTTGTGCATAATCTACAAAAGACTTTTCCTGAGTTTTGATACCAATTAGTAAATTTTCACTTACTTCATTAATATGTCGGAATCGTTCATGGAGGTTCCCTACTTCTTTTACTAATTCCTCCTCAGTATTTTTACTTTTAACCTCTTCAAGAAGCGTTTGGAAGTACTTCACTTCATCAGCAAAAAATGCCAATGATTCTATCCATTTATTGTTTTCATGGTGACATACTTCAAATTTCATAACTATTTGGGATTAAAGGATTTTTGATAAACACTTATAAAAATCATTTTTGGTATGAATAAACTCTTTCTCAAAAACTTGATAACGTTCGCGAAGTGTATAATGTTGGTCATAAATCTCTTCTCCTAATAAAAATTCTCTACCCAGTGCATCGTCTTCAAAACCCCATTGCTCCTGATTGATTAAGTGTACTAATTCATCAGATTCTTTATGTAAGTTTTGCCATCTTGTTTCAAAAACAAAAACTTGATTTAATACTTCTAATAAAGTATTTTTTGATTTGACTTCGTCAATCAGGGTATAAAAGTATGCTAATTCTTCCCGATAAAAGGCTAAATTCTGTAACCATTTGATATTTTCTTTATGATAAACCCCATATTTAAATACTTGGGTATCATAAATGTTAGTTTTTATATTATTCATATTTCATCAATTTGATTATTAAATATTTATATCATAAATTTCTTTAACTTTTAGGGTTTTAACTATCATTAGAATCATATTGGTAACTGACATATATCAAGTTTCTTGGGTATATAGCTGTCTAATTTGTACCTTTATCATTAATAATATATATAATTATGGACTTCCCTATCAACAACCTACTTTTAAAATCAATTCTAGAAGATACACCAACCTTTATGGGTATCTACGATATCACTACCCATCGGTATGCATTCATTAATAAAGTAGGTTTAAATATGTTTGAAGCTACAGACATAGAAGAATTTACCCTGAAGTATCCAGAAGGGTTTAGAAAAGACAAACTGAACCTAGAAAATTATAACGAAATATATCACCAATTAAAAACTAAGCAAACAAGGATTGAAGAAACGCTCTTTGAAACATCAAGCAAGCTTCAGTTTTGGGGAACTCTTCAAATTTCATTATTTGAAAGTGAAGGCCATGAGTATTACTTGGTCAGAATCAATGATACTACCTATCAAAAAAATGCTGAACAACAATTAGAGGACGATAACAACCGTTTTGAAGCATTATTCATGCATGCTGCTATTGGGCTAATAATGGTTGACCGTGAAGGCAAGATTATTTTATCAAACCGTTTTGCCAATGTAATATTTGGCTATGAAACGGGTGAATTAGAAGGACAATTACTAGAAGTATTGATTCCTCATAATATTAGAGAGAAGCATCGGGAAACATACGAAAACTATACACACAAGCCACAGTCAAGACCTATGGGTATTGGGCTTGACTTAAAAGCTCGTAAGAAAGATGGTACACTTTTCCCCGTAGAGATTAGTTTAAGTCATTTTAAATCTGGTGGCAAACCTTATTATATTTCTTTTATTAATGATGCAACGTTCAAGAAGAAAGCCGAGACCGATTTATTAATAAAAACTACTGAAATACAAAAACTGAATAATAGTCTTGAAAAAGAAGTAGTAAATCGCACGAACGCTTTGGTTGAAACGTTGAAGAACTTAGAACAATCTAAAAAAGAGCTTGAAGTTGCCCTTAACAAAGAAAAAGAATTGGGTGAGCTAAAATCAAGGTTTGTTTCGATGGCGTCGCATGAATTTAGAACACCTCTTACAGCCATCCTTTCGGCGGCTTCATTAATTGAGAAATATGTTAAAACGGAAGAACAAGACAAAAGAGAACGCCATACACAGCGAATAATGAATGCTGTTGGCAATTTGACGGATATACTAGAAGAATTCCTTTCTGTTGGCAAACTAGAAGAAGGAAAAGTAAATGCGAAATTGGCTAATTTTGAATTGCCAGCACTAGTTGATGAAAGCCTTCGCGATCTGAAAAATATGCTCAAGAAAAACCAGCAGATAGATTATCAGCATATTGGTGATACTACTGTGTGTTTGGATAAATCGCTGTTCAGGAAAATCATTATTAATTTAGGCTCTAATGCCGTGAAGTTTTCAAATGAAAATTCAACGATAAGTATATCTACTGAAAAACTTGAAAAAATGCTTATCCTTAAAGTATCCGATCAAGGCATTGGTATTTCCGAGGAAGATCAAAAACATTTATTCGACCGCTTTTTCAGAGGTGCCAACGTAACAAATATCCAAGGAACTGGTTTGGGTTTACACATTGTAGCACGATATACGGAGTTGCTTGGTGGACAAGTATTTGTAGAAAGCAAACTTAATCGCGGAACAACTTTTAGTATTAAGTTTGATTTATAATTTTAACCCACCCATTATTAAAAAATTCTTAATTATTAAAACATATGAAAACAATCCTACTTATCGAAGATAGTGATGACATCAGAGAAACCACTGCTGAGATATTAGAACTTGCTAGTTATAATGTTCATACAGCTGAAAATGGGAAAACTGGGGTTGAGCTTGCCCAGAAAGTGAAGCCAGATTTAGTAATTTGCGATATTATGATGCCTATTTTAGATGGATATGGCGTATTGCACATTTTTAGTCAAAATCCAGACCTGCAAAATATTCCCTTTATTTTTTTAACTGCCAAAGCTGAACGCTCGGATCATCGAAAAGGCATGGAAATGGGTGCTGACGATTATCTAACAAAACCTTTTCAGGAAATCGAGCTTTTGAATGCTGTAGAAAGTAGGTTAAAGAAAATAGACAACCTTACGAAGTCTTTTAAAAATACAGCATCGGAAATAGAAGAGCTTTATCAGCAAGCACGTGAATATGTTGATATTAATTCTCTTTCTAAAGACAGAAAAATATCGAATATTAAAAAGAAGCAAATCATCTATACAGAAGGCGATGAGCCTATTAAATTTTACTTTTTAAAGTCAGGCAAAATAAAGACATACCAGTCTAATCGTGATGGGAAAGAGTTTGTAACTGGCTTATACAATTCGGGTGATTTTTTCGGTCATATCGCCATCATAGAAAGTAGTGAATACCAAGAATCAGCAGAAGCCCTTGAAGATTGTGAAATTATCGGTATTCCTAAAAATGATTTCTTAGAATTAATCACCAGAAACCAGTCTGTTGCTAACAAATTCATTAAAATGTTGGCTAATGATATCCACGAGAAAGAAAAGCACTTAACTCAAATGGCATATAATTCTTTGCGAAAGCGTACTGCTGATGCATTAGTCATGCTGTCTAGAAAATATAAAACTGAACAGCAAGATAGATTTTCAATCCGAATTTCCAGAGACGACCTAGCGTCGGTAGTGGGTACTGCTACAGAATCGCTTATCAGAACACTGAGCGACTTTAAATCTGATAAACTTATTGAAGTAAATGGTAGTGAAATCACCATTCTTGAAGAATACAAGTTGGCTAACCTTAGGGGATAAGCCATCAGTCTTTTTCAAAAAAATAAGACATTCCCTCCTCATCAATATCGTCATAAGTGAACATTTCTTTATGGCGATTTTTCATGTAATACCTAATCAAGATAAAATCACCCAAGCAGCCATACGTGTGCAATATTAAAGTTGTAATAATCAACACCTTGTAGCTAGGAATAAAGACCAAGGCTATTATCAATCCCAAAGAAATTACGAGGAAAGGCATTACAGCCACGATGGCGTTTTCTTTTAGACTCATCACAAATTTTTGGGCATAAGCATACACCATCAGACTTTTGGGTGTCCAGCCAAATCCTACTTTTTCAGCACCCAATATTTTAAATACTAATCCATGAATGCCTTCGTGAATTGGTAACAAAATAAATATTAACACTGGGAATGCTGCTGCTATTTGCCAAACATCAACTTTGGCTTGCCCTATCTGCTTACCAATAACATATCCGAAAGCACCGCCTGCTATAAATAATAATACCACAAAAAAGATTTTTTGAGCAAGAGGTTTTTTTGTTTGATTCGAGCTATTAGGGTTGACTCCTAACTCTCTCATCAAAAACTTCATCATCTCTTCAATCCTAAAGGATTCAATCAGTGAAAAATTATTAGGATTATGCAGTTGAGCAATACTTGGCTTTTTCATGTCAAAAAAAATATGTTCATCAATTACGGTAACTTTTGTAATTAATGAACATATCAATGTCTATAAACTTAATAATTCTTTAAATCGAATGGCTTGTCGTCTCGAAATTTCGATTTTATCTCCGCTTTCTCGTAAGGTTACTTGTAATCCTCCCGAAAACCAAGGCTCAATTTTCTGAATGTATTTTAAATTGATAATGTGTTTACGGTTGGCTCTGAAGAAGGTCTTTGGGTCTAATCTATCTTCCAAGGCATTCAATGATTTTAACACCAATGGCTTTTGGTCATCAAAATATAACCTTACATAATTACCCATCGACTCGAACAAGCGCACATTTCCTAAACGAACAAACCAACATTTTTCACCATCTTTTACAAATACTTGGTCGTTTTCTGTTAATACGATTGTATTGTCTTTTACAGTTTCTGTAAGTTGCTTTTGGCGGTCAAACTCCTCCTCTACTTTCTGAATTGCCTCGCTAAGTCTGTGTAATTCTATTGGTTTTAGTAGATAATCTAGGGCATTAAATTCAAAGGCTTTAATAGCATATTCGTCGTAGGCCGTCGTAAAAATCACTTCTGGTACATTTCCTTCAAGGTCACTTAGCAAATCAAAGCCTGTTTTGCCTGGCATTTGAATATCCAGAAATAATAAATCTGGGTGTACCTCGTCAATAAGCACTACTGCTTCATCAGCATTAGCAGCTTCGCCAACGATATTAATTTTAGGAAAATTCTCTAGCAAGCGTTTTAATTCGTTTCTTGCCAAACGTTCGTCATCAACAATAATAGCCTTCATATTTAATTTTATGGTTTCTGATTAGCGGTATTATCCTTTATAACTAATCATACATTAGATTGTCACTTTGGGTTTTACAATATTGGTTATTTTTGAAAACGGTGTGTCTTTTTCTGGTTCTACTGAGGGTATCGGTATCGTAATTTCGGCTGTTACTACCTCTTTGGAAGCCTGATAAATTCTAAATTTAGATTCTGGGCCAAACAATAACTCTAACCTGTGGGCAGTGTTTTCTAGTCCAAAGCCTCCTGATTCTGTCGTTTCTAAAATACCTGTATTACTAATAATAATCAATAGATTCTTTCCTACCAATTTTGCTTCCAAGCTTACGAATCCACCTTTTACAGGCTTTGATACACCGTGCTTGATGGCATTTTCTACCAGCGTTTGTAGTAACATTGGTGGAACTTGCACATGCATGGTATCTGGATAAACATTCTTCCTGATTTGCAGCCGTTCTTCGTATCTTATTTTCTCTAAAGCTAAGTAATCGTCAACAGTTCTTAGCTCTTCCGACAGCGAAACAGTTTTTCTTCTATCTGCCAATAAAGAACTTCTCAGGATATTGGATAATTGCGTGACCGCTTTCTGGGCTTTGTCAGGTTCTTCCAGAATCAACGCACGAATACTATTCAAAGCATTGAACATAAAATGCGGATTCATCTGCGCTCTTAATACTTTCGATTCTGTTTCTTTTACCGATGATTCTAACCGTATTTTATCTACTTCCACTTCCGACTTCCGTTCAAAGTAGTGTGAAGCGTAATAAAACAACGTCCAAATCATTAATGGCTTTGCCCAGCTAAAAATGAATTGCATGACAAAAAAGAACGACCATAGGTTTCGGCCTTCTTCTTCGCGCAATAGATAAGAATCTAAAGGAATGTTTACAAATGCCATAAAAAACGACATAAACCCTACCGCTATCAATATGCGTGGGATTACTCTATCTATTGGCAATTCTACCCATCCGTATTTTTTTATTACTTTCCTGAAATTATGTGTAATTATAATGGCTACAACAACATTTAATAATGCTGCCACGAACCAATCTAAAGACCAACCGAAATCATTCGAATAAATCAAGGCCTCGTTGGCCAACCAAGCTGACCAGCCGAATACTTGCAGAATCCAATATAACTTAGCTCTAGACATATTAATCTATTCAAATACACTTCAAATAAAAGCGTATAAATTTATTTACCACCGTTTCTTCTATCCTTTTTTATAACAAATTAAGGCAATGTAATAAAAAGCAATGGAATTATTCAGTAAACGGAAGGTGGGGATGATAAACGGATAAAAGAAGAAATGAAGATTTCAGGGAAATATGTGTTGAAGTATTTTAACGCCATATTTCCCTGAATGATTTTATTCAACGATTAGGTCGTCTAGATGTGAAAGGTCATTTTCTAATTCTACAGAAAACTTACCTTGTTCATAATCATAAGTAAGTTTGTATAAACAAAGGTTAGCATGTTCAAACGTATCCATTTCATGTAGTTCGCGTTCAAGCAACAATGTCAGGATTATCCTAATAGCCCTGCCGTGCATGGCTACCAAAATTGTTTCTTCTTCTGAGCGCGATATAATCAAATCTATCACGGGCTTCTGGCGAGTTAGTACATCTAGTGGACTTTCTCCTCCTTCAGAAGGCATATCTACCTTTCCATTAATCCAACCGTCTATTAATATTTTATAATATTCGTTATCAATATCATTAGGCACTTTTCCTTCGCGTACTCCCCAGCTTATTTCGTTGAGTCCTTCGTGTTGTTCCCATGGTAGCCCTTTTTCAAGGAATTTTTTTACCGATTGGTGGGTTCTCTTTAAAGCAGAAGTATACACTTTATCAAAAAGAATGTCTTGATACTTTTGATAGAAAGCTTCAGCCTGCGCTTGTCCTAATTCATTCAAATCAGAATCTACACCACTGCCTTGAACTATTCCCTGACGGTTGAAGTCTGTTTCTCCATGACGGATTAAATAAATGGTTTTAACTTTTGGAGTTTTTGATTGGTCGTTAGACATTGATTTGAAGGATTATATTTATGGCAATCTTAATAAAGTATTTCACGCCTTTTTTCAAATTTTATAAAGTTAATCAATAAAATAATAATTTACTTTGACTAATTTCCCGCAAAAATACAGTTTTTGAACATAATTCATACCATCTAACATGATAAAAACATCCTATACACTCGAACAACTTAATGAAAGAAGTACAGGTAATATGGTTGGCTACTTAGGAATCGTATTTACTGAAATTACCGATACTTATATTTGTGCTAAAATGCCTGTTGATGAAAGAACCAAACAGCCTATGGGATTATTGCATGGTGGAGCTTCAGTAGTATTAGCAGAATCATTAGGAAGTATTGCTTCATGGATGGTTTTAGAGGATCATAATAAGTTTGCTGCAGTAGGAGTTGAAATCAATGCGAACCACTTAAAGTCTGCACGTGAGGGCTATGTTTATGCAAAATGTTCCCCTTTGAAAATCGGAAGAACAATGCACGTTTGGGATATAAAAATAACCGATGAAAAAGGAGATTTAGTATGTGCTAGTAGACTGACAACCGCCATTATTGAAAAACGTTTATAGTGGAAGCATATCAATAAAATACAAATTACTAATAATCAACATCTTATAAAATATCGCGAAAATTTTAAGTTTTCTGAAACCTCATTACTATACAAGATGTTATTTTTACATCAATAATACATCACTAAAAACTTCTGGATATGACCCCGACTTCGGAATTTCATATTTTACAACAAACAAACAAATTAGCAAAACTCTGGCAAACGGCTTTTTCAGAAGGTTTTCCTATGGCATTATGGCAATTGCCACAATCTACCGAGAAACAACTTATCATTGATCTTTCTGGGAGTACTCAGCGAAAAAAAACAGACTTAGATGAATTACCGGCGGGCTTTGTCATGAGTCCTTTTCAGGGTGAATCTTTATTCCTTAAAGGTGACCTATATTATCGTTTTGATACCAATAATCACGAGATAGAAGATGACATCAAAGGCAAAACCCTAGAAGCAGCAATCTTTGAAAAAAAATACCTACATTATTCAGACGAAGAAACAATAGAACCTTCGGCGGCGAAACAAGAGGAGGATATAAGTCCTAAGCATTCATTAGACAGTAGCTTAGAAAAATGGAACGGTGGCTTATATAATGAAATGATTTTTGCAGAAATGGTTTCCAAAGCTATTATAGCCATTGAAAATGGTGAAATGCAAAAAGTAGTTTTATCAAGAACTAAAAACGTTACTTTGCCCGAAAGTTTTGAAATTATTGATGCTTTCCAGAAATTGTGCAAAGCCTATCCAAATGCCTTCATTTCTTTAGTCTATTTACCAGAATTTGAAGCCATTTGGTTGGGTGCTACCCCAGAAACCTTAGTAAGCGTAGATGGTCAAGGCATTTTTAAAACGATGTCTTTAGCAGGTACTCAATCTGCCATTGGTGATAATGGTGAGATGCTTTCACCCATCAGCATTCGTTGGTCACATAAAGAAATTGAAGAACAAGCCTTTGTAAGCAGGTATGTGATTGAATGTTTTAAGAAAATCCGTTTGAGAGAATATTGTGAGAGTGGCCCTAAAACTGTACAGGCTGGGAATTTGATGCACTTACGAACCGACTTTAAAGTTGATACGAAAGCACTAAATTTTCCACAATTAGGCACTGTCATGCTTGAATTACTTCATCCAACTTCGGCTGTTTGCGGAATGCCCAAAGAACCAGCCTTGCGTTTGATTGCTGAAACAGAACTCCACCATCGCGAATTTTATAGTGGTTTTCTAGGCCCTGTAAATATCAAAGACGAAAGTCATCTGTTTGTCAACCTTAGAACAGTAAAAATTCAAGGAAATCACGCTACTTTTTTTGCAGGCTGTGGCATCACGGCAGATTCTAACCCTGTGAAAGAATGGTACGAAACAGAAATGAAAAGCCAGACTTTAATGAATGTAATCTTATAGATGACCTAGTGTTTCATCGTAAAAGATTCTGATTTCTTTTCGATATCTCCTATAATCATCAACTTAACAATATCAATTCTAGCATCTGTCATTTCAATGATTTGAAAGTTGAATGGGTGTAGGATGATTGTTTCATTAATCTCTGGAATGTCCTCGTTAATGCTAATAATCATTCCGCCTAGGGTATCATAATCCCCTTCTGGAAGATTCCAGTCATATTTATCGTTCAAATAGTCTATCTCTAATCTTGCCGAAAGCAAATAGGTTTTCTCTTCAATTCGCTTTTCGGTAAGGTTTTCATTATCATCGTATTCGTCTTCAATCTCACCGAAAATCTGTTCCATTACGTCCTCCATACTTACTAAACCAGCAGTACTTCCAAATTCATCCACTACCAAAGCTAACGATTTATGTTCTTTAGAAAAACGGAATAATAAATCTTTGGCAGGCATAGCCTCTGGCACAATAGGAATAGGCGTAAGAATACTCTGAATTTCTTTGGGTTTTTTAAACAAAGCCAAAGAATGGCAATAACCCAATACATCCTCCATCGTTTCTTTGTAAATAAGTACTCTTGAATGCCCACTTTCTACAAATACTTTTTTCAATTCCTCAATACCCCCTTCGATATCCACTCCTACAATATCCGTTCTTGGAATCATACAGTCGCGGACACGTACTTGTTTGAATTCAAGGGCATTATTGAAAATCTTTGTATCAACCTCCGCTTCTTCTTCTGTTGATATTTTTCGATTAAGGTTTTGTAAGTAATTATTCAAATCAGTCAAACCAAAAGCAGGTCTTTCTTCTGAATACTCCAATCGTAACACATTGTTAATGAACCATTTAGACAACCCTACGATTGCCCAAACTAATGGGTACATCAACGTATAAATAATCAGAATTGGGATAGCTAGTACTTCTAAAAATCCATCAGGATTTAATAAAAAAATACTTTTGGGCGTAAACTCAGACGTAGCTAAAATGATGATAGTACCAATAAAAGATGCTATTAATCCAGCCGCTATTCCCGAAATGGGCAAATAGGCTTCTATTTCATGATGTAAATATCCTTCCATAAAAATACCATAGGCCACCAAGGAAAGCGTATTTCCGATAAGCATAGTACCGATAAATTTTGAAGGATTTTTAAGATAATTTGAGATAATCTGACCCGTGATTACTCCTTGTTTGGCTTGGAGTTCAAAGTACAGTTTATTGGCAGATACGAAGGCCATTTCTACCCCTGAAAAAAATGCCGAGGCTATAATGGCGATAATTATACTTAGTGCTTGTTGGGAGTCCATATTTTGGGTTAGGAGCTTAGAGATATACCTAACAGAATTGTTATTTCTTTTTCAAATATAGAAAGAATTCTTTAAAAATCACTTATTTTTTCCCTTTCATTAATGCCTTTCTTTGGGCTTGTTTATCATCTTTAGGCTTTTCGGCAGGTTTATTTTTTGCTTCTTCCTCTTCTTTCTTCAAGCGAACTTGCTTGGTATATTGGAAATAAAACAAACAAACCATCGCAAACATTAAGAATGAATAATGATAAAATATTTTATTCCAGAAGGTAGGCTCTAGCCCTGCGGGTAAACCAGCACGTAAATCTAATATCCACATGATGATAAAGCCAATGGCTGCGAAAAGTAGAAGTATTTCTTTCTTACTCATAATAATCTTAAATGTTAATATATTAAAGGCTAACGCTTTTCAATGTTAAATCTCCAAGCGTTAACCTTTGTCACTTAAAAACCTTTATCTCTCATTAATTTAAACTCTCGGTATCTTCTGATAATGGCCATTACAAAGCCTATAATCAATACAAAAGTACCTAGCCAAAGTAGGTTGATTAATGGCTTTTTGATAGCTTTTAAGATAATAAAATCTCGTTGAGTAGTATTGATAGCAAAACCAAACTGACCAGTTTTAGGGTCGATATTTGTAAATTTAGCTCTTACCCCGATTTCATCATTTTCTATCGAAGGCATTGCCACCAAACCTTCTTTTATTACGAATACAGGATTAACTTCATAAGGTCTAAAGTCTTTGCCCATTACTTTTATGGTAGCTTGTACAGCTGCGTCGTTAGGGCCTAAAGGTTTGCCTTCATACGTATCTACACGCTTTACTTGGTCTAACACAGCCACATAGTCGTTCAAGAAGAAAGTATCTTTCAGTGCTACGGTAAAGTTTTCTGTTTTACTCCACTCCTTTTCTTCCAAATTTGGGGCTAATGCTACATAAGTGTAAAGGTCACCGCCAATCGTATGTTTCAAGGCTGGCGAAGGTGCATTACCCATTTTTTTATTAATCTGAAATCTTGGATATAGTGTTGTTATTTTCCCTTCTTTGTCTCTAAAATCAATTTCATAGAATTTATTTTCAGGGAAAACTGGTAAAGTATCGCCCGCTGAATAGTATTTCTTTCCTTGTTGAACGATGTCTTCTAAAGCTACGGCATGGAAATCATTCTCGATTAACTCTACTTGTTTCGGATGAAGGTATTCAGGCAGTTCTCGTCCTTCTACCCTTACACCTTTATAAGTAAGTGTATAATCACTCATTTCAGACGGTGTATTTAACCACAGAATGACGTTTTCTTTATTCTCTTTGTCATTATCTTTTGTAAAGGCTTCATCTTTTTCAGAAATAGCAAAACCACTATTATTGATAGACACCACTTTTGAATAACCCGAAGAAAACAAGATTCCTAACAGCATCATAGCTACGCCAATATGTGTAACTGCTCCGCCTGATAATTTATAATTTCCTTTGAAAATATCTAACAGAATACTTCCATTGGTGATGATAGAGAAAATGCCCCCAAACAATAAGGTAATGTAAGTTGGCGTACTGAAAAAATCTCCGACTTGTGTTTTAGCTGTAAAAAATATCGCTACAAATGTCAACACTAAGCTCAACAAAAGTGGTGTAAGTAAATGTTTACTAAGCGTCTCTTTCTTGATTTTTCTCCACCAAAATGCTTGTCCAATCCCAGAGAAAACAGCAATGCCTACGCCAAACCATAATTGAAATTTAGAATAATAGGTTGGTGCATCTGCGGGTGGTGCTAGTTTTGAAACAAATCCTAAGCCTTCTACAATTTTATTATACACTGGCAATGATGTAGCGGCAATAATCTGGAAAGCCGACAAGCAAAGCGTAGTAGCACCCATAAAAATCCAAAATTCACGGCTATATGTTGTTACCTCTTTATCATCTGATGGAATTTCTTTCCAACGGATGATTAGCAATACCACTGCCACGAACAAGAAGAATAACATATAAATCAATAACTGACCAGAAAGCCCTAAATCAGTAAATGAGTGAACGGATGCTTCTCCTAAAATACCACTTCTATTCAAGAAGGTTGAATACAAAACCAAGATAAATGTTGCTACGACCAAGATAAAAGAGGTACGAAGGGCAGCTTCATTATTTTTGTAGATAATCATACAGTGAATGGCTGCTATTAATACTAACCAAGGCACAAACGAAGCGTTTTCAACAGGATCCCAGTTCCAATATCCTCCAAAATTCAAGGTTTCATAAGCCCAATAGCCCCCCATAATAATACCCACGCCTAATACCAAGGCCGATACTAAAGCCCAAGGTAAAGCTGGACGAATCCATTCACTAAACTCTTTTCTCCAAAGCCCCGCAATAGCATAAGCAAAAGGAATTAAGGTAGTAGCAAAACCTAAAAACAGGGTTGGTGGGTGAATAACCATCCAATAGTTTTGAAGTAATGGGTTCAAACCGTTACCATCTTCGGGTATAAAATCTGGCTTCATCGCCCATACTGGTAGGTCGGGCATGGCTTCACGCATTAATAAAAATGGAGACGAACCTATTTTTAAATCAATCAACGGCAATACTACGCCTAAAATCATAGAACATAGAAACACCTGTACTGCCCCAAATATGGCCATTACGGGCGCTTCCCAATGTTTATTGGTATTGATTAATACGACACCCAGTACGGCATGCCAAAATATCCAAAGCAAAAAGCTACCTTCTTGACCCTCCCAAAAACAAGAAACAATATAATAAACGGGTAGCGCTTTTGATGAGTGTGACCACGCATAGTGGTATTCAAAATAATGCTTGTAAATAATGGTGTACAAGACTGCTATAACTCCTACAACTGCCGCTCCGTGGATATAAAAAGCAAAACGCGAAAAGCGTTTCCAAGAAGCTTGCTGTAATAAATCAGTCGTTTGTACTGATTTGAAGTAGCCAATTGTTGAAATTAATGATGTCACAAAGGACAAAATAATAAACAAATGACCAATATTTCCGATGGTTGTATGTAACATAAAGGGAATTGGGATTTTGGAGTAGGGTTGAATAGACCTAAATACCCACTCCAAAATTGTTGATAAAGTTGCTATCGCAATGTTCGGATAACCTAAAGCTGATGGCTGAAAGCTATTTTAATATCAAAAGAATTATGACTGTTTTTCGGGTTTTGCTTCCTTAAATTCTACTTTGCCATCTTGGTATTTTGAAGGACATTTTAGCAGAATTTTCTCACATTTAAACACATTGCCATCCATATTCCCGATAATCACCATTTGCTCTGCTCTGCCCATATCTTGTGGTTTAGGGGCATTATAGATTACTTTTTGTTCACGACCATTGTTATCAATAAGCATAAACTCTAAATGGTTGGCATCTAATACAGGGTTATAAACCAAATCTTGAATATTACCAGAAGCGTCTTTTTTTAATTTCCCAACTACGTGTACTTGGTCATTGTCTCCTGCTTTAGCCATATTTTCAGCTACAGAGAAATCAACATAAGTACTTGCTTCTGTACCTGTTGAAACAAGAATGGCAACTGCAATAGCAATTACGATAAGTCCGATGATATGAGTCTTTTTCATATTTGTGATTGAGTGAATTGTGAATGAGTGAATTGTGAGTTAGTGATTGGGCTGACAATCACATTGGCAAGCCAACATCTAACTTCTCTATTACTCATTCCAAAAAAGCTTGAAGCTTATAGCTCAAAGCTCACCGCTATTTTTTAAGTTGTTTTTCTAGCTTAGTAATCTTGCTATCAAGATTTATTAAGTAAACAATAATTCCAGCAAAAATGGTTGCAACGACTGCTACTACTACATAAATTCTACCGTCAGCAAATAATTTATCGGCCATTTCAGGTTCTCCTGCGGCATTATCCTGAGCAAAAAGGCTTACAGAAATCAGTAAGCAAATAATTAACGAAAGTGATTTTTTCATATTTCTAATCTTGATTCAATGCTATCAATTTTCTAATTCTTAGTCGTAAACTGGTAATCCAAAAAGCCAGACAAATCCAGCCAATACAGGCAGGATAAAAAACGATTCTCATTGTATGTTCCGTATCCATTGGTTTAAAACCTGGGTTTCCACCATTTCCAGGATGCAGAGAATCTGTCATTCTTGGTAAAATAATCAATAAGGGAATCAACAAAGCTACCGCAAAGATGTTATAAATTGCTGAAATCCTTGCCCTTTGCTGTTCATCTGTAAAAGAGCCTCTGAGGATAATGTAAGCGAAGTAGATTAACAGTCCAATAGCAGCTCCATTCAGTTTCACATCATTTGTCCACCAAGTACCCCAAGTATATCTTGCCCAAATACTGCCTGTTGCGATACCAACAATCCCAAAAACAATCCCTGTATTGGCATATTCAGATGCTTTATCATCAAAACTCATTAAAGGATTACGAAGATATTGGATAGAATTCCATACCGAAACACCTAGCATAGCAAACATTGCAAACCACATAGGCACATGAAAATAAAGATTACGAGCGGTTTCGTGAAGAATAGGCTGACTAGGGATACGTCCTAGAAAACCCCAAATTACTACGTAGGCCAATAGCACAACGGCCAAGATTTTATACCAGTTTTGTTTCATTATACTTATTTGTGATTGGTAAGAGTGATGAATTGTGAGCGATGAGTTTTGAATAATTCGCTGACCCGTTACTTAGCATTTTTCGCACCTCCATTTACCTAATATATTACCATCAATCTTTTATATACTTATTAATTCTTACTCGTCTATCTTACTTATTATACTACTACCTTCTATCTTGTAGTGTCTAGTATCTAAAGTCTAAAATCTAGCGTCTAACATCCTAAAGTCCAAAAATCTTCAAGTCCTAAAGTCTAGCACAATCAACTCCTCCACAAAAAAGGAAAAAGAATAATACTCAATACCAACACAATGGCATCTATCGCCAACAGCATCAATACTTCATCTAAACTGCTTGCCCTATCTAACCCATCCAAAGCATTTTTAGATATTTTCAATAACATTAATAGCATTGGTAGTATTACAGGGAAACTAAGGATAGCCATCAAGGTGGCACTGTTCTCTGCTTTAGATGCAATACCAGCAATCATTGTTAGTGTACTCGAAAACCCTACTGCCCCCAATACTATACTTGCTAAGTACAGTGGTATATCCTCTACTGGATTACCCATCACTACAGCATATACCCCAAAACCCGCCAACGCTAATACTAACATCAAAAGAGTATTATAAACAATTTTGGAAATAATAATACCTACAGGGCTAGCCAAAGTATAGTAATACAAAAGCCTTCCATATCGCTCTTGGGTAAAACTTTTGGCTATGGCATTCATTGCTGTGAATAATAAAATAATCCAAAACAGCGTATTCCACGTAATTTTATCGATTTGATTAGCTTTCATCCGAAAAGACAAATAACAAACATACACTGTACTAACAATATATAACAGCATGCCATTAAGCGCATATTTTTGTCTTAGTTCAAGCGTAATTTCCTTTTCTATTAAAGCTTTAATCTCTTTATACATGCTACGGAATAAGCAATTGTCTATTTTGCGTATTTTTTTGCAAAGTTACGACACAAACAAAACGCTTGGTCATGAAACAAAATAATATTTTGACATTCCAAAATGATTTTAGTCATTAATTGTTTCTAATGAAGGAACTCTTTGTTAATTTGCATTTGTTTTAGAATAAGTCTAAATAAATCATTTCAAGATTACATGAAATTGACCATTTGATTCTGTTTTTAGAATTGAATTTCTATTCAGTTGAGTACTGATAAATAAAGCCCATGAAAACCATTGCAGATTTACAAATAGGAGAAAGAGGAATTATCGTTAATTTTACAGACGAGGGGTTGTCCTTAAAATTACTTGAAATGGGTTGTTTACCCGGCACACAAGTAACCATGACACATATTGCTCCTTTTGGTGACCCTATTGCTGTTAAGGTTTCTGGGTATGTACTTTCGATGAGAGTAGATGAGGCCTCGACGATTGTAGTTGCTTAACAGTAATTGAAAGATGGCATTTGTGTGTTTCTGTATGAAAAGGCAATTATCAAAAACTGCAAAAATTCAGTGTCATCATCTCAATTACTGAGCTTAAAGCCTCTTTATATGAAGTTCGCTCAAAAAATTGCCGTTAATTTAATTTAAAAAATTGAAAAAATCTCCAAAAATAGCTCTCATCGGTAATCCAAACGCTGGGAAATCATCATTATTTAATTCGCTAACTGGCCTGCGTCAGAAAACAGGTAATTTTCCTGGGGTGACGATGGACAAACTAATTGGTAAATGGAAATTAGAAAGTGGGGATGATGCTGAAATTCTGGATTTGCCAGGTATCTATAGTATTTATCCTAAATCTGTGGATGAACAAGTAGTTATCAATATTTTGGCTAACCCAAAACATCCCGACTATCCAGATTTAGCCATTGTTGTGGTGGATGCATCCAACCTTAAGCGTAATTTATTGCTTTTTAGCCAAGTACGTGATTTGGGAATTCCTACTGTACTAGCGCTAAACATGATTGATGTTGCTGAAAATCAAGGAATTGTAATTAATTCTGTAAAATTAGCACGTGAGTTGAATGTTGAAATTGCCGAAGTGAATGCTAAAAAAGGCATTGGATTAAACGGTTTACGTTTGGCGGTGAATAAAACATTGGCATCTGGCTATAATTCTAATGATACCCTACCAATGACTTATTCAAGTGAATTGGTTGACGAAATCAAACAGAAATATGGCGATACTGACGATTATCATGCTTTACTCTGGCTTTCAGAACATGATAATTTAAGGCAATTCAATACCCAACAAAGAGTAGGCTTTGATGAACTGCAAACAAAGTATGGTTGGAAAACCCAAGAGGCGCAGTCAAAGGAAACTATGGCAAGGTATGCACAATTGAATGAAATTGTGGATAACTGCTTACATGAAATGCCAGTTGAAGAAGACCCTATCAATACTTGGACAGACCGCCTTGATAAAATATTCTTGCATCGTTTTTGGGGTTATTTCATTTTCTTAGCCATTCTATTTATCGTTTTCCAAGCCATTTTTACTTGGGCAACTTATCCGATGGATTTGATTGATGGAGGCATAGCCTCACTCAACGAGTTTCTCAAAGCAGAACTTCCTGATTCTAAACTAACCGATTTGCTCACCGACGGATTGATTTCGGGTATCGGTGGCGTGTTGATTTTCATTCCTCAAATTGCTTTTTTGTTCTTCTTTATTTCAATGTTGGAAGAAACAGGCTATATGTCGAGAGTAATGTTTATCATGGATAAACTCATGCGTAGATTCGGTTTGAGTGGGAAATCGGTTGTGCCTTTAATTTCAGGGGTTGCTTGTGCGGTACCAGCTATCATGAGTACGCGTAGTATTAGTTCTTGGAAAGACCGACTGATTACCATCATGGTAACGCCTTTAATGTCGTGTTCGGCACGTTTACCAATTTATACCGTGTTGATTGCCCTTGTGGTGCCAGAAACGAGTTCCTTATTTGGTATTTTCAATTTACAAGGAGTAGCCTTGTTTGCTTTGTATTTATTAGGCTTCTTTGTTGCATTGGTCTCGGCTTGGATTATGAAGCTACTTTTAAAGGTAAAAGAAAGAAGTTACTTCATTATGGAATTGCCTTCTTATAAAGGGCCAAGGTTTTCACATGTTGCCATAACAATTTGGAATTCTACTAAAGCTTTCGTTTTTCAAGCTGGTAAAATTATCGTGGCTATCTCAATCGTCCTTTGGGTATTAGCAAGTTATGGACCGGGTGATGCGATTGAACGAGCTGAAATTAAAATAAAAGCAGAAAACCCAACATTGACGGGTATCGAGTTGGAGAATAAAATAGCTTCTCAGAAATTAGAAAATTCTTATGCTGGTGTTTTTGGTAAAGTAATTGAACCAGTGATTAAGCCTTTGGGATATGATTGGAAAATTGGGATTGCCTTAATCACCTCTTTTGCTGCGCGTGAAGTATTCGTAGGTACGATGTCAACCATTTATAGTTTAGGTGGCGAAGTAGATGATGAAAACGCTACGGTAATGAACAGAATGCGTGCCGAAATCAATCCTGAAACGGGTAAACCCATGTATGATACAGCTTTGGGCTTTTCACTATTAATTTTTTATGCCTTTGCGATGCAGTGTATGAGTACGCTCGCAATTACTTATCGCGAAACTAAATCATGGAAATACCCAGCCATTCAATTATTCTATATGACTGGCCTTGCTTACATTTCAGCATTTATTGTTTATCAGGTATTGAAATAATAACGTCAATCGTTAAAAATATTGATAGAAGGCAAGCTTAGGTTTGCCTTTTTTTGTTGGCAAAAAGAATGACGCTATTTTGAATTATTGAAGGTTGTTAGCATATTTATATTCACCAAAGCAAGTCAACATGATATTCACTAAAAGAACCATCTCTACTAACGATTGTCATTTTTTCACAAAGCGTTTGAGCGATTAACATTCTATCAAAAGGGTCACGATGATGAAATGGCAGAGAAGATACACGCACAATGTGTTCTGCCAAAATCGGAAGTGTGAAGAAACCACATTCTTCAATTTTAATAATAAGTTTAGGTATATCTATGGTCATTGCTAACTTACCAAGGCTTACCTTTACAGCAATTTCCCACAGGCTTACAACACTTATATAAATTTCATTAACAGGATTTTCTATTTCTATTTTTAGTTTGTCGGGTAAATTTAAATCATTCTCAACAAACCAAATAAAGGTGTGCGTATCAAGTAACAACTTCATTCCATATATTCTTTAAAATCATCTAATGGCTCATCAAAATCATCTTGCATTTTAAATGTGCCTTTCATACACCCTGCTTTAGGATGAAGTTTAGATGATTGATATTTTTTTTCCAAAAACTCAATATAATCTATCACCTCTATTTTAAGATGTTCAGGTAAACTAGATAGTTTTGAAAATAAAGCTAAATCTGACATGTTTTTTAATTTTGCTTTAAATTAAATAATTATACGATAAAATACAAATAGTCAATCACTTACAACAATCAATCATCTCTTTACCACCTCAAGTTATCAATAATATCACTCGCAATCATAGCCATTTGTCCACGACTATTCGCTGCTAAATCTCCTGCTTCGCCATGTTTAAAAACGCCTAGAATAGCCGCTTCTTTGGCTGAATACCCTTGTGCCAATAATGCTACAATAATACCCGTCAACACATCCCCACTTCCAGCAGTTGCCATGCCTGCATTGCCTGTTGAATTAAAATAAACATCTCCTTCGGGAGTAGCAACAGCCGTTTGATAACCCTTTAATACTACAAATATTTGATGCTTTTTAGCAAACTGTTGCAGTAAGCTCAGCTTGTCATAATCATCTTTCCATGTCAATCCCAATAATTTTTGAAACTCTTTAGGATGAGGTGTCAAAATAGTATTAGGAGGCAATTGTTTTAATAAACTTCTGCCTTCTTCTGTTCCAAGTAAATTCAAAGCATCAGCATCAATGACCATTGGTTTGTTGGTAGCGGCGATTATTACGCTTTCCAACATTTTATAAACATCTGGATGTGTGCTGATACCCGGACCAATAGCAATAGCTTGATAGTGTTCGAAATCTTTTTCGGTAAAGTGTGTTGAAATAAAATCCAAGTCATCTGAAGTAGTTAGCGTCATAGCTTCTGGCACAGAAACTTGCATTATTGTATAAGCTATATCTGGCACATAACAAGTAAGTTTACCAACACCCGAACGCAAACAAGCCTTAGCAGATAAAATGGCGGCTCCCATCATTCCTTTTGATCCTCCCAATATCAGGCTATGTCCATAAGTGCCTTTGTGAGAGAATTTTTTGCGATGCTTAGGAAAAATTTGCGCTGTATAAAAATAATAAGATGGGAGTTCATTAATCATTTGCTCCTGTAAGCCAATATCAAGCACTTCCCATTCACCTACAAATTCATAATTCTGAGGCAACATCAATGCCAATTTGGGCAACTGAAAAGTAACAGTAAAATCAGGCTTGAAAATAACATCTTCTTTATCATTTGCATTATCCATAAACAACCCCGAAGCAATATCTACGGCAATTTTTATGGCTGGCGTTTCATTTAAGGTATTGATAAGTTCTTTTAAGATTCCTTCAACACACCGATTGATTCCAGCCCCTAATAGGGCATCAATGATAATGTTATTTTGTTGAATTTCCGAAAATAACGTAAAATCGTTAACGGTCTTGATGAAATTAACTTTAGCAAAACTTTGAAGGCGTTTCAGGTTTATATCAAAATCAGCACTTGTTTTGTCGGTATATTGCACAACAAAAACTTTTACACAAAAGCCCTGTTGCTTTAATAAACGAGCGATAGCTAAACCATCTCCCCCATTATTCCCCAAGCCACAAAATATGTTGACACACAATTTTGTATTCAAAAAATATTTTTGACCAAACCAATTGACAAAAGTAGCACAAGCCCTTTCCATCAAATCAATAGAAGAAATTCCTTCTTTTTGTATCGTAAAAGCATCCAAGGCTCTTATCTGACTAGCATTAAGAATTTTAAGCGTTTCCATTGATTTATTATCTATAAGTTACTTTTTATTAATCATTGTTTCTGTTACTTCATTCAACACCCTAATTTTTTCTTGAAAGTCGCCTTTAATTGACTTTCGGATTTCTCGCAAATTGTCCAATAATTGTTGAATATCATCTGGAATAATATCATCTAAAAACTCTCGCATCCTTTTTGCCATCGTGGGCGATTTTCCATTGGTCGAAATGCCTATTTTTAAATCTCCTTTTTGTACGATTGACCCTAAATAAAAATCACAAAGGGCTGGTGTATCTGCTACATTGCATAAGATGTGTCTTTCAGCGGTACTGCGTTTGATGTTTGCATGCAATTCGGGGTTATCCGTTGCCAAAATCACCAAATCTCTATTATCTAAATCATTATACTCAAAATTCCGTTCCTCTATAATTACTTGTGGAAAACTCTGCGCATATTCTCTCAATTCGGGTCTTATCATCGTTCCCACCACAGTTACTTTAGCATCAGGACTATTATTGAGCATCGCCGAAAGTTTTTCTAAACCCACATTTCCTCCGCCCACAAGCAAAACATTTAATTCTTCTAACTTAAGAAAAACGGGAAACAATCGGTTTTTTATGGAAGTATTTTGTATCATCTATTTGTTCGAATAATTGAATGAGAATGTCTATAAATATAAAATTAATATCCAACAATGGCTATTAATAAACAATTTGAAAGGCGAAGATACAAACAAAAAACCTTGCTCGGAATCCGAGCAAGGTTTCAGTAATCAAGCATTTATATAAAATCGTTATGAAAGATTTTTCTTCTTTAGATTGGCAACAAAGTCCTAATCACTTTTTTGTCAATTTTTCCGACAGATGTTTTCGGGATAGCCTTGGCGAAATCAACCGATGTTGGGATTGTCCATGCAGTGATTGTTTTATCATCCACATACTTTTGCAAGAAATTCTTTAATTCTTCTTTTGTCAGACTTTGGTCTTGTTTCAATACAATCATGGCATGTGGGCGTTCGCCCCATTTTGTATCTGGAATCCCCACTACTGCCACTTCCTGAACAGCTTCATGTTTGCCAATCAGGCTTTCCAAGGCGATAGAGCTTACCCATTCTCCTCCAGACTTAATCACATCTTTTATTCTGTCAGTTATTTTCAATGAATGATGTTGATTCATTGTAGCCACATCGCCAGTATGCAACCACCCTCCTTCCCACAAATCTTCCGACTTTTCGGGTTCATTAAAATACCCTTGTGTCAACCACGGTGTTCTTGCTGTTATTTCCCCAATTGTTTCTCCATCTTTACTAGCAATGCTTCCGTTCTCTGTTAGCAACTGTAAATCAACTAAAATAGCAGGTGTTCCAGAACGCGTACGGGCTTTCACTTGAAAATCTATATCTGGATTTTTTGCATCTTCAGGGTTCAAGTACACTGTTGATAAAATCGGACAGGTCTCAGACATCCCATATCCCGTAATTACATCTATTCCTCTTTGTAAAGCTGCTTTGGCCAAAGCCTCTGGTAAAGCAGAACCTCCAATGACTACTTTCCATTGAGATAAATTAATTTGTTGAGTAGCTGGATGTGAGACAAACATTTGTAAAATAGTAGGTACGCAATGTGAAAAGGTAACTTTTTCTTTTACAAAACACTTCAATACCATTTCAGGATCAAACTTGCCAACATACACTTGCTTAGTATTACACATCGTAGCGACATAAGGAAACCCCCATGCGTGTACATGAAACATGGGTGTAAGTGGCATATATACATCGGTATTATTAAAACGACATGCACCAGCAATCGCACTGAATGTTACGCTGATGGATAATGTATGTAACACTAACTGTCGATGAGTAAAATACACCCCTTTAGGATTGCCTGTTGTGCCTGTAGTATAAAAGGTAGTGGCTACGGCATCTTCATCAAAGTCCTCGAAGTAATATTCATCCGCAACATTTTCTAATAGAGCTTCATATTCACCTATTATTGGTAACGAAGTATTATTAATATATTCGCCGTCATCAGTACAAACAATAATACTTTTAACGGTAGTTATTTCATCAATTAAAGACGCCAAAAGTGGCAAAAAATCAACGTGACAAATAATTACTTCGTCTTCAGCATGATTAATAGTATACAATATCTGAGCAGGTGAAAGTCGCCAATTGATGGTATGTAATACATTGCCCGTCATCGGAACACCAAAGAAACATTCCAAGTATCTATGAGAATCGTAGTCCATGACAGCAACAGTTTTGCCACCATCCAGCCCCATGTTTTTCAAAACATTTGCTTGTTTTCGAACTCTTCGATTCAGTTCGAAATAATTATATCGTAACGAGTCCTTATAAACAATTTCGTTGTTAGGTTCCAAAATTGTAGAATAAGCAAGGATACTTTTAATCAATAAAGGATATTTAAAAGCGTGACTGGCTGAGGGCAACTTGCGAATATTCATTTAAAATCGTCGAGTTATCACAATTTTTTTATAAAAAATATAAAATTATTAATAATTATACAAAGGTATATGTTTTGTGAAATTAATGTAATTAAATACAATTTTTTATTTCTAAAATCACCTCAATACTATCTTAATACACGATTGACAATGGTATTAAATTGTATCAATATCCTGCAAATTTTGAAACAAATAGATTTAATAATCACTAAATCCAATACGGTAGAGCATTTAAATTATCTAAATCAAAAAGTTTAATGTTTTTTTTATGGTTTTAAGCGACTCCTGTCTTATTTTTACTCTAAACTTTACAAGGCATAGCATTTATTTAGATATTTAGAATAAAATAAGTAAATTGCTACGTGCATTTAAGCGAATTTTCTGATGCATTCTAAAATCTCAACCTAAAAATTTTACCAAAAAAAAAATTTAATTATGAACAACTTTACTCAAAGAACACTCTTAGTCATTTTGTTTCTGATAGCGTCTTTAGGTGTTGTCTTAGCGAATGGTTCCACTTCAATTTCAGAAGAGAATAAGAACTCTACAAACACCTCCATTCCAGACGCCCCAACTGTTCAATATGTAGGAATAGATAGATGTGGCTATCAATCCATTGGTGATCCTCGAAGCGTTGTAGTATTAAGATCTTCTGGTTGTAATACTGGAACAATCACTTGGTATGATTCTAATGGACGCGATTTAGGATTGAATACTCCTACTACTGAGTTAAAATTCTTAGAAATCACAGCAAATACAACGGTTTATGCTACTTGTACCATCGTAGGAAATGGTGTTAGCGCACATTCAAATCATTTGGATGTAAAATATTTATCAGCACCAACTGTTCCACACATTATTCAAGACAATAAAGTGGTTTGTGATGGTCAGACTATTTCGTTGAAATCAAGTATTACCAATCCAAACTATATATATAGATGGGAAAGAGGTGTGAGCCATGTTACTTCTGGTGCACAGTTAGACCCATCAACAAAAGGAATCGGAACACCTGAATTAACTGTTAATCAGTCAGGTTTTTATTATTTATCAATAGTATCTCCAGAATGCCCTCAGGCTCCTGCTTACGCAAGTGGTCAGGTTTATGCTGAATTTTACTCGTTGCCTAAACCTAAAATTACTGTTGAAGCACCTACTTTTTGCGAAGACATAGGTACTACGCTGAAAGTTGATAGTATTCAATTTATCAAGAATTATCAATGGTATGTAAATGGTGTAAAACAAGATAATTTAGGTACAGTAAGTCACATTGAAAAATTCAACAAAACAGCTTCTATTCAAGTAGTATCTGTAGAATCTAGAATTGGTTGTCTTTCTCCAATATCTGACGCGGTTTCTCTAAAAGCAGTTACAGTTCCTACAAAACCTGTTATTACTGCTAGTGCATTAGAATTTTGTGAAGATAAAACCGTTTCTTTAAAAGCAGATAGTAGTGCAGTAACAGCCAAATATGAATGGTATATCAATGGGGTAAAACAAGATAGCTTAGGCTCATTAAGTTCAGTAAAATCATTCAACAAAACGGCAACTATTCAAGTATTAGGTGTTGAAAAAGTATTAGAATGTCGTTCTGCACTTTCTGAACCTGTAAAATTAACAGCGCTTGTATTACCAACTAAGCCTGTTATTACCTCATCAAAAGCAAATGCCACTATTTGTGCTGGCGATACATTATCTCTTACATCAACAGCGGGCTTTAGCTACAATTGGAATACAGGGGCCACTACTAGAACCATCGCTAATATTAAAGTTGCAGGCAAATACGCTTTGCAAATAATTGATGCCAAAGGTTGTGTATCTAAATCATCAGATACTACAACGATTAAAGTAAATGCACTTCCTGCGAAACCTGTTGTTACAGCAAGTGGTCCAATCGCATTTTGTGATGGTGGATCGGTTACTTTAACATCAACCCCAAATGTTAAATATATTTGGAGTAACAATGAAACGACTCGCTCAATCACGTTAAGTACTTCTAAAGACTTGACAGTAGCTGTTATCGATGCAAATAACTGTACTTCGCCTTCGTCTGACTTAGTAAAAGTTACTGTTTATGCATTGCCTGCTAAACCAACGATTACTTCAAGTGGAAATTTATCTTTCTGTGCTGACCAAAGCGTAATTATTACTTCTTCGGATTTAATCAATGGTGAAAAAACAAAATATATATGGAGTAGTAAAGATTCAACAAAGTCTATTACAGTAAAAACTACAGGGACTTTCTCAGTAAAAGTAATTGACCCACGTGGCTGTATTTCTCCTTCATCTGACCTTGTATCAACTGTTGCTTTGCCTGTACCAGATGCACCAACGATTGCTGCTGATGGCGCAACAATATTCTGTTCAAGAAGCAATGATGATTATAGTAAAATCAATACTGTAAACTTAGTAGCAACAAGTGCTTTTGAAGTAACATGGAGTACAGGCTTTGTGGGAAAAACCCTTAATTTAACTTCTATTAATAGCCAAGGTACTTTTGTGGATATTTCAAGAGAATATACTGCATTTGCGAAAAATACTAGCACGGGTTGTATTTCACCAAAATCAGCACCGATTAACATCATTGTTAGAAACAACCCTGATGCATCAGCAGCATCTATTGAAAAAGACGGTACTTATACGTTAAAAGCGGTTAATTTCCCTGCTGGAAACGAATATGAATGGAAGTATGGTTCGGAAGTATTAGCATTCAAAGAAGGAATCATTAAAGCCAATAGATTTGGAGATTATACAGCGAGAATTAAAACATTGTTTGCGATTCCTACAGCACCTGGTGGTCAGTTAGCATGTTTTTCAAATTTCTCTAAAGCATTTTCTTTCAAAGAAGACCCAAGTTTCGCAGGATTATCTATCTATCCTAATCCAAGCAATGGTTTGTTAACCATTGAAACGTTAGCTGATTATGACAATCCAGAGATTTTGATTTACGACCTTTTAGGAAGACAGATTTATGCTGGAACTTTACCAACTATCAAAGGCAAAGTAATCATTGATTTAAGAAATAACAATGAAGGCGAATATATGCTTCGTTTCAAAGCAGCAAATTTTGATTTAACAAAACGTATTATTGTTAATAGATAATTTTAAAAAATCATGTTAAAGCCTTCTCAACAAAATTGAGAAGGCTTTTTTATTGGGCTTTTTTGTACATTCGTAATACAAATCATTTAACATTAAATCTTTCATCAATGACAAACCTTAAACACTTTTTCTTTTTAATACTGACATTGGTTTCTATCCATACCCATGCTCAATGGCTTAAACAAAATATCAATACGGATGCAAGCTTTAGGGCGGTGCATGCCGTATCAGATAAAATCGTTTGGATTGGTGGCTCAAAAGGGACTTTTATTAAAACGATTGATGGAGGAAAAACTTGGGAGGTAAAGCAAGTTCCTGAAGCCGAAAAATTGGATTTTAGAGACGTCCATGCTTTCGATGCAAACAAGGCTATATTGGTGAGTGCAGGCGAGGCCGAAAAAGGAAATGCTAAAATATACCGTACTGAGGATGGTGGTAAAAGTTGGAATATCGTTTACCAAACTAATGAAAAAGGCGTTTTCTTTGACGGTATCGATTTCTGGGATAAACAAAATGGTATCGCTTTTAGTGACCCTATTAACGGGCATTTCTTTATTATTAAAACAAAAGATGGTGGCAAGACTTGGACACCGATTAATCCAGAGAATATTCCTTCCAACCAAGAAGGCGAAGCAGCCTTTGCAGCCAGTGGAACAAGTTTGATTGTTTCAGGAAAAAGCAATGTATATATATGCACTGGTGGAGCAAAAAATTCAAGAATTTTCAGAAGTACTGACCAAGGTAATAATTGGGAAGTAATTAACACAACGATGTCGGCGAGCCAAGCCAGTGGATTATTTGGTATGAGGTTTTGGGATATTAATCATGGCATTGCTGTGGGTGGTGATTATTTAGAAGTTAATAAAGCCATTCCGAATGTTTTGCTGACAAGTGATGGTGGTAAAACTTGGGTTGATGCACCCCAAACAAACCCTGCGGGTTTAAAAGAAGGGGTAGCTGTTTATAAGAAAAAAATCCTGATAGCCGTTGGGCCATCAGGAACTAGTTATTCAAAAGATTTTGGAAAGTCGTGGAAAACGATTGATACCTCAGCATTTCATGCCATTAGTACTATGGGAAATGGCATTTGGGCAGTTGGAGGAAGAGGGAACATCGCCAAATTAGATACATCTTTTTTAGAAAAAGAATAAAGCTATTATTTCCCTTTCCAAGAAATCATTAATACGCCAGATAACACCACAAAGGTTCCTGCTAATTGCCAAGCAGTAATACTTTCATCTAAAAAAATATTCGCCATAATAATGGTGGCTACTGGCCCGACACTTCCAATAATAGACGCATTGCCTGAGCCAATGCGTCTTATTCCTTCAGAAATCATAAACGAAGGAATAACCGTAGAAAATACAGCCATCGCAAGGCTCAGCCAATAAGCTCCTGCTTCATAAGAGAATAACCCCTTCCCTACTGAAACTAAGTAATGTACGATGACCATACCCGTAGAAATAAGCATGGCATAGCAAGTAAATCGGAGCGCACCAACTTTTTGAATCATTTCGCCACTGCCAATTAAGTATAAGGCATAGGTAAAGGCACTCAAGAAAATCAGGATTGAGCCTATCACTAAGTCTTTTTGCAAACCTAATTGCAAGTCTGGGACAAAAGCAATCGCTACGCCGAGATAGGTAATTATTAAAGCTATGTACTGAATTTTATAAATAGGCTTCTTTAAAAAAATGGCAGATATGATTACTACAATAGTAGGATATATAAAAAGGATAAGGCGTTCTACACTGGCAGTAATATAATTTAAACCCCAGAAATCAAAAAGTGAAGCCAAATAATACCCGACTAACCCAATAGCAAACATCCAAAACCATTGTCGTGTAGTGAGCTTTACTTGGTCTTGTTGCTTTTGCTGTTGAAAGAATAGAATTATCAGATAAAATGGTGCTGAGAACAACATTCTTAGGGCTAACAAAGAAACAGTATCTACGTTATAATGTAGATAATTATACTTTACCAGAACAGCTTTTCCTGCAAATAAAATTGCGCCTGTCAATACTAACATTACTCCAACAAAATACTGAAACTTGCTTTTTTTCGTCATGGTTTATTTAAAATTAAGGTAAAAACAAAAAGACCTTTCACATTGCTGAGAAAGGTCTTTTCAATAAATTCATATCAAATAGTTACTTATCTCATGCCTTGGGGGCTGATAGCGAGAAGTAACCAAGATGCTGAAATCATTTTCATGATGTTTATTATTATTTTTTTCTAAAAAATATCTGAATCGGTACACCATTAAAATCAAAGTGCTCACGCATTTGATTTTCTAAATAACGTTCGTAAGACTCACGAATATACTGTGGTAAGTTACAGAACATTACAAAAGATGGCGCTTTAGTTGGTAATTGAGTCATGTATTTGATTTTGATATACTTTCCTTTCCAAGCTGGCGGAGGATAGTTTTCAATCACTTTTAACATCACATCATTCAATTTAGAAGTAGGAATTTTTCGGGTTTTATTTTCATATACCTCCAAAACTTTTTCTACTGCTTGGAAAATACGCTGCTTATCTTTTACTGAAGTGAAGATAATTGGCATATAATTGATTGGTGCCATTCTTTGACGAACCGCATCTTCAATACGTTTTGCTGTCATTGAATCTTTCTCAACCAAATCCCACTTATTAATCATCAACACGATACCTTTTTTAGCTTTATCAGCCATTGATATGATGTTCATATCTTGTGCTTGTAAACCCGTTTGGACATCAATCGTTGTAGCATCAACAATAATCACTGCTACATCACATTCTTCCATTGCTTTGATTGAACGCAATATTGAATAATATTCAATGTTATCATCAATCCTAGCTTTTCTACGAATACCCGCAGTATCTGTAATGATAAAATCCTTACCAAATAAGGTATAGTGATTATCAATGGCATCGCGCGTTGTACCCGCTATATCTGTTACGATACTTCTTTCTTTTCCTAATAGCGCATTCAAGAAAGATGATTTACCTACGTTTGGTTTACCTAAAATAGCAATTTTAGGAATACCAGCATTCGGGTTTTCAATTCCTTCTTCAGGGAAATGGCTCACTACAGCATCTAATAAATCTCCTGTTCCCGAACCACTTTCTGCTGCAATAGGATAAGGCTCGCCCATTCCTAATTCATAAAACTCAACAGCTTCCATACCTTTTTCATAAGTATCAGCTTTATTGGCTACAATATAAACAGGTTTTTTTGAACGACGAAGCACTTTAGCAAAGTCTTTATCTAAATCGGTTACTCCTGTAGAACAATCTACTACAAACAAGCATACGTCAGCTTCTTCGATTGCCATTTCTACTTGTTCACGGATGGCACCTTCAAAGGTATCATCAGAACCATGTACATATCCACCAGTATCAATAATGGTGAAAAATTTACCAATCCATTCACCATATCCATAGTGACGGTCACGTGTAACGCCTGAAACGTTATCCATAATGGCCTTTTTCTGTTCGATAAGGCGATTAAAAAGGGTAGATTTACCCACGTTTGGGCGACCTACAATTGCAACAATGTTTGACATTTTTTAATTTTTTGAGCTGTTCCCTGCGTACCTTTTATGATTAATTTCCTGAATATCAGTCGCTCAATCTTGGCTTAACAAGCACCTCAACGTTAAAGATTACAATATACTGTTAAAAATTAGGGGTAGAATGGCTGTAAGCTATCAGCTATCAGCTATCAGCTATCAGCTATCAGCTATCAGCTATCAGCTATCAGCTATCAGCTATCAGCTATCAGCTATCAGCTATCAGCATTTAGCTTTGAGAGAGCTTTCAGTTGATGTAAAAACGATTATTTATTTTAATTTAAAGCCGAAATCTGAATTCTGATTTTCGACTGCCAGATTAATCTTGGACTTGAAGTAGTAACAAAATGTAAAATTTTTAAATTAATGAAAAATAAATGTTTTGTAATTAAGTTTCAAAAAGCTACTTTTTTTTCTTATTGATGGAATTCAAAATTTTCTTTTCAAAAATTTTGAATCTATATGTATTTACATCGTTAAAGTCATTGTAATCAGTGGTAATAAAATAATTCGAATTAACTTGTTCTATTTTTTTATATGCAATAGGTAAAATCATTTTAGATGCTTTTAAAGAATAAAGCCCTACAGGTTTAGTTATGTACCAATCTTTTTCTGCTATTACTAATACATCATCAAAAATATTTAGAATGTCATAGGGTAATTGTATTAAATCTTTTCCTGTAGAGAAATCATAAATTGCTTGTTTAATTTCGTAAGGATCATCAGGATTAACACGCTTATTATAAATCATTTTATTTCCTATCAATTTTACAATCCATTGGTCTTTTCTGCTGTAAATTTTCTTTCCTGAATCAAATTTAATAAAATGACTTTCTTCCTCAGAGTTTTCAGCATACTTTGTAGCAGTAGGTACTATTTCAAAATACTCTGTATTGTCATAATCTTTGTACCAATAATCATTACTCATAGGAATAATCCATTTATTCTCGTAAGACAATAGCCCTCCTCCTTTTTTATCATATTCGTCACCTTCGCTTACCCAATAATATCCATTATTAAAACTATGTACAAATTTATATTGCTTTAGTACTGCCTCCATTTCAGATTCTGAAGAACTTACATACTCAGTTTGAAAATCATCCATCTGTATTAAATTACTCTTTGAATTATCGACAGCTTTTACGAAACTCCATTTTTTGTTCTCACAATCATATTGAGGCATTAATTCTGAGTTAATTGGAAAAATCTCTTTACCATCAAAATCAACAACACCATATTTTTTCCCTTTCTGTAATATCAAATATTCTCTTTTAAAAGAATCACAGTTTTTACCAATTACTCTATCACATTGATATATTTTTGTGTTCAAAGGGTGGGTAATAAATAAACCGTTATGTAAGGTTATAATTATTGAAGTTTCGCCATTCCCAAATTTACCGTAATTTGAAATTTCATACTTCCCAGTTCCTTCAAAAACAAGATTCAAATCAAATTGTCCTTGTCCAATTGTATTAAATATGTTACAAAAAAAGAGAATTGTAATTAAGTTTGCTTTCATTTGATTATTATTAAAGGAGTAAAAATTAAATATGTAAAAGCTAAAATATTAAAAAATTATAGGTTCTTGTTATAAATGAAATAAAAAATATACAAAACGTCTTATATTCATTAGTCTTGACTATAACCAAATGATTTTACTTTTTGTGCTTTTGAACGCCAATCTGGTTCTACTTTGATAAATTGCTCTAAGAACACTTTTTTACCAAAGAATTTCTCCATCGCTTCACGTGCCTGAGTACCTACCTTTTTGATAGATTCTCCTTTGTGTCCAATCAAAATGGCTCTTTGCGTTACTCTTTCCACATAAATTTCCGCCGAGATTCTGATAAGATTGTCTTCTTCTTTGAAAGAGACGATTACTACTTCGCAAGAATAAGGAATCTCTTTTTTATAGTTCAAGAAGATTTTCTCTCTTAAAATCTCTGATGCAAAAAAACGTTCGGGCTTATCAGTTAATTCCTCTTTATCAAAATACGGAGGATGTAATGGCAATTGTTCAACGATAGAATCAAAAATCTGACCAATATTTTCTTCTTTCAAGGCAGAAATCGGAATAATAGCTTGTGTTGGGAAACGTTCGCGCCAATGGGCTATCTTTTCTTCAACCTGTTCTGGAGTTGCTAAATCAATCTTGTTAATTAACAACAAAACTGGTACGTGGTCTATTCTTGCTAGTTTATTGATAACATCGTCTTCATCATACTTCTCAAAAATATCTGTAACAAACAATATCACATCGGCATCTTCTAAAGAACTATGCACGAAAGTCATCATTGATTTATGTAACTCGTATTTTGGAAGAATAATTCCAGGGGTATCAGAGTAAACTAATTGAAAATCAGTCCCTTTATGCGTACCATTCAAGATACCCATGATACGATGGCGAGTAGTTTGTGCCTTTGAAGTAATAATTGAAAGGCGTTCACCCACCAAGACATTCATCAAAGTAGATTTTCCAACGTTTGGTTTTCCGACAATACTGACAAAGCCAGCTTTATGATTAATTGTTTCCATCATTATCCTCGTTTATTTGTCAAAATTACTGAAATCAGTAGAGGAAGGAATCAAGATAGTTTTGGGGAGTAGCTAACGAGTTCCCTACGGGATGACAAAACGAATTGTATTAATTTTAAAATAAAAAGACGAGTCGTATGACTCGTCTTCTCTCTGTAGCAGGAACAGGACTCGAACCTGTGACCTTTGGGTTATGAGCCCAACGAGCTACCTACTGCTCCATCCTGCGGTGTTGTTTCCATTTGATTGGACTGCAAAGGTACGAAACTTATTTTATTCTGCAAGCATTCACTGAAATAAAAAACTAAAATATTTTATATTTAATTTATAAAATACTTCAAACGAATGATAATCAGCAATTTACAATTTAAAAAAAACTTCAAATTATTTCATTTTCAATGTCCTTCAAGACCTGCCATCAAGTCTTTTGCCTTTTTAACATTGTTATTTATCTTATCAGATTCCACTAAACCATCGCGCAATCTTACAATTCTGTGTGCATATTGAGCAATATCATCTTCGTGCGTTACCATTACTATGGTGTTGCCTTTAGAATAAAGCTGATCGAACAAATCCATGATTTCGTAAGATGTCTTTGAATCTAAGTTACCTGTTGGCTCATCGGCTAACAAAATAGAAGGATCGTTTACTAATGCTCTAGCAATGGCTACACGTTGGCGTTGTCCCCCCGAAAGCTCATTAGGTTTGTGTCCAGCACGGTTTTCTAGTCCAACACCTTTTAGGGCTAACATCGCTTTCTCAATACGGTCGGCTTTATTATAACCAGCATAAATCAATGGCAGTGCTACGTTTTCTAAAGAAGATTGGCGAGGCAATAAGTTGAACGTTTGAAAAACAAACCCAATTTCCTTATTACGAACAGTGGCCAATTCATTTTCAGACATTTCACTTACATCTTGATTATTTAGTATATACCTGCCAGTAGAAGGGGTATCCAAACAACCAATAATGTTCATCAATGTAGATTTCCCTGAACCCGACGGCCCCATAAAGGCTACATATTCGCCTTTACTCACTGAAATACTTACATCTTTCAAGGCTTGAATTACTTCTGCACCCATTACATAACGTCTGGAGATATGGCTAGTTTCAATAATTTTCATTTTTCCTGAGTGGTAAAGATTTGTATTTAATAGGCTGATGAAAGAAAATGCAATTTATTTTTCTTTTTTTGACCCACTAATAGTTTACATTAAACAAACTTAAAAAATTACTGAAAACCAGCACTTACCTTTTCTATGGATTGTATTTTAGCTTGGTAGGTCGGCAGAAAACGCTGATAGTCGGTTGGAGATAATTTTTGTAATATCTTCAATCCATCTGTTGCGTAATCTTTCATCCCAATTTCTAAGGCTTGTAGAATATATAATTGATATAAAACGGGCGAGTCTTTCCGCCAAGTTATCGCATTCAATACGGCCTGATAAGCCTTTTCTCCTTGTTTCTGTTGATTAAAAATTTGTATGGCTTTTTGTACTACCAATTCATTAAGGGGGTGTTGTTTCAACCCATCAGTGGTCAGGTTTTTCAACGCTGAAATATCTACTTTTTCCACAGATTCTTTTTTCAACAAAGTATTTAATAATAATTGATAATACTTCCCTTTTTTATCAGTAGAATCGGCAGCGGCTAAAGAATACAGGCTTTGGAAAGTCGATATTTTATCCCCTTTATAATATTCCTGAACAATGTTTGCAAAGTGTAAATCCTCCGCATGCACTTCATTGTCTTCTAATTCTGATAATCGAAGCAAAGGGAATCTTTCACCTTTTGACTTCTGAAAAAGTGTTTGGTTATATATCCAAGCGAAGTCTGATATATTGCTCAATACAGAATCTGGCGATAATATTACCTTCCAATCATCCTTTGAAGCACCTTCCACATTAGCAATATTCTTAAGCGCAGCAATATTAGCCTGATAGGAAGCATATTGAATATTTTCAGGCTTGGCTAGTAACTCCTTTATGGTTTGTTTCTTTCCATTCATTGCCCAAAATGCTAAAAGATTACTTGACGGAACTGCTGGTTTTTGGGCATTCTTAATCGCCATGTCGTAATACAACACCGTAGAATCTATCAAATTAGATTTGTTGTATAAATAGGCTAGATTATTCTGTAATTCACCCGAATTAGGGAATTTTTGTAATCCTTCTTTCAGCGTAAACATGGCATCAAAAAAATGTTCTTCTTCATAAAAAGAACGGCTCAAGCCTTCATAAGCAAAGACAGAAGGGTTTTTCGCTAAAGCTTTTCTAAAATAAAGGGCTGCTCTTTCATTATCATTTTGCCATAGTGCCAAAGATGCCAAGGCATAATTGGTTTTATGGTTTCGATATTCATAGATTAGCGCTGACTGGTATTCAGATTCTGCTATTCTAAATTGCTTATCAAAAGCATAATAATCGCCCAAGGCGTTATAATATGCGGCATTGGCTTGTTGGAATGGAAAGAAATTTTTCAGCACCAACAGTGCGGCAATCACGATAACAGATAATACTCTGGTAGTCCAAATAGGTAAGTTTAAGGGTTTAAAAACTACTTTATGTACCTCAAAACCTTGCTTAAAAATAGGTAAGAAGTTTACTAAAACATACATAAAAAACAATAGTCCCATTGCCAAATGGGTATAGGTAATGGCATCTTCTAATACCTCAATCATTGGGTCATTTCCTGTAGCAAAGGCTTGTCCGTTAGTGGCAAAAGTAATGATGGCCAAGCCGAGGTAAATAAATGCTCCTGACGATTCAAAATCAATAATTTCTTTATTGCCAGCTAATCTTTTTTTGAAACCCCAAATACCTAATGTTGTGGATACAACAAGTAATATAAAGGGGTTGATGTAAATCATTTCCCAATCAATGGTTTTATTGTTATGCAAAAAAACTAACAACACATTGATAAGGTAAATAGCGGAAATCAAGATAAAGTTCTTTAAAGCCTGCGGACTCTTAGCAGACGTCGTAAGCACTACAAAACCTTGGACGATTTCGTAGGCAATCATAAAAATAAATACGGTACTCAATATCATTGCACCTGCTGTTCGGTAACTGGCTAATAGTAAAAAAGGACTATTTACCTTGGCAGTATAAGCAATGAATAAGGTTACTAGTACTGTTATCAATAAGAAACTTATAAACCTTGTAAGAATATTAATAGCTGGGCGAAAAGCATGAAAGTAATAACTAAGCCCTGCATAGAGGACAATCAAACTAATGGTAAAATATCGGTTAGTTACATTATACAATAACTCAAAATTGAAAGTAACCAATAGTAAAATAACAAGCCCCATCGCCATTAAATACCAAAAGCGTGCAAGTGCTGAAAGTGCCGAAACGATTAAGACAGCACCGAAGGCAAAAAGTCCTATAAAAACATAATTACCAAGAAGATTAATCTCCATGGTCGATGCTAAGAACTGCTCGGTAACAATAAAAGTTTTGGTAGGAAACGAAAGCGTTTCTTTGCCTATATTAAATTGGTCTAGAATAAAAGGCACTTCTCCTAGTTCACTGAGTATGTTCCAATGGATGACATTTTCTAAGCCTTTAAAATAAAAGAAAATGAAGGCAATTAGGGTCAATAATAAAATACTTAATGAAAAAAAATAAAGTATGCGAGAAGGTTTCTGCCAGTTTCTCCAGAATTGTATTGAATGCATATTGATACGATAATTAAAGCTTTATTAAGGCAAGGCGATTAAGCTGTTTTAAAAAATATCATGTTATTCATTCTCTAGCGAGGGACATACGTCCCTCGCTAGAGAATGAATGAACTTAGCAGTAATGTTTTTGCTAATACTACTAATGCACAAATTTGGTAATTATTATGCTTTGTTGAAAGTCTGGCAAATTATTTACAGTTTAAAGTATTTTTTCATCCAAACTTCCTTAAGTCTATAGGAAATAACATTATAGTAAACCGTCAAAATTACTGAATTTGCAAAAAGAGTTGGAAATGGATACTTTTAAGAAGATATTGAGCAAAAAGTGATTATGTCCTAAAAACCATGAAAAAATCATAATTTTTAAGGCTCACTCTTAAACCAATCCAACAAAACGATACTTTTTAAGCAAAAAATATGGTAAAAATCCAAAAACAGAATTGTTAATTTGAATTTTACCAAGTAGTTTTGCAGTCTGAAATACTACGTTAAGTACATAAAAAACGTAATCACTTGACAATCAGATAACAAAATCACAATACAAATGGCAAATGCAGTCAATATAGGGAAAGTTACGCAAGTAATCGGACCGGTTGTGGACGTGAGCTTCGAGGGTGCTAACTCTCATCTCCCCACAATTTTGAATGCCTTGGAGGTTACAAAAGCCAACGGCACCAAAGTTATTCTCGAAGTACAACAACATTTAGGTGAAGACCGAGTTCGTACCATTGCAATGGAAGGAACAGAAGGACTTCAAAGAGGTCAAGACGTTTATGACTTAGGTCAACCAATGTCTATGCCAACTGGAGAAAGCATCAAAGGACGTCTTTTCAATGTAGTTGGAGAGGCTATTGACGGTATCCCTCAGCCTAAATCTAACAAATCAATGCCAATCCACCGTCTTGCTCCAAAGTATGACGAATTGGCAACTTCAACTGAGGTGCTTTTCACAGGTATCAAAGTAATCGACTTGCTTGCTCCTTATGTAAAAGGTGGTAAAATTGGTTTATTTGGTGGTGCTGGTGTGGGTAAGACTGTATTAATTATGGAACTTATCAACAACATCGCTAAAGCTTACGAAGGTCTTTCGGTATTTGCTGGTGTTGGTGAGCGTACTCGTGAGGGTAATGACTTATTGCGTGAAATGATTGAATCAAACGTAATTCGTTACGGTGAAGATTTCAAACACGCAATGGAAAAAGGAGAATGGGATTTATCTAAAGTAGACGAAGAAGCTCTTTTAGGTTCTCAAGCTACTTTGGTGTTCGGTCAAATGAACGAACCTCCTGGAGCCCGTGCTAGAGTTGCTCTTTCAGGTTTGACAGTTGCTGAATATTTCCGTGATGCTGAAGGTGAAGACCAAGGACGTGATATCCTTTTCTTTATTGATAACATCTTCCGTTTTACACAAGCAGGTTCAGAGGTATCGGCTCTTTTAGGTCGTATGCCTTCGGCGGTAGGTTACCAACCAACGCTTGCTACTGAAATGGGTGCTATGCAAGAACGTATTACTTCAACAAAAAGAGGTTCAATTACTTCAGTACAGGCTGTTTATGTACCTGCCGATGACTTAACTGACCCTGCTCCTGCTACTACGTTTACTCACTTAGATGCTACTACAGTATTATCTCGTAAGATTGCTGAATTAGGTATCTATCCAGCCGTGGATCCATTAGATTCTTCATCACGTATTTTATCTCCAAGTATTTTAGGTGATGTTCACTATAACACTGCTCAACGTGTTAAAGAGATTCTTCAACGTTATAAAGAATTACAAGATATTATCGCCATCCTTGGTTTGGACGAATTATCTGAAGATGATAAATTGGTAGTATCTCGTGCTAGACGTGTACAACGTTTCTTGTCACAACCATTCTTTGTGGCTGAACAATTTACAGGTTTAAAAGGAGTATTGGTTGATATTAACGACACTATCAAAGGATTCAACGCAATCATTGATGGAGATTATGACCACCTTCCAGAAGCTGCTTTTAACTTAGTAGGTAGTATCGAAGATGCTATTGCTAAAGGAGAAAGATTAGTAGCTGAAGCATCGAAATAAAGTTTAGGAGTAAATGAGTTTATGAGTAAAACCTTACTCATAAACTTCTAACTCATACACTCATAAACTGAAAAAAAATGAATTTACAAATTATTACTCCCGACAAGAAAGTGTTCTCTGGTGAAGTAGACGTTGTTACGCTACCAGGTACAGATGGTTCTTTTCAAATTTTGAAAGACCACGCTCCTATCGTTTCGACGTTAGGAAAAGGAACATTAGCGGCAGACAAACAAGAGTTCATCATTGATGGTGGTGTTGTTGAAGTATTGAACAACAAAATTTTAGTTTTGGCTGAAGCTGTATTGTAATAAAATATCGTTATTGAAAACCTGTTTTCAATAAACAAGCTATTAAAAGCACAGACTCTTTGGGGTTTGTGCTTTTTTTATTATTCATGATGATGAATGTTTTTCGATAAATTTATGTTCTATTTCAAAATTAAGAATATTGGATTTGTCCAAAAATCTTTTATTCCCTATCTTTGTACCAGAAATGAAACAAATGATGATACAAGCAGTTTTTACAAGTAACTTTTGGGAAATGTCCAAAGATTTACCTTCAAAAAAAGGCTGTTTTATCGTTTCTAAAAATATTTTTATTAGGAGGTCAAATTAATTGACCTCCTTTTTTATAGTACAATCTTTACAGTAACCAAGAAACAATCAAATGAAAGTAACACAAAGCCAAGCAGCTATTTTGTTGTTGGAAGACGGTACAGTTTTTAGAGGGAATGCCCTTGGGAAAATCGGGACGAGTGGCGGAGAAATTTGCTTCAATACAGGTATGACTGGCTATCAGGAAATTTATACTGACCCTTCATATTTCGGACAAGTAATTGTAAATACGACTTCTCATATCGGTAATTATGGAGTTGTTAACGATTTAGAAGAAGAGTCAGGCTCTATAAAAATTTCAGGAATGGTTTGTAATGAATTTTCACCAATCCATTCACGTAAAACATCTGATGGCTCTTTGCAAAATTACTTTGAGAAAGCAGGAATCGTAGGAATCTCAGGAGTTGATACACGTCAAATTGTACGTCACATTCGTGAAGTAGGTGTGATGAACTGTATTATTTCTTCTGAAATCTTAGATGTGGAAGAATTAAAAAAGGAGTTGGCTAAAGTGCCTCAAATGGAAGGACTTGAACTTTCATCAAAAGTTTGTACACAAGAATCTTATTTCTTGGGCAATCCTGATGCTGAACACAAAGTGGCTGTATTAGACTTAGGTGTAAAGAAAAGTATTCTAAGTAACCTTACTGATAGAGATTGTTATTTGAAAGTATTCCCTGCTAAAACGCCATATTCAGAGATGCAAGCGTGGAATCCTGACGGATATTTTATCTCTAATGGCCCAGGCGACCCAGCGGTAATGCCTTACGCTATTGAAACAGTAAAAGAGATTGTTGATAACAATAGCCCTACTTTTGGTATCTGTTTAGGACACCAAATTTTGGCACAAGCGTCTGGTCTTTCAACATATAAAATGAAAAACGGACACCGTGGTTTAAATCACCCTGTGAAAAACTTGGTAACTGGTTTATCAGAAATTACTTCACAAAACCATGGTTTTGCCGTAAAAATGGGAGAATTGGAAGCGAACGAAAATGTAGAACTTACTCATATTAACCTAAACGACAAAACGGTGGAAGGTTTAAGAAGAGTAGACAAACCTGCTTTCTCGGTTCAGCACCACCCTGAAGCATCACCAGGCCCACACGATTCTCGTTATTTGTTTGATAGTTTTGTGGAGATGCTTTAATTTTAGACTTTAGGATTTTAGACTAAAGGACTTGAAGATTTTTGACTTGAGGACTTGAAGATAAAAGGTTTTACGCTTTCTATCTTCAAGTCTTTTGTTATTAAATAATCTTAAAAGTCACAAAATCCTAAAGTCTTCAAGTCCTAAATCCTAAAGTCCTAAATAAAAATGGAAAGAGTAAGAATTACTGACGACGGTTTTACTACTTTATTCAGCACAGAGTTTAACCAATATTATCATTCCGTTCGTGGTGCTTTAGACGAAACCCAAAGAGTATATATTGAATTGGGATTGTTGGCTAAAAGGCAAGAAACGAATGAGATTAATATTTTAGAAATAGGTTTCGGCACTGGCTTAAATGCCTTGGTAACAGCCTTAGAGGCACAAAAGAACAACCTCCAAGTGCAGTATACCACTCTTGAGCCTTTTCCAATTTCAGAAGAAGATGTATCATCATTGAATTATCAGACTGGTACTGAAACTGATTTGCTTCAAAAACTTCATCATGTAAATTGGCATGAAAATATTGAAATATCGCCTAATTTTTCACTTCAAAAAGTAAACTGTACGCTTCAAGATTTCAAGACATCACAACTATTTGATGTAGTTTATTATGATGCCTTTGCTCCTTCTTCACAACCAGAACTCTGGACGGTAGAGACATTTACACATGTGGCATCTTTCTTAAAAAAAGGGGGATTCTTGACTACTTATTGCTCAAAAACGGTTGTAAGAAGAGCGATGGAACAAGCAGGATTTAAAGTAGAAAAGCATGTAGGTATATGGGGGAAAAGAGAAGTAGTGAGAGCTATTAAACTGTAAAAAAATCAAATCCTTTCTATTAGGCAGTGACTTAAGTCACCGCCTAATAGAAAGGATTTGAGAATTAGCCGTTCTAGTTTCTTATGCAGGCGTTACTTCACAAGGATATCCAAATAAACAATTCCCTTTTACCAATTTAGACACTACTGGCGGTACTAATTCCTCCCATCCAGGCTCGCCAGACTGTATTAATCTCAACACCGCATCAGTATTAATTTTCAGCAAGTCCTTATCATATTGTTTAATATCGGCAAATTTATCGTTGTCTTGCAAATACTGGAACAACCCTTTCAGGTGCGAAGGAGGAGTAAATTCTTTAGTAGTTACAATTTCTCCCTCAGCATTCAACATTGGGTGCAAATACAATTTAATTTTAGGAGCAAACAATGTTGAGAAAGCCGCAAGAATTCCCCCTGCAATATTCGTGTAATGCTTTTCTTCAAAGATATAATCGAGGTTAGGCATTCCCAGAATCAAACCCATCCTTAATTTAGTAAAACCACATAGGTATTGTACTAGACGATAATATTCATGGAAGTTTGAAATCAATACTGTGTGACCGAGTGAACATAATATATCTACACGGTCTAGGAAATCTCTTTCATTGATTTGCTCTCCGCCAGCTTGTAAATTCTTTAAAGTAAGCTCGGCTAATAAAACCACTTTATCATCATCCACATCAGGCTCAGCTTCAAACTGCTTCAAGCCCGTTTTTATCATATCTAAAGAAACATTAGTCACTGGTCTGAAACGACCACGCACTGCTACAATATGTTTTTTGTAGAACGCTTCTGAAGGTTGCATCACATTGCCATCTGGACCAAAAAGTGCTGCATTGGTAAATCCATTTTTTACAAGGTGCAGCGACATCAAGCGGTCGTCTACCTCTTTAAAATCTGGCCCACGGAAACGAATCATATCAATCTCAATTCTATCTGAGGATAAATCATCCATCAAAGATTGAAGTAAAATTTCGGGTTGAGCATTGTAATAAAAACATCCGTACATCAGGTTTACACCGATAACCCCCAAAGCCTGTTGCTGTAGTACGTTATCATTGTCTTTCATTCTTACGTGAATAACAACATCATTAGGTGCACCATTTGGCTCAAGTTGGAAACGTAGTCCAATCCAACCATGAGGGTCATTTGTTTTTTGATAGTTTAAAGCAGCCACTGTATCAGCAAAAGCAAAAAATGTACGTTCTGAGGCCATTTCCGTCAAGCGTACATTCAATAACTTATACTCACGCGTAAGCATTTTCATTAGGCGAGCTTCTACTACATATCGCCCTGACTCTTCTTCTCCATAAATTGCATCCGAAAAAGCCATATCGTATGCTGAGATGGTTTTTGCAATTGTACCTGATGCTCCACCAGACTTAAAAAAATTAGCCGCAACGTCTTGCCCCGCCCCGATTTCAGCAAAAGAGCCATAAATCCTGCGGTCGAGATTGATGCGAAGAGCCTTCTGTTTTGTGCCTAAATTTCTATCGTAATTTACCATGAAATTATTCTCCTTTTTTAATTGTACATTATCACTAAAACCATTTCCTAATTTACAATTCTAAGGTCAAAGCTTGACAAAAATCTACCAAAAATATAACTCTTTACTAAAAAAGTAATACAAAAATATAATTAGCCATAAATATGTATCTTTTTTAAAAGGTTAAGCGTCATCTTCTGATATAGCTAAGAGCTGTCTCTTTATTTTAAACACCTAACAGCTTAGCAGAATTCATTTTTTAAGGAGGTTTTACAACTTTGTTGGCTTATGATATAATGTTAATCCTGCGATGGGGCTTTCCATAATTATTCCTATGCTAAAGCCTTTTTCGATAGCTACCCTTCTAAGAATATCTGAATAATAAAAAGCGACAGAACCCGTAAAATGAACTTTGTACTGCTGATAATCGGGATACTTCAATAAGTATTTTTCAAAGAATAAACCGAAAGCGTCTGTTACTAACTTAAACGTAAATTGATTATTTCGATTATCAAAAATAAATTTTGAAAAAGAAGCAAAATAACGATTTGGAAAAGGCTTCTGATAAGCATTATCTAACACCTCCAGACGGTCTTTGACACCGAAACGCTTTTCAAATTTTTCACGGATATCCTGTGGCATTTCTTTGTGTAAATAGCTTAATACTAATTGTTTGCCCAGATAGCCTCCGCTGCCTTCGTCGCCTAACCAAAAACCTAAAGGTGGTACCTGAAAAGTAATATCATTGCCATCATAAAAACAAGAATTGGAACCCGTTCCTAAAATACAGGCAATGCCAGCAGTGTGTCCACACAAAGCACGTGCAGCCGCCAACATATCACTATGAACCTCAATAGATTTTACCTCCGTAAAAATTGCTTTAAAAGCCAAACGAATAATATCTGCTTTTTCATCGTTAGTCACACCCGTACCATAGTAAAAAACTTCAGAAACTACCTGATTGTTAAGAGAAGGCAATAAATTTTTCTGTAATTCTTCAATAATAGAATCAGTAGTTTGATAATATGGATTCAACCCAATCGTTTTGACTTGAGATACGCTTCCGTTGGGAGCAATCATTCGCCAATCTGTTTTACTTGAGCCACTTTCTGCAATTAAAATCATTGTTTCTATTTAAAATGTATTATTATAAAAATGAAATGCAACCTTTTTTTAGGTGTAGTAGTCATATAAAAGTAACTAAACCAATTCACCCACAACAACAAATTTTTCAAAAACTTTATCAGTATGTGGTGCGTCTTTTAGTTCATCAGTTAAGTCTTGCCCAGCCCAATGTTCGTAATGTTTACCATTACGCCAAAGTCTGGAATGTGTAACATCATAAATATGACCTTTGTAAGCTACCCAGATTTCATCACGGTCTTGACCATTTCTTAATGATAGTTGAGATTTCGAGTATTTTTTTAGCATAATTATTTTTTATATATTGTATCAAATTTGCTGAAATCAATTTATTTTATCATTTTTATCTCTCAAAAATTAAAAATCTAACATGGTAATGAAAAAATTAATTCTATCCCTTCCTATTCTCTTTGCATTTATCTTAGTATTAAGTAGCTGTGGTAGTAAAAATCCAGTTGAGCCATCTGTGAAAGAAAAGCTAACTAAAACATTCACAGTAAGTATTGCTAAAGAAGCTGGTGTTGAAGTTTATAACAAAACAAAAGCAACAAACATCGAGGCTGGATATAGTTATTATAAATTAAGCTTAACTTCATCAGGGGCGGCTACATTAACTGCTAAAGACAACTCGACTTTCACAGGAAGCTGGACTTTAACTAACTCAGATAAAACTTTAAGCCTTACAGGCTTGAAAAACGCAGCAGGAAGCAACCCTACAGGTACTACAGGTACAATAGAATTCACTATTGTTAGTATTGATGGTACTGGCGCTGCTGTTACCTTGGAATCTTTGCAAGCTGATATAAAAGCTGGCAATAAAATTGTTAATTTACAATTAGTAAATCCTTAAACCAAACATAAATTATTGCACCGAAGCCACCCGTAACTGGGTGGCTTTTTTCTTTTCCCTAAAATATCAATCCTTCGGTTGTCTCAATCACAAAATCCAACGTAACTTTGTATCATGGAAACAAGAACAGAATTAAGTACAATCGGAGAATTTGGCTTGATAAAGTTAATCGATTCAAAATTTCAAAATATTAATCCCGAAACTATCAAAGGCATTGGCGATGATGCTGCCATTATTGATACTGCTGGCAAAGAATTAGTAGTGTCTACTGATCTTTTGATGGAAGGCGTACATTTCGATTTAGCTTATACACCCCTTAAACATTTAGGCTATAAGGCTGTTGCAGTGAACGTTTCTGACATTGCAGCGATGAATGCTATTCCTAAGCAAATTACGGTTAGCCTAGGGCTGAGCAATCGTTTTTCAGTAGAAGCCATTGAAGAATTGTATGAAGGAATCAAGATAGCTTGTGATGAATATAAAGTAGATTTGGTAGGTGGTGATACTTCCGCTTCGCGTGCTGGACTAGTGATTTCGATTACGGCATTGGGTACTGCTGAAAAAAAGAACATCGTTTTAAGAAATACTGCCAAGACAAATGATATTATTTGCGTTTCGGGCGATTTGGGTGCTGCCTTGATTGGTCTACAAACCCTTGAAAGAGAAAAACAGGTATTCTTGGCTAATCCAGATATGCAACCTCAGTTAGATAAAGACAAAGATTATGTGATAGAGCGCCAATTGAAACCGAATGCAAGAATGGATGTAATCTATGAATTGCGTGATTTAGGGGTTGTCCCTACATCAATGATTGATGTTTCAGACGGATTGGCTTCTGAGTTACTACATCTTTGTAAAAACTCGGGCACGGGTGCAGTAATTTTTGAAGATAAAATTCCAATCGACGACCAAACATATTTAGTGGCTACTGAATTAAACTTTAGTCCGATGACGGCAGCCTTGAATGGTGGTGAAGATTATGAGTTATTATTTACCGTAAAACAAGAAGATTTTGAAACCATTAAAAATATGGCTGATATTAGCTTTTTGGGCTATATGACAAACGATGTTGATGGCGTAAAACTAATGATGAAATCTGGCACATTGATTAATGTTACGTCCCCAGGTTTTGAACATTTTTGATAAACTTTAATGATGATTATTCAGAGGCTTCGCTTAAGCGAGGCCTCTTTTTATTTTATGTAACTTTGGCATTTCTATGCAAATATCATCGTTAGCACACCTATCAGCATAATCATTTTACAAGCATTACTTAGAAAAGCAAAGTCGTCTGGCTTATCGGCATATACTAATTTATAGGTCAAAAAACCTACGGGGAACATCAGTACTAGAAAAATATAAGCTACACGCTGATTAGGCAACTGTGTAGCTAATACAAACAAAATGGAGATAAATATTGCTATAAATCCAAAAACGAGCCTTTTGGTGCGAGCAATCCCCCAAATGATAGGAAGTGTTTTGCACCCGTGCAGTTCGTCCCCTTTTACATCTTCCATGTCTTTAATTATTTCCCTAATTAAAGTAATAAAAAACGAAAAAGTAGCATATACCCATACCTGACGCTGATGTCCGGGATAATAAACAGCCAACACTAATAAAGAAAAACCCGTGAGGATAGCTACCATTAAATTCCCCCAAAAGGGTAATCTTTTTAGTTGATTTGAATAGAGCCACAAACAAAAAACGGCAAATAGGTTTACTAAGGCTATTTTTTTATCCACCAATAGTCCTAACGCTATGCCAGCACCATTAAAAAATTGGTGTATCAATAATGCCCATCTTCTTTTGATATATCGCCCAATCACTACCCTATCTGGTTTATTGACAAGGTCAATCTTAATGTCGTAATAATCGTTAATGATATAGCCTGAGGCGGCAATAAACACAGTAGCCAACGAGATGAGAAATAAGTTTTTTTCGAATAAAATTTCAAATAAGTGAGTAAAAGAAAGCGGTTTATCACGAATTAGGAAATACCTTGTGAAATATTGGGTAAATACGATAATTGCTAAATTCTGCCAACGGATTAGTCGACTAAAGCCCATAATTACTTGTAGATATGTTACTTTACGAGGGGTTCTCAACATTTTGTTAAAGGCTAGCTTTCGTGAATTAAACAGCAACAGTGGGATAAACGATTTACTCTAACAACCAAATTTATTCCATTTTCGTCCCTTAAAAAACTTTTTAGTGACTTAAAGAGATTTTTTTTTGTTTTTGTGTGTTAGTCTCTTAATAAGTCTATTCGCTAAGACTTAACTTTACATATCCACAACGTGCGGCGAACCGCTTCAATATTAGATTAATGAAAATCGGAATTGTTTGTTATCCTACTTACGGAGGTAGTGGTGTAGTAGCCACAGAATTAGGTAAGGCACTTGCTAAGGCAGGTCATGAAGTACATTTTATCACCTATTCACAACCTTCAAGGTTAGACTTTTTTAACGAAAATATCTACTATCACGAAGTGAGTGTATCCAGCTATCCACTTTTCCAATACCTTCCTTACGAATCGGCATTGGCAAGTAAAATAGTTGACGTAGTTCTCAATGAAAGGCTCGATTTATTACATGTTCATTATGCTATTCCGCATGCTTCGGCGGCTTATTTGGCTAAACAAATTCTAAAATCAAAAGGTATTCACATTCCTTTTATCACCACTTTGCATGGAACAGACATTACTTTAGTAGGCAAAGACCCTTCCTTTGAGCCTGTCGTTACTTTTTCTATCAACGAGTCTGACGGGGTAACAGCAGTTTCTGAAAGTTTGAAAAATGATACTTATGAAGAATTTGAAATTGTCAGTAAAATAGAGGTGATTCCTAATTTTATCGATTTGGAGCGTTTTAAAAAGCTTCGTAAAGATCATTTTAAAATAGCGATTTGTCCAAATGGGGAAAAATTGCTAATGCATACCTCAAATTTCAGGAAAGTAAAGAGAATTGAGGACGTGGTACATGTTTTTCATAAAGTAAATCAGAAGATTCCCTCTAAGTTACTCTTAGTTGGCGATGGTCCAGAACGTACTTCTATTGAAATGCTTTGCAGAGAATTGGGCGTACAACAAGACGTAAGATTTTTAGGGAAATTAGATGTAATAGAGGAAGTACTTTCATTGGCAGATTTATTTTTACTGACTTCTGAAAAAGAAAGTTTTGGCTTGGCAGCACTAGAAGCAATGGCTTGTGAAGTGCCAATTATTTCATCAGACGCCGGTGGCTTGCCTGAAGTAAACATTAATGGGGTAACAGGTTATGTTTCGAAAATTGGAGATACTGACGATATGGCAAAAAATGCTATATCAATTCTTGAAGATGATGAAGTATTAGCCCGATTCAAACATAATGCCCATGAAAGAGCCAAAGAATTTGATATTGCCAATATTTTACCCCTATATGAACGTTACTATGAAGAAGTGACAGCTAAAAGTTGGAAATTTCCACCCCAACCCTGTGCTGTTGATAACCTAAATTAAGAACAGTATGCCCCTGAACATTCAAGAAAGTAATCGTAAGAGAGTAGTAATCATTGGAGCGGGTTTTGGAGGACTAAAATTAGCCCAAGAATTAGCAGGTAGTTATGATTTTGAAGTTGTTCTGATTGACAAAAACAATTATCATCAATTTCAACCGCTGTTTTATCAAGTAGCAACTGCGGGGCTCGAACCATCAGCCATTTCATTTCCGCTTCGGCTAGCTTTTCATCATTACAACAATGTGTTTGTAAGGGTGGCAACTGTAACAAAGATTATCCCTGAGCAAAACATTATTGTAACTAATATTGGCGAGCTTACTTTCGATTATTTAGTATTAGCGATTGGAGCCGACACCAATTTTTTTGGAAATCAAAATATTGAAGATAATGCTTTGCCCATGAAATCGGTAAGCGAAGCACTAGGGCTTAGGAATAGGTTATTAGAAAACTTTGAAAAGGCCTTATTGGCTGATCAAGAAGAAGACAAAATCGGCTTGATGAATGTGGTCGTAGTAGGTGGCGGACCTACTGGTGTGGAAGTATCAGGTACGTTGGCTGAAATGAAAAAAATGGTTTTGCCAAACGATTATCCAGAGCTAGATTTCAATTTGATGCAAGTGCACATTATAGAGTCTGGGGCTGAATTATTAGGGCCGATGTCTGTTAATGCACAAATTAAATCAAAAGATTATCTGGAACAATTAGGCGTAATTGTCCACCTCAATACCCGAGTGACTGATTTTGATGGTAAGCATGTTTATTTTAATAATGGAACTACTATCCGAACCAACAATTTAGTATGGGCAGCGGGGGTAAAAGCGAATGTGATACAGGGTATCAAGCCTGAAGTAATGGTTCGTGGAGGAAGGTTGAAAGTAAATAGACAAAATCTGGTAGATGGCTATGAAAACATTTTTGCGATTGGTGATGTAGCGTATATGACTGAGGATAAATTTCCGAATGGTCATCCACAAGTAGCTCAACCAGCGATACAGCAAGGTAAATTACTGGCTACTAATCTAAAAAATATACTAAAAGGAAATGCCCTCGAAGATTTTAAATACAAAGATTTGGGGTCAATGGCTACTATCGGTAGAAACAAAGCTGTAGTAGATTTACCTTTTTGGCGTTTTCAAGGTTTTTTTGCTTGGCTTACATGGATGTTTGTACACTTAATCGCTATTGTAGGCGTAAAAAACAAGGTATTGATATTTATTAACTGGCTATGGAATTATATTACCTATGACCAATCGTTAAGATTAATTATTAAAGCTAAAGCACCCAAGAATAATCAAACATAGCGGACTGACTATTAGTGATATACATAATATCACTAAATAACATGATAAATGGTATTTTATTGTAAATAAAAGTTGAGTATCTTTGTCGTTATAATTCAACAAAATGATAGGTATTAAGCTCTTAATATTAAATTAATACAATTTATACGCTAACTCTCCTACTTATCTAAAATAGTATTATGGAAGCGAAAAACACAAAAATTAGACCTAAAAATAGTGGCTCTAAACAATTATTTGAAAATCCAATCTTAGAGAAACTATCGCACACACACATTGCCATTCCAGTATCTTTATTTTTTGTTGCAGGTTTTGTGCTTGGATTTTATGCCTTTACTCATACAGAATTAGCCAATTGGGCTATTGGTGCTTTGTTCTTCATTGGTGCAATATCATTTACATTCATTGAATACTGGGTACATAGAAGTGTATATCACATTGAACCAACAACCGAAGCAAGAGCTAAATTTCAATACATTGCTCATGGTGTACATCATGAATACCCTAAGGACAAAACTCGTTTAGCGATGCCTCCTATAGTGGCTGTGATTGTAGCTGTAACATTGTTTTCTTTGTTTTTTGTTTTGATGGGCGAGGCAGCTTACGCTTTCTTCCCAGGTTTTATTTGGGGATATGCAGCGTATTTGTTAGTACATTATTCTGTTCATGCGTATGCTCCACCTAAAAACTTCATGAAGCAATTATGGATTAACCATGCTGTGCATCATTATAAAGATGGTAACGCTGTTTTTGGTGTATCTTCTCCGCTTTGGGATTATGTTTTTGGAACGATGGCAACGATGGATAAATCAAAAGTCTCTGAAAATCTATAAAAATATTTAATTAGTGATGGCTCCGCAAGAATTTAAGTGTCTTGCGGAGTTTTTTATTTTATCTTTGATAAAGTATTTACCTACAATATCCATGAAAATATTATTAATAGAAGATGAACCCAAAACACTCCAATCGCTTCGACAGGGATTAGAGGAAAATGGTTTTGAAGTAGATATAGCTTATGATGGACTCATTGGCAAACACCTTGCACGTAAAAATCAATATCAAATCATCGTTACTGATATCATTATGCCGGGTATTAATGGGCTTGAATTGTGCAAGCAACTTCGTGAAGAAGGAGTAGTCACGCCTATTCTAATGCTTACGGCAATGGGTAGTATTCAAGAAAAATTGATGGGGTTTGATGCTGGGGCTGATGATTACTTAGTAAAGCCCTTTGATTTTCTGGAACTCATGGCACGTATCAAGGTATTAAGCAAACGTACACATGTTGCGCCATTACTTAGCAATACCAATATTTTGAGCTATAATAATTTAGAAATGAATCTGGATGCCCATTTAGTCACTAGGGCTGGCAATAAAATTGATTTAACCGCTCGTGAGTTTGCTTTGTTAGAATACCTTTTAAGAAATCAGGGGAAAGTAATTTCCAAAGCAGATATTGCCGAAAAAGTATGGGATAGTCGTTTTGAAATGGGCACAAACGTTATCGAAGTATTTATGACGATGCTTCGCAAGAAAGTTGACAAAAATTACGACACCAAACTTATACATACCCAATATGGTGTTGGATATGTATTAAAAGTTGAAGAATAACTTTAAAAACGTTCTCATAAATTATGCAAATTAGAGCAAAGCTTACTTTACAATTTACACTGTTAGTGTCTGTAATTGTTTTGGTGATTTTTATTGTAATTTATGGTTTACGCTATAATTACGTAAAAGAAGAATTCTATAATCGTCTTACCCAAAAAGCTTCTACCTCTGCAAAATTGTTGGTGACATTTAATGAAGTAAATTCTAAGTTGCTCAAGAAAATTAATCAAAACAACAGAGATGTTCTTTATCGTGAAAACCTCATTATTTACGATTATGAGAATTTAAAAGTATATTCTACCAATGACACAAGTGGGTTCAAGATTTCTTCTGAAATGCTGAATCAGGTAAGAAAAGAACGCATTTCAAGATTTACACAAGGAGATTTTAAGATTGTAGGTATTCTTTATAGAGACCGCTTCAATCGGGTTGTTACCATTGCAGGGGCGGTAGATTCATCTGGAGAGCGAGATTTAAAGAATTTACAAAACACCATGTTTGGGTTGTTTTTTATTGTAATTGCCGTAGTGGCCGTAACGGGTTGGTATTTTTCTGTTCGTGCCTTGTCGCCTATTTCTGAGGTAATTAAACAAGTAAAGACCATTTATCCTCAAAACGTTAATCAGCGACTGACGATTCAAAATCCCAAAGATGAAATTGGGCAATTAACTGCCACCTTTAATGAGCTACTAGAAAGAATTGGAGAGGTATTTCGTTTACAAAATTTATTTGTTTCGAATGTATCCCATGAAATGAAAAATCCTTTGATGAAAATAGGGTCACAAATTGATGTTACCTTATTGAAAAGCAGAAGTGAAGAACAGTATTTAACAACGCTACTATCTGTCAGACAAGATATTCGGGAGTTAGGTCAGCTATCAAATACTTTATTGGAGCTAGCCAAAGTAAGCGATTTGAACCATAGTCTGATGTATGATGAAGTACGGCTTGATGAAATAATCTGGGAAGCGGGAGATTTATTATTACAAGCTGAAAAGGACTATCAGGTACAAGTAAATTTCACCAGTGAATTAGAAGAAGATACTCAGCTAGTGATTCAAGGAAATGCACAATTACTCAAAACTGCTTTTGTGAATTTATTAGAAAACGGCTGTAAATTCTCAGAAAATCACTCCGTAAAAGTATGCATTCGTTTTCTGGAAAATCAGATTGAAGTACAGTTTGAAAACACAGGTGCTATGCCTCAGAAGGAAATAGCTTTAGTATTTGAACCTTTCTATAGAAGCCAAAATACTGCCAATATCAAAGGTTATGGCGTTGGGCTATCGTTGGTCAATCGCATTGTAAAACTTCACGGTGGGAGCATCAATGCGCATACTAACGGGAATACCACTTTTTTTACGCTCCTCCTCCCCTATTCTGTGGGTCATAAATAAGGCTTTACTTCCCCGATATCAGCACAGAGATTACATAATGCTATGATACTTTTATGGAAAATTGGGTGTATAAAATCAGGGGCAATTTCTTCAAGGGGTACTAACACAAAATTTCTTTCATGCATCAACGGATGAGGTATTACAAGGGTTGGCTCGTTAATAATTTGTTCTCCGAAAAAAATAATATCAATATCAATTAGCCTTGCACCCCATTTTTCTAGTCGTACTCGTCCTAACGTTTCTTCAATCTGTTGTGTTTCTATCAACAATTCATTAGGATTCAGAGTTGTAATTACAGCAATGGCTATATTCAAATAATTAGGCTGATTATCTACGCCCCACGGAGCGGTTTCATAGAATTTTGAACGTTTAAGCACAAACCCTACTCTATTTTCAATTAATTCAATAGCATTTTCAAGAATTTCTTCTCTGTTTCCCAAATTTGAGCCTAAAAGTAGGTAAGTAGTTTGGAGATTCAGGTTTTGCATTGTATTTTTAGTTAAACTTCTTAATTAAGCTCCATAGCACTTAATCTATATCATTACGACCATTATCCTTTCAGGATATTCCTGCAAAGATTTATAAATATTCCTTAATTCACCAATAATCCTTTAAATACCTACCATGAAAAACGTCACAAAAGGCTCCATACTTATCTCAGAACCTTTTCTCAAGGATCCTAATTTCAACCGTAGTGTTGTACTTATTTGTGAACACGAAACTAACCAAGGTTCTTTTGGATTGATTCTGAATCAAGCTTCTAACCTGAATCTTGATGATGTATTAGAAGAAAATATTTATCCAGATATACCCCTTTATGTAGGGGGACCAGTTCAGCATAATACTTTGCATTATGTACACCGCCGTCCTGATATCATCGAAGGGGGGATTACTTTGATGGATGGTGTTACATGGGGTGGAAACTTCCAGCAAGTAAAGAGTTTGCTCAATAATGGTGTTTTATCTCCTAGTGATATCCGCTGTTTTATTGGATATTCGGGTTGGGAAGAAGACCAACTAGACAATGAACTCAAGAAAGACTCATGGATTGTATCAACCACTACCGCAGAAGTAATTTTTGATACGCCAATAGAAAATTTTTGGAGAACAATTCTCAAAGAAATGGGAGGTTCTTTTAAAGTATTAGCTAATTATCCTAGCGACCCTAGCTTGAATTGATATGCCTGAAAAAGTAGAGATTTCGCAAGTGACAGTTATTTATACGCGTCCATCCGACCAACATCTACTCCTGTTGGGTGGACTAGGAACATTTTTATATGTAATTTTTTTCTTAATCAGAACAGAATATATATCAAGTGTATTATGTTTATTCACTAGTATCGTATTGACTTATAGGTATTTAGAGAAAATTAAGTCAAAAGCGAAAATTATTATTAGTCAAGATGGCATTCAAGTAGTTGGACAGCCTTTTGTTTCTTGGGCATTTGTGCATGGTTTACAGATTCGTCCAGAAGTGAAAGGGAATAGTTATTCGGAAATATTGGTTTTTACTAATAATGGACGAATTCAAGAGATTCCAATCAATACCTTGGCCATTACGGCTTGGCAATTGGAAGAATTGCTGAATATTTATCAAGAACGCTTTAGAGAGAGTATTGTGGAGGATGAAGAGTTAAATTAGAATTGTGAATGATAAGTTGTGAGTGGTCTGCCGATGCGATTTATAATATTTATATACAATCCTTTAATTCACAAAATATCATCGTTTATCTTACGTAGTGACAGCTACAATATTAACGCCAGCAAGTTTCGAAAAACTATTTTAATTTTATTGTTATTTCCTAGCCCTTACTTTGTACGCTGTAAAGCATTTCTACAGAGCCTATTTTCAAGGTTTTCTTGTATCTTTGTATTCTTTAAATCCCAAAAACGAATCAGAGAAGTATATCGGGAATGATATTTTCCGAAAATAAATCAGAAATCATACATTGAAAAAGCTATTACTTCCTAAAGTACAGAAATCTTTCCAAACGGAAATACCCTTACCTTCTTCAAAATCAGAATCTAATCGTGCCTTGATTATCAATGCCTTGGCACAAGGAAAAGACAATTTATCAAATCTTGCGGAAGCACGTGACACACAAACGATGATGCGTTTGTTGGCTTCTGATGATGCTATTGCTGATGTGATTGATGCTGGTACTACTATGCGTTTTTTAACGGCATATTTCGCAGTAACAGGTCAGCACAAGACGATGACAGGTACGCCAAGAATGTGTGAACGCCCGATTGGCATTTTGGTAGATGCCCTTCGTTCTTTGGGTGCTGATATTGAATATTTGAATAAAGAAGGTTATCCTCCATTACAGTTAAATGGTTTTAACTTCTCTGGAAACAACCATTTGGCTATCAGAGGAGATGTTTCTTCACAATACATTTCTGCTATTTTGATGATTGCCCCCTTATTACCAGAAGGATTAATTCTGACGATTACGGGAGAGTTAGGGTCTAAACCTTATATCGAAATGACGATTCAACAAATGAAGAGTTTCGGTATTACGGTGAGTCCAGATTGGGAAAATTTGACGATTACAGTACCTGCTCAAAAATATGAGGTAATTCCTTATGCCATTGAATCTGACTGGTCAGGAGCAAGCTATTGGTTTTCAATCGTAGCACTTTCTGAATTTGAAGATGCTGAATTAGAGTTATTAGGATTAAAAGAAAATTCATTACAAGGTGACTCTGTCATTACTGATATTATGAGCCATTTAGGTGTGAAGTCTGAATATACAGGTCGTGGATTTAAATTAACTAAAATTCCTGCTGAAAGTACTTTAGCTTGGGATTTCACCAATTGCCCAGACCTTGCTCAAACGGTTTGTGTAGTAGCAGCAGCCAAAAACATTCCGCTTACTTTAACGGGCGTAGAGTCGCTAAAAGTAAAAGAAACTGATAGAATTTATGCTTTACAAACAGAGTTGGCTAAAATCGGAGCGAGTTTAGTAGAAACAGAAAAAAATCATAAATACTTACTGACTTCAAGTAATCAAAGCATTCCAGCGGGAACATCATTCCATACTTATGATGACCACCGTATGGCAATGGCTTTTGCTCCTTTAGCTTTAATTGCGGATGTTGAGATTGAAGAACCAGACGTTGTAGTAAAATCATACCCTTCGTTCTGGAAACACTTAGCAGCTATTGTTGATATTGAGGCGTAAAATAACTAGATATTATTGTAGATAGAAGTGTAGGGTGCATCCCCTGCACTTTTTTTTGTTTATAGTACGAGTTTTAACATCTATCAAACAAAAAAAGTAGTGTAAAGCATCCTTACACTACTTTTAAGATAAATATTCCTAAACACTTATTGCAACTGCAACGATTTACTAGTCGATTGTGCGTATTCAAAAGCACCAAACATAATAGCAGAAAAGATTAGGTTACTCATCAACGTATTTTTCAAGAATGGTAAAGCCATTGTATAGCACGATACCAATCCATCAAAAGTTTGAGGATAGATTTTTCCAGCCGTCCAAACAAAGAAGTTTGATACAATAAAAAACACTAGTGTACCCAATAAATTAGCACCAAGTAAGTTTGTTACATTTACTTTTTTCAAAGTAACTATTCCTACCAATACTACTAAAGCAAAGGTAAAAAACACAGAAGCATCGAACCCAAATGAAAAGGTAGGATACCACTGTTTGTAAAAAACATTATTCAATACTAAGTTAGATAACCACAGCGCAACCATTGGTACTACAAATGCCCAATATTTTTTAGTAAAATATGCGCCACCAAATAAAGCAATAGTGCCTACTGGTGAAAAGTTTGATAAAGTTGGTGCTACAACAGCTAAAAAACGGAAAGCAGTAGCCACTAAAATAATAGCAACCAAAATACCAAAACGAAGATTTATTGAATTTTTCATAAATTTTTCTCCAAAATTTCCCCTCTAATTTATTTAGAGTACACAAATTTACTAAGGTTTACAGATTTCAACGTAATTTTGTGAAAAATTAAAATAAGGGAAGATACTACGACAAAGCAAACAAGGGTTTTTATTCAATTTTTGCTACTAATTGCTAGTATCTTTCCCCTACAGCAATCCAATGTTTTCTAAAAATTTCAAATTAGGTTTATTAGGCGGTGGTCAACTAGGAAGGATGTTACTCCAAGCCGCTATCGATTTAGATATTCACGTAAAAGCACTTGACCCAGACCCTGATGCTCCTTGTGCTAAAATTGCACCAGAGTTTGTTGTTGGGTCATTTCTGGACTATGACACCGTTTACCAGTTTGGACAAGACTGCGAAGTAATTACGATTGAAATCGAGAATGTTAATTTAGAAGCATTAAAAAAACTTCGTTCAGAAGGCAAGAAAGTATTTCCACAGCCCGAAGTATTAGAAATCATTCAAGATAAACGCATTCAGAAACAGTTTTATTTAGATAACAATCTACCTACTTCTGCTTTTATCCTGACAGATTCTGTAGAAGATATCAGCAAACATCTTGATTTCTTACCTGCTTTCAATAAATTAGGCAAAGGGGGTTATGATGGACGTGGTGTACAAAAACTAAGTTCTGAAGATGATTTACCTTTAGCCTTTACAGAACCAAGTTTATTAGAAAAAGCAATAGACTTTGATAAAGAGATAGCCGTAATCGTAGCAAGAAACGAACATGGCGAAATCAAGACATTCCCAACCGTTGAATGTGTATTTCATCCTGTATATAATTTGGTGGAATACCTATTCGCACCAGCGGCTGTGAATGAACATATCCATGAAGAAGCAAAGAGAATTGCGATAGAAACTGCCGAAAAATTAGGTATTGTAGGCTTACTGGCTGTCGAAATGTTTTTGACGAAAGATGGTCAGATTCTTATCAATGAAGTAGCGCCACGTACACATAATAGCGGTCATCATACCATCAGGGCAAATCACACTTCTCAGTTTGAGCAACATCTTAGGGCTGTTCTAGGCTTACCATTAGGCGACACTACTGCCCATTCAAAAGCGGCGATGGTGAACTTATTGGGTGAAGATAATTACACTGGCGAAGCAAAATATGTTGGGATGAATGAGGCTTTAGCCATAGCAGGTGTATATCCATTTTTGTATGGTAAAAAAATCACAAAGCCATTCCGTAAAATGGGACATGTAACAGTAGTAGATGAAGACTTAACTTCTCTGAAAGAAAAAGTAAAAGCAGTAAAGGAAACCCTTAAAGTAATTGCTTAATATCTAGCAAGATTAGAACTGTTTCGTATATACATAATCCGAAGGACAATTCCTTCGGATTTTTTGTTTTTATAATATTTTAACTTCTAAAATTTTCTATTAATTTGCTGTAAAGTTATGCATTGAATTGTTTGAAAGAGCCCTATAATCTATTGACTTTTAAAATATTGCACAACTTTCCTTATTACTTATCTTAATACCCTATGGTCTAATACCTTCCAAAGACATACTTTATAACAATGAAATTAACTGAAAACAATGACCTCTTCCAAACCATTTTTGATTCTGCTTCAAACGGGATTGCCCTGATGCAATGCCTATATAATGAAAAAGGTAGGGTCGAAGATTTCTCAATTTTACTTTTTAATGCACATACACTTAACTGGATTGGCGATACTGATTACAAAGGCAAGCGATATAGTGATGTTTTTCCTTTCGTAAAACAAACTGGTATTCTTGAAAAATTTATTGAGGTTGCTGAAACAGGTATTACTGCCAGATTTGAATGTTATTATGCAGGAGAAGGCATGAAGCACTGGTTTTATTTTACAGCCGTAAAACAGGGAGAACTACTAGTAGTAACAACTGAAGATATAACTGAGCGGAAACAGTCTGAGATAAACCTCAAGAATGCATTAGAGACTACCGAAAAGCAAAAACGACTGTATGACTCCATTACGGATAACACACCCGACCTAGTGTATGTTTTTGACCTTAGCTACAGATTTACTTATGCGAATAAGGCGCTTCTTACTATGTGGGGTAAAAACGCAGAAGATGCCATAGGTCGTGGGCTTCGCGAGAATGGCTACGAAGAATGGCATGCACAGATGCATGAGCGGGAAATTGACGAGATCGTCGCCACAAAAAAATCAATCCGTGGAACTGTTTCTTTTCCACATGCTGAACTTGGAAGCCGAATTTATGACTATATTCTCGTACCGGTTTTAAATCAAGATGGTCAGGTAGAAGTTATTGCAGGTACGACACGTGATATCACCGAGATTAAGCGTATAGAGGAGAGGTTTCAGCAAAGTGAAAATCGTTATAAAATATTGGCTGAAACATTAGAACAGCAAGTTACTAAACGTACTCGGGAATTACAGCGCTCTAATGAAGACCTACAACAGTTTGCTCATGTTGCCTCACATGACCTTAAAGAACCGATAAGAAAAATAAAAACCTTCACTGGTAGATTGGAAGACCACCTTCGCGAAAAATTAGATGATACAGGAATGCGGTTTATGCAAAGAATCCATGTTGCTACTGATCGCATGTTCGCAATGATTGATGGAGTATTAGCCTACTCAACTATCAATGCTATACAAAAAAAGGCGGAATCCGTTAATCTGAATGAAGTCATACGCAATATTGAGACCGATTTAGAAGTTGCTTTGCAAAAAACAGGCGGAACAATTGAGTATCAAAACCTCCCTACATTAGAAGGTGCTATGGTACTACTTTACCAACTTTTTTATAACCTTATCAACAACTCAATCAAATTTGCTAAAACTGGTGTACCTCCACATATATCTATTTCTTCAGAGGTTGACAATCAAGACTTTTATCGTATTACGGTGACAGATAATGGAATTGGCTTTAAACCTGACCATTCAGAGCAAATATTTGAAACGTTTACCCGTTTAAACCCAAAAGATGATTATGAAGGTACAGGTTTAGGTTTATCTCTTTGCAAGAAAATTGTAGAGCGTCATGGTGGCAATATCATTGCAATTGGCAGTTTGGACAAAGGTGCCACATTTGTTATAACACTTCCATTAAAACAAAAAGGAATTAGTATTTAGATATGGGACAAAAAATAATATTTTTAGCTGATGACGATAGGGATGATACTGAAATGTTTTGCGAGGCTCTAGAAGAAATAGACGACAATATTGTATGCCACTGTGCAATTAATGGTGAAGAGTTTTTCAGGAAATTAGAAATGCTTCATGAGAAACCTCAACTTATATTTTTGGATTTAAACATGCCAATTATGGATGGTTGGGAATGTCTTAAAAAATTGAAAAACGATAAAAACTACAAAAATATACCAGCCATCATTATCTCGACATCGTCGCATCAAGAAGACATGGTGAATGCCGTTAAACTCGGAGCAATATGCTATTTCGTAAAACCCAATAGTTATAACGAATTAATACGGGTTTTACAGGTTATCACAGAAAACGTTGGTAGTGGTTTGATAGATATGGTTAAAAAATTACAATCCCTTGAATCTACCTATATCTATACTGAATATAAATAAATCTCTATGATGGCTCAATACAATTGATTCTTTCAGCAGATTATGTTGTTTAATGCCACTATCGCTCTGCCGAAAGGGGTTACATTTTATATTCCATTTCAATTCTTTTGCATATCAAATTCATCTATTTAGGTAAATATTATTATCCTGTTTTCTTAAATATCTATGTTAAAATGGAATTTTTGAAAATTATCACAGACTTAGACTTACCATTTAATAAATTATTTTCCTTTTTTCATTTATTAATGATATTTTTAAGGCTCACATCTTAAATTTTATACACATGAAAAAAACTTTAGGTCTACTACTGTTATGTATCACATTTATTTATTCAGTATCTGCACAGAAAGACAAAAAAAACAGTGATGAGGAATCAAAAGCCTTGGCAGTACAAGAAGCCTTCATTGATTCCGTTGAGCATGCCATGAATTATCAACATGGTACAATCTTGCTAAAAAATGGTATTGCAAAAATCACCATTCCTGCTGGCTTTAAATTCCTGAATGCCGAACAAGCTGATTTTGTAGTGACTAAACTTTGGGGAAATCCTCCTCAAGAAATCTTAGGCATGATTTTACCAGAAGGTGGAAAAGTGACTGATGCGTCAAGTTATTCTTTTATCGTTCAATGGGACGAAATGGGCTTTGTAAAAGATGATGATGCAGACGACATAAACTATGACGATCTGCTAGCTGATATGCAGGAAGATATAGCTGCTGGCAATGAAGAAAGAGTAAAAGAGGGTTATGGAAGTGTTAAGCTAGTAGGTTGGGCTGCAAAACCATTTTATGATAAAGAACATAAGGTATTGCATTGGGCCAAAGAAATTAAATTTGATGATAGCGCCGAAAATACGCTTAATTATAACATTAGGATTTTGGGTAGAAAAGGTGTGTTGATATTAAATGCTGTAGGTGGAATGTCTCAATTAGCCATGGTTAATAATGACATCAGCAAGGTTTTAAATATCGTAGAGTTTACAGATGGCAATAAATATAAAGATTTCGACCCAGGTTTAGACGTAGTAGCAGCCGTAGGTATCGGAGGTTTAGTAGCAGGAAAAGTATTGGCTAAATTAGGGTTCTTAGGGCTATTAGGTAAGTTTTTCCTTCCATTACTCAAGTTAGGAAAACTGGGTATCGTGGCGATTGGTGCAGGTTTAACTGCTATCTGGCGTTTTATTACGGGAAAAAGAAAGGAAGATGAGCCTGTAGAAAGTTTTAAAGAAGAATTACCAGAAAATCCATCCATTGAACCTTCTGAAAATGCTTAATCTTTAAGCATTTATATTATTTTAAAAGCCTCTACGTTATAGGAAGTAGAGGCTTTTTCGATTTTTCGACCTAAATTTGTATTCTTTATAACGCAATTTAATTTGTTATTGTACAATGGTAGGAATCATCATGGGTAGTATTTCAGACATTAAAGTAATGCAAGAAGCTGCCGACGTTTGTAAACAATTTGGAGTAGAGTATGAAATAGACATCGTTTCGGCTCATAGAACACCTTTAAAAATGGTTGAGTATGCACAGACTGCTCGTGATAGAGGCGTTAAAGTAATCATTGCTGGAGCAGGCGGTGCGGCACATTTGCCGGGCATGGTAGCTTCTGTAACAACGCTTCCTGTTATTGGTGTACCTGTAAAATCTTCAAATTCAATCGATGGCTGGGATTCTGTACTCTCTATTTTACAAATGCCCTCAGGTGTTCCTGTAGCTACTGTTGCTTTGAATGGTGCTAAAAATGCAGGAATTCTTGCCATACAAATGTTGGGTATTGAAAATCAGGAAATAGCTACTAAATTGCAAAATTATAAAAGCGAACTAAGCGAAAAAGTTGCAGAAATGGTTAATGAATTGAAGGGAAGTAATTAGTTATTTTAAATTAATTGATTATTTTAACAGTCGAAAACTCTTTAATTTTTTAAATAAACCTCACCAATCCTTACGAAATATGGAAGATTATCGTAATCCTCGCCCAGTTGAAGAAAACTCAAACATTCCAATGATAACCCTTTTGGTTTTAGTGGCATTGGTAATTGCTTTGCTGTATGTTGGTTGGCAGTCGATGAGTGATGAAACTACAAAAACTGAAGTTGTTTTAAGTACTGCTCCACAGTCGGATGCGATGAAAGGTCAAGATGATGCCGACCTTGTAACTGCTCCGTCAGAAATGCCTGAGGAGGATGTTGAAAATGAGGGCAAAAAAGCTTCAGAAAAAGCTGAAATAAAGAAGAAAGAAAAAGAAGAGAAGAAAGTAGCTGAGAAGGAAAAAGAAGAACCTAAAAAGAAAGAGGAAACAGCTAAACCAGAAAAGAAAGCAACTGAAGTTGCCGTAAAAGGGACATCGTTTACTCATACAGTACAATCAGGCGAAACTTTTTATGGTATTGCCAATCGTTATCATCTCAGCAAGTCTGCTTTACAAACGCTTAATCCTGATGTTCAGCCAGAGGGCATTAAGGTAGGGATTACGAAACTGAATGTAAAAGTGAAAGCAATTCATACAGTAGGCCCTGGAGATATTCTGAGGGTGGTAGCAGAAAAATATGGTGTTAGCAAGCAATTGATTATGACTGCTAACAAGAAAACAAAAGATATTACAGAACGAGGAGAGAAGTTAATTATCCCATTACCATAGAAAAAGGTCAGGTTTTTGAAACCTGACCTTTTTTATTATCTGATTGGTATCTTCAAAGCTTATACTAAGCTTACACCAGTCATAATGGCTGGTTTTTCGATACCCATTAAATCCAAAATAGTTGGAGCAATATCCCCTAATTTACCATTTTTGATTGCTTTTTTATCTTTGTCAATCAAAATACATGGTACAAGGTTTAAGCTATGTTGTGTGTTTGGCGAACCGTCGTCGTTAATCATGTAATCAGCATTTCCATGATCAGCTAAAACAATTACTGAATAGCCATGTTCAACACCTGCTGTTACTACAGCTTCCAACGATTGGTCTACTGCCTCGCAAGCATCAACTACCGCTTGGAAATCACCAGTATGACCCACCATATCAGGGTTAGCAAAGTTCAAACATACAAAATCAGCTTTTTCGTCTCTTAATGCAGGCACTAAACTATCACGTACTTCATATACAGACATTTCTGGCTGTAAATCGTAAGTAGCAACTTTCGGAGAATTACACAAAATACGGCTTTCACCTTCAAACTCTTCGTTACGTCCACCCGAGAAGAAGAAAGTAACGTGTGGGTATTTTTCAGTTTCAGCAATTCTGATTTGTTTTTTACCAGCTTCTGACAAGACTTCACCCAACGTAGCAGGTAAGTTACTATCATCAAAAATGACATTGATACCTGTGAAAGACTTATTATAATTGGTCAAAGTATAATACTGAATATCCAATTTTTTCATGCCATTTTCAGGAAAATCTTCTTGCGTTAAAGCTTTTGTGATTTCCTGCGGGCGGTCGGTACGGTAGTTAAAACACAATACTACATCCCCTTCTTGAATAGTAGCAACAGGTACTCCGTTTTCAGTCACTAAAAGTGGGTCGATAAACTCATCTGTTACACCAGCTTCATAAGACGCCGAGATTGACGCTAACACATCTTCTGTTGCTGTTCCAATACCTTTTACCATAACGTCATAAGCTTTCTGAATACGCTCCCAACGATTATCTCTATCCATGGCATAATAACGACCCGTTACACTCGCAATTTTACCTACCGATGTAGTCAAGAATGATGATAAATCTGCGATATATCCTTTTCCTGATTTCGGGTCAGTATCTCGTCCATCTGTAAAAGCATGGATATATACTTTTTCTAAACCATTATCTTTTAAAACATTGCACAATGCTTTTACGTGATTGATATGTGCGTGTACGCCACCATCAGACACTAAGCCCATCAAATGAAAAGGTTTGTTATTATCTTTTGCATATTTGATAGCTTTTACCAAGACTGGCTCATGACGAAGAGTATCTTGCTCAATGGCATCATTCAAACGTACCAAACTTTGTTTTACAGTACGACCAGCACCTAAGTTCATGTGGCCAACCTCTGAGTTACCAAATTGTCCTTCTGGTAAACCAACTTCAGGACCGAAGGTAACTAAAGTACTGTTTGGATTATTCGCCAAAATAGAATCATAAAATGGCGTTTTTGCTGCAATGATTGCCGAACGGTCTTCATAACCCTTCTGAGCTATTCCCCAACCGTCTAGGATGATTAAAATTACTTTTTTGTCCACGTATGTATTGCTTGATTTGTTTTATTAACGCTTGGATAATTTGCTTTAAGCAATAGACTTAAAGCTTTTATAATTTATGTAAAATAAACAATGTTAGGATATAAGTAAAATGCTATATATCATTTTTTAAAAACTGTAACTCATCATTCACAACGCTTAACTAGTTTAATGTGCTTTGCCAAAGATCTTCTCTCCTGCTTCAATTCTCACTGTTAAGTGGTTTTCTTTAGGCGGAATTGGGCAAGAATATCCATCACTAAAAGCACAATAAGGGTTGTATGCTTTATTAAAGTCTAAAATTACGCTATCATTTTGAATATCGGTAGTTTCAAGGGCTAAATAACGCCCGCCTCCATAAGTATCTTTCCCATTAGTAGCATCTTTAAAAGGAATAAACAGGTAATTTTTATACTGAGGTACTCGCATTAAGCTTAGGCTTCTATATAAGTTTAGCTCCATATTTTTACCTTGTAATTGAAAGCTCAACACACCATATTTGTAATATTCTTGCTTCTGTCCAGAGGAAGTTGACATATTAAAAGGATTAACATTCTCTGATTTTTTAAAGATGCAATTCACACGATACTGTACATCTGGTTCATAGAATTTTAGGTAAGATAAATCTGCTTCTTTCAAAGGGCTACTCTTACTATCCAAGAACTCCTTCTTATAGTTTTCTCGATGATTAACAATGCTATCTTGGTACGATTGAGCCAAGAGTTGTTTCGTGATAAACAACAGACATATCAGCAGAAGCCTCCTCATTTACAAATTATGTTTAATAATTAAGAAATCTAAAAATCTTTCAGCACAACGATTGACAATCTGATAGACTTCCTCAAAATTAGTTGAATTTCCATAGTATGGGTCTGGCACTTCCAATACTTTGTCTGGTGTCGTATTCGTATTATCGAACTTTCTATACAAAAAACAATTTTCAGCTGGTTGCTTTATGCCGACAGACCTAGCACTGATTGTCTGTATATTTTCCATATTATAGTTATCCATCGCCACGATATAATCAAACACAGAAAAATCTTCGCCTGATAGTTTTCTACAATGGTGCGTAAGTTTTAGGTCATGCGATTCTGCATTTTTCCGTGTTCTAGGGTCAGGCAAGTCACCAATATGATAAGCATGCGTTGCCGCAGAGTCACACAGAATGACACGCTGTAAACCACGAGCCTTTACGGCTCTTCTAAAAGTTTCCTCCGCTATTGGCGAACGGCAGATATTACCAGTACAAACAAATAAAATTTTTAACATCATTTTTTAACGCTAACAATTCTGGGCTACATTCAAGCTAAGAATTGTGTAAAATAAAGCTGGAATGCAAATTTCACAAAAAAACCTGTAAAACAGGAGGGTTATTACAGGCTCAATTCATTTTTAATTATTTTTTATTTTTCAATCGGCTGATTATCTTCATCAACTATTACAAAAATCTCTTCGTTGGGCTTTTTCATCAGGTACTTCTCGCGTGCAAATTTTTCTATCAAACTCGAATTGCCCATTACTTCTATTTTTTCTTTCTCTACCTCCTTCAATTTTTGAGCATAATAAGCAGTTTCATCTTCTAATCGCCCTAACTCTCGGTACATTTTAAACTGACTAAAAACATTATTATCATCAAAAAAAATCATCCACACCACCAATACTGATAGCGTAAGGGTATAAAATCGATATTTTACTAAGAGTAATCTTCTCATGGTAAATCAAGAATAATTTAATTTTCAAAAAAAATTTACCATATTTCTTATCTTGACGAACAATGGCAAAACCTAAAATTATTAATTTAAATATAGATTACTATTTAATATATTAAGGCTGATGTTTAATTAATCTCAAGCCAAAATTAATTAAATGATCGAAATCATTATCAGTTGTATGTAATTCTAAATCAAAATAAGTAGCCATTGTTGCAATCCATAAATCATTTTTTCCCATATTTCGAGAAGAGACTCCAAGAGGTAATGGATAGCCTTTTAATTTACCCTGACTATAAGCATCTAGTTGAGCATATATTTCTGTCAGCTCTTCAGTTATTTCAACTAATGGAAACAAGCTAAAAAGACTATTCATAAATAATACTTTTTGTATTCCCCAGTCTGATTTAATTGCAAAAGATTTTAATTCTCCAACAACTGGAATAGGGATAATTAACTTTGGAGGAAGGTTTTCAGCTTTACGAATATGTTTAATGAGCAAATTTGTGTCAAAAATCATGTTCTTTATTTTCGTCTTTCAGTATAGAATCCATTCTATTATTTTCTTCGTCATTGAAACCAAGATTTGGCACTTCAATTTCTTTACTTGCACAAACAGTTTCTAAAAAACGTTCAATCCCCCATCGCTTAATATCTTCTGGACGATAGCTATTATATTCACCCTTTTTTAAAAGGGGAATTATATTATTCGTTTTTTTATGTGATAACCTTTGTGTCATATTCAAAGCTTTTTACAAATATACTGATTTTGATAGTTTGTTTGTAACTGACATGCATAAAAAAGAGCCTTGCAAAAAATTCTGCAAGGCTCTTTTAAATCTGTTATTTCCAATTAGAAATTCAATCCTGGGAAGTAAGCGTTTGCGCCTAATTCTTCTTCGATACGAAGTAATTGGTTGTATTTTGCCATACGGTCTGAACGAGAAGCCGAACCAGTTTTGATTTGACCTGTGTTCAATGCTACTGCTAAGTCAGCAATTGTAGCATCTTCAGTTTCACCTGAACGGTGAGACATGATGTTTTTGTATGAATTACGTTTCGCTAAGTTGATAGTATCGATTGTTTCAGTTAAAGAACCAATTTGGTTTACTTTTACTAATACAGCGTTAGCAACACCTTGTTCGATACCCATTTGTAAACGTTTTACGTTTGTAACAAATAAATCGTCACCTACTAATTGAACTTTGCTACCAATCAATTTAGTTTGCTCTTTCCAACCAGCCCAGTCATCTTCAGCCATACCATCTTCGATAGAGATGATTGGATATTTATCAGCCCAAGTTTTCCAGTAAGCAGCCATTTCCATATTGTTCAATTGCTTGCCATCAGATTTCTTGAATGTATAAAGACCAGTTTCTTCGTTATAGAATTCAGAAGCAGCAGCATCCATTGCGATGAAAATTTCTTCACCTGGTTTGTAACCTGCTTTTTCAATTGATTGTAAAACGATTTCGATTGCCTCTTCGTTAGACTTGATGTTTGGTGCAAAACCACCTTCATCACCTACGTTTGTTGAATATCCTTTAGATTTCAATACACCTTTCAAAGCATGGAAAACTTCAGTACCCATACGCAAAGCGTGTGAGAATGACTCAGCTTTAGCTGGCATTACCATGAACTCTTGGAAATCGATTGAGTTATCAGCATGAGAACCACCATTCAAGATATTCATCATTGGTACTGGCAAAGTGTTAGCATTAACACCACCAATATAACGGTATAAAGACAAACCAGACTCTTGAGCTGCCGCTTTAGCTACTGCCAAAGAAACACCCAAAATAGCATTTGCTCCTAAATTACCTTTGTTAGATGTTCCGTCTAACTCAATCATCAAACGGTCAATCATATTTTGCTCAGAAACTTCTAAGCCCCACAATTCTTGAGCGATTTTAGTATTTACGTTTTCTACGGCTTTTAAAACACCTTTACCCACGTAAACGCTTTTATCCTCATCACGTAATTCAACGGCCTCGTGAATACCTGTTGAAGCTCCAGAAGGCACAGCGGCACGTCCAAAAGCACCATCTTCGGTACGGATATCTACTTCGATTGTTGGATTTCCACGAGAATCCAAAATTTGTCTTGCGTGTACATGTTGAATTGCACTCATTTTGCGTAAATTTTGTTTTTGGTTATAAACGGAGGGAATTTTTGTAAATTAGATAATACTCTCTCTTGTTCAAATAAAATATTTCTTCAATCGTTGAAAATTAAATCTATTTTCGCATGATTTGAATACTTTAGTTAAATATTGAGAACAAATTTAAGCCTTTTTTCAAGATTGCTTGTACTTTTCTAATACTTTCACAGTTAGTTAATTTTAATACTAAAAATAATGAAAAATATTATTCGCACATTTATATTTTTAACGATACTTTCTATTGCAAATATAAGCATAAGCCTCTCACAAGTTTTGTCTACAGCAGAATTTCAGAAAAAATATTCTGAAAACACTAATGCCCAACTTATAGATGTCCGTACAAATGGTGAATATGGCGGTGGACATTTGGCAAAAGCCCAAAATATCGATTATAGAAGCCCAGATTTCATTCAAAAAATAAATACTTTAGATAAATCTAAACCCGTATTTGTCTATTGCTTATCTGGTGGAAGAAGCAAAGCCGCGGCTGAAGTATTGAAACAAAATGGATTTACAACTGTTTACGACCTTCAAGGAGGTTATTTGAAATGGACTGCTAGTAATTTACCCGTAGAAGATTCAAAAGAAAATACCAATGCAAAGGGTTATAGCAAAACAGATATTGATGCTATTTTAAAAGAAAATGAAGTAGTAGTGTTAGACTTTTTTGCTTCATGGTGTGGACCATGTATCAAAATGATGCCTAGCGTAGATAAGCTTTCACAGGAATTATCAGGAAAAGTGAAATTTGTAAAAGTAGATGCAGATGCCAGCAAAGCTGTGGTAGAAAACTATAAAGTAGATGAGATTCCTACATTTATTGTTTTCAAAAACGGGAAACAAGTAAAACGTTCTACGGGATATTTGGAAGAAAAGGCTTTACAAAAAATGATTACGAATCAGCTTTAAAATTAGAGAGGCGAATGAAATTCATTCGCCTCTCTAATTTTATCTCTTTCTAACAAAAAGCATTTCATCATTTGGAATTTTAACTCTTAACAAGATATTCATTCCATCTTCTATCTTCACTTTTTCACCTACAGAAAGACCATTTAAGTATTTTATTTCAAAAGCCATTGCTTCATTACTTCCTGCCATTTTTGTTTGTGCTATAGCGCCACTCGTTATCGGTGTCCACGCTCTCCACGAAGAATCTGTAGTTCCTAAAGTAATTCCTCCGTTATAAGTATTTACAGATGAACTACCTGAAATATCTAGTTTTTTTCTATTTCCAGCCGTCGTATTATATGCTACCTCTAAATTAGCAGGGAAAGCTGCTGTGCTTGCCTTTAATTTTTCTTTCTCAATGTCTAAACTATCTTCCTTGACATACCCCACAAACTCCCATTTACCAACTAAAATATCTGGTAAAGTAACCACTGGTGAACATCCACATAAAGGTGTTGGGTCAATTGTAATACCACATGCCCAAACTAAAGCTGTTAATAATGTAACTGCTAAAGTGTGATAAAGATTCTTTTTCATGATTTAGATATTTAGTTTTAACAAAGACGCAGAAAAGTTAAGCTTGGTTGTAAATCTATGCTTAAATTTGTCAGAAATTTGTTAAATCCAATCTATTTTGTCTAAAAATATTGCCATTTTCGCTTCTGGTTCGGGCTCAAATGCCGAACGTATCGTTGAATATTTCTCAGATTCAACCGAAATAAACGTGAAATTATTTCTCTGTAACAATCCCCAAGCGGGCGTAATTCAAAGAGCCGAACGCCTAAATATTCCTTTGGTGATGTTCAATCGTCAACAATTCAAGTCAGGCGAAGTAGTTGATATTTTGAAAGAAAATGAAATCGACTGGGTAATTTTGGCTGGTTTTTTATGGCTGGTTCCTCAAAATGTGGTAGAAGCTTTTCCCAATAAAATCATTAATATTCATCCAGCTCTTCTACCAAAATTTGGTGGTAAAGGTATGTACGGTCATTTTGTTCATGAGGCCGTTGTTGAAAATAAAGAAACAGAATCAGGCATCACTATTCATTTGGTGAATGAACATTACGACGAAGGGGCTATCATCTTCCAAGCATCTTATCCAGTATTACCTACAGATTCGCCCGAAGACGTGGCTAAAAAAGGACAAGTATTAGAACACAAACATTTTCCAGAAGTAATCGAAAAAGCCATTCTTGGTGAATGATTACTTTAATGTTCCTTCACGATTGGCAATATCCCAAGCGGTATAAAACACCAATTGGGCTCTTTTTCTGAGTAAACCAAAATCTATTTTATCAACATCATCGGTAGGTTGATGATAGTCTGGGTGTTCGCCATCAAAGTAAAAAATAATGGGAATATGATTTTTGGCAAAATTATAATGGTCTGAGCGATAGTACAATTGTTGCGGATGCGATTCTGAATTATAGCTATAATCTAAAGTCAGTTTAGTATAAAGCTCATTATTATGTTCGCTCAGGGCATGAAGTTCTTGTGAAATTTTATCTGAACCTATCAAGAATACATATTCCTTCTTATCCAGATAGGTATTATCTATCCGCCCAATCATATCGATATTCAAATCACACACTGTATTTTTAAGGGGAACCACAGGCTTTGCCACATAATATTCCGACCCTAGCAAACCGAACTCTTCTCCTGCAAAAGCAATAAACAGAATACTTCTGCGTGGACCTCTGCCTTGTTTTTTTGCTTCTGAAAACACCCTTGCCATTTCCATCATTGCGACAGTACCTGAGCCATCGTCATCTGCACCATTGAATACAATGCCATTTCTTGTACCGATATGGTCATAATGGGCAGAGATAACCAATACTTCCTCTTTTTTGTCTGTTCCTTCCAAAAAGCCCATTACATTTTCGGTAGCTATTACGTTTTTGGCACGGCGCATTTTATCCGTTGAATTCAGCATCACACTATGCTGTTTACCAAAATATTGCTTGATATAAAATGGCTGAAAGTATGAGTTTGCGGTATCTCCCAATACTATCGCGTCTAACCCATGTTCATGAAAATGCTTGGCAATAAAAGCTGCCGCTATTTTTTGTTCTTTCGAGCCAGTTAAACGTCCCCGTAAGCTATCGCTTGCCAAGAAGGTCAGGTTGCTTTGAAGTTTTTCTATCGAAATAGTCTCGGCAAAATAAGTAACCGTAAGTTCATCAGAAACAGCATTAACGAGTAGAAGCAGGAAAAAGAAATATTTTTTCATAAATGACCTAACAAATCTAGGCTCCAATCTGGAATAATTATTCACAAATTGAAGCCTAGCTGTATCAATTTAAAAGTAAATTGTTGGAGAAATTATTTTTTATCTGAATCTACAACGAGTCTCTTATCACGATTAGCAACATCCCAAGTTAAATAGAAAATCAATTTGGCTCTTTTTTCCATTTGCTCGAATTCTATTTTCTCAACATCATCTGTCGGTTGATGATAGTCATCATGAACTCCATTGAAGAAAAATGCTACTGGAATCTTATTTTTAGCAAAATTATAATGGTCTGAACGATAATAAAAACGGTTTGGATCATTCGGGTCGTTATAACGAAAATCTAAATTGATAGGGTTATGTTTATCATTTTGTTCAATCAAAGAAGCATGTAACTCAGAAGAAAGTTTATCCGAACCAATCACATAAATATAGTCTCCTTTGCCTTCATGTTCTTTATCAGACCTACCAACCATATCAATATGAATATCGCTCACTGTACTTGCTAATGGAAAAACTGGATGAGTCACATAAAATTCAGACCCTAACAAGCCTTTTTCTTCGCCAGTTACTGTTAAAAAAAGCATACTTCTGCGAGGCTTATTTCCCGCTTTTGCGGCTTCACCAAATGCCTGAGCTACTTCTAGTACAGAAACAGTTCCAGAACCATCATCATCAGCACCATTATAGATTTTCCCATCGGTTACTCCTACGTGGTCATAATGTGCAGAAACAATCACTAATTCGTCTTTTTTATCCGTTCCTTCTAAATATCCTAATACATTGTAAGTCTCAACAGGTTGAGCAGTTCTTTCAATTTTTATCCCTACAGATTGCTTTTCTAATTGATTTGCAACACTTTTAGTAATAGCTTTTTCTTTCAGAATATCTAATTGAGCAACCGTTGTATTAAACAAATCAGCAGCCATTGTTGGTCCAACTGTTAAAACAGCAAAGTCAGAACCTTGAGGGTCTTTTTGGTCAGCAAAGCTAAGTCTTGCATTACCAAACCGTTTTAGCATCGTTTGACGTTGTTTGATTACTTTCTCAAACTCTTCAACACTTTGTTTTGAAATCAGTAATAAAGCCTTTGCTCCTTTACTTTTAGCAGTAGCCATTTTCTCTTTCCAAGCCTCACCTTTACTCCATTTAGACATTTCTGTATTGCCTGAAATCAAGTAACTGCCATCTGCTAAACGTGGTTCACCTTCAAAAGCGACAACAATTTTACCGTTTACTTTTATGCCTTCGTAATCGTTCAAGGCTTTATCCTCAATACCATATCCCACAAAAACCGTTTCAAAGGTTTCTTCTTGTGGCATTGGTGAAATAGTATTGGCAATAAAATCAAACAAGTATTTGAATTCTTTCGACTTAGTTTTCAAGTAAAAATCTCCCCAACCACGTTTTATTAAATCTACTGGTTGAAGATAAGAATTCCCATTAACGGGACCTTTTAAACCATAACTATCAAATTGTTTGGCGATATATTCTGCGGCTACTTTCTGTTCTGGCGAACCCGTATCCCGCCCTTTTAAACTATCTGAAGCGATAAAAGTGAGGTGTTTTTTTAGGTCTTTTGCCGTAATGGTTTTAGCATACTTCTCTGCAATCTTTTGAGCATTGGTCTGAGAAACCGTAACTGAAAGAAGCAAGACGCTAATCAGGAATGAATATTTTTTCATGAAAGGGTATTTTAATTTATTGATGATGCGAATTTAAGGAAATTATTTGAAAACATTTTCTTAACAATTTGCTCATAAAAACTCCCCTCATAACAAGCCACCCAATTTACGAATGGTTTTCATCTTTCTTGAAGATACTTTTTCAAGAAAGATGAAAACCGAGTAGATTATCTCCAACCTCCTCCTAAAGCTTTATAAATATTCACTACGGCATCATATTGGCGTTTTTTCACATTGATTAATTCTATTCTCGCTTGTAAAGCATTTGCTTGGGTTAATAAAACCTCTAGATAGGTCGCTCTACCTGTTTTGAATAAGTCTGTAGACGTTATGATAGACTCTGTCAATACGTTTACTTCTTTACTTTTCAAATCCTGAATCAGGCTAAGATTTTTGATATTAGACATTTCATTGTACACTTCAGTATAAGCACCAATGATGCTCTTTTGATAATTGTACAAAGCTTCTATCTGAACAGCACTCGTTACACCAAAATCAGCTATTAATCCTTTTCTATTGATAATAGGTGCTGATAATCCCCCTAAGACGTTATAAGCTAATGATTGCGGAGCAATTACATAGGCAGGATTAAAAGTCTGAAACCCTAAGGTAGCATTGATATTCAATGAGGGATAAAATGCTAAGCGAGCGGCCTCCACGTCAGCTTTGGCTGCTAGTAGTTCGTATTCAGCTTTTTTAATATCAGGACGATTTCTCAATAACTGAGCTGGCACACCCATTCTGATTTGCGTTGGCAAAGGCTTAGTAAACTGTAACTTATCTCGATAAATCGGTTGTGGATACCTGCCTAACAAAAAGTTGATTTTATTCTCAATCTCAATAATTGATTGTAAAATCTCAACTTCTAAACTTCTAGTATTTAGGATTCTCGACTCAAATTGTTTTACCGCTAATTCGTTGGCATAACCCGCTTCTTTCTGAGCTTGAATAATTTGTAATTCATTTAATTGCAGATTTCTGGTTTCTTTGATAATGTCTAATTCATTATCCAACGCAATCAGGCTATAATAGCCCGCTGAAATTTCAGAAATCAAGTTGGTTATTATCCAGTTTTTTCCTTCAACACTTGCTAAGTATCGAGCGATAGCGGCTTTCTTTTTATTACGCAATTTTCCCCAAATATCTATCTCCCATGAACTCTGCAAACCAATATTAAAGTCTGGGAGATGTTCGGGTATTTTTTGGTCGTCGGTAATATTATTTGAAAAATTGGTATCATAATTACCAACACCATCCATCGTATATTTCCCAAATCTTTTTTGTCCAGCAGTTATGCCAGCCCCAAAAAAAGGTTTTCCTAATACCTTAGCAAAATTAAGTTGATTTTGAGCCATCTCAATTCTTTGCAAAGTCATCAATAAATCAATATTGTTATTCAGCGAGGTATCTATCAAAGCAATCAGCGTGGCGTCTGTAAAATAGCTTTTCCAATTGATGGCTGCATCATTGGTCGAATCCTTTTTGTTATTATAGGATTCGGGCATTGGTTTTAAAGACGGCTGTTTGTAGGTTTTCATCGGTTGACAATTGGTAAATACCATTGCCATGAAAAGCCCACAAGTAAGTATATAATATTTTAGTTTAATCATCATTTTCTAATTAAGAATTAGTTCTTCTTTCTTGTTTTTCTTCGCTTTCCCTTGTGCCAATGTAGCAAAAATCACGTATAAGCCTGGTATGATTATTACGCCAAACACCGTCCCAAAGAGCATCCCTCCTGCTGCTGCCGAGCCAATGGTTTTATTACCGATAGCACCTGCCCCAGTGGCCGTCATCAATGGAATTAGCCCTGCTATAAAGGCAAAGGAAGTCATCAAAATTGGTCTTAACCTTGATACTGCACCATCAATGGCAGCTTGTAGTGGTGTACGCCCTTCTTTTTGTTTTAAAATGGCAAACTCTACAATCAAAATGGCATTTTTTCCCAATAGCCCAATCAGCATTACGAGGGCTACTTGTGCATAAATGTTGTTTTGTAAGCCCAATATCAACAATAAGAAGAATGCTCCGAATATGCCCGTCGGTAATGATAGAATTACAGGGATTGGCAACAAGAAACTCTCGTACTGAGCCGCTAATAAAAGATAAACGAAGACTAAACAAATGATAAAAATATAAATGGCTTGGTCGCCTGATAAGATTTCATCTCTTGTCATACCAGACCAATCATACGTATATCCTTTAGGAAGTTTTTCTGCTGCTACTTCTTTGATGGCTTCAATGGCTTTACCACTACTGAAACCTGCAGCAGGCTCGCCATTTATCATGGCAGATGTATACATATTATAACGCGTAAGTTGTTCTGGGCCGTAAACTCTTTCTATCCTGATAAAAGCAGAATAAGGCACCATTACACCTTGGTCATTTTTTACATACATTCTTAATATATCATCTGGCTGAGCACGATATTTAGGCAATGCCTGTATCATTACTTTATACATTTGTCCGAAACGAATAAAGTTTGTAGCATAAAAACTACCAATCAACGATTGCAGATTATCCATCGCATTATTCACAGAAACACCTTTTTGTGCTGCTTTGTCGTTGTCCACATTAATCAAATACTGGGGGAAACTAGCATCAAAACTGGTAAAGGCATTTTCAATTTCTGGTCGCTTATTCAATTCTTCAATAAAGCTTTGAGTCACTTTTTGAAGCTTTTGTAAATCACCACTACCTGTTCTGTCTTGTACCCTTAATTCAAAACCACTGGCATTACCATACCCAGGCACAGCTGGCGGAGGGAAAAACTGAATACTGGCATCCTTGATATTTTTAGTTTTTTCAGTCAAGATTTCAACGACATCATCAACCGATTCTTTGCGTTCTTCCCAAGCTTTTAGGTTAATCATGCCCATACCAAAGGATGCTCCAGAACCATCTGTCAACAAACTAAAGCCTGATAAGGTAGAGATTGACTCAACGGCTTCTATTTCGGTAGTAGCTCGCTGAATTTCATCCATTACAGCTTCTGTCCTTTCAACCGTCGAGCCCGACGGGGTAGTTACGTTGGCATAAACTGTACCTTGGTCTTCAGTAGGAATAAATCCAGACGGCAGGAAAATATTAGTACCCCAAGTAGCACCAATAAAGAATAATAGCATTAATAATGTAACCACTCTTCTGTTGGCAATCGAACCTAATAGCGACTTATAACCATCTGACAAACCATCATATTTCTCGTTGAATTTCACGAAGAACTTACTTAACAAATTGGTCTTTTTAGGTTGTCCATGATTATTTTTCAACATAATGGCACAGAGTGCTGGCGTAAGTGTAAGGGCATTTACCCCAGAAATAACTATGGCAATGGCCATGGTAATAGAGAACTGCCGATAGAAAACTCCAACTGGCCCCGACAAGAATGCTACAGGAATAAATACGGCTGTCATCACCAAAGTAATGGCTACGATAGCCCCACTGATTTCATTCATGGATGAAATCGTTGCTTCTCGTGCATCCAGATGTTCCAATTCCATTTTTGCATGGACAGCCTCCACCACTACAATGGCATTATCCACCACGATACCGATGGCTAGTACTAATGCAAAAAGTGTTAATAAGTTAATCGAAAACCCGAAAATCTGCATAAAGAAGAAAGTACCAATCAATGAAACGGGTACAGCCAAAGCAGGAATCAACGTAGAACGGAAATCTTGTAAGAAGATAAACACTACTAATGCTACCAAAATAAAGGCTTCGATAAGGGTTTTGATTACTTCGTGAATAGAGGCATCCAAGAAACGAGAAACGTCATAACTGATGTTGTAGTCCATCCCCGGAGGGAAAGTCGCTACTTTCAGTTCTGCCATTCTTTTCTTTACATTGCTAATTACCTGACTAGCATTTGAGCCTGGTCTTTGCTTTAAGATAATCGCGGCAGATGGCTTTCCGTTTTCTTTTGAAAGTACATCATAATCGAGTGAACCAAATTCAATGTCTGCAATATCTTTTAACCTAAGCATCTCGCCATTGGCATTGGCTTTAATTACTACGTTTTCGTATTGTTCTATTTTGGTATATTTTCCCGTATAACGCAATACATATTGTAATGACTGCGCCTTTCTACCTGAACTTTCCCCTATTTTACCCGGAGCGGCTTCAACGTTTTGGCTTTTCAGTGCATTCATTACATCTTCCGCTGAAACGTTGTATGATGTCATTCTATCTGGTTTCAACCATACACGCATAGAGTATTCTCGCTGACCCATAATGTCGGCAAACCCTACTCCGTCAATTCTCTTTAATTCTGCTAAGATGTTAATATCTGTAAAATTATATAAGAATTTCTCATCAGCAGTCGTATCGTTCGTCATGATGTTTAAGTACATCAACATACTATTTACTTCTTTTTCGGTAGAAACCCCCGCCTTGATTACCTCTTCTGGCAATTCATCTAATACTGTTGAAACCCTATTCTGTACGTTTACGGCAGCTAAGTCTGGGTCTGTTCCTACTTGAAAATACACTTGAACAATACTTGAGCCATCATTCCCTGATACTGAGGTCATGTAGGTCATTCCTGGTACACCATTGATGGCACGTTCTAAGGGCGTTACTACCGCTTTGGCACATACCTCCGCATTAGCACCAGTATATTTTGTGGTTACAGTTACTGCTGGAGGTGCAATATCTGGGAATTGGGTAACTGGCAGTTGGGTCATAGCTAACACCCCTAATAATAGTATTATTAAGGATATTACAATTGACAATACTGGCCTATTTATGAATGTTGTAAACATATTTTTTCGTCTTTGGATGGAAGAATGGAATTGAATGAGATTATTTACTTCTTAAATCAGCAATAATTTTTGTCATTGAAATCATCTCTGGAATAATCTTCATTCCGTCTTTCACATTCTGGATACCCTCATAAATAATTCTATCACTAGTAGTAAGTCCTGTTTCTATTACATACAAGTGTGGAATCCTTAGTCTAGGCACAATACTTCTGGTTTGTACTTTATTGTCTTTGTCTAACACATATACAAAAATCTTATCTTGAATTTCAAAAGTTGATTTTTGCGGAATTACCAAAGCACTTTTTACATTATTATTGATTCTTACTTTCCCACTTGAACCATGTCTTAATATTCTCTCTGGATTAGCAAAACGTGCTCTGAAAGCAATACTACCTGTATTTTTATCAAATTCACCTTCAATGGTTTCTATGTTCCCTTTGTAGTTATGAGGCTCATTATTGGCCAAAATCAATGATACCTCACTCTTGGCAGATTCTTTGATTGTTTTGGCAAAGTCTAAATACTCCCTTTCAGATACATTAAAATAAGCGAATACCTCTTTGTTATCTGAAATAGTGGTCAACAAAGTCCCCTCGTCAATTAAGCTTCCTATCTTATTTGGAATTCTATCTACAACGCCATCAAAGGGAGCTTTGATTTCGGTTAATGATAATTTCAATTTGGCACTAGTTTCGTGCGACTGTGCTTCTTCTATTCTAGCGTTCAAAGCATCTAGCTTTGCTTTAGCCATTTCAAACTCAGTTTTCGACACTACATTTTTATCAACCAATAGCTTAACATTTTGTAAGTTCAGCTCGGCTGCTTTCGCTTCAGCAATAGCACTTTTCAGCATGGCTTTAGCTTTCAGGATTTCCTCTTTATATTCCTGATTACTGATGCAAAATAGTATTTGTCCTTGTTTGACAGACTTCCCTTCATCTACCAATATTTTGTCGATATACCCTTTTACACGGGCACGTATTTCTACATTTTTGATAGCATGAATATCTGACACATAATCATTATTATAATCCGTATCAATGATGATGGGATTAGTGGTTGGAAACGCCTCTTGCTTCTCTTTGCTTTCTTTGTTAGTTGAACAAGCTGTCATGCACAAAACAGTAGCACTGAAACATAAAAGCACGAATACTTTTTTCATTACATTAATAAATTAAGTGAATAAATACTTTGGGCTGATTATGAGAGACATCGAAAACCCAGTAAAATTTTACTACTATTTTTAAGGAATGTGGTTATTGAAAACTAATCAATACATTATCAGGAAACGCCAATACGGGATTTCATTGATACTGACTCAATCTTCAGTTTTTTACTATACGATAAGATTTTACGATTCAAAATCTTTCTAAAAGTATAGCCATAGCAAATGTTACCTCGCCAAAACGAAGACATTATTCACCATTAAGCAATTAATTTTAAGAAAGTTTTTGGATGTTAAGCCACATTAATGAGGCTCTCGGGAGGAGGAGAATGGAATAAAATAATTACGTCAAGATAATGGGCATCCTTATAGATAAAATTGCCCTTAGTTTTAAGAGGTGTCCCTAAATCAAATAAAAATGAATCTCCCTCGGCACAAACCCTTGTAATATAAGCAGAGCGATTACGCTTAGTACTTTTTGTCTTTTTTTGTACATGTTCTTCTTCTACATCTGAATCATCAAACCCAAGTATTAGGTTTTCAAGAGAGAAAAAATAAGCATGATTTTTTAAATCTTTAAGTGTCTTATAACGCTTTGATGAATTGTTGATGTTTTGGAATGAAAAGCCAATCATTTTTTCGAAATTCTTGGGAGATAGAACGTGATTATTAATTAAACCAGCACTATGTTGATTGACAAAAAAACTTTGATTAGTACAATTTATATTTGCAGATACTGTAGTGTTTTTGATGAGGAATAATATCAAAAATGTGCATTTAATGCAAAAAAGAATATGTTTTTGGGTTAATTCCACAAAATTTACAAATTCACGTTTAACAAAAATACAATTTTTATCCTAAAATCAAAATATTTAAAATTGATTTTTAGACGAAGCCAAAGATTGGTGATACTAAATCACGGATTTAGTAGGGTAAATATTCAGAAGGCTGTTCAATTGTAAAAAGGAGGTTATTATTTAACCTCCTCATAATCTATATATTCTCCTCCGTCAAAATTTTCGGTACTTTTACCTTTTTTGGGTGGAACAAAATCTACATCAATTTGTCCTTCTCGTCTGTTAGGCGAAGAATGATAAGATTGTTGTTTTTGGTTAAAGTCTTGCTGTGCCTTATTGAATTGAGAAACCACGAATCCTCTTAAAGCCCATTTTAATATGCGTGGAAAAATAAATAAGATAAGACAAATTATAAGGAATATCTTCAACATGACATGAGATGATTTATGGAGCTATTAAAGAAAAATAGTTACTTAAAATACATTTATTAAATACTTTATTACGAAACAAAACTACTACATTCTGATGAGTAACTTGTACTGTTTTGGTAAGCTCCAGTGATTTGATTTCATAAATTAATAACGTCAAATTTACAAATTAGTTTTTTCAGTCATTACAAAATTCAAAAAGTTTTTATAAATGGTTGTATTTTCATTTGAATAAGATTTTAAGCTTTTGGATAGATTAAAAATAAAAAGCACTTTCAGAAATTCCGAAAGTGCTTTTGTCTTAGAATATAGTTTTATTCCGAAAATCTATCTCAATTTTAACGTAACGACAGAAACAACTACTAAAAGAATACAGATAATCCAAAAGCGTGTTACAATTTTAGCTTCATGATAGCCTTTTTTCTGAAAGTGATGGTGTAGAGGTGACATTAAGAAAATACGACGCCCTTCGCCAAATTTATTTTTGGTATATTTAAAATAACTTACCTGCATAATGACAGAGAGTAGTTCTATCAAGAATATGCCACATAATACAGGTATCAACAATTCTTTTCTGATTACGATAGCAAGTGTTGCGATGATTCCACCTAACATCAAGCTACCAGTATCTCCCATAAACACTTGTGCAGGGAAAGAATTATACCATAAAAAACCAACGCATGCTCCTACAAAAGCCGCACAAAAAACGGCTAGTTCCCCAGAATTGGGAATAAACATTACGTTCAAATATTGAGAGAACACTTTATTACCTGATACATACGCTAATACTGCCAAACCAATACCAATAATTACAGACGTTCCAGCCGCCAAACCATCAATTCCATCAGTAATGTTTGCTCCGTTAGAAACCGCCGTAATAATGAAAATAACAGCAATTACATATATTACCCACGTATATTGGTCAAGCCCCAAGAAATCAGGGATTAAATAGCTATAATCGAACTGGTTGTTTTTTAGGAAAGGTACTGTTGAAATCAACGCTTTTGAATCCGTAAATTTTTGTACCTGACCTATGTTAGTAGCAATCTTTGCTTTCTCGTAAAACCTTACTTTAATGTCATCATTAAACCACATTGTAAGACCCACGATTAATCCTAAGCCAATCTGACCAACGATTTTGAATCTACCAGAAAGACCTTCTTTATTCTTTTTGAATACTTTGATATAATCATCAATAAAGCCAACGCCACCCAACCAAACGGCAGTTACCAATAACAAAATGATGTAAATATTATTAAGCTTCGCAAACAACAAAGTGGGCACTAGTAAAGACAATAGAATAATAAAGCCACCCATCGTAGGTGTACCTTTCTTTTGCATTTGTCCTTCTAATCCTAAATCTCTGATGGCTTCGCCAATTTGTAATTTACTCAATAGATTAATCACGGCTTTTCCCCAAATGGCTGCAATTCCTAAAGAAGTAACTACTGCCGCAAAAGCACGGAAGGTAATGTATTGAAACAAACCTGCTCCCGGAAAGTTGAAGTGTTTATCTAAATAATCAAATAGATAATAAAGCATAATAATTTGGTTAGTATGATGGCAAAATTATGAAGACAGATTTAAATAGCTTTTGTTTGTATAAACAGAAGTGCAAATTTAGTAATGTTATTTAGTTTTAAAGCAATATTCTATTCCTAATACTGCATCTCTTTTGTTGATAAGTTCTGTTAATTTCCGAAAGCTTCTTTCAAAATCAATCTATCATCAAAATCATATTTTACTCCTTGAATATCCTGATAGGTTTCGTGCCCTTTGCCTGCTACTAATATAATATCCCCTGCCTCGGCCAAGGTATTTACAGCATAATCAATGGCTTCTTTTCTGTCTACAATAGTTTTCGTTTTTTTGAAGTCTAGCGGAGGAACGCCTTTTTGCATCTGAGCCAAAATTTCTAATGGGTCTTCTTTGCGTGGATTATCAGACGTCAATATTACCTTATTCGATAAGCTACAAGCTATTTTTGCCATAATCGGGCGTTTGGTCGCATCTCTGTTTCCGCCACAACCCACTACCGTGATTACCTGTTGATCATCTCCTTTTATCTGCTTGATGGTTTTCAATACATTCTCTAAAGCATCTGGCGTATGGGCATAATCTACAATCCCTACTTTTTTGTCTTTGATTGAAACAATCTGTTCAAATCGTCCTGGAGCAGTTTTTAATCCTGACATCTGTACGAGTACTTCGTCAGGGTCTTCGCCCAACAAGGTAGCGGCGCCATAAATAGCCATCAAATTATACGCATTAAAAGTACCTATTAGCTGAAAATGTATCTCTCGTCCATCTATTTCCATTTGCAAACCATAGATACTATCTGAAACAATCCTGCCTTTTACCGTAGCAAGGGTTTCTAGGGAGTAGGTTTTTATACTTGCTTTGGTATTCTGAACCATCACTGCACCGCGACGGTCGTCAATATTCACTAAAGCGAAAGCCGTTTTGGGTAAAGCATCAAAAAAACCTTTTTTTGCTTTGATATAGTTATCAAACGTTCCGTGAAAATCCAGGTGGTCGTGAGTGATGTTTGAGAAAATAGCCCCTGCAAAAGTTACTCCTGTAATACGATGCTGTACTACCGAGTGTGAGCTTACTTCCATAAAGGCATTCGTACAGCCAGCTTCAACCATTTCTGCCAATAGCTTATTCAAGCTCACCGCATCTGGCGTAGTATGGGTTGAAGGAATTACGTCTTCGTCAATCTGATTTTGCACGGTAGAAATCAATCCACAACGATACCCTAATTGACGAAACAAACGAAATAACAACATTACAGTGGTTGTCTTTCCATTAGTGCCTGTAATACCTACTAGTTTTAATTTTTGAGATGGATTACCATAAAAAGCGGAGGCAATATATCCCAAGGCTTCAGAAGTATCTTTTACTTGAATATAAGTAACTGATGGCAATGGATTCTCTGGTAAATCTTCGCAAAGAATGGTAGTTGCGCCCAATTCTATGGCTTTATCAATAAATGTATGACCATCCACTTGTGTGCCTTTTAAAGCCACAAACATCGAGCCCTCTGTAACAGCACGAGAGTCGATGATGATAGATGAAACTTCTATTTCGGTATTACCTAGTATAGTAATTGTTTTAATATTTTTAAGAAGACCAGTCAGGATTTGCATAATGATAATTGAAAAATTCAAATTAAAAAACCACTAATTCGCCATTAGTTTAGTACTAACCCAATTGTTCTATTTTTAGTAGCGAAAGAACCGGGTGGAATCGATTGGCTACTTACGCGACCAATACCTTTATAACTTACTTTATAACCTTTGTTTTCTAATACATAAATAGCATCCCTCAACGACATTCCCCTCATATCTGGTACTTTATTTTTAGGATTCCGGTGTTCTTCAAAATGCATCTTGCCATTTTCAGCTTGCATCGTTGCCCATCCTTCATTAGAAGGCATTTTTTCGATACCAAACTCTTCGTTGATAGCCTTGATGTCTGAAGTATGAGCAATTTGTTTTTGACTTGTAAGCTTGGTACCACCTTTTGCCAATAATTTGTGCATCTGAATATCGCACGCATAAATTTTGTCTGCAATTTCTTTAAAAACGGGGGCTGAGGCGTCACTAGCAAAAAGGGCTTCTTTCTTTACGCCCCTCGGATTATCAATGGCCACTACACAGCTATATTTAGGAGCATCCGCAGGGAAATACCCAATAAAAGAGGTATAATACATTCCTTTTCTGTATTTACCATTAATTAGTTTCTGCGAAGTTCCAGTTTTACCTGCTATTTTGTATAAATCATTTTTGATATTAGATGCTGTTCCTCTTTCCACAACCCCTTCTAACATTTTCCTTACTTTCGCTAAAGTTTCTTCAGAACAAATAGGATTTTCGTCTACTTCTTGTTTGATTTTAAAATCATCCTCCACTTTATCTGCCACTCTGGTTTCTTTTACGATAATGGGCTGAATCCATTTCCCGTTGTTGGCAATGGCATTATAGAAGGTTAGCATTTGAAGGGGTGTCAAAGCCATTCCATAACCGATAGAGTTCCACGGTAAACCTGTGATATCTCCATTTTTAGGGGGACTGATTTTAGGAATAGCATCTGGGCGTAATTGAAAATTCAAGCGTTGGTCTAAATGAAAATCATGTAGTTTTTGATAATACTTCATTTCATTTCCTTTGCCAAAATACTTTAACATTAACTTGGCAGTACCAACGTTTGACGAATGTTCAAAAACAGATTGGGCTGTTATTGTTCCATAGCCCGTAGTTTTAGAATCTTCTAAGATTTTATCGCCGATTTTCATTTTACCATCGCCTGTCTCTACCAACTCATTATTCGATAAATTCCATTCTTCCATCAATGCCACCATAGATGCTAATTTGAATACAGAACCTGGGTCTGTTAAACCCAACACAGCATGATTATAAGTTTCGGCATAATTAGACGTATCCCGCATTCTAGTAAGGTTGGTCATCGCTTTGATTTCACCCGTAGCTACTTCCATTACCACCACACAGCCTTTATCTGCGCCTGATCTTTTCAATGCTCTCAGTAAAGAGCTTTCGGCAACGTCTTGTATATTTACATTAATGGTCGTGTGAATATCCAAACCCGGAATTGGGATAGATTCCTCTCCTCCATCTATTGGACGAAAACTTCCTTGACCAATTTTCTCAAAAATACCTTTTCCCGGTACTCCTGCTAATTGGCTATCAAAACTGTTTTCAATCCCTACTTTTTCTTTATCTTTTTTGTATCCTATTGTACGAAAACCCATTTTACCAAAGGGATTATAACGCACATTTACTTTTTCAAAAACTACTCCGCCCTTATATTTTCCTTCTTTGAAAATGGGCCAAGTCTTCATCATTTTTACATCTTGAAAATCTATCAAAGAATTATTCAGAAGAATATAGCGGTCTTTTTCATGACGGGCTAAATTAATCATCTGGAAATAATCTTTCCAATCCTTATCACCGTAAAAGTTTGATAGCTTTTTACATAAATCCTCAATCCCCTCCTCAAAAATCTTTTTATTTTTATCAGACAAAGAAACCAGTGGGTCAAAGCCCAAACGATATTTAGGCAAAGAGGTAGCTAGCAAACTACCGTCGTCTGCATAAATATTCCCTCGAACGGCTTCTATTGTTCTTTCGCTAACATACCTACGGCTCGACTCTTTACGCCATTTTTCACCTTCAATATTTTGCAATTGAACAATTCGCCATACTATTCCTATGGCAAAAAATAGGATTAGTAAAAACACAAAGCGTAACCTTAAAACAATGTCTTTTTTGATGTTCATTGATATATAAATCTGACAGAAAAATGCTTATAAATGCTTTTCCAAGCTACAATATCCACAAATATACTAAAAATCGGAAATGCGAATTGAAGAAAGCATCAAGATGATAAAGAAAGGGGAAATAAACACAAGACGAAGTCCTAATAAACTGAGCCTTCTATTTACATCTCTTTAAACAAACTTCACGATAGGCTAATATTTTTTTGGGAAGGGTAAATTTTGAAGCTGTTTAAACTTTCTCTTTCGGGTTAAACTAAGTCTTTTAGAATACTTTCACCTCAGAAACGGAAAGTTTAAACAGTTTCTATAATAAACAAGCCCTAGAAGTTTCTAAATCGACACTTTTAGGGCTTATTTATCATAAAATCTATAAGTCACTTTAAATTATATTGTTCTTATGTTCTTCAACGAAATGTAAAACCCATTTGAATCACGATAATACAATTTTTAAGTTGATTGAATAAGTATCTTTTTCATCCTTAATTTCAAGCGAGTGAGCATTAGGATAAAGCGTTATTAAACGTTTTTTTGTATTACTTAAACCAATCCCACCAAAAGTCGTTTTTCGATTAATAGATACAATATTAGACTTACTATTTACCACCTCAAATGATAAACTATCATCAACAACTTTTAAATGAATTTTGATAAAACATCTTGATTTTAAATCGACTATACTATGCTTGAAGGCATTTTCAACAAAAGTAACGAGTATCATTGGAGGAATATTTCCATGTATTTCACCTTCTACTACAAAGTCTACTTTTAATCTTTTAGTATTCCTGATTTTTTCTAATTCTATGAAATTTGTCAGGAAACTTATTTCTCTTTCAAGGCTTATAGTTTGTTCATTAGATTCATAAAGTACATAATCTAATAAACTTGATAAAGACAAAATGGCATCACCATTACGCTTATCATCTGTTATCGTAAGACTATAAATATTATTAAGTGTATTCGTTAAGAAATGAGGATTGATTTGTGCTCTTAAATAATCAATTTCAATTTGCTTCTTTTCAGAAACACTCTTACCTAATGAACGAGTTAGTTTAATGAAAAAAGCAGGTAAAGCAGTAAGAAATATTTCAAGTGTACTCCCAATCACTTCGCCCTTTTTAAAAAAACTCCAATAACCTTCTTTAAAGTAAATAGATAACCCGATATCAAGTCCACTAATATTCCTAATGTTATACCATTTGTTATCAAAGATTAGCTTTATTCTGAAATAAAAAAGAATACTTACAATGAAAATCAGAATAACAAACCCCAAAATTGTTATGATGTATTTATTGCTATTGTCATCAGTCCAACTTTGTAATATCACATAGGTTATAAAATAAAAAAATATAATATCCGCAATAAAAATATAAAAGATAGTAGTTAGCTGATAATAGATATTCCTAGTTGGTCCTAGAATAATTCCCCATAATCCTAAGAAAAAAACAATCCAAAAAACAACATGCAACAACACCCTTTTTTGGTTAGATACCCCTTCTATAGGATATACTTTTAGAAACAAATCGGTAATCTTTTCCATTCAAAACAGGTTTACTCTTTAATTGTCTTTATTTGTTTGTACTTTCATTTTCTGTAGAACTATATAAACATTATAAGAATACTTTCAAAAAAACTTTATTATCAATATTACTTCAATACCTCTATTACATCTAAATCTGGACCACCGCCACGGTTTCCTGAGCCAGCTATGGTATACACTTTCCCTTTTACTACTACTGCACCAGTGCCATGGCGCCCTTGATTAAGACTTGGGAATTTTACCCATGCTTGTTTATCCACATCAAATGCTTCAACATCACTATGTGCTGGCACTTGTGCTGGGCTTTCTCCCCCAATAATCAACAGTTTATTGCCCAATGCTACAGCAGAATTTCCCGCTCTTTGTGTTGGCAGGTTTAAGTTTTCTGGCAATGTTTTCCAACTGTTCTGTTTAAAATCATACACATCTACCGCAGGTTCTGTCAGTTCCAATACTTTGTTGATTTTAGCAGTTGACCGTCTCCCTCCTGCTAAATACAATTTATCTTTTATCACCGCCACACTTACGTGGTCGCGAACATGGGGAGCATCAGCCAATTTACGCCAAGTATTATTTTGTGGATTATATTCATCCAACCATGCTACGTGGCCATCCCAATGTCCATCTTGAATCCCACAAACCAAATAAATTTTGTTCTTGTAAACTACACAGCCCGCTGAACCTCTTAATCTATCTGTAGGAATTTCTGGGCCTTTGCGCCATTCTCCTTTTTCAATGTTAAATATATAAATATTAGGAATGGGCGTTTCATGTGGGTATTGACCCGTCAAAGCACCCATTACATATACTTCATTATGATAAGTAACTGCTTGTAAATGATGAATCTCTAAAGGCGCATCCGCCACTTTCGTCCATGTCTTAGTATTGATGTCATATACTTCGGTAGCTTTTACATTTCTTCCACCAAACAATACTAATTTATCGCCAACAGCTGCTAGCGTGTTTTCTGACCGTTTGGTACAAGTATTTACAGGCTGTATAATCTCCCAAGTTTGTGAATATATATTTACATTGGTAAAGCAGATTAATGCACAAAAGATTGACAAAAAATGAAGTTTAATTTTCATAGTATTTAAATTATTTTTAAGTTTTGATGCTTCAATTTAGTTACTAAATCTTAAAAATCAAGCCTTAGCTATGGCTATCGTACTCTATAAATCCATCACTAATCATTGTCTTCTAATTCAAAAATTTCTTCAACTTTTTTTGTAAACTCACGGGCAATTTTCAAGGCTAATACTGTTGAAGGGACATATTTGTTACTTTCTATGGCATTGATTGTTTGCCGAGAAACTTTAACTCTTTCTGCTAGTTCTCCTTGGGTAATGTTTAGTATCGCCCTTTCTATTCTGATTGTATTTTTCATAAAGCAGTACGGTTAACTTTCAATTTTTGATTTCAGGTATAAAACATAATAAAACCTGCCAATGAAAAACAGCAAAGGTGTAAACATATTATATATCATTACATTAAAATAATAAGTGCCATATACAAATATTGTGGCTACTATTAAAAGTCCAAAATTAATATAAATAGCCCACTGTAGGGTTTCTAGCCTTACTTGTGATACATATTCATCTTCTACTTTTTCTTTTGAGAAAGCAATCAGAATCATCCCAACGATGAGTCCTATTACAATAAATTCGTCGCCCAAATTAAGTGTTGTTTCATTGCTGGATGTGTCGAAACTGTCTTGTAATGCATATTTAAAGGGTAAAGTAATGGTAAAAAAATCAAGCCCTGTTTTTGTAATGGCTCCAACAATCCAAATTAATAAGAAAAGGATTGTTAATGTCCAACCAACAAATTTGTACTGATACGGAAATAAATATTTTGCTTTCATCGGAATATATGTTAAGAGTTTTAGACAAGTTTAACGAACTAAAAGTAAAGTTTATTTTACAATATGACAAATATTTTATACATTTTTTTAGTTGTGAGTCTTGAGTTTTGAATTGTGAGTGATGAGTTGTGAGTTGTTAAAAGATTGTTACCATTAAATGACAACCTACATGTAGGCAAGCACAACTTACAATTCACAACTCAAGACTCACAACTCATCACTGAGAAGAAATATAGCAATACACCTTATCAATTTTTTGCTATTGATTGTATCTTTGAAAAAACTTTCCTGAATGACTTCCCCAAAGCTTCTACTTCAACAAACCGTTAATCATATTCATCCTTTATCAGAGGAAGACTTTGAGGCTTTTTATGCGTTGTTTAAGCCTTTTTCTGCCAAAAGAAAACAGATGCTTACTGAGGCTGGCTGTGTTGAAAAGTATTTATATTTTGTAGTGGATGGATTGCAAAGACTGTATTATCTGGACGAACAAAACCGTGAAGCGACTTTGGTTTTTTCTTATCAATCAAATTTTGGCGGTATCCTCGATTCGATGATGAATCAATCCCCGTCTAAATATTATTATGAGACCTTAAGCCCTTCTGTTTTTTTGAGGGCTTCGTATACTCAGATAGATGAGCTTTTAGCTACTCACCCTGCTATTGAAGTATTATTGAGGAAAGGATTAACAGGGGCGTTTTCGGGAATATTAGAGAGGCTAGTAGAACTACAATGTTTTTCTTCCGAAGAAAAATTCCAACAATTATTACGGAGAAGCCCGCATATCCTACAAATTGTACCGCATAAATATTTGGCCAATTATATCGGTATCGACCCTAGTAATTTTAGTAAGCTAATCAATAGCATCAAGATTTAGCTTTTTTATACCCGCCTAATCTTCAACCACAATTTTGGTTGGAGGAACTTTGTTTTCTTCTAGCCCCATTGGTGCTACTTTCTTGATAATTTCAGATTGTTTGCCTGCTTTCATAAAATCAGCCTTTTGTGTTGTATAGTCAGCTCTTTTTTCTTCTAACACAAACTTTGCTTTATCTATTTTATGAATCAGACTTTCGGCATTTAACGACGAAACGATGTAGATAACAATCAGTCCAGATACCCACAATACATAACGAAGTTGGCTGGCCGGAAACTCGCCACCCAACAGTCTATCCATATTGAATATCTTATCAAAAAAAGCAAAGATGCCCTTATTTGGTCTATTACTCGACTGACTAACCTTTGGGGCACGGGATACATTTTTTGCCATAATGCTTATTTTTACTTTTCAGACAATGCTGCAATTCTTAGTTTAGCACTTCTACTTCTACCATTGATTGATAATTCCTCTGGCGATGCCTCAATAGGTTTTTTATTGATAGCCATCAAAGGTTTGGTTACAGTACCGTAAATAATGTCTTTATCAGGCTCTCCTTTGAAGTTTCCTGCCTTTATGTAGTTCTTAACGAGTCTATCTTCCAAAGAATGGAAAGTCATGATACACAGCCTACTTTCTCCGTCTTTCAACAAATCAGGCACTTGCTCTAAAAATTCTTCTATTACTTCCAATTCTTGATTAACTTCAATCCTGATGGCTTGAAATACCTGTGCAAAATACTTGAACTCTTTGAATTTAGGAGCATATTTTTCTAAAATAGCTTTCAATTCGCCTGTAGTTTTGATAGGTGTATTCAGCCTTGCACTATGAATAGCATTGGCTAAGGTACGAGCGTTTTTGATTTCGCCATACATTCCCAAAATTTTATGCAATTGTGCTTCAGAATATTCGTTGACAATCGTATAAGCTGACACCTCTGCCTTTTGATTCATCCTCATATCTAAATCACCTTCAAAGCGTGTCGAAAATCCACGTGTTGGTTCATCTATCTGATGTGATGAAATACCAAAATCGGCTAAAATACCATCTACTTTTTTGACTCCATATAATCTTAGGTATTTTTTAATGTTCCTAAAATTGGTTTCGATGAATGTAAAGCGAGGGTCTTGAAAAGCCTGAGCATTTACTTTAGCATCTGGGTCTTGGTCAAAAGCATATAGTTTTCCCTTTTCGCCTAACTGTGCTAATATAGCTCTTGAATGACCACCGCCTCCAAAAGTTACATCAACATAAACGCCATCAGGACGTATATTTAGTCCGTCAAGGCATTCTTGAAGCATTATTGGGCGATGGTACTCAGTATTGATTGTCATTATTTTTAATCTTTAAATACAAATTTATGGATAATCTTGCTAGAATTTAGCGAAGCATTTCAATTAAATATGAAGCAATTTCTTTACGTCCAACGCTAATTTTTGAGAAAAAATCTCAGCTCCATATTTATTCAAATGTTGAGAATTATAAAAATACTTTCGTTGATAACACAGCGAATCTTTTGAATAATCTAAAAAATAGCAATGATAGCGTTCAGATGCTTCTTTACACATATTCATCATTATATGCTTATTTTTATACAAAGGCTGTACTTCATAATACTCAGGGGCATACAATAACACCACTTTGATGTGTTGCTTTTCGCAAAAAGCTAAATATTCTTCAAACTGCTTTTTGATAGTCTTATCAAACGTATACCTTACCCCTTTTGGATACCGCTTCTTAAACCTTTCAAAATCACGGTTCCATTCATAAGTATTGCCTCTGTAACCCTTATATTTAGTAGTAGTATCGTATAGTGAAGTAAAATTCACAAAATTACAAATGCCTTCCCAAGCCAAAGCTTGCTGATTTTTATACTTTAATAAGGGTATATTTTGTTGATACTCATCAAACTCTCCTTTATGTCCACGTGTAGTTTCAGTTATGACTGGCTCGTTAATAAAAGGTAGAAACTGTTCAGGATTTACTACATCAGCTCGTTTAGCAAAACCATATACATCTACGTTATGAATAATATATTTAGGCTTTTTATTATGGGCCAAATACAATTTAAATCGGGCAAATTGCATATCGAAATGCCAAGCCGACATACCTAAGTTATAAGAATTAAGTCGTAAAGAACTGTCAATAATTTTAGGAGAAATATGAAACTCTGCCCTTGATGACCCTAAAATCAATAAATCTGCATTGATTTTTCCATCAAACAAATCATTCCAGCTTGCATAATATGCATTTCTAGATTTTCTCAGACCGCTATCTACAACAAATGCCAAGGCATATAAACTAATGATAATTAGAAAGGACAATAAAGCTATTTTCTTTAAAAACCTTTGTATCATTTTTGTGCTTTTGCTTCTATCTTAAATGCCTTTTTATCCCCAAACACTAGCTTTTGTGTACCTTCTATTAGATAATAGCTTACAACACCATTCGCCAAAGTCATTTTAATATGCTTATCGGTTTCATAAAGGTAGTTTTCATTAGTAATAGTAGCTTCAAGACCAGTGAATGCTCCCTTTTGAAGATAGATTTTTACAGATTTTGCTGGAAGATTTTCCTTTGCTTTTAGGGTGTAAACAATGGTAGAATCAGACTGAGTGATGTCATAACTATTCAAATAAGCAGGTTTATTCAAATCAGTTTGTAGGAATAGCTCTAATTCTTTTGACCAGTCTTCTATCTTGATAAGCTTGGTTTCTGGGATATTATTACTCCAAACAGTTTTATTAAAAGATGGTTTCTTTGTATTCAGTATATTGATTTGATTGCTTATCGTAGTTTTTAAATCAAAGTATTTATTGATAGAAGAAGTCTTTTCTTCCTTACAAGCAATGAGCAAAGTAAGCGTTACAAGTATTATGATGGATGATTTCATATTACAAAATTACGGATGTATATTGATATTAATAACGTAAAAGTTATAATCGACCAAAATAACAAAAGGACTTCGACCAAAGTCAAAGTCCTTTTTGAAATAGAAAAATCTACTTTAGATTATTCTTCAGTTTTTTCTTCCGAAGTTTCAGCAGCAGGAGTTTCATCTTCTACTACTTCAGCCGAAGGAACCTCAGCTACTGGTGCAGCTTCGATAGTATCTTCAGTTTTCTTAGCTCCAGAACGACGACCACGACGAGTTTTCACTGCTTTCTCAGCTGTAGCTGCTAATAAAGTTTCGTTGAAGTCAACTAATTCCATTAAGCACATTTCAGCATTATCACCAAGACGATTAGCCAATTTGATAATTCTAGTGTAACCACCTGGACGGCTAGCAACTTTCTCAGAAACAATACCAAAAAGTTCTTTAACAGACTCTTTGTTTTGTAAGTAAGAGAATACAATACGACGATTGTGAGTATTGTCGTCTTTTGATTTTGTAATCAAAGGCTCAACATACTTTCTTAATTCTTTAGCTTTAGCAGCCGTAGTTTCGATTCTTTTGTGAAGAATCAAAGAAGATGCCATGTTTGATAACATAGCGGCTCTGTGAGGAGCAGTTCTACCTAAATGGTTGAATTTTTTACCGTGTCTCATTATATTGTTTCGTAAGTTTGAAATGACCCACTTAGTTCCCAGCGGAAATAAGCCATCATTGCGGTTAAGTTAATTCGCATCAACTCACCTATTACTACTATTAAAAATTAAAAAATTAGTGCTTACTACAGTTAGCAAACACTAATTTTTCCTTGATTGCTAAACAAGCTGAATGGCTCTTAGTCTTCGTCTAAACGATAACGAGCAACATCCATACCGAAGTGAAGTCCTTTTTCTTCGATTAGTTGTTCTAATTCAGTCAATGATTTCTTACCGAAGTTACGGAATTTCATCATGTCAGAAATTTCTAATCTAGCCAAGTCTCCTAAAGTTCTAACATCTGCTGATTTAAGACAGTTGTAAGCACGAACTGACAAGTCTAAATCTGCAAGAGCAGTCTTCAATAACTTTCTCATGTGTAGCATTTCTTCATCTACCACGTTGTCTTCTTCTGCCTTCATAGACTCGAAAGTCATTGTTTGGTCAGAGAACAACATAAAGTGTTGAATCAAGATATATGCTGCACCTTTTAATGCGTCTTCAGGGTGAATTGATCCGTCTGTTTCAATATCCAAAACCAATTTCTCATAATCTGTTTTTTGTTCAACACGAGTATTTTCGATGCTGAATTTCACATTTTTGATTGGTGTAAAGATTGCATCAATCGGAATGTGACCAAAAGGAGGTTCTGAGTTTCTAGTTTCGTCTGAAGGAACATATCCACGACCTTTTTCAACGATAATCTCCATCTCAAATTCTTTTGATTCATCTAAATTACAGATAACTAAATCTGGATTTAAGATGTCAAAATAATTTGTAAATTTAGCAATATCGCCTGCTTTAAGAGTGCTTTGACCTTTCACTCTTACATTGATTTTATTCTCAAGGATTTCCTGACTTTTTTTGAATCGAACTTTCTTCAAATTCAAAATAATTTCAGTCATATCCTCAATTACTCCTTCAATGGCTGAAAATTCGTGCAAAACTCCGCCAACCTTAACGCTTGTAATAGCGTAGCCTTCTAATGAAGACAGCAAGATTCTACGAAGTGCATTACCGATTGTAACGCCATAGCCTTTTTCGAGTGGCTTAAACTCAAATAACCCGTGAAAGTCGTCAGCTTTTTCCATGACAACTTTATCGGGCATTTGGAATGCTAATATTGACATATTTCGTAGCGTAATTTACCTTGGAATGTGTAAGAATAGAGTAATCAATTCGCAATTTACGAATTAACTCTGTAATTTTAGCATTTAGGGTTACTATTTTTTCGATAAAATCTTGACATTTCAGAAGAAATCATCTATATTACAAGTTTACGGAAAATTAAGTCCCTTAGAATAAACAATATTAATTATTGTACATCTAATATTGAATAAACACAAAATCAAACAAACTTAGATTTTACACATTAATGTAAAATCTAAGTCACAAAGTTTTCAATTAAATTGTCAGAATATTTTTGACCATTTACTCTGTCAAAATATATGATTACTTAGAATAAAGTTCAACGATTGCTTGCTCATTGAAGTTCTCTGGAATATCAGAACGTTCTGGATAAGAAACGAATTTACCAGTCATTGTAGGAGTATCCCATTCTAACCAGTTGAAACGTTTTCCAGCTTTTCCAGCAAGTGAGTTAGAAACTACCTCTAAAGATTTAGATTTCTCACGTACACTTACTAATTGTCCTGGCTTAAGAGAATACGATGGAATGTTTACAATTTCACCGTCAATAAGAATGTGCTTATGAATAACCAACTGACGAGCTGCACGACGAGTAGGAGCAATTCCTAAACGATATACAGTGTTATCAAGACGAGCTTCACAAAGTTTCAAAAGGTTTTCACCTTTGATACCTTCTCTTACAGCCGCTTTGTGGTATAAGTTTTCAAATTGTTTTTCAAGGATACCGTAAGTATATTTCACTTTTTGCTTTTCTTTTAATTGCAAAGCATATTCTGAAACTTTACCACGTTTACCTTTACCGTGCTGACCTGGACCATAGTTTTTGCGTGCTAACGCTTTACTTGGACCTAAGATTGGCTCACCAAAACGACGAGCAATTTTTGATTTTGGACCTGTATATCTTGCCATTTCTAAAATTAATAAAGTCATCAAACCTCTTTTGTTCGATGAAGTAATTAAGATAAATAAAAGAAAACGTTAATAATTACTAATTAACGTTTCCAGTAATTTTTTAATGAAGATTAAACTCTACGACGTTTTGGAGGACGACATCCGTTGTGAGGAAGTGGAGTAATATCTTTGATAGAGATTACTTCGATACCAGCATTAGAAATAGTTCTAATAGCTGATTCACGACCTGAACCTGGTCCTTTTACAAAAACATCAGCTTTTTTCATCCCAGCTTCTACAGCTACGGCAGCGCAGTTTGTTGCGGCTGTTTGTGCAGCATAAGGAGTGTTTTTCTTAGAACCTTTGAAGCCCATTTTACCAGCAGAAGCCCAAGAGATTACTTGTCCTTGACTGTTAGTAATAGAAATAATGATGTTATTAAAAGAAGCTTTGATGTGTACTTGACCATGCTGTTCAACTACAACAACTCTCTTCTTTGCTTTGTCTTTTCTTTTAGCCTGTGCCATTGTTAGATTTGTTTTTCAATTCCAGTTTTGAGTACGTACATTCTCCAAAGAGCAACCTTCTCATCTTAGAACTCGACGAATTAAGAATATTATATCCTTAAACTCAGCCTAATTTTTACTTAGTAGCTTTTTTCTTGTTCGCAATAGTCTTACGCTTACCTTTACGAGTACGAGAGTTGTTCTTAGTTCTCTGACCACGTAATGGAAGACCTTTACGGTGACGAAGACCACGGTAACAACCGATGTCCATCAAACGCTTGATGTTCAACTGGATTTCTGAACGAAGTTGACCTTCTGTCTTGAATTCTCCAGCGATAATCGCACGAATTGCACTTGCCTCTTCATCGTTCCATTCGCCAGCTTTTTTGTCGAAAGAAATATTAGCTTGTGTTAAAATTTTCTGAGCAGTGCTACGACCTATTCCGAAGATGTAAGTCAGAGCAATTTCGCCTCTTTTTTTGTCGGGAATATCAACCCCTGCAATACGAGCCATACTTTTTTAGCTTTTTAGATTTTAAATGAAGGAAGTTTCTCAACTACCCCATGTTAATAATCATCCTTGTCTTTGTTTGAACTTTGGATTTTTTTTGTTAATAACATAAAGTTTTCCGTGACGACGGATTACTTTACATTCAGCACTACGCTTCTTGATAGACGCTTTAACTTTCATTGTAGTATTTATTAATGTTTCTATTAATTACAGTTTTGCAAAAGCATCCGTAAAGTTTACTAAAACTATCAATTGCCAACTGCCTATTTTACTTGTAACGATACACAATTCTTGCTTTACTTAAGTCATAAGGAGACATTTCTAACTTCACCTTATCACCAGGTAAGATTTTAATGTAATTCATTCGCATCTTACCAGAAATATGGGCAATCACTTGATGGGTATTTTCTAACTCTACTCTAAACATAGCATTTGAAAGAGCCTCAATGATAATTCCATCTACTTCTATTGATGATTGTTTTGCCATAAATTCAATTTGAAAATTTCAAATATTAACGATGTACTCTGATTTAGCAATAACTTCCTCAATAAATTTAAAGGTAGTTAGTATATCTGCTTTATCCTTTTTAATTGCTATTGTGTGTTCAAAATGGGCAGATGGCTTTCTATCTTGGGTTCTGATAGTCCAACCATCATTTTCTTGATGAATGGCTTTCTTTCCTTGATTTACCATCGGTTCTATGGCAATTACCATATTCTCCTTTAGCTTTGCTCCATCGCCTCTTCTACCATAATTGGCTACTTCTGGTTTTTCATGAAGAGATTTCCCTACTCCATGCCCTACTAGCTCTCTAACAATGGTAAAACCTAATTTCTCACTGAAAGTTTGGATAGCAAAGCCAATATCACCAATTCTTTTACCTACTACTGCTTGTTCAATTCCTTGGTAAAGTGATTCTTTGGTGGTTCTCAGTAAAAGAAGAGTCTCTTCGTTTACATTACCGATTGCATAAGTATATGCACTGTCGGCATGAAAACCATTTTTAAATACACCCCCATCAATTGTTACAATATCTCCGTCTCTTAATTGATAATTGTTTGGTATTCCATGAACCACTACATCATTTACCGAAATGCATAAAGATGCTGGGAACTTGTTGTAATTAAGAAACGAAGGGGTACTATTATTATCTTTAATAAACTCGTAAGCTACTTTATCTAACTCCTTAGTCGTTACGCCTGGCTTTATCATTTTGGCTACCTCTGCATGAGCTTGACCAAGTATAATACCATTTGCTCTGATGATTTCTAAATCGCTATTTGTTTTTAAATAAATCATTCTTATTGGTGCTTAGGAAATAACATCCTAAAATTGTTATTGAGCAACCGCCTCTGTTCTACCTTTGATTCTACCTGATTGCATCAATCCTTCATACTTACGCATCAATAAATAACTTTCTATTTGCTGTAGGGTATCTAATACAACACCTACTAAAATTAGCAATGAAGTTCCTCCGAAGAAAGATGCAAAACCACGAGTGATTCCGAATAAACTTGCTAAAGCAGGAAGGATAGCAATAATGGCTAACATAAATGCTCCTGGCAAAGTAATTCTATCTAAAATATCAGCGATAAAAGTTGAAGTAGCTTCACCTGGCTTAACACCTGGTACAAAACCACCGCCTCTTTTCATATCATCAGAAATTTGTGTTGGGTTAATTGAAATAGCCGTATAAAAGAATGTAAATACGATAATCAAGAACGCAAATAACAAATTGTATTCTAATGAAGTGAAATCACTGAATTTCTGAGCTACAGACTGTGCGAATTCACTTTTCTCAGCTAAAGAACCTGCTACCAATCCTGGAACAAACATTAGAGCTTGTGCAAAAATGATAGGCATTACACCTGCTGAGTTAAGCTTCAACGGAATATACTGGCGTTCGCCACCTACTGATGAAGTTCTGTTACCTACTACTTGTTTAGCATATTGTACTGGGATTCTTCTAACTGCTTGCGTAACCATTACGGCACCCATTACTACGAAGAAAAGCGCTACAATTTCAATTACAAATAATAAAGCTCCTGACATTCCACGAGATTGAGCTTCACCAATGATTGATCCCGGGAAACGAGATACAATACCAATCATAATTAGCATTGAAATACCATTACCAACTCCTTTATCAGTAATTTTTTCTCCTAACCACATACAAAACATTGTACCAGCAATCAAGATAATTACAGCAAACAAGCGGAACGACCATGCACTAACGATGATTGCTTCTGCAGGAATAGTTGTTTGTAGGTATGCTGTTGCTTGAGCGGCAGTAACAAAGATTGTTAAAACTCTTGTAATTTGGTTTAATTTCTTTCTTCCTGACTCTCCATCCTTTTGCATCTTCTGAAAATATGGCAATGCAATTGTTAACAATTGAATAGCAATAGAGGCAGAGATGTAAGGCATAATACCTAAAGCAAATATAGAAGCATTATTGAATGCTCCACCCGAAAACATATTCAACAAACCTAATAAACCGCCTTCTCCTTTTTGTTCTAATTTTGCAGCATCAATACCTGGTAAAACGATATAAGAACCTAAGCGAAAAAAGGTGATAAACAACAGAGTGTTAAGGATTCTACCTCTTAGTTCCTCTATTGAGAAAATGTTTTTGATAGTGTTAATAAACTTGTTCATGCTATCTGTTTAAATAATCGTCAAATAATGAATGAAAACTGAAATTGTTCAACTTTTTCTTTAATCACAAATCTGTTGCCAGTTTTTACACGATTACTCAAATATTTCTGTTGTCTATCTAATTAATTTGAAAATCGGGATTTTGAAAATTTGAAAACTAACAAATCTATTAAACAAAACTTGAAGCTCCAAATTTTCATAATTTCAAACTACCCCACAATTGCTTTTCCACCTGCTGCTTCGATAGCAGTTTTGGCAGATTCAGAAAAACCTTTAACTGTTACTTCTAATGCTGATGTTACCGCACCACGTGACAAGATTTTCACTAAATCATTTTTAGAAACTAATCCATTGTTATAAAGTACATCATGATTGATTACTGTTGCACCAATTGAATCAGCTAAAGCTTGTAGCGTATCAAGGTTAATTGCCTTGTATTCTACACGATTAATATTTTTAAATCCGAACTTAGGAACTCTACGCTGTAAAGGCATTTGACCACCTTCAAAACCAGCTTTACGAGAATAACCTGAACGAGACTTTGCACCTTTGTGACCACGAGCAGAAGTACCACCTAAACCAGAACCAGCACCACGACCAACTCTTTTTCTAACTTTTGTTGAGCCTTGAGCAGGCTTTAATGAAGAAAGATTCATTGTATTATTTTTTTAATGTTTGCTAAACGCTACTCCCCTGTGGAGTAACTCGCTATACTAATGAGGAAGCCTCAATAATATTAGATATTCTCAACTACAATCATGTGTTGAACCGCACGAATCATCCCTTCAATAGCAGGATTCAACTCTTTTTCAACGCTTTTATTAATTTTGCCTAAGCCTAAAGCTTGCATAGTACGTTTTTGAACGTCTGGGCGTTTGATTGTACTTTTTACTTGTGTAATTTTTACCTTTGACATGGTCTTATAGTTACGAGTTTGGGTTAAAAGTTATTACAATGTAGTACACCTTAATAACTCATAACCTTAAACTGCTCTTATCCGTTGAAAACTTTTGCTAAAGAAACGCTTCTTTGGAAAGCAACTGTATGTGGATTTCTCATTTTCACAAGAGCATCAACTGTTGCTTTAACCACGTTGTGTGGGTTTGAAGAACCTTTAGATTTTGCTAATACGTCATGTACACCAGCAGATTCTAATACAGCACGCATCGCACCACCCGCAATTACTCCAGTACCCGGAGCAGCAGGCTTCAACAATACGAAACCACCTGAGAATTTACCAATTTGTTCGTGCGGAACAGAGTTTTTCAATAAAGCTACTTGGAATACATTTTTCTTTGCATCCTCAATACCTTTAGCGATAGCATCCGTTACTTCGTTAGCTTTTCCTAAACCGAAACCTACGATACCTTTTCCGTCACCAACTACAACGATTGCAGAGAAGCTGAAACGACGTCCACCTTTTACTACTTTCGCTACACGATTGATAGCAACAACTTTTTCTTTTAATTCGCCTTCGTTAACCTTTATTGGCTTTGATATTAATTGCGACATTTTTTCTGAATTTGAAAATTTGTGAATTTGACTAATAAATAATCAAATTAACTAATTAGAATTTAAGACCACCTTCTCTTGCACCATCGGCAATTGCTTTTACACGACCATGATACAAGTATCCGTTACGATCGAAAACAACCGCTAATATACCAGCCGCTAATGCCTTCTCTGCGATTTTTACTCCTACTTGCTTAGCATTCTCTACATTGCCATTAGCCAAGCCAAGTTCTTTTGTAGAAACTGCTGCTAATGTATGTCCTTGAACATCATCAATAATTTGAGCATACACACCAGTGTTTGAACGAAACACTGATAATCTTGGTTTGCTAGCTGTACCAGAAACCTTTGCTCTTATTGATCGTTTTATGCGTAATCTTCTTGAATCTTTTTGCGTAGCCATTGTAATATTTATATGTTTTGTGGATTGCCGACCCACGATTGGAATTTGAATTTTGTTAATTTGAAAATTTAAAATACTTTGTATAAATACAGATATTTCAAATTTTCAAATCATATCAATTACAAATTACGATTATTTTTTACCACCAGTTTTACCAGCTTTTCTACGAATTTGCTCACCCACAAAACGAATACCTTTACCTTTGTAAGGTTCGATTTTACGTAATGAACGAATTTTCGCTGAAACTTGGCCTACTAATTCTTTATCAATTCCTTCTAAAGTCACTTTAGGGTTTTGACCTTTCTCCATTGCAGTAGTCACTTTCAATTCACTTGGAATCTGAACAAATACAGCGTGAGAATATCCTAAACTTAACTCAAGAATATTTCCTTGATTTGATGCTTTATAACCAACCCCAACAATTTCCATCTGAGATTTGTATCCTTCGCTTACACCAATAACCATGTTATTGATTAAAGAACGATATAAACCATGAAGGGCTTTGTGACGTTTCTGTTCAGTAGGGCGTTTTACTGCTAATTCTGCACCTTCAATCTCAACAGTGATGTCTGGATCGATAGTACGTTCTAAAGCACCTTTAGGTCCTTTTACTGATACATGATTTTTATCAACCGTTACTGTTACACCAGCAGGTAACGTGATAATCTTATTGCCAATTCTTGACATGATTGTAATTTGTTTTGCTTAAATGGAAGTCCAAAAATCATAACCTAAGGTTATCAATTAATGGAAACTTCTTTCAGCGTTAAGAAATATTAATAAACGTGGCAAAGTACTTCACCACCTACGTTTAACACACGAGCTTCTTTGTCGGTGATAACCCCTTTTGATGTCGAAAGAATTGCAATACCTAAACCATTCAATACACGTGGCAACTCAGTTGCACCTTTGTATTTACGTAAACCTGGCTTAGAAATTCTTTCTAATTTAACGATTGCCGACTGCTTAGTAACTGGGTTATACTTCAAAGCAACTTTGATGGTACCCTGAACAGTTGTATCGTCAAATTTATAGTTTTGAATATATCCTTTATCAAAAAGCACCTTAGTGATTTCCTTTTTGATGTTAGAAGCAGGGATTTCAACGATTCTATGGCGTGCCTTGATGGCATTTCTCAATCGTGTTAAGTAATCTGCTATTGGATCTGTCATTGTTTTCGATATTTGAAACGAAACCTTTTCTGAAAAGGCTCGCAAAATTACGGAATTAAAATTAAGAAGACAAGTAATTGATAATTAAAATAATTCTAATTACTTAATTATCAATTATCTGAAGTGGTAATGATTACCAGCTTGATTTAGTTACCCCTGGAATTAATCCATCAGAAGCCATTTGGCGGAAAGTAACACGGTTGATACCGAACTTACGCATATAACCTCTTGGGCGTCCTGTAAGCTTACAACGGTTATGTAAACGAACTGGTGAAGCATTTTTAGGTAACTTATCAAGTCCTAAATAATCTCCAGCTGCTTTCAAGGCTGCACGTTTTGCGGCATACTTAGCAACTGTTGCTTCTTTCTTTCTTTCTCTTGCTTTTACTGATTCTTTTGCCATTGTGTTGAGAATCTTTATTTGTTATCGGTTATCTGTATCCGTTATCGGTAAATGTTATTTAGAAAATAATATCAATAATAACAGTTCACAGATAACTTAAATCAATTACTTCTTCTGATTTGAGAAAGGCATTCCCATTGCTGTTAACAATGCATTAGCCTCTTCGTCAGTTTTTGCGGTAGTTACAAAAGTGATATCCATACCAGAAATTTTATTTACTTTATCAATAGAAATTTCAGGGAAGATAATTTGTTCTTTAACACCTAATGTATAATTACCACGACCATCGAAACCTTTGTCTGATACACCTTTGAAGTCACGTACACGAGGTAACGAAACTGTCATTAAGCGATCAAGGAATTCGTACATTTTATTTCCTCTCAACGTTACTTTAACACCAATTGGCATATTTTCACGTAATTTGAAGTTTGAGATAGCTTTCTTAGAAATTGTTGCAACAGCTTTCTGTCCAGCGATAAGAGTAATTTCTTCAACACCCGTATCAATCAATTTCTTGTCAGCCACAGCAGCACCAATACCTTTGTTGATTACAACTTTAGTAACTTTTGGAACTTGCATTACTGATTTGTATTGAAATTTTTCCTTTAAAGCAGGAACGATTTCATTTACATATTTATCTTTCAGTCTTGTAGTTGTCATTGTATGAAAATTTATGTGGATTTCCGACCCACTTTTTCAATTGATAGTTTTGATTATGCATCAAAACTATTTACTTGAGATTTAATTAAATGAATTTTCCTGTTGCTTTCGAGAATCTTTGCAACTTTCCTTCTTCGTTCAATTTACGACCTGTACGTACTGGCTTGCCGTTTTCAGCAACTGCCAAGTTTGAGATGTGAATAGAACCTTCACGTTTCTCAATACCACCTTGCGGAGTATTTGCATTAGGCTTAACGTGTTTAGTTTGAAGATTAACACCTTCAACGATAGCACGTTGCTTATCAACTAATACTTTTTTGATTACGCCTGTCTTACCTTTTGAGTTTCCAGCGATAACGATAACTGTATCACCAGATTTGATGTGCAGTTTTGGCTGCTTATTAAACTTTCTTTCCATGATACGAATTATGATTAAAGCACCTCTGGGGCTAATGAAACGATTTTCATGAAACCTGCATCACGCAATTCACGTGCAACTGGCCCGAAAATACGAGTACCACGTGGCTCGTCGTTGGCATTCAACAATACGGCTGCGTTATCCTCGAAACGAATATATGAACCGTCTTTACGACGAATCTCTTTTTTAGTTCTTACTACTACGGCTTTAGAAACCGTACCTTTCTTCATATTTGATGATGAAAGTGCTGATTTAACAGTCACTACAATTTTATCACCAATTGAAGCGTATCTTTTTCCTGTACCGCCCAACACACGGATAACTAGAACTTCTTTAGCTCCTGAGTTATCTGCTACGCCGAGTCTTGATTCTTGCTGTACCATTTTATGATTGGAATACTGATTTTAACGAAAAATTTAACTTCTTAATAATATTAGATTGTTGGGAAGGAAATTATTTCGCTTTCTCGATAACTTCAACTAATCTCCAACGTTTATTTTTTGAAAGTGGACGAGTTTCCATTACTTTCACTGTATCACCAATACCACATTCATTGTTCTCATCGTGAGCCATCAACTTTGAAGTTTTTTTCATAAACTTACCATAAAGTGGATGCTTTACTTTTCTTTCTACGGCTACAGTGATTGATTTGTCCATCTTGTCGCTCACTACGCGCCCTACTCTGATTTTTCTCAGATTTCTTTTTAATTCTTCCATCGTTGGATTCTATTAATTGTTGTTACAAGATTGACCTCAAGCGTTATATTGATGAGGTCTGTTATAATTACTTCTCAGTAATTGATTTATTTCGCTGCCGAGATAGCAGTTTCCAATCGAGCAATAACTTTACGAGCCTCACGGATACGTAATGGATTTTCAATTGGAGAAATAGCGTGAGCAAACTTTAGGCGAGCTAAAGCCTCTTTTTCAGAGGCTAAAGTACTTACTAGTTGTTCCGCACTTAATTTTTTAATTTCTGCGTTTTTCATGACTTTGATTATGAATATTATAATCTGAATATGTATTAATAGATTCGATAAACTTTGGAAAGCCATCAAATCATAACTAACCAAATTTTCAAATTATTGTGCTTCTTGATAATCTCTACGCACTACGAATGAAGTACGAAGTGGCAATTTTTGAGCTGCTAAACGAAGCGCCTCTTGTGCCAATTCTAAAGGTACACCAGCCGATTCAAACAAGATAGTTCCTGGCTTGATACGTGCTACCCAGTATTCTGGAGCACCCTTACCTTTACCCATACGTACCTCTGCTGGTTTCTTCGTAATAGGTTTGTCAGGGAATACACGAATCCAAACTTGACCTTCACGTTTCATGGCACGAGTTACTGAAATACGAGCCGCTTCAATCTGACGAGCAGTGATGCGTCCTGGTTCCAAAGCTTTGATAGCGAACGTACCGAAATCAAGTTCATGACCACGAGTAGCGTTTCCTTTAATCCTACCTTTCTGTTGCTTACGGAACTTGGTTCTTTTTGGTTGTAACATTGTCTTATTAAGTCTATGGGTCGGTGGCTTCAAGAATTAAGAAATGAGTTATTAAAAACACTCTTATCTTACATTTCACTACTGACCACTGACAAGAATTTACGAATTATCTCTTTCCACCCGCTGGTTTGTTGCCACCGCCAGGACGATTTCCGCCAGGTTTGTTAGCTCCGCCACCACGGTTGTTATTGTTGTTATTACGACGTTGTGCATCGTCACGACCACCAGCACCGCCACGGTTGTCACGACCACCACGACCTTTACGATCGCCTTCTTCGCCACGTCCACCACGGTTGTTACCTCCACGAGCATCAGCTCCACTAGCAGCTTGTTGTGCAGCCATACCAGCATTTGGAGAAAGATCACGCTTACCATAAACTTCACCACGGAAAATCCATACTTTAATACCGATTTTTCCGTAAACAGTTAATGCTTCAGAAATTGCATAATCGATATCAGCACGAAGTGTGTGCAAAGGAATACGACCTTCTTTGTATCCTTCAGAACGTGCCATTTCAGCACCTCCTAAACGACCTGAAAGTTTCAATTTGATACCTTGAGCACCTACACGCATTGCTGACGCGATAGCTTGCTTCATAGCACGACGGAATGAAATACGAGCTTCTAATTGTTGTGCGATAGCCTCACCAATTAATTTAGCATCAATCTCAGGGCGTTTGATTTCAAAAATATTAATTTGAACATCTTTGCCTGTGATTTTCTTTAATTCTTCCTTGATTTTATCAACTTCTTGACCACCTTTACCAATTACAACGCCTGGGCGTGCAGTATTGATAGTCAAAGTTATCCGCTTTAAAGTACGCTCAATGATTACCTTAGAGATAGCACCCTTTGGAATACGTGCGGCAACATATTTACGAATTTTATCGTCTTCAACTAATTTATCGGCAAAACTCTTACCACCATACCAGTTAGAATCCCAACCTCTGACGATACCAAGTCTAAAACCAACGGGGTTTATTTTCTGTCCCATTTTTTGATATTTAGATTATTTCTCTAATTATTCTGTGATTATTGTTGGTGCGGTTGCTGAAGCAACTACAAGGGTAATGTGGTTAGAACGTTTTAAGATTCTGTGACCACGTCCTTGTGGAGCTGGACGCAAACGCTTTAATGAGCTACCGCCATCTACTGTAACGGTTTTAACATATAAGTCAGCATCTTCTAACTTTACATCCTCATTTTTATTTTGCCAGTTAGCAATGGCTGAGAGTAACAATTTCTCAACGTGTCTTGCACCAACCTTAGGCTCGTATTTTAAAATACCGAGAGCCTTATTTACTTTCTGACCTCTAATCATGTCTACCACGATTCTCATTTTCTGAGGTGAAGTCGGAACATTATTTAACTTAGCTACTGCTTCCATTTTATGATTTCGGATTTCGGAGTTGGACATTGGGAATTTCAATTATGATGATAATAATATCTTAATAATTCAAACCCCATTTTCCAGCATTCCAAATTATCTTTTGCCTTTATCTTTTTTTGCCGTGTGACCTCGGAAGTTGCGTGTTGGAGCAAATTCACCCAATTTATGACCTACCATGTTCTCTGTCACAAATACTGGAATAAATTTATTACCATTGTGCACTGCGAAGGTGTGTCCAACGAAATCAGGTGAAATCATCGAACGACGTGACCAAGTCTTAATAACTGACTTTTTTCCTGATTCGGTCATGACTTGCACCTTGTTGTCAAGGCGGTAGTCAATATAAGGTCCTTTTTTTAATGAACGTGCCATCTACCTATTTTTTCTTTCTACTGATGATTAGACGATTTGATTGTTTCTTCGGCGTACGAGTTTTCTTACCTTTCGCTAATAAACCTTTACGTGAACGAGGGTGACCTCCTGATGAGCGACCCTCACCACCACCCATTGGGTGATCGACTGGGTTCATCACTACACCACGAACTCTTGGACGGCGACCTAACCAACGATGACGACCTGCTTTACCCATTACGGTATTCATGTGGTCACTGTTAGATACCGAACCTACTGTTGCTAAACATCTTGACAATACCATACGCATTTCGCCTGAAGGCAATTTTAACGTAGCATATTTGCTATCACGAGCTAACAATTGTGCATAAGTACCAGCAGAACGAGCCATTTCTGCACCACCACCAGGACGAAGTTCAATTGCGTGAATAATTGTACCTGTTGGAATGTTTGATAATGGAATAGTGTTACCTACTTCTGGTGCTGCTGTAGCACTTGAGATTACTTTTTGTCCAACAACAATTCCTGCTGGAGCAATGATGTATGCTTTTTCGCCATCTGTATATTCAATAAGAGCGATACGAGCTGTACGGTTTGGATCGTATTCAACTGTTAAAACTGTTGCTTCAACATCGAATTTATTACGGAAGAAATCAACTAAACGATAACGACGTTTGTGACCTCCACCGATATAACGCATGGCACGGTGACCATCTGCATTACGTCCACCTGTTCTTTTTACTGGGGCTAACAAAGGCTTGTAGGGCTTTGAGGCTGTTATTTCCTCGAAAGTCGCAGCAATCCTGTGGCGTGAACCCGGGCTTGTTGGTTTTAATTTTCTAGTAGCTGCCATTTCTGTGCTTTGTTCAATTTATCGGGATGAACTCCCATAGTTAAGTAATTTGAAGATTTGATAACTTGAAGATGAAATCGAATTCCAAATTTTCAAATTAGCTTAATTTCAAATTATAATTTAAATTCCATCATAGAAATCGATAACTTCACCTTTAGCGATAGTTACGATTGCCTTTTTGAATGTTGAAGTAACACCAGAAGTAACTTTAGTTCTAGTACTTCTTGATTTCTTCTTACCAAATTGGCGAAGTGTGTTTACAGCCGTAACTTCAACACCATACATTTTCTTAATTTCTTTTGCAATCTCGATTTTGTTTGTCTTGCTTGCTACTTCGAAAACGTATTGACCGCCTTTCTGTAAGTCCTGAGATTTCTCAGTAAGAATTGGTCTTTTGATAATGCTCATTTTCTTATTTTCGTTATTTATTATCCGCTATTGCTATCTGTTAAACGCTTATTCATACGGATAACGAATAACAATTAACCAATAACTAATTACTAAAAGATGATTCGATTTTTGAAATTGCTCCTTCTACGATAAGCAATTTTGTTGCGTTAACTAAATCATAAGTGTTAACTTGTCCTGTTGAAGCAATTTTCGTTTTTGGAAGATTACGACCTGACAAATACACATTTTGATTTTCTTCTGGCAAGATTAACAATGTCTTTGTATCATTTAAAGACAATGCGCTTAATAATGCGATGTAAGATTTAGTTTTTGGAGCATCAAAAGAAAAGCTTTCTAATACTGTTACTGAACCTGACTGCACTTTAGCAGCATAAGCTGATTGGCGAGCCAATGATTTCACTTTCTTGTTTACCTTGAAAGAGTAATCTCTTGGAACTGGACCAAAAATACGTCCACCACCTTTCATCAATGGAGATTTTGCTGAACCAGCACGAGCACCACCTGTACCTTTTTGTTTTTTAATCTTGCGAGTTGAGCGAGAAACTTCTGCTCTTGGTTTCGCTCTGTGAGTTCCTTGACGTTGGTTTGCCAAGAACTGCTTCACGTCTAACCAAACTACGTGTTCGTTTGGCTCGATGCCAAAGATTTCGTCAGAAAGGGTTACCTTTTTGCCTGTTTCTTTGCCTTGTATGTTTAAAACTGATAATTCCATTTGTCTAATTTGAAAATTTTAATCGGGCGACGAACCGCCGGGCGGCGAACCGCTTGAAAACCTGAAAATTTAATAATGTAATGTCAACGCTACAAAGAGCCAATTGATACCCTTCAAATTTTCAAATCTATTTTTCAAGAATAACGTAAGAGTTTTTCGCTCCTGGGATTGAACCCGATACCACGATTAGGTTTTTCTCTGAATAAACTTTCAATACTTGTAAGTTTTGAACTTTTACACGATTACCACCTGTACGACCTGCCATGCGAATACCTTTGAATACACGAGATGGGAATGAACAAGCACCGATTGAACCTGGGTGACGACCTCTGTTGTGCTGACCGTGAGTTTGACCTCCAACCCCTGCAAAACCGTGGCGTTTAACAACACCTTGGAAACCTTTACCTTTTGATGTTCCGATAGCATCTACGAAATCGCCTTCTACGAACAACTCTGCGGTAATAACTTCTCCAAGTGAAAGTTCATTTTCGAATGATTTAAACTCTACGAGTTTTTTCTTTGGAGTAGTTCCTGCTTTTTTGAAGTGACCTAAAAGAGGTTGCGTTGTGTGCTTCTCTTTTTTCTCGCCATAACCCAACTGAATGGCGCTATAACCTTCTTTTTCTACTGTTTTTACTTGTGTTACTACACAAGGACCGGCTTCGATCAGCGTACAAGCGACAGCAGTACCGTCAGCGTTGTAGAGGCTGGTCATACCGACTTTCTTTCCGATAATTCCAGACATTTTATTAGAATAAAACGTTAATAATTGATTGTGAATGAACGAGTTACGACAAAAACCCAACTGGGAGCGTAAAACGGACTGCAAAGGTCGGAATTTAATTTGGCATAAACAAAATCTATACTAAATTAATTCACTAATAAATTGAGACAGAAATGAGTAAAGCTACAAGATGTGCACGTATGCAGACGAAGAGACGGAAAAACCGTATTGCGTTAGAAAAACGAAACGTTTCTTGTGTAGCTTAATATTAACATTACAGACTGGGCATTCAGTGTTATAATATAATATCAGTTCTGACACGCTTGCAGGCAAGCCTGCGGTAATTTCAAATTAGAAGATTTACGTTTTGCCTATTTCCGTATTTTTTATCGAGTTCTGCCAACCCATATAAAAACAAAGAAAACGTTCTCTCTTAATTGGACTGCAAAATTAGAGGATTCTTTTTGAAATACAATGAGTTAAGTAAAAAAATATTTTAATTATTTTACTTTTTTTTAATAATCAATCTGATACCTTATTTTATTGCGAAATACTCACTGATAAAAAAATACTGATGGCATGACTTGAAGTCGTGCCATCAGTAATAACCGATGTCTGATAGCTGAAGTGCTATCCCTCTTTACAAGAAATATTACTATCTTTGTACTCTTAGCAAAATAGCTCTTTATGAAAATTTCTATCATTACTGTTTCCTTTAATAGTGCAACTACGATTCGTCAAACCATTGAAAGTGTTTTAGCGCAGGATTATCCCGAATTAGAATATATCGTTGTAGATGGCGCTTCTAAAGATGGAACAGTGGAAATTTTGAAGGAATTTGCCGATAGAATAAAGTTTATCTCTGAACCCGACAAAGGTATTTATGATGCCATGAACAAGGGTTTGAAAATGGCCACTGGTGATGTCATTGGTACAATTGGTGGGGATGACTTCTACCCCAACAACCAAGTAATTAGTCAAGTAGCTAAAGCTTTTGTTCAATACCAAACCGATGCGGTATATGGAGATATACAATTTATCAATCCAGACGACATTCATACGATTGTGCGTTATTGGAAAGCTGGTGAGTATTCACGTAAAAATTGGTTGCAGGGATGGATGCCTCCGCATCTTTCGTTCTACCTGAAAAAAGCGGCTTTTGAGAAGTACGGTGAATACCTAACAGATTTTACTTGCTCTGGCGACTATGAGTTAATGCTAAGAATGCTTTATAAAAATCACCTTTCTGCACACTATCTACCGCTAACGCTTACTACAATGCGTAATGGTGGCACAAGTACTGCCTCGCTTAAGCACCGTTATAGAGCTAACATGGAAGATAGAAGAGCATGGAAAATAAATAACCTAAAGCCTCATTGGTATACTTTGTGGATGAAACCGCTATCAAAAATTACTCAGTTATTTAAAAAGGGAGAATAACGTCTATTGTTACACATTGGCTACTCTGAAAGGATGTATTGCTGTTTTGTGCCACACTCCCATCGTATTATAAGGATCATTATTAAACCAATCTTGAAAAGCTGTTTCAGTTTCAAACTGGACAATCATTGTTGAGCCAATCATTTGTTGTGACTCATCCAACATTGCACCTCCCATCAAGAAATTTCCGTTTTCTTTTAGTTTTTTTACACACTCTAAATGATAAGGACGAGCCACTAATCTTCGATTAAGTGCCTCACTGTCTGTTCCATCAAAAGCATAAATTACATACTGTAACATTTTATTTATCATTTATAATGTGACTTTTTTAAAATATTGATGTCCAAAGTAAATATTAAATGTAACTCCTATTCCATAGTTATTGCTATAGATAACCTAGTATTGCTCTAAAAGTTAGTAGTGATGCTCTAAAAAATTACTTGAACATTCAATTTATTACGAAGTTGCATCATTTAACGCAAACCATCAACCTTATAAGCCCATCACATGAGAGATAATTTAATAGCATTTGTGCGCAAGTACGTTAATTTTTCTGATGAAGATATTGAATTTGCTCAACCTTATTTTACTGATGTTATTTTAAAAAAAGGTGGTTTTTGGGTAAAAAAAGGAGAATACAATGCCGACGTCGCCTTTATTAATAAAGGCATGTTACGTTCTTATTTCATTAAAGATAATGTAGATATCACTTACGATTTAAGTTTTGAAGATCAAATAATAACAAGTACGTCATCCTATTCCCAAGGCTTGCCTAGTATAGATTATATCCAAGCCATAGAAGACTGTGATTTATGTGCGATAACAAAAATCAATCTTGACTTTTTGTATTCACATTCGCCCAAATGGGAGCGTCTGGGAAGGGTTTTATATGAGAACTATACTGTTCAGCAAGAAATAAGGCTACGTTCTTTTATTTCAGAAACTGCCCGAGAACGCTATGAGGCTTTATCTAAACATAAACCAGAGCTATTAAGGCGAACACCTCAAATATATTTGGCTAATTATTTAGGCATTACGCCACAGTCGCTTAGCAGATTGAGAAGAGAAATTACGAAATAATCATAGAGGCTCATTGCATCAAACAATGAGCCTCTATGATGTTATTCCCAATTCAATATTACTTTTTCTATAATATCACAGGCTTCGTTCATTTGCCCTTCTGTAATGACTAAAGGTGGTGCAAATCGAATTTTATTTCCGTGGGTTGGTTTGGCAAGTAAGCCATTATTTTTAAAAGCTACACATAGTTCCCAAGCAGTTTCGCTTTCTTCATCAGTGTTGATTTCAATGGCATTTAATAAGCCTTTCCCTCTGACTAATCTCACTAAGTCAGGACGCTGAACAATTAGCTTTGACATTCTTTCTCTGAAGATGGCTCCCATTTTCAGCGCATTGTCGGCTAAATTTTCCTCTTTAACTACGGTCAAAGCTGCAATCGCTACCGCACAAGCCAAGGGGTTTCCTCCGTAAGTAGAACCATGTTCACCTGGTTTGATTGTCAACATGATTTCATCTCTGCAAAAAACAGCCGATACTGGATAAGTACCACCAGAAAGGGCTTTACCCAAAATTAGGATATCGGGCTGAAAATCTTCGTAGTCGCAAGCCAAACGTTTTCCTGTACGAGCAATACCCGTCTGTACTTCATCAGCAATGAATAATACATTTTTTTCACGACACATTTCATAGGCTTTTTTCAAATAGCCTTCGTCTGGTACTACAACCCCAGCTTCGCCTTGAATGGGTTCAACCATAAACCCTGCAACATTAGGGTCTTTCAAAATCTCTTCCAATGCCTCTAAGTCGTTATAAGGGATGATTTCGTATCCTGGTAACAGTGGCCCATAATCAGCGTAACTAGAAGGGTCGGTTGATGATGAGATAGCCGCAAGCGTACGTCCCCAAAAATTACCTGCTGCATATACGGTCTTAGCCTGATTCTGCTGAATACCTTTTACCTTATAAGCCCATTTACGGGTAAGTTTCAAGGCCGTCTCCCCTCCTTCTGCCCCAGAATTCATCATCAATACCTTATCATAGCCGAAATATTCACAAAGAAATTTTTCGCAAACCCCTAATTGATCACTATAAAAAGCACGAGAAGTAAGCGTCAATTTTTGCGCTTGTTCAATCAAGGCTTGAACTATTTTTGGATGACAATGCCCTTGGTTCACGGCACTATAAGCAGAAAGGAAATCGAAATATCGTTTATCATCTACATCCCATACAAATACGCCTTCTCCTCTTTGAAGGACAACAGGCATTGGATGATAATTATGTGCGCCGAAACGGTCTTCTAACTGCATTGCTTTCTCTGAAGCGGATGCAGTACTTAGTGATTGTACTGTCATTGTGATAAATTGGTGATTGAGTGAATGGTGAATGAGTGATTTTAATAAATCTATCATTCAGCATAATTGAAAATAAATACTAAAGACGATGAGTAATTAGCAATCATTCAATCCAGACAAGCCAATGATGTACAAGATAAGTACGAATACAGAAAGGATACGGTGAATTTTACAGAAGTGACCATACAATGAGCTTGTCGTAAACACACGATTAGTGATACGTTTATTGGAACGCATCACTAAATGTTGGTATTTAGGATAAAAATCACTCATGATTGTAAGATTCTCTATTTATTTTAAACGAGAATACCTCAAATCTACAAAATATTGAACATTTTACAAAATTAGCTGTTGATTAAATACCATGAAGAAAACCAACCCACAAAAAGATAATAATCCATCCAAATTAACAACTGACGACTTTTATATTAATGAAAATGGCTACATGGTTTTTACCGAGGCTTATCATTTAAAAAGGGGTTATTGTTGTAAAAATGGTTGCAAGCATTGTCCTTATGGATTTAAAAAAGATAGGATTATTAAATAGTAGTGTTAATATTTTTGCTCTAATAGCTTAATAAAGTGCTGTTTAATTGAAAGATGCTCGCTAGGTCTTGGGGCATTTGCACTAACTATTTTTCCATTTTTGTCAAATAAAAGATACCTAGGGATTGTTGTGATATTAAATTGTTTTTTAATATTAGTCATAGAAGCTTTTGAAGATAAAAAACTCCTAGTATTATCTAACCCCACTTGAGTATGGGCTTTTTGCCAAGCAATTGAGTTATCGTCAATGGAAATATAAACAAAGTTAACACCTTTAGCCTCGTACTCATCTTTTAAACGCTTTGAATCTGGCATTTCTGCTCGGCAAGGTGCACACCAACTTGCCCAAAAATCTATATACGTAACCTTTCCTTTTTGAATTAAGCTTTTAAAATTTACGTTATTTCGATTGACATCAAACAATAAATCATCTTTACCAAAAGCCACTTTAGGCATATCCATTCCTAAAATATAGTCCTTATATTCTTGGGTATTACAATCTGATTCATAAAGCTTACTGATTTGTTTTACTTCCTCAGGCTTGGGAATTGTAACAAATGTGTTAGTTTTAATATTTTTCATTAAAGAACTCAGTAACCAATCATGCGTTTTACCAGTAAAATGCTTATTAATTACGCTATAACGCTGTGTAATTGATGGGGGATTCAAATTATTTTCTAATAGTGCCATTAAATCATTACACATACTAGCCCCCAAACGGTACGAAGGTATTGAAAGCAAAGTATCATTTTGATAAAAGGATTTCATTTGAGTAAGCTTGTTTAAATAATTAAAATCCCATTCTTTTGATTTCATTAACACACCATGCAATTTCCTTGAATACATTTCATACTGAATCATGGCTGTCCAAAACATTTTAGCTTCTGTACTAAAATTGTTTTTAGTAGCATAATCATCCAAATAGGCTATCTTTTTTGTTAATGCTAAAGCTATTACTTTCTCTCTTTTTTCAGGATTAGTCTGATATGATTTATCCAAAAAAGCTTCGTCCATAAATGATTTTATCCCATTTGTTTTAGGGTTTTGTTCTCGACAATAATTCACTTCAAAATTAATAAAGGCATCTTCGTGAGTATCTCCAGTTTCAGCTAACCAATAGTTTTGCGAAGCATCTTGAACAAAAGTAATCTTTGTTGCATTGCCAAGTGGATAATAAAAATCAGTCTTCCAATGGGCATCTCTAATAAAAGTAAATCTTGGAATTTTCGTTGTTCCGTATGACATCACGCTGGGTTCATCCAATCCTCCTTCGTGAAGTTCGAGAAAAAGTTCTTGTTTAGTTTTACTGATTTTTATTAATACGCTGTCTTGCTCAACTGAAAATTGATAGCCTTTATTTTCGATTCTACAGAAGTGGGAAAAAAGGCAGACAGAAACAAAAAATGAAGCTATAAAGGTGTTTTTCATAATAGGCTTTTTTAAAGTGTTTGAAACTACATTTTTTAAACAACTTAACAACAGCGGGTTATATTGTTTATTCAAAGAAAAAAATAACAAAAGCGCTATTTGCAACTACTAGGTTATTCAATAAAGAATTAATATTTTTATGTAAGTTTTAAACCTGACACTTGAGTTTTTGATAAAATTTTGACAGATTTTGAAATATCGATAAACCAAATAAAATATCCTATGAAAACGAAATCTACTTTATTATTAGCGACAAGCTTATTATTCTCTGTATTATTATCCTGCAAAAAAGACGCAAATACTCCGCTTGACAATGACCCCAACGCAATGATAGTTTGTGGTACAAAAGACCCTGTAAATGATTTGAAATGGTTATCAGATAAAATGAAAGTTTTAGAGGGAGGCCCTAACTTAAATGGAATTGTGCTTTTTGAATATAAGAGCAACAAAGTAATTGAGATTCAATGTTCAGTGTGTTCGTCTACAAATATTCATCAGTATTATTGCGATGGGACGAAGTTAGATTTTACGAATTCTGATAATTTTAACGATTATTTGAAAAATAGGACGAAAATCAAAATTCTATATGGAACTGAAATGTGGAAAATGTAACATATATTAATTGAGCCAGTCCATTTTCAACTTTAATACTCTCTAAAAGGGTTAAAGTTGAAAATAGACTGTATGCCATTAGTTTATTCTCTGCATTATTACTCGAATGGAGTCTTTTCCCATTTTACTTGACATCAACATTTGTTTAGTACCTTTTAATTGACTTAGTGCCGCACTAAGTATTGCTACATTTTCGGGGCTTTGTTCAAATACGACGTTGATTTTCTTTTGTGTGCTATCAAAATCATAACGCCCAATTTTACGATGATTGGTACTATTAAACTCAAAAACGCATAAATCGTTAATATCAAAATATATTTTGGTAAGCCTAGTATCTTTCTGAGATGAATCTGACGGGAAAAATGTACTATTACCTTTTGAGGATTCCACCTCATAAGTACCTCTTATTACTTCATTTTGCGTAGACTCGTTTTCAAGACGATATACAAATAAAAAAGCCAAAACTATCGCTGAAAATCTGATTAGTATTTTGGTAAGTTCAGTTTTTTGTTCTTTCTTCTCCTGAAAAAAAAACAGGATTAATTTATCAATATCCAATAGCAAGCAGTACGATAAAGCAATCATTATTATCACAGACTGCATCAAAGCACCTGCATTCATTCCATAAAATAGATTAATCAATAAAATATTGAGCATCACTGGAAACAAAATAAACATCCCAAGCAGCTGAGTTTTACGAAATAGTAGTAAAAGAGACCCTCCAATCTGCATCAGGGCTACGATACAGCCAAATGAGTATGAATAGCCGAAATAATACCAAGTAAGCCATTCGCCTGAAAGCTGACTCATGGGAATATCAGCAATGTGCTTTGGTACTACGAACTGTTGTCCAAAGATTTTTTTCCACCCAAAACTCGCTATGCTAAAAGCTAATGCATAGCGAATAAAGGCAAGAACGACTGTTGACTGTTGTGGTAAACCTTCAATTTTATCCTTGTTTTTAAAATGCCAAACAAAGGCATAAGTGATTGAAACTATTAAACAAAATCCTGCTAAACCAAAAACCATTGGAGGACTCATCCAAATAGGACGTTTGTCTCTACCAATCAGTAAAACGTCTGCCAACAAGATGATGCCTAAAATAAAACAGGCAGAAAACTTCTGAAAGAATGATTTGAATTGCATACGTGAAATGAGTATTAAAATTAGAATTTAGGACAAATCACAGGATTTTGACCTAGAGATTCTACTCAAATCACGATTTGATGACTACTCTTCAGATTTTTTTTGAAACATAGTGGGTGTCATGCCAGTAATCTGTTTGAAGGCACGCTGAAAAGTAGGCAAAGAATTAAACCCAACATCATAAGCAATACTAAGAATGGTTAAATGTTTATGTTGAGGGTCTGCTAATCTTACTTTGGCTTCTTCTATCCTGTATTCATTGATATACTCACCAAAGCCTTTGTTGAGTACCTGATTACAAATTGCCGAAATAACTTTTGGGGTTAACCCTGTCAGTTCTGAAACCTTAGTAAGGTTCAAAGTTGGATTCAAATAGTACTTTTCTTGCTCCATCACCGTTCTGAGTTTCTCTACAGCTTCGCTTACCTGCTTGTCATCCAACACATCAAGGATAGATTGATTCGTTTTTTGTTTGTCTATTCTAATGATGCTGATGTTATGAAAACCCATAAAAGCTATCCAGTACATCACAAAAGATAACCAACATTCGAGGGGGAGATAAAATTGCGTGTTATTTTCTTGGTGCAATAACACACTTCCATAGATAGTAAAAGACCAGATAATGAGTGTCCCTAAAAAAACGTGGAGTAATAAGGTTAACCATCGATGAATAATCGAGTTTTCTTCTTTGGTATCTTCCCCTAAAATGGCCTCCGATTGCCATTGCCGTAGTATTTGATACGATTTAAACAGAAACCATCCAAAAACGACAATCATCAAGTTGCGTTCTACATTAATGGTATTTCTGTAAATCATAAAGAACTGCGGACGGTGTATCTCATCAATAATATTGAAGGTAATTAACAAGAAGAATACCAAATTGACAGCTAAACAAATAAGGGCAGGTATAAAATACACCCATTTAGGCTGACTTATGGCATCAGTACCAATGGTATTGCTAACTACATACAAAAATAAAAGTGGGCCAATACAGTAAATGTGAACCAAAGGGATATAATTATCAATAAAGAAAAAATTATTGGCTTTCCCAAGGGTAAACATTAACATCTCGAAGCTATTGTAGGCAAAAATAAGGATAATCCAAGCTAAAAAATATTGCTTGATGGGATTGTTTCGCTTTGAAAAAAACAAAATACTGCTCAAGATTACGGCTTGTAACAACCCTAAAAATATGACAAAACTAATGATAGGAATATTGAGCATACATTATAACTAAGCTTTTTGGTAAATATAATGAGAATCATCCTCAATCAATTATTCATTTAAATAATGTATTAATTTTGTCTGCATAACAATCAACTAAAATATCTCTTCTTCTATCAACATGAACAAAATTCTAGCAACTGAAAGGCTCATTTTAAGAGAATACACCCTTGACGATACCCAATTTGTCATTGAATTATTAAATACTGAAGGCTGGTTAGCCTTTATTGGCGACAAAAATGTTCGTACTGAAGAGGATGCAAAAACATATTTATTGAATGGACCAATAAAAAGCTATGCTGAAAATGGTTATGGATTGAGCTTAGTAGTCACAAAAGACGGCTTAACACCTATTGGAATGTGTGGATTAATTAAAAGAGATAATCTGGATTGCCCTGATATTGGTTTTGCCTTTTTACCTGAGTTCACAGGCAAAGGTTATGCTTTTGAAATTGCAGATGCTATTATTACTTATGCCAAAGACACCTTAAAGTTACCACGGGTTTATGGCATAACGATGCCCGAAAACGAGCATTCTAAAAGACTTTTACAGAAAATAGGATTGAGTTATCAAGAAATGTATTCTTTCCCGAATCAGGAAGAAAAACTGATGCTATTGTGCTACGAGTTTAGTAATTAATCTCTCTTTAAAATGAAAATCCACATTTTTGGAGCATCGTCTAGTGGCGTAACTACGCTAGGGAATGCACTATCCAACCAACTGAATATTCCTTATTTTGATAGTGATGAATATTATTGGGAAAAGTCAGACCCTCCGTTTACCGTCAGGAGGAATCCAACCGACAGGACTTTGATGATAAAAAAAGATATTGAACAAGCCAAAGATTGGATTCTGGGTGGTTCGATAATCAGTTGGGGAGATATTTTTCCAAACTTTGATTTAATCGTTTTCTTGTGGGTACCTCCGCATATTAGGATGGAAAGACTTAAAGAAAGAGAGTTTAGTCGGTATGGAAATATTATTTATACCGAACCTGCTAGAATAAAACAATACAACGATTTTATGGCTTGGGCAGCCGACTACGACAATCATACGGGCATTGCTACCAGAACATTGAATGCACATGAAAATTGGTTACAGCAAACTACTAGTCCAACTTTAGCAATACGAGGCGATTTTACTACTGAACAAAGAATTGACCTTATATTAAACAAGCTATCCGAATTGTAAATAAGTTTAGAATTCGGATAGCTTGTTTCTCTCCTTTTGATTATTTCAACTGATTCAACGTATAGCAAATTATATTATTGAAAAGGTATTTGCCATCGCTAGTTTGTAAATCACCTGTTTTCAGTTCATATATATATCCAGCTTTTAATTCTGCTAATTCCAAAGACACCTTTTTACCATCTGCTGAAACTTTGATTGATTTTACGGGTACATTTTGTACATCAAACTGTTTTGAACCATAAGCCTGATGGTACTCGTAATAAAAACGTCGGAATTTATAATTAAGTAACTCTTGCGCTTTGGCAGGGTCGAGTGGTAAAGAGAATGTCAAGTCAAAACCTGTTTTGGTCAAGTTCATCGCCATAATATCCAAGTGATTTTTGCCTTTCCACGTAATGCGTTGAATACCCCTTGCTCCTACCCAGCCGTGGTCGTTCTGACCCACCCATAGGCTTCCGTCTGGCGCAAAAGCCAAGCGATTGTTACCTATTCTCATTTTTGAGCTAAAATTCAATGGAATACAAGCTCCCTGCATGGCACCACCAACTTCTTCCATCAATAAGCGAATCACATATTTATGATCCATATCGCCAATCAACATTTGTCCGCCAAACATTCCAAATTTCCCTCCTGTATTTTCTAGTATTGGTTGTGTAGGCGAGTTAGCAAAATAGCCATGTGGAAACTGAATTGATTCTTTTACCCGCATACTATCTAGTTTGGCAACTGGTAAATTAATTGGTACTACTCGTGGGAAATCTTCTTTCCAGATTAACCCAGCAGGATGTCCATAAAATTTACCTTCTTCTACATGATACAATTTACTAGTTCCCAACCAGTCACCTTGGTTATCAGATACCAACAGTCGCCCTTGGGCATCAAAACCCAAACCATTAGGCGAACGGAAACCAACTGCATACGGTTTCAATACGCCATCTTTCCCCAATTTCATAATCCAACCACGGTAAGGCACACAAGAATACATACGGCCTGGACGAGAAAGGGAATCGTATTTACCACGAATTTCATTTCTGATACCTGCTCCGTTAGACGCCAAATTTAGGGCAATAAACAAATTACCTTGTTTATCAGCTATAGGACCAAAAGCAAATTCATGATAATTGCCCGACATTCCAAAGTCATCCGTTACTGTTTGGTATTCATCCGCCACGCCATCACCATCGGTATCTTTTACCCTAGTAAGTTCTGGACGTTGCATGATTAACATTTCGTGATTATTAATCACCATCATCCCCAATGGTTCATGTAAGCCTTCAGCAAACATTTTCCATTCCTTAGTCTTCTGGTTATACATCATTACCTCGCCACGGTGAAAACAGGCTACAAAACGCCCGTCGGGCATAAAACCTATCGCACCTGTTTCTGCTACCAAGCCATCAGGCAAGGGAATGTTTTCTACTTCATAATAATTAGCCGCCGAATCTTTGGGCACAGGAACTTGTGCTGAAAGGCTTGTAGTAAAAAGTAGTAAACAAAAAATCCAGCTAAAATGGATTCTTATCCGACTACTGTATTCTATTGTGTTGTGAAGACGATTGATATTTTTCATTTTTTCATGGAAATACTAAGACGTTGTACATTGGCAGGAATCCTGAGTATGCCTTTATTGAATTTACCTTGCTTACTTTGGTAAACGATGCCATCATCAGTATTTACTAAAAAGTAAACTATTTGTTTATTGTTCTTAAACGTAAAATCTCTTATCAAGGTTTTACCATCACCGCTCAATCGGATGGTTTCAGTCACTTCTACTTTATCTAAAGTATATTTAAAAGTGGGTAGTCTTTTTGTAAGCTTATACCCTTTGAAATCAACCTGTGGAATAGTTTTAACATTGCCTATTCTGAAAGGGAAAGTGGTTTTATCTCGCCAATATATTTCACCAACTACTTTGGTTAATTTACTTCCATTACCTTTCCATTGCTCTGAGTTATCCACAAATCCACCCGACCAAGCATACCTTAGATAACACTTTCCTGCATCAAAACAATAGGATTCTGTCGCTGTCAAGCCTACTGCAATAGCCGCTGGGCCACAATCTGGCATAAACGTTCTATACAACAATGGATATTTTAAAGCGAATGGATGTGGTGAAGGCATTTCCATGTGATGCCCTTCGTGACTGACTACTGTTGCAATCTTTTGTCGCTGGGCATCAGGTACATTAATGTCTTTTTCCAAAGGAGGCAGTGCCTTAGTGGTTGCATAAATAGCTCCGTACATGACAAAGCCATGCCCTGGATAAGTACATACATACGGGTAAATACCTTCTTTTTCCAATAAAAAAGTAATGGTATCTATTCTACCTGGTTCTACGATTTTGGTATTCGCAATAATTAAGGATGAATTGGGTACATAGTCCATGCTCGCACCTTTATCCCCTAGTTTTAAGGCCTCCTCTACCACTTTCAATCTGGCATTTGGTTTGGTTACTACCATGTTATGCGCCATGTCATCATGGTTATCCAATATTATCGTCAATCGGGTATTAGGTTGTACCGCAAATCGAGGTAAGTCGAATTGGAGTCCTCCCAAAACTTTAACAGTTATCGTGGTATCTTTTTGAGAAAAGCCATGTAAGCTTGCCAACACTAAGCTACACAACAAGCCTAAACGAATCATTTTTATATTTTTTAGCATTTCTGAAGCAAAGGAAAATATATTCAATAAATTTCAACACGTAAATTAAGCATGATAGTGTAATTTCTCTTCATGCATTGTAGGCTTTAGTCATAGTTTATGATGATGAAATGTTAGTTTTGCCATTGTAAATATCTGTGTGGTAACATCCAAACGTTTAATTATGTATATAAAGATAAGTACATGATAAATCTAATGATTTGAAAAAAGATAAACACTAACAATGTATTGACTTCGATGCTTAATCTATTGAAAATATGAAATTTGAAAAGGTATTTCCCTCTCCTTTACTGAAACCATACATCAAACATTTGGTCATTTCTGAAGCCTCAGAAGAGCAAACCTATAAGGTTTTTCCTTCTACTGGGCTAGTGATGGGTTTTCAATACAGAGGGCGTCTGGCTTATATTACCAAAGACGGAGAAAACCCTTTATCTAACACGGGCATTACGGGTTTGCAAGATGGTTTCAGGGTTTTCAAAAGTAATCCAAACATTGGGTCTATATTAGTATTTTTTAATGAAATCGGTGCATCTTATTTCTTAAAAACGCCCATCAACGAATTATATGCTGAAAGTGTTTCGCTTGAACATTTTATCAATCGGTACGATTTGGAAAAAGTTGAAGAAGCTTTGAGTACTGCCGAAACTGATGAATACAGAATCTATATCATCGAGCAATTCTTACTGGCTAGAATCATCGAAAAAAAAGATGACAAACTAGTGATAAAAGCCATCCAGTATATCTATCATTCAAAAGGTAATATTAAAATAAAAGCATTGTCCGAAATACTTTGTATCAGCCAAAGTCCCTTTGAAAAACGTTTCAGACAGTTGGTTGGTACATCTCCCAAGAAATTTGCTGCTATTGTCAGGTTTCATGCAGTATTAGATAGCCTAAATCAGGTAAAATCTATGACCGAAATATGTTTTGAAAACAACTATTTCGACCAAGCACATTTTATCAAAGACTTTAAATATTTTACTGGTGAAACGCCTGAAAAATTTATCAAAAAGAATAATAAGTAAACGATTTTTTACAATTTCAAGCCAAGGGAAACTGCCAAATTTGCATCACATTTAAACGCAAAAAGACATGTTTACAATCGATCAAATTAAAGAGACTCACTCAAAAGTAAAAAGCGGAGCAGATTTCCCACAGTATGTTCAGAATCTTATTGATTTAGGCTTAATTGGTTACGACCATTACGTTTGTGATGGTCACTCAAAATACTATGGAAAAGATAACTTTCAAATTCAATCTGAAGCCAAATATGCACTTTTGGAAATATCTCTCACAGGTAATATTGAAGCCTTAAAAAATGCTTTAAAAATCCATCAAGCTGGGGAAACCGATTACCTAACATTCTGTAGGCAATCAGCAGAAGCAGGTGTTGAAAAATGGACACTTGATATGAAAAAAATGACTTGCGTATATTATGATAAGAATGGTCTTGAAATGGTAACAGAAGTAGTACCTAGTATTTAGTATTATTTTATATTTGATTGACTTTTCAATATCATTTTTTAGAAGAAAGCTAACATTATACGTTTATATGCGTATTTGTACTTATATATTCTTTCAAAAAGGCTGTAAATTTGTATGTTTATAGCCTTTTAAAATAATTACAGGTATGAGATTTTTTAGCTTTTTACGTTATCGACTCAAATCATGGTTTGATGCTATCCATAACAAAAAATTACAAAAGGACATTTTAAATGCTTTACCATTTTGGTTAGGTGCATTTATCACAGGAATCATTGCTGTATTATATGCTAAGTTATTTTCATTGGTAGAGGCTGGCACACATTTTCTATTTCATCATGCAGGCTGGTCATTCTTTATTATTACGCCTATTTGCTTTTTGGTAGCATGGTGGTTGGTTATCAAGTTTGCTCCTTTTTCTAGAGGAAGTGGTATTCCTCAAGTAAGTGCCGCTATTGAATTAGCTAACCCAAAACATTATTACAAAGTAGATAGCTTACTAAGCCTAAAAGTCATTCTCATCAAAATCATTTCTAGTTTAATTATGGTTTTGGGTGGTGGCGTAGTAGGTAGAGAAGGCCCTACTATTCAAATCTCAGCTTCAATCTTCAAAAAAATCAATGACTTTCTACCTGATTGGTATCCCAAAATATCAAAAAGGAATATGATTGTAACAGGGGCGGCCTCTGGGCTTGCGGCGGCCTTTAATACTCCTTTGGGCGGTATCGTATTTGCTATTGAAGAACTTACCAAAACGCATTTTAGTCTTTTTAAGTCCGCTTTGTTAACAGGAGTTATCATCGCAGGGCTTACGGCATTGCACTTTTTAGGGCCATATCTTTATTTGGGTTATCCTGCTTTAAATAATATTTCTACTTGGATTATCGCTTCAATTGTACCCCTAGCAATCATTACAGGCTTTACAGGTTGTGGAATGAGTAATATTATTTTGTTTGTTTTTAGAAAAAAAAATACCCTAACCCACAATTACCAGAAAGTAATTTACATCATTGCTTGTGGGCTAATTATTGCTGGTATGGGTTACTTTATTGATAACAGAACATTTGGTTCAGGTAAAGAAATCATGGTGAGTACTTTGTTTAGCAACGACAAACATTTGGAATGGTATATGCCTATTTTAAGAATTATTGGTCCAATTGTATCGTTTTCTGTAGGAGGGTCAGGTGGCGTTTTTGCACCAGCCCTAAGTGCAGGAGCAAGCATTGGCGCGGTGATGGCAGGTTGGTTGCATTTGTCAGCAACCGAAACTAATTTGATGGTTTTATGCGGTATGGGTGGCTTCCTAACGGGTGTTACCAGAAGCCCCTTTACATCATCTATCCTTGTCATTGAGATGACCAATAGTCACAATATTATTTTTTATATCATGCTCGCAACGCTTCTGGCTAGTTTAATTGCCAATTTGATGAGCAAACACACTTTCTATGATTATTTAAAAATGCAGTATATTGATGAAATCCATAAAAGCGAAGTCCAACAAGATACTGCAAAGGAATAATAAACAGAATGCTCAGCAAAGTTAGTAAGTAATTCTATTTGAGCGAATTACTCTTATTTACCAACGAAATCTTAATTTTAAAATAACCTGTCAATTTGGCTATTTTTCATATCTTTATAAAATCGAAAAGTAAACCATCCTAAATTAATTGACAGATTATGAAAAGTGTATTTAACCAAACAGAAACTGCCGAGCTTCTAGCACGCATCGACAAATTAAGTCCCGATTCCGTTCCTCTTTGGGGTAAAATGAATGTTGGGCAAATGTTGGCTCATTGCAATGTTACCTACGAACTTGTATATGAAGACAAATACCCAAAGCCTAATTTTTTCATGAAGACTATTTTGAAGCTGATGGTTAAAAACACCGTTGTTAGCGAAAAACCATACAAGAAAAATAGTCCTACTGCACCAATATTCATCATCAAAGAATCAAAAGATTTTGAAGCAGAAAAAACTCGTTTGAAAGACCATATCAATAAAACATTGTCCTTAGGCGAAAACTATTTCAATGGCAAAGAATCACACTCGTTCGGAGTATTAACCATCCAAGAATGGAACAATATGTTTTATAAACACCTTGACCATCACCTTAGTCAGTTTGGGGTTTAGGGAAGAGTTGTGAGTGGTGAGGCGTCAGCTATCGGTCATCGGCTTTCAGTTTATACACATAGACATCAGTAATGTGTTCCCAAATAGTTAAATATTTGATTCGTTTAAGCTAGTGTACTCCGCGTTTCTAAATAACTCCAACAAAAGCAAAAAGGGGTCAAAAAACTAGTTTTTTGACCCCTTTTTCAATATTTTTTCACTAATAATTTGCCAATTTACTTTTCCAAATTATTCCGTTTTTGCTTTCATATTTATCGATAAATCCTTTTTCAAATAAGTCTGCTAATGTACCATTAGTTTCTTCCATAGAAGTACTGCTTAAAAACGAAAACTCTTTACTCGTCATCGTCGAGAAATTGGTAAACAAGAATATCGGGTCGGTATCAAACGTCCTTTTCTGTGCATGAGGCACCAATTGATGGATAATGCCTTCTAAATATTCATATTCTTGATAATCTTTACTGATGATTTGTTCATTTTCAAGATTTCTAAAGATAAGCGTTGGCAATACCCCCACCTGCATATTCTGGGCTAAAATCAAATCTTCTTTAAATGCTTCTTGTGCTTTATTTTCATAATCATACACAAAACGCGCAGAATCTAATCCTACGTCAAAAGCTGCCTTTTCCAGATAAGCCATATCAACAATGTTTTTCTTTTCAAGAAACAACATTTCTTTAATACGTCTCAGGAATAACAATGCTAAATCTGCATCCTGCATCTGGGCAGCTTTGAAAGCAATAGAAGGTGGATAAGAAGACGGTAGTGGGTCTTCAATCCAAATATCTCCATCAAGTGGGATACCATGAATCATACATACTTCTTCCCAATGTGGCGCCACATCCGAAGGTTTGGTAATAGGGCCACGTTCGTATTCATCCCACGACGGTAGTAGCCCTCCCATGCGATAATCAATCTGTATATAGGCTCCATACTCTAATTTCAACTTTCTGAGCAATGGCTGCACTACCCAACAAGTAGAACAGACAGGGTCGGTGAAATATTGAATATCTATTAGTTTTTCGGTATGTGCATCTCTATCTTGTTTTTTGGTAATCAACGGCACTACCATCTTATCTCCATCTACATTGAGAGGATTCAAAAACAGTTCTTTTAGCTCTCTACCTAAATAGATATGTTTCTTAATGTCATCCTTACGCTCATCATAATATGCCTGAAAAGCCTCTTCAAGATTATTCAATGATAATAGCTTTTCAGTCAGTTTTTTAGCATCCAAGATAGCATTGGTTGTTCCTGCACTAGTAAAAGGCAAAGCCAAATGGGCAGCATCTCCAATCAACACGACATTATCAGCATGGAATTTAGGAAGTAACCCAAAATCACGGGTATTCCAGATATAACTCGTGCTGAAATCATTTGTAGATAATAATTCTGTTACTACTGGTGGGAAATCAGCCAATTGGTAATTACAAAATGCTTTGAGTTCATCGGGCGTACAACCTTGGTCACAATCTGCCTCAGCCACGCTATATTGCATAAACCAAACAAAGTCTTTTTCCGAGACAGGAATCATCCCAAAGCTTAGTCCACGGTTACAACTCTGGTATTTTGTGAATATATTTTGGTGCGAAGTTCCCAGTTTTTCATTTGTACAAATCCCTACCACTTCCTTCACTTCCACGGGCGTATAATTGACAGCCCCTAAGATTGCTTCCCGCACTTCTGAGTTTCCGCCGTCCGCTCCTACAAAAACATCACCATATTCTATTTCGCCATTGGTGAAATAAGCAGCCACAGCTTTGCCGTTTTCATAAATAAAATGAGAGAATATTCTTCCTGTTTTTAGTTGTTCTTTCGGAAACAAATCGTACAAAAACTGTATCAAGTCTTTGCGTTTAATACAACGCCAAAGATTCAGTTTTTGCTTCTTTACTTGTCTTCCATCTTGCTTATTTAAACTAAAAGCCCCGATTTCTTCTCCGGGTAGATTGATTTCAGTATTGGCATTTAATTCATTTAAAATAGACCATCCATCTATGTGCATTAAAAATGCATGTCCACGGGTAGTCATTTGCTTAAACTTCTCGTTTACAACAACATTTATATTATTTTTTCTGAGTAAGAGTCCCAGTGTTAGGCCTGCAACTCCTCCGCCAATAATTACTACTTTCATAATGCGTTTAATACTATTTTAGTTTGTGTGAGTGCTTGAGTAAGGATTTCATTTGATGTAGCAAAACTCAAACGAATGTATCCATCTGCACCTGCACCGAACCATTCTTTTAGTCCAGGAACAACGGCAACTTTGGCTTCATTCAAAAGTAACTCATGAATTTCCTTGCTTGTTTTGCCTGTTCTTGTAATATTAGCAAAAGCTACATAACACCCTTCGGGAGCAATACAGCTTACACCTTTCATGCTGTTGAGTTCTGTTACACAAAGTTGTTTCATGTGGTGTAGATGTTCAACAAAGGCTTTCAACCAATAGTCGCATTCATTCAAGGCGGTAGTAGCTGCTATTTGTCCAATTACATTGGCTCCATGTACGGTAGATTGGTGTAATGACACTTTGATAAGTTTATCAAAATGTGCCTGATTGGAGGCCATCACCGAGCCTATCCGTAAACCAGCTAAACCGTATGATTTACTATAACCAGTAACGGTTACAGTTCGTTCCCGAATAGCTTCATCAAGTGATGCTATGCTTGTGTAGGTATGTGGATTGTAAATAATATCACTCCAAATTTCATCTGACAAAATAATCAAATTGTGTTTGCAAGCAATATTTCCTAGTTGCAGTAGTTCTTCTCTGGTAAACACTTTCCCCGTTGGGTTAAGCGGATTACACAAACAAATTAAGCGTGTTTTGGGTGTAATTAATTGCTCGAGTTCTTCAAAATCAACCTTTTCTGTACCCGCAGGAATGGCAAAAGAAACTGCCTTTCCTCCTACTGTTTCTACAGAATATCTGAAAAGGAAATCGACAGGGTCAAATATAATGGCTTCATCATTGGGCGATAGAAAAGCCTGACATATCACAAAAATACCAAAAGCGGCACTATCCACTGGAAAAATATAGGCTGGCTTGGCAGGTATATTCCTTTTATCCTGAAAAAAAGTAGCTACGCTTTCTTTAAAATCTGGTAGGCCATCAGGCGGGCCATAACATAAATAACGGTCTTTTACAAAACGCGTAATAGCCTCCGCAATTTCTGGAGCACTCGGAAAATCTGGGTCAGCTGCTGTAAGGGGAATAACGCCTTGTGGCACAGTTGCCCATCTTAAATTGTATGCACGTTGTTTTAAAATCTCTAAATTAACAGCGGTACTATCAAACATTGAATGTTGGGTTGGCGGTTTATTCTAGTCTTGCTGAATTATATCAAAGAACCCCAAATATAGTTTTGGAGCCTGTAAATATTGTTTGGATGCTAAATATGTTGAATAAATGTAGAATTTACAATATTATGCCCACTTTTCTTTCAATAATTACCATTTGTTCATAAGCTGTATTTTGTAGTACTATTTGTTTTGCATCTGGCTTAACAATTATTTTAAGGTTTGTTAATAAAGCCCATTTCATTGGTTGTGTATTATTTATAAGACAAGATGTATTTCTTTTTGGACGATTTTGCGAATAAATATGAGTGTGTAAGTTGCTAAAATTATGATATGGAAACGTTGTCGGGAACGATTGCGTAAAAAATTAAGCTAAAACATTGGATATTCTAATTGCTTAATCCTACTTTTGAAAATAATTTTTTTAATAATAATTATTACTTTTCTTATGTACAGACCCCTCAAAGCTTCAAGTGATACAGAATTACTAGGTCTTTTGCTGGAAGACAATGAAGCTGCTTTTGAGGAAATTTACAGAAGATACTTCCAAAAGCTCCATGCGTTAGCTAAACGTAGGCTGTACGACAGCCAACAAACCGAGGATATTATCCATGATTTGTTTTTGAACCTTTGGCTCAATCGTCAGAAAATTCAGATTGACTCCCTCCCCAACTACCTCATGCGTAGTGTAAAGTACAGGATTTTAGATGCCCTTGATCACCATACTGTCAAACAAAATTTTCTGGATTATCAATTACACATCGACCAGAGCTCTAATATTACCGAAGAGAATATTCTTTATGCTGATGCCATGCGTTTGTATCAAGAAAACCTTGTGGTATTACCTGAAAGATGCCGTGAGGTATTCTTATTAAGCAGAGCAGGCGTACCTCAGAAAGAAATTGCTATTCAATTGGGTATTTCAGAAAATACCGTAGAAAATCATATCGCCAAAGCTTTACGCTTATTGAAGTCTCGCATGGCTGAATTTATCAGCCCAAATATGCTGTTTCCTTTCCTTTTCTTCATTTTTTAAAATTATTTTAACAAAAAATCATATTCAAGTAGTGGAACTGTTTCTCATGACCGACATCTAGGTTAAGGAGTAAATAGTATTTTATTAATAAAAAATAAAAATAAACATGAACCAAGGTGAATTCAAGGATGATGATGAAATCATCAATTCGCTCCGACAAAAATATACTCCTGATGAAATCAAAAAACTGCTGGATTGGTACAACGCCTTCGACGATAAGCAAGACATCGTTAAAGAGCCTGAATTGGAAGATAGGATTTGGGATATATTACAAAACGAGATAGACGAATCTCAAGCAGTAATAGAACCGCCCGTTCCTTTATTCAAACGCAAAGCTTTTGTTGGGTCTGTTATGGCTATTGCAGCGAGCTTGTTGATGGTATGGGGTTGGTTTTGGTTACCTCAAGAAGAATCGGATATGCAATCAATGGTTGGTTTCAAAGATGTTCCACAACAAGAGCTTGTACTTTGGCAATCGTTTACCAATACTACTAAAGCCATTCATGAATTACCGCTTCCAGACGGTAGTAAGGTGTGGTTGAATCCAGCTACGACAATTCTGTACAAGATTGTAAAAAATGCTGCTACCCGAGAAGTCTATTTAGAAGGCGAGGCTTTTTTCGATGTAAAACCGAATAAAGAACAACCTTTCTATGTGAAAAACAAAGGGTTGAATGTGGTAGTACTAGGAACAAGTTTTAATGTAATAGCTTCTTCTAAAGATGTAAAATATGAGGTTTCTGTAGTGACGGGCAAAGTAAAAGTAAAATATCAAGACCCCGAAAATGGCGAACGTTTCAACCAAGTAATCATTACGCCACAACAACAGGTAGTGATTCAGAAAGAAGAAAACACGTTGGAAACCCATGATTTGACCCTTGAGAAAAGCAAACATCGACAACTATGGGAACCTGTCAGTATGAGTTTTGATGAAGTAATATTAGATAAGGTGTTAGCAAGATTAGAACAAGAATATGGAATGACCATCCGTACACCAAACATGGACATTCGGAAATGTGAATTGTTTGCCAATTTCAACAACCAACGTTTGCCTGTTATTATGGATATTATCTGTAGCTCTATCAATGCTACTTATCAGATAGAAGGCAATGAAATTACGATTATCGGTGAAGGCTGTTTGTAATCCTAAACAAACGTTTTTCATCAAGTAGTGTACTCAGAAAAGTAAAAACAATCAATACAAATTAGTAAAAAAAGGGCTTGAAGTGTTACTAGCACCCAAGCCCAAGAATTACCCCAATCATTTCCTAGGTGATTAAAGAGTAACGTAGATTTCAAACACAAAATCGTACAAAGCAAATTTATGGAAAAACATTTTATTAAGACAACATTTTTCAAAATCATGAGGATGACTGTCATTCAGTTGGCCATTGCTATAGCTTTCATGGTGGCATCTTATGCCAAAGAAGCCAAAGCGCAGGAAGTTTTAGCCAAAACCGTGACTGTTTCTATCAAAAACAGCACAATAAAAGGTGTTCTCAAAGAACTTGAGAAAGAATCTGGCGTGTCTTTTGTTTTTAGTTCTAAAAACAGCATCGCACAAGCCACCAATCTTACTTTGACGGCTAATAATGAAAGCCTAAAAAACATATTGAGCCGTTTTTTACCGCCGCTCAATATTGGTTATAAAGTTGTACACAACGCCATTATATTAACGCCCATGACTGAGGAGAAGGTAGTCCTACCCTCCACAGTCGAGTTGCCCATGCCCACGACGAGTATATCCGCCGACGCTACTGTTAAAGGTAAAGTGGTGGATTCAGAGACAGGCGAAACACTTCCTGGCGTAACGGTAAAAGTAAAAGGTACTACTGCTGGTACAACTACGGATGCTTCAGGGAAATACAGTATTTCTGTGGCAAAAGGTGCAGTCTTGGTATTTTCATTCATTGGTATGAAAACGCAGGAGGTAAGCGTAGATGGTCGCTCAGAAGTAAATGTTTCGCTTGCACCAGACAACAGTATGTTGGCCGAAGTAGCTGTCGTAAGTGATGGTTATGGTCTGGTGAAGAAAACAGACAATACGGGGTCAGTAGCGAGTATGTCTGCAAGAGATTTAAAGAATATTCCTATCACAAGTGCTGCACAAGCCATGACTGGCCGTATGGCTGGGGTAAGTGTAGTAACTACCGATGGTTCGCCCGATGCTGATGTTGTTATTCGTGTGCGTGGGGGTGGGTCTATCACACAAGATAATTCGCCTTTATATGTGGTGGATGGTTTTATTGTAAGTAGTATCAAAGATGTGCCACCATCTGATATCGAAAGTATTAACGTACTAAAAGATGCTGCCGCCACCGCTATTTATGGTGCTCAGGCTTCTAATGGTGTAGTAGTTATTACTACTAAAAAGCCTCGTCCAGGTCGTACTACGGTATCATACAATGGTTTTATGCAGTTTAAAACTTTGCCTTCTGACAGAGCCTACAAAGTGCTTTCGCCTTATGAATACGTTTTGGTAAACTATGAAAGAGCCAAACTGAAGACTACTACTGATGTTGCCAACATGGAGAAGTTTTTTGGAAAATATGGTGACTACGATTTGTATCAAAATCAAAAAGGTACAAACTGGCAAGACGAACTTTTTGGCGCGCCACGTACTACACAGTCGCATAACTTAAGCATTAGCGGTGGTAACGAAAATACTACGATGAGCTTGAGTTTAACTAACAATACTGACCAAGGTCTTTTGACGGGCTCAGGTTATACTCGTAATGTTATCAACTTTAAAATCAACCAAACTATTTCTAAGAAATTAAAGTTTGATGCTTCTACCCGTGTTACAAATACCGTAATCGATGGTGCTGGTACTTCTGGTTCGGCTCAGTTGAACATCAAAGATGCCGTTCAGACAAGACCAACAAACGGTATTGCTGACCAATTGGATATTGATTTAAGTACGGCAGGTACTGACGACGACTTTGCGTCTTTCCTTTTAGCACTTGTTAACCCTAAAAAATTAGTATCGCAAGATTGGCGTAAAAAAACTACACAAGACTATGTTTTTAACGCAGGTTTGAGCTGGGCAATTCTTAAAGACCTTAATTTAAAATCAACTATTACTGGTTCGAAACAATTTGACAAATCTTTACGATACTATGGCCCATTAACAGGCGAGTCTTTCAACAATGGTAGTAGCTTACCTATCGGAGAAAAAACGGTGAATGAAAACGATTCTTTCCGTTGGTTGAACACATTAAGCTACCAAATGCCAAGTTTGGGTGCACATAAACTTGACTTTTTATTGGGTCACGAGGTTTACGCAATAGGTGGAAATCAAAGCTTTATTCGTACAGAAGACTTTAGAGCATCTATTACGCCAGAAGAACTTTTTGCCAATATGTCTTTCGGTCGTACAGACCGTCAGTATACTACAGAAAATACTGATATCAATCGTGTTTCTGGATTTGGTCGTATCAACTACCAATTCAAAGATCGTTATTTGGCAGCGATTACTTTTAGAGCAGATGCTTCAAGTAAATTCAGTGCTGAAAATCGTGTAGGTTTATTCCCTGCGTTGGCATTAGGCTGGAAACTGTCGGAAACTAAATTGTTCAAACAAATAAAAGGATTAGACGAGTTGAAAATCCGTGCAAGTTATGGTGCTACAGGTAACGACCGTATCGATGCTACTGCTACAAAATTATTGTTTGAGGCTACTACGCTCCGTGGACCTGGTTTTGGTAATGTTGATAACGTTTATTACACACCGACTGGAACTACTTTGTACAACCCTAATTTGGTGTGGGAAACGACTATCAACAAAAACTTAGGGCTTGACTTCGCTTTCTTCAAACAACGCATTGTAGGTAGTTTGGATTTATACCAAAATACTACGAAAGATTTATTACTTCAATCAGCGATTCCATCAAGTTCTGGCTTTACCAAACAATGGAACAATGTGGGTAGTACGTCAAACAAAGGTATCGAGCTATCGCTTACTGGATATATCATCGACAAAGCTGATGTTTCTTTCTCTGCCAATTTCAACTTTGGTATAAACAGAGCAAAAGTAGAAGCATTGGATGGTACTACTGAACGTTTCTTCCAATCAAACTGGGCAAGTACTGACTTAAGAGAACAAGATGACTTTTATGTAAAAGTAGGTGGAACATTGGGTGATATTTATGGCTACGTATCAGATGGCTTTTATACAACCAATGACTTTTCAAGTTATGACCCTGCCACAAAAAAATATATCTTAAAAGAAGGCGTGACCAACTCTACATCAACTACTGGTAATACCGCTATCAGACCGGGCTTCATGAAACTAAAAGACCTTAACGGCGATGGCGTCATTAATAGCTTAGACCGAAAGGTAATCGGTAATACGCTTCCAAAAGCGCAGGGTGGTTTTGGTTTCAATGGTCGCTATAAAGGTCTTGATGCTTCTATATTCTTCAACTGGTCGTATGGTAACAGTGTGTACAACACAGGAAAAATTCAGTACAATCAATTCCGTCGTGTTACTTACGGTAACTTAACGACCGACATGAGCATCGATAATCGTTTCACTTACCTTGACGTTGATGGGAAATATACAGGAACTCCGGGTGAAATCGTAACAGACTTAAATCAATTGGCAGAACTAAATGCTAACAAAACGATATGGTCACCTCTAGGCTTCGGTGACGCTCAGGCAGTAATGAGCGACTGGGCTGTAGAAGATGGTTCTTTCATTCGTTTGAACAACTTGAACATTGGATATTCTTTACCTAAAAAATGGATTGCAAAACTTGGTATGTCGCAATTAAGAGTTTATGCAACGGGTAATAACCTTTATCTATGGACGAAATACACTGGTTATGACCCTGAGGTAAGTACAACAAGAAGTACGTATTCAGGCCTAACACCAGGCGTAGATTATTCATCTTTCCCTAGAAGCCGTTCTTATACTTTCGGAGTAAATATTACTTTTTAATGAATTGTAACACTTATTCTAATAGTGGTAATCAACATCAATCACTGAACGTTTTTACGAACAGTTAATGTCAATAATTATGAAAAAGAAATTAGTAATTCTCGCGGTACTGTCTATGTTTATGACATCCTGCAAAGACTTTTTAGAACCAGATTCTCTATCAACTTTCGATACAAACTATATTTATTCAAACGTAGATGATGCCCGCAAAGGAGTAAATGCCATCTACGAGTCTTTCGGACAAGATGCTTTTCGTTCAAGACTTTCGAACAATATGACGGGGAATACCGACATCGAGCACCAAAGTGGTTGGTCAAGCACGGCAGACCGTTATCAAATTTGGGATTTAACTGCTGTTGCCACCAATGCTGACTTGCGTATTATGTGGAATGCGGCCTATACTGCTATCAGAAACTGTAATGTTGCTATCGAAGGCATCGAAGCTAGTTCTGCATTAAATTCTACTGATATTGCTACTTCTAAAAAAATGTATAACATGCTTGGTGAGGCGTATACTATGCGTGCTTATTGGTATAGTATGTTAACATTTTATTTTGGCGATGTGCCAAACGTGCGTCAGGCACCTAAAGCTGGTAATGATTTCTTTTTACCGAAAGAAGACCGCAATGTAATTTTAACGCAGGTTATTAAAGATTTGATTGATATTGAAGGAAAGATGTCGTGGGCTGACCAAACTAGTTACGGAATCGAGCAAATCAACCGTGAATATACCTTAGGGATGATTGCTCGTTTAGCCTTACAAAGAGGAGGTTATTACCTTACTCCTGCCTTGGCAATGGAACGTAAGTCAGATTACTTAGACTATTATAAAATTGCAAAAGAGTACTCTGAAAAATTAATTACGCTAAAAGACCGCCCTTTGCCTACCGATTACAGACAAGTATTTTTGAATGAATCTAAGTTTGTAACACCAACCAACAGCGATATTTTATTTGAAGTACCCTTCGCCAATGGCAATGGCGATGTAGGCTGGAACATAGGTATTACGGTAGATGGTGGTACAACGGCTGCACATAGTTATGGGTCAGGTAGTAATTATATGGCTATTCCTCCTACTTACTATTTCTCTTTTGATACCCTTGACATTCGTCGCGATGTAACTTGTGCCTTATACAAAATCAATACTAGCGGTCAAGCCATTTTTGTAAACAGTTCAATGAACATTGCTCAAGGAAAATGGAGTCGTTGGTTCTTGGATAAAGCTCCGGGTGCATCTACGGCTAAAGGTACGGGTATCAACTGGCCAATGTTGCGTTATTCAGATGTATTATTGATGTTGGCTGAAGCAGAAAATGAAATCAATGGACCGACTTCAATTGCACAAGAAGCGTTAAAAAGAGTACGCCAAAGAGCTTTTGATTCGAAATATTGGCCAGAAAAAGTGACTAGCTATATAACGAACATTTCGGGAAGTAAGCAAGCATTTTTTAATGCGATTGTGAATGAAAGAGCTTGGGAATTTGGTGGTGAAATGATTCGTAAATATGAATTGATTCGCTGGAATTTATATGCGAAGAAGTCACAAGAAACCGTAACTGCTATCAAGGAAATGGGCGATGCCGCATTGACTGGTACGGGGAAATACTCAGAATTGCCAGATTATATGTACTGGAAAAGAGATGCAAGTGGCAATTTCAAAGTATTGAACCCAAGCCGTAAATATGTTGGTGTACCAGATGCGTCTTGGACAAGAGTATCCTTTTTGGCTAGCTTAAAACCAACAGCAACTACTTATCAAGATTGGATTACGAAAGATTGGGATAAGTATTATAATGGACCAGTTCCGGGTATAGCACGATACATTTTCCCTATTCCGGCAGAAGCTATTACCAACAGCCAAGGAAAATTGCTGAACGACGGATACCAGTTTTAAGAGAATGGTGAATGTATAAGTTGTGAATTAGTGAATAATTCATTGAATATATTTTAAACGTTAAAATCGTTTATGCATAATTCACTAACTCACAACTCATCACTAAAAAAAATAAACAAAGAAATACTCATGAATAAAATACATATAAAACAAAGTTTAGCAGTAGTATTAGTGAGCTTAGGGGCTTTCTTTGCTTGCAAAACTGAAGATGAAATTACCGCTGAAACTCGTCTTTTTAGACCTGTTTTGAACAAAGAGCTTTCTGCTAAAAATAATACCATTATCGTAAATATGGGTAATATTAAAGCAGCTACAGGCTATACAGTAGAAGTAAGTAGAGATACTTTCAAAACGACTGATTACTCTTTTAAAGTTGATACTAACTATGTAGTGGTTGACCAAACTTTATTAAAAGGCGAATCTCTCTATTGGAATACTACTTATCAAGTTCGTGCAAAAGCCCACGCTCTTAAAGCAGAATTTGATAGTAAGGTTTCGGATTTAGGTAGTGTAAGGACAGAAAAATTCCCAAGTATCATGGTGACGCCTACTGCTGCCGATGTGATTGATGTAGCCGCTAGAGTAAGATGGGCGACAGGTGGTGTAGCCATTACCAAAGTAAAGGTTTTTGCTAAAACAGACTTGAAACTAGCTACGCCATTGGCTCAATACGATGTATCTGAAGCAGACCAAAAGGCTGGAAGTACTATTATTAAAAAATTGAATCCGCTTACTACTTATCAATTGGCTATTTATAGTGCTGATGGAACGGTAAAAGGTTGGGACAATTATACAACTATCAGTCGTGCAGTAGATACTAGTAGCCCTAACGTAATAGACTTATCAGAAAGCGATGACCCAAATGCACTGAATGCAGCGTTATTAAATGTAGTAGAGAAGGGAATCATTGTGTTGAAAAAAGGTGCTACTTATGTAATGCCTACTAACAATTTTGATAAATCAGTTACCATAACAAGTGCTTATGGTTTTGGCGAGCAAAAAACAATCATTACTACTTCAGGTGGTGGAAATATCGGTACTGGCGTAACGTTAGATTATCTCCGTTTTAATAATATCGAATTTATTGGTGCTGATATTGGTGGTAGTTATATTTTCAACCCTAATATTGCTACTTTAACTACCGTGAAAGAGCTATCGTTTGATAATTGCATTATCTCTAATATGCGTGGAGTATTACGTATCAGAGCAAAAGCTTTCGTAAACAATTTCATTATCAAAAACTCTATTGTTCATCAGATTGGTACTTATGGGGTATTGACAACTGATACAGACGGAGCTGGAAATGCAGCGGTTGATAACATTATTTTACAAAGCAGTACGTTTAGCAAAATCAATATTTTCTTGACATCTCGCCAAAATTCAAATTCTGTTGTCATTGAAGACTGTACTTTGAGTGAAATTGCGACAAATGGCGGTTCATTATTCAACTGGCGTGGTACTGCGGTTGGTCTACGTAATGTGACGAATGGTATTAAAATAGCTAACTGTATTTGGGGACACGCTTGGGACCAAGCAGGGACTTCGGTGTTGACTGTCCGCGGAAAATCTGCTGGTTTAGATGTTACCAACTTTACGGTATTGAATACTTATACTACAGGTGACTTTGGTTATGTAGCAGGTACTGAAATCTCGGGTTTACCTTCGTTTACTTATACTAAAAAGGCATCAGAACTTTGGGTTAGCCCTTATTCTGGTTTAAATTTCAACTTCAAAGATGCTACCTTCGCTGGTCGTAAAGACACTGGCGACCCTCGTTGGAGAGTAAAATAACCTGATTGATTAGTAGTTTTTAAAAGAAATTTCTTTTAAAAACTACTAATCAATTTATATTATATCCCTAAAATCATGTATTATAAAATCCTACTTTGTGTTGCTTGTTTAGTAAGCTTTGAGATGATTGCTTGCAAAAGTGTACAACCAATCCAAAATACTCAAGCAACTGCTTACCCTCAAGATTCTGTAGCAGAAAGAATGCTTTTGTATCAAAGAGATAACGGAGGTTGGCCACAGCCAGGCGGTGATGCTATCAATTATAACTTGACGGTTTCAAGTACTTTGAAAGCAAAATTATTATCAGAGAAAAAAGTATATGATACTACAATCGATGATAAAGCTACCACCAACGAAATCACTACTTTAGTAGGAGCTTATAAGAAAACTCAGAATCCAGCTTATATTCAAGCAGCTGAAAGAGGTATCAAGTATTTATTGGAAGCTCAAAACAAAGCAGGTGGTTGGGGACAATTCTTTCCTGATACTTCAGGCTATCACAAGCACATCACTTATAATGATAACGCCATGATTGATGTGATGAATGTATTGAGAAATACAGCAGAAGCTAAAAATAATTTTGAGGTAGTAGATGCTTCATTAAGACCACAAGCTAAAGAAGCAGTACAAAAAGGCATTGCTTGTATCTTGAATACCCAATACAAACAAAATGGTAAACTTACAGCATGGTGTGCTCAACACGACAGAGTGACTTTGCTTCCTGCTAAAGCCCGTAAGTTTGAATTACCTTCATTAAGTGGTGCTGAAACAGTGGGAATTATCCATTTTTTAATGGGTATTGACAATCCCTCTCCCGAAGTAAAACGAGCTATCAATGCCGCTGTAAGCTGGTTAGATGCTGTAAAATTGGTAGGTATCAAAATAGAGGAGGTAAAAGACCCATCGCTTCCTAAAGGTAAAGACCGCCTTGTTAAATCAGACCCTAATTCTACGCTCTGGGCAAGGTTCTATAATTATGAAACGAATGTCCCTTTCTTTACTGGTAGAGACAGCGTACCGAGAGCTACGTTAGCAGAAATTGAAAATGAAAGAAGAGTTGGCTATGCTTATTACGGCATTTGGCCAGCCAAACTTTTAGCGGTTGATTACCCTAATTGGGTTAAAAAGTGGGATAAAAAATAATTTTTGTAAAAAACTACACTACAACAATTTAAACACACCCTGCTTTGTTAGCAAATGACAAAGCAGGGAACAAAACAATCTTCAAAAAGTATCTTTAACCTTTTTAACGGAAAACATATTTCCTGAAAAAAACGATGAAAACTTCTTTGCTATTTAGTGAAGACAAAAAAGCTTTTTTTTTGTCTGTAATACTCCTTTTGTTTTTTTCTTCGATACTCAATGCACAACAACTGGCATTTCCCACTGCCGAAGGTGGCGGTCGTTTCGCTAAAGGTGGGCGTGGTGGCACAGTTTACGAAGTAACTAATCTCAACGATACTGGCACAGGAAGTTTAAGAGATGCCATCAGTCAGCCTAATAGAACAATTGTATTCAAAGTCTCAGGTGAAATAAAACTGAAAAGCCGTTTACAAATCAAGCAAAGTAATATTACCATTGCTGGACAAACAGCCCCAGGTCAAGGTATTTGTATTACGGGCTATACTGTAAATATTTCTGCTTCGGATGTCATCATACGCTATATTCGTTGCCGTTTTGGTGACGACAATGCCGTTGATGATGATGCCATGAACAGCTGGAATCATCTTTTTGAAAACATCATTGTTGACCACTGCTCAATGAGCTGGTCAATTGACGAAACAGGCTCATTTTATGGCATTCGCAATTTTACGTTACAATGGTGTATCCTCAGCGAAAGTTTATTTAATTCAAAACATGATAAAGGGAAACATGGGTACGGAGGGATATGGGGAGGTGCTAATGCTACTTTCCACCATAATTTAATTGCACACCATACTTCCAGAAATCCACGCTTTGGTGGTACTCGTCCGGGATACATTCCATACCCTGCTTCAGAAGAATTAGTGGATTATCGAAACAACGTATTATATAACTGGGGAAACATTAATTCGTCTTATGGTGGCGAAGGCAGTAGAATCAATATGGTCAATAATTACTATAAACCAGGGCCAGCCACTCCGGGAAGTCTTACTGTTAGTTCTGCTTCAAATAAAAGAAACCGCCTTCTTTATTATTCGAGCTATGTAGTAGATAATGAAACAGATACTACGTGGGGCGGTAAATTTTATATCAATGGGAATGTAGTAGCGGGTTATCCAGATGTATCGGCAGACAACTGGGCAAAGGGTGTACAAAAAGACGGCTATGCAAAGGTTGATGCATTACTAGCAGTAGCCCGACAAAGTCAGCCATTCGCAACCGCACCTGTGCGTACACAAACAGCAGAAGCTGCATATTTATCTGTGTTGGATAGTGCAGGAGCTATACTTCCTAGACGTGATGGCATTGATGCCCGAATTGTAAGAGAGACAACTTATGGTACAGCTACTTATGAAGGTGCGGCCTATGCTACTATCAAAGATACTGGGGTAAGTCATCCTTCTGGTATTATTGATAGCCCTTCGGATGTGGGAGGCGTGCCTAAATATGGTTCAAATACTCCGTATAAAGACGCTGACAAAGATGGAATGGACGACCTTTGGGAAATAGCCAATGGACTAAATCCCAACAATGCTAGTGATGGAAACTCAGTAGGTACAAATGGTTATACCAATTTAGAGAATTTCTTGAATGGTATTAATAAAGATACAGGTACAGGCGAAATCGCTGGTGGTTCTGTCATTATAGATTTAATGGGTTATGATGCTGTAGTTGCCCAAGATGGTACTGGTTCATACAAGACGATACAGGCTGCCATTGATGCCGCCCCCGTCAATAGCACAAAACCTTATAGAATCTTTATCAAAAATGGGAAGTATCTTGAAAAGGTATCAATCGTTGCTAACAAAACTTTTATCCATCTGATTGGTGAAAGTGCCGCTAAAACTATTATTTCATGGAATGACTATTCTGGAAAAGTAAATCCCGCAGGGGGAACATTCGGCACAAGCACCTCGGCAACATTAACCATCAAAGCAGCCGATTGTTATTTACAAAACTTGACAGTAGAAAACACTACAGGCGATGCCCCACAAGCTTTGGCTATTTCGTTGGAAGGAGATAGGAATGTAGCGAAAAGCTGTATTTTTCTAGGTGGACAAGATACTGTATTAAGTAATGGAGACGGTAAAAGACAATACTTTAAAAATTGTTATATCGACGGTGTCGTTGATTTTATCTTCGGAAGTGCCATTACTGTTTTCGATTCATGTATCGTATATGCCAAAGATCGTGTCGATAAATTGTCGGGGAGCTATATCACAGCCGCTAACACGCCTAATACTCAAAATTATGGCTATGTTTTCAGGAATTGTATTTTACCTACTAATACTGGTGTAACTGCTTATGTGCTAGGCAGACCTTGGCAAAACGATGCTTCTACGGCTGATGTAGCGAAAAAATACAACAAAGTGGTTTTCTTGAATAGTATCTATGGCAACAAAATAGTAAAACCAGAAGGGTGGTCAACATGGGATAGTGGAACAAATACTGCTTTAATTACCTATGCTGAATACAAAAGCAGGCGTTATGATGGCTCATTGGCTGATATTAGCAAAAGACTATCATGGTCAAAACAATTGACAGATGCCCAAGCATCGCCATATTACGACAATACCAAAATATTTGGTGATTGGAATCCATGTACTACCACCACAGATTTTTGTACAACTCCTAAAGCTGAAATCGTAGCTGTCAATATCAAAACGGTAAAAGGAGCGAACCTTTCTACTCCTACTACTTTTTCATGGAATATTGCTTGGGCGATGAAAGACCTCCGCTATGAACTATACAGAAGTACCGATAATAAGGTTAGCTTTACTAAAATCAGTGAGACCGTTGCGACTACCGATACCCTGATAAATTTTAGTATGACTGACACCGCTCCTGTGGCAGGGAAGACCTATTATTATTTATTAAAAATAAGCAAAACGGGTTTTAAGGATTTTGTTTCAGATACCCTAACGATTTCAAGTGTTCCAACCATTACCATTGCAGGAACACCTAAAGATTTTATGCAAGGCTTGGGAAAGGCCTCCTCAGCACAAGTATATACGCTGTCTGCCGAAAATTTAGCTGATAAACTTAACATCAGTATCCCAACTAATTTTGAGGTTTCTATTGATGGAGGGAAAACGTGGGTTGATACTAAAAGTAGTGTAAGTATTGCACCTACAAACGGCAGTATCCCTTCTACTAATATACAAGTACGTTTGAATAGCACGCTGGCAGGAACTTTCAGTGGAAATATTATACATACCAGTACTGGAGCAACCAGTAAATCCATCACTGTAAACGGCACTACCCAAACAGATGCCCTGCCTGTTTCTCAACGACTGGCTTATTGGTCAATGGTAGTATCAGATGCTGATAGTTTGGCACTAAGAGCGAAGGGTGTAATTGTTGGTAAGCCCGTTTTAAAAAAACTTAGTTTATCCAATGGCTCTGTAATTCCTGCTTATTCAACACTACATGGACAAGCTTTTGCCCCTTCAACAGATGGTGGCGGACTTTGGACTACCGCTGGGGGAGGCTTTGGCAATAATTTGAGCCGTTCATCTTATGAACAATTTACCATTAAAGCTTCTGCTGGTTATGCGGTAAAGGTAGATTCTATCAGTTTAAAAATGGCTTTGTATGCCGCTGCCACTGGTAAATTTGCTGTAGTTTATTCAAAAACAGGCTTTAAATCAGATTCTGCTGATGTTTCTGGTGGGCTAATCGCTGGTGTACCTATGCTCAGTACAGCTAATGCTTCCTTTGCTAATCCTGCTATTCCAGTATCAGAGCCAAGTGCCACCGTTACTTTATACCAAATAGCCCTAAATGGTGCCAATGGTATTAACTTAGCTACTGGCGATTCTTTAACTATCCGTATGTATTTTAGTACAGGCAGTTCAAGTGCTGGTCGTTATGCCAAAATCAAAGATTTAAGTTTATTAGGCTCAACCAAGGAAACGCAGCCTGCTACGCTCAATATTATTCAGTCTCTGACCGATTTCACTTATATGGTTGGCAGTAATTCACCTGTTCAAACGTATTCTATTTCGGGCGAGAACCTAAGCGATGATATTAGCCTGACGGCACCGAGCAACTTTGAAATTTCAAAAGATGGTACTACTTGGGTTACTTCAACGGGGGTCTTAAAATTAACCCAGTCTGCTGGAAAAGTCGCTAAAACCACTATTTATGTAAGAGCAAGCATCAATACTGCTGGTACGTATACTGGTAATATTATTCATACTACGACAGGACTGAATGCGATTACATTACCGATAAAAGCTATTTTAACAGCCTCTGCTCCTACCCTAACAATTTCACAAAATTTACAAGACTTTACTTATCTGATAGGTTTGTCAGTAGCTACGCAAAGCTATAGCCTAACGGGGGATAATTTACTCGGAGAGGTAGTATTAACACCTCCTCCGCATTTTGAAATTTCGATTGATAATGCTACATGGGTAAATGCGGCTTCGACCTTAAAACTTACTCCGTCCGCGGGTAAATTATCACAAACGACTATCTATGTAAGATTGACCGCTAAACTTATCGGTACTTTTACAGGAGATATTAGTCATGCTTCGTCTGGTATGAGTACTAAAATGCTAGCGTTGAAAGGAATAGTAAGTAGTCCTTTGGGAATAGAAGAAGAACCTGTTAATAAAATATTGTTTGGTCCTAATCCATCACAAAATGAATTAACGGTTTTTCATCCAGTAGCCAAAGCAACTTTAAGTATCTTAGGGACTTCTGGACAAAAAATTCAGAGTGTCAATACACAATCTAATAGTACTTCAACTATTTTAGACCTCAATCACCTATCTTCAGGAACATACTTCCTTGAATACCTCAATGGTGATTATCGGGAAGTGTTGAAGTTTATCAAAAATTAATGATCAAGCATTTATCAAAAGTATTTATTTATGAAAACTAAAAGTGTCTTTCTCTGCTTTCTACTGTTATTGATAGCCAATATTTTGAAGGCACAGCAATATGATTTTGTAGTTGCTCAAGATGGTAGTGGACAATTCAAAACCGTTCAAGAAGCCATCAATGCCGTTCCTGATTTTCGTAAAAAACCTACGACAATTTTTATCAAGAAAGGTACTTATAAAGAAAAATTGGTATTGGCTGAATCAAAAGCCATGGTGCAATTCATAGGAGAAAGCCTTACTGAAACCATTCTTAGTTATGATGATTATGCACAGAAAAAGAATATTTTTGGCGAAGAAAAAGGGACAACAGGTTCGGCAAGTTTTTATGTGTTTGGGAATGAGTTTTCAGCTAAAAATATCACCTTTCAAAACTCAGCAGGACCAGTTGGTCAAGCAGTAGCTATTTGGGTAAAGGGTGATAAAGCCAAATTTGAACATTGCAGGTTCTTAGGTTTTCAAGATACCCTTTATACGTATGGGCACGAAAGCAGGCAATACTATTACGATTGCTATATAGAAGGAACTGTTGATTTTATCTTTGGCTCATCTACGGCTCTCTTTGAAAAATGCACTTTGTTTGCCAAGAAAAACGGTTACCTAACAGCGGCTTCGACACCAGAAAATAAAGCATTCGGCTACGTTTTTAACAATTGTACCATCACAGGAGATGCCGAGGCTAACACTTTTTATTTAGGCCGACCTTGGAGACCTTTTGCTAAAGTAGTATTCATACAATGTAGCCTTGGCAAACAAATAAGACCAGAGGGGTGGCACAATTGGGATAAAGCAAGCAATGAACAAACAAGCTATTTTGCTGAATATAAAAACACAGGCGAAGGGGCAAACACTGACAAAAGAGTTCCGTGGACACATCAGTTAAGTGATGAAGAAGCGAAGGGCTATACCAAAGAAGCTATTTTTGGTGATTGGAAAGTAGATTAACATACCAAAGTTTTATATTATAAGTATCATTTGTTTCACACTCATTATTCTTCAATGCTAAAGTTCATTTAAGCAATTGTTACCAGTTGTTTAAATGAACTTTTATGTTTTTATCACATTCTTCTTAGTGTATTCCTCAGGTGTGTCCCAAAAATTACCCACTTTATACTCACTTCTCCTCAATTTATCACTTATTTTCATGTTGTTTGATTTTCCTTTCAAAAACGATTAGTTCCTAAAACTTCATTTTTCATCACACAATGATGTGAAGTGTCACATTAGTCATTTTTTATAAATAATTAATAATCAAATATTTATAAAAAAATCGTCTCACTTTTATGGTATCACATCAATAGGTATTTCCTCCATTCATGTACATTTCTTTTATGTTGATTAGACAAACAGGCAAATTAGACACTGCGAAATAGCAGTAATTAGAAAAACAATTTAACTGAAAACCCTAAAAATCAAACGTCCAAATTTAAACTTTAATGTCTTATGAAAACTAGAAAAATCCTTGTGTATGCTTTATTGGCTTTAGGAATTATTACATTACAATGGTCATGCAGTAAAGATGACGATAACGTAACGCCCGCAGCTACTGAACAAGACCCTAATGCGCCAAAAGGACAAGTGAAAGTAGGTATTACTGATGCTCCGATTGACAATGCCGAAATTAATGGTGCTTTTGTAACCATTACAGAAGTAAGATTAGATGGAAAAAGATATGATGGATTTCAAGGACCCAAAACAGTAAATATTGCTGAACTTAACAATGGTAATTTCTTAACATTGGTTGATGGCAAATTCCAAACTGGTACGTATAGTAAACTAACGTTTGTATTTGACTATGAAAAAGACCAAGCTGGTAATGCCCCAGGTACGTATATCTCAAAAGTAGATGGGACTAAAACCAAGTTAGCGATTTCTGGAAATGCTAGAAACTCGCTTGATGTAAACAGCAAACCTTTTACAGTTAGTGAAACTGGCACTACTGATTTAATGGTTGATTTCGATTTAAGAAAAGCCATTAAAACTTATGAAGAAAATGCTAAGAAAAACTATTCATTTGTTACTTATGGCGAATTGCAGTCATCAGTAAGAGTAGTTAATAAAAGTGCTACAGGTACTATCACAGGCCATGCCAACGGATATAACTCTACTATGATGGGAAAAGTGGTAGCCTATGTGTACAAAAAAGGAGAATTTAATCCAAGCACTGAAGCCAAAGGACAAGGCGATAGTTCAATAGAATTTAAAAATGCTGTTTCAAGCTCAGTAGTTGATGGAAACGGTAATTTCAAAGTATCGTTCTTGGAACAAGGTAATTATGAAATACACTTTGCATCTTATAAGCCTTCAGGCGATGCTAATTCATCATTGACATTAAATGCGTTATTGAATGTATCGAGTGCATTAGATTTGAATACTATTGCAGTACAATCTAATACCAACGTATCGGTATCATTATCAATAACAGGGGTAATAGGTTTATAATATTAAGAGTGATGAGCTTTGAGATTTAAGTATTCCGCTGATGCGGTTTAAACGCTAACTTATCAACATCGTTTTTAAGACTATTTAACACTCCTTATTTAATAAGCAAAAGCTTCAATTAATGTCCATTAGGCATTTGTTGAAGCTTTTACTTTTGTAGAACCAATGACCTTCTATAAAATATCGTGTTCAACATGAAAGACTTAAACGCTTTTTTCGTTTTTTATAGGCTAACACGATATAATATGTCTAACAGATATCTTCTTTCTCTTATCTTTTTATTATTGCTGTCCAACCTGAGTGTTGGACAAAAAATTATTAAAGGTAAAACACTGCATAAAAACTCTAAAGAACCTATTCCTTATGTTAATATCGGGGTTGAAAAATCAAATATTGGTACTATTTCTAATGCTGACGGAAGCTTTTTAATTGTTATTCCTCAAAATTTGAGTTTAGATACTTTAACTTTTTCAGCCCTTGGTTTTGTAAAAAGAAGGATTCCGATAAAATTACTAGCACATCAAAAAGATATTAATATCCTTTTGAATGAAAAATCTACATTGCTCAATTCTGTAACTGTCAGTGCGACTAAACAGAAAAATAAAAAGTTTGAATTAGGCAATAAGACCTCTAATGGTGGTACGTATGAACCCGATACAACTTATGCTGGGCGATGTATTGCATTACTCATCGAAAACAAACAGGCGTATATTGAAAAAGGGCTTGATTTTCCTGCTTTTTTGGAAAAAGTAAGCCTTAGGATATTCAGAAATAACCTCAAATCATTTAAGTTTAGAATCCGATTAAATGCTGTTGATAGTTTGACTGGTCAACCTAGTGAAGACCTTCTTCAACAAAGTATTATCGTGGAGTCTTCTATGAAAAATGGCTGGCTGACTTTTGACCTTTCCCATTTGAACTACTTAATCACAAAACCATTTTTTGTAAGTTTTGAACAAATACTTGATTTACACGACAGAACAGCTATTGCTGATGGCTATAGAACGTTTATGCAAAAGTATCCTGAGAGACTAAAAACTGATACGGTTGAGTTTGAAGGGAAAAAGGTAGTTCGTCAAAAAATCATAAGGGGTGGAATAGATTTACCGGGTACATTTATTGGCATATCTACCTCCAATAGCAATGGTTATACTTGTTTTGCCAGAGAAACAAGTTTAGGCGAGTGGAAAAAAGTAAGGGGTATTGTTACAGCCTATATCACGGTGGGTAATCAACTAATCTCAACCGAAGCAATAAAAACAAGTATAGAAATACCTTGCAAAGATGCGATTGAGTGCCTCATAGAAAAAAACTGTAAGGATTTTATCGACGAAAGTGGAATGAACGGCTTACAGGTTTGTGTTAGTAAAGGAAATAAGATAAAATATTCAATTAATTTAGGCTATGCAGATGTTGCCAACAATATTCCTGTTACGGATTCTACCCGTTTTCGGATAAATAGTATCTCCAAAGCGATGACTTCACTTGCATTAGTCAAGCTTATTTCAGAGAAGAAACTTGATTTAGATGCTCCTGTCCAACAATATCTTCCCGATTTTCCTCCAAAAAAATATACAATTACTACCCGACAATTGGCTGGTCATTTAGCTGGCTTTCGTGATTACAAAGAGGATGATTTGAACGATTATATTCGCACCGAACATTTTGATAATGCCATTCAGGCACTGAAAGTATTCAAAGATGATACTTTGCTTTTTAAACCTAATACTCAATTCCACTATTCTAGTTTTGGTTGGAATTTAATTGGTGCCGTCATTGAAGGAGCAAGCAAAGAAAGTTATTTACAGTACATGAGAAAAAATATCTGGCACCCTTTAAAACTATCCTCTACTTGTGGAGACGATATAAAAAGTACTATCAACAATAGAAGTAAATTTTATGATGTCACAGGACAAGAAAATGATTTGGGAGATTTAAGTTATAAATATTCAGGCGGTGGGCTTTTATCAACGGCTAAAGACTTAGTAACATTAGGGAATGAAATCCTACATGGTAATTATTTTGACCCAACTTTAAAGAAGGCACTTTTTGAAAGTCAGTATACCACTGATAAGCAAGCAACGGGTTATGGTATTGGCTGGTACACAGGCAAAGACAAAAATGGACATCGCATCTGGTATCATGCGGGCGATTCCTTTAGCAGTAGTTCATACTTAATTATTTATCCAGACGATGATATTGTAATCGCCTTTCTTGGCAATTCACAGGAGGGTGTGATGTTTAATGTACAGAATATTGGAGAGTTGATTTATGGGAAGTAGTGTTGAGTTTAAATTATAACAGAATTAAGTCAAATTTTTTATTAATTTCTAGCGAGGGACTTAAGTCCCTCGCTAGAAATTAACACATTGATTATCATCTATTTATATACTTATGGGTAATCGATACTCACTAGTAATAAATAAACATGAGTCATCCCGAATTTTCTCATAAAATAGTGAGTTTTGGAGGATTTGTAAGTATTATCGTCTTGTCCTTACTTTTCTTTTCTTGATAAAAGAAAAGTAACAAAAGAAAATCAAGAATTCCTAAACTCGCTCCGCTCAAACAGTAGGAATTCGGTATTTATCAATCATAAAAAAACGGTCTAAATTAGTTTGTAGACCGTTTTTTATGCAATTTTAAAATTCGGGATGACTCATGTTTTCAACTTAACGCATTCGAAAAACTACAATAACTCATAAATACCAGCTACGCCTTGGCCGCCACCAACACACGCTGAAACCATTCCGTATTTTTGATTTCTTCGACGCATTTCGTTAAATAATTGTATAGAAAGCTTTGCCCCTGAACAGCCTAGCGGATGTCCTAAAGCAATAGCACCTCCATTGACATTAATCTTCGAACGGTCTAAGTCTAATTCCTTAATTACCGCTAACGATTGCGCTGCAAAGGCTTCGTTTAGTTCTATTTGGTCAATATCATTGATGTTCAATCCTGCCTTTTTCAACGCTAATGGAATAGCAGCCACAGGACCAATACCCATAATGCGTGGCTCTACGCCAGCCGTGGCATAAGTAACCATACGAGCGATAGGCTCAAGATTTAGTTCCTTCACCATTGCCTCTGACATTACCATGACAAAAGCCGCACCGTCAGACGTTTGTGAGGAATTACCAGCCGTTACCGTTCCTCCTGCTGCGAAAACAGGTTTTAGGTTTGATAAAGCTTGCATTGTTGTTCCTGCACGTGGGCCTTCGTCAGTATCGACTACATATTCACGGGTTTTCTTTTTGCCTGAGTTTGCATCAAAAAACGTTTCTTTCACCGTAATCGGCACGATTTCATCTTTGAACAAACCATTCGCTTGCGCTGCTAATGCCTTCGTATGCGAAGCTACTGAAAACTCATCTTGCTCTTCACGAGAAATATTAAATTGTTCACGTACCTGTTCGGCTGTTAGTCCCATGCCGATATAATAATCAGGATGTTTTTGAGCAATTTCAAAATTCAAAGCCATTTTATATCCTGTAGTAGGTACTAAGGACATCGACTCTGCTCCGCCTGCAATAATACAGTCTGCAAGACCAGCATGAATTTTAGCCGAAGCTAAAGCGATTGCCTCGATACCTGAACCGCAATAGCGATTAATAGTAAAGCCTGGAACATTTTTAGGCAATGATAATAAAGCGATATAGCGTGCAATCTGCATGCCTTGCTCTGCCTCTGGAACGGCATTGCCTACAATCAAATCATCTACACGCGTAGGGTCTAGGGCAGGCACTTGTGCCACCAAATGTTTGATAACTTCAGCCGCCAAATCGTCTGGTCTTGTAAAACGGAAAACACCTCTTGGGGCTTTTCCAACAGCGGTACGATAACCCGCTACTATATATGCGTTCATTTTTTTTAGCTTTTTTATAGCTGTATTATAGCTTTGAGCCATGAGCCTTCAGCTTTGAGCCATAGTGTACCTTGATTTTAATTGATTACTTTTAACAATGAAAGCTGTCAGCTCATAGCTTAAAGCTCACTGCTTAATCCTAATTCCTCAACGGTTTTCCACCATTTAATAAACTCTGGATACGCTCTAATGTCTTTTTCTCTGCTGAAAGCGACAAGAAAGCTTCACGTTCTAGGTCTAGTAAATATTGTTCTGACACCAACTGTGGATAACTCAAATCTCCTCCAGAAATCACATACGCTAATTTTTCAGCAATTTTTGCATCATGGTCTGAAATATATCTACCCATTTTCATACCTTGAACTCCTGCTTTAAATAAGGCTATACCAGCTTTACCTTGTACTCTGATATCGTTGCGTTTTTTAGGCTGAGTATATCCTGCTTCTGCTAATTCAATGGCTGCTTGTTTGGCATCCGCAATGAGGCGAGAACGATTTAAGACAATCTCATCTCCACGACGCAAATAGTTCATCTCATAAGCTTCTTGTGCGGAAGTACTTACTTTTGCCATGGCTATATTCATGAAAGCATTTTGCAACGTATTTAGTTCAGGGTCACCATTTTTGTATAAATCTGAACAACGCAATGCCATTTCTTTCGTACCACCACCCGCAGGAATTAACCCTACGCCTACTTCAACCAAGCCCATATAAGTTTCTGCGGACGCTACTACCCTATCAGCATGAAGATTGATTTCGCAACCACCACCCAATGCCAATGAATGTGGCGCAACGACAACTGGGATTGATGAATAACGTACTCTCATCATGGTTTGTTGGAACTGAGCAATCATCATGTTGATTTCGTCGTACTCTTGTTCAATAGCAAACATAAACAACATCGCCAAGTTGGCTCCTGCTGAAAATGCTTCTGTACTATCGTTTCCAATCACTAAACCACGAAAATCTTTTTCTGCCAAACTGATTCCTTTCTGAATGCCTTCTATCACGCCAGCACCAAAAGTGTTCATTTTTGAACGGAATTCTAAGCCTAAAATGCCATCGCCCAAATCATATACGTTGCTCTCTGCATTTTTCCAGACAATGTTATTAGACAAGTTTTCTAGAATAATAAACGATTCCGTGCCAGGAATTACCTTGTATGATTTAGTTGGAATATCATAATACAAACGCTTTCCTCCTTCTCGTTTATAGAAAGTCTTTGCTCCCGACGCTAACATTTCGTGTACCCAGTCTGCTGATTTCATGCCTTCAGCTTCCATCAAAGCAAGTCCTTTTTCTACACCAATAGCATCCCATGTTTCAAACAAGCCAATTTCCCAACCAAAACCTGCGCAAATAGCGGCATCAATGCGGTATAATTCATCCGAAATCTCAGGGATTCTGTTGGTTACATACCTGAAACCATCTAAGATAGTTTTTCTATAAAATTCCCCTGCTTTGCTTTTGTCTGCTAATAAAACAGCAAAACGCTCTTTCAAAGGCAAGCTTTTAGTTTGCTCAAAAACAGCAAATTTTACTTTTTGAGAAGGCTCATATTCAAAGGTTTTTAGGTTCAAGGCTAAAATCTCTGATTTGCCATTCGCTCCCTTTATTTTCTTATAAAATCCTTGACCAGTTTTATCGCCTAACCATTTTTTCTCCTGTAACTTTTTCACCATTTCTGGCAAGATAAAAGTATCTTTTGCGTCGTCGTTGGTTAGTCCTGCATACAAATTATTCGAAACGTTGATGGTAGTATCTAAACCCACCACATCCGACAAACGGAAAGTTCCTGATTTCGGACGACCTACCACTACAGATGTCAACTTATCTACTTCCTCCACTGTCAATCCAAGCTCTTCTACTACCTGCATGGTTTTCATCATCGAATACACACCCACACGGTTAGCAATAAAGGCAGGAGTATCTTTACACAAAACGGTAGTTTTGCCAAGATAACGATCGCCATAATGCATCAGGAAATCTATAACGGTAGTATCGGTGTTTGGCGTTGGAATAATCTCCAATAGTTTCAGATAACGAGGAGGGTTAAAAAAGTGTGTCCCACAGAAATGTTTTTTGAAATCTTCCGAACGCCCTTCCGCCATTAGATGGATAGGAATCCCAGAAGTATTTGAAGTAACCAAAGTACCTACTTTACGCAAAGCATCTACTTTTTCATACAATGATTTTTTAATAGCTAAATTTTCAACAATTACTTCAATTACCCAGTCGTATTGACTGATTTCGGCTAAATTATCATCAAAATTGCCCAGTTTTATTCTATTGGCAAAAGATGCAGAATACAATGCCGCTGGATTAGCTTTTAAAGTTTGTTGAAAGGCGTCGTTTACAATACGATTACGCACCGCAGGATGATCAGTGCTAAGCCCTTTGGCTTTTTCAGCATCGTTGGGTTCTTTTGGAACAATATCCAAAAGCATGACCTCAACGCCTATATTAGCAAAATGGCAAGCGATACGGCTTCCCATAATCCCAGAGCCCAAAACGGCTACTTTTCTAATTGAACGGTTCATGTTGTTTGTTTTATAAAAAATATAGGTAAAGTTAAATAAAAATAAATTTGTTATGCAAGCATACTATTTAATTATTTCTATCTTTCACAAAAAAACAAAAATCCCCACCAAGGGTAGGGATTTTGTGTATTAACCTTTTCTAAAAATTCACACGAATAGTGTAAATATTGTTTGTACTCACTTCTTTTTGAATGAGTATTTATACTTTAAGTATATTCAATTCTTTTGTCATTAAATAATCCGTCTGTTCATCATCCCCTAACATAAAAACATGGGTTCCATTTATTTCAAACCCTTTACTTTTATAAAAGTTCAATGCTTTCAAATTATACTCCCATACACCCAACCAGAGCAGGTCACAGCCTGCAGCCTTTGTTTTTTCACAGCACTGCTCTAATAACAATCCTCCCAACTTTTGTCCGTGGAATTTCTTTTTAACGTAGATACGTTCTAATTCTAAGGCATTTCTATCCGAAAATTCGCTTTTATTTACCCTAAGTTTAGCATACCCAACCGCTTCGTTATCAATTTCTACTATTAAAAAAATCGTTCCATCTGTCTGAATTTCAGATAATATCTGTGCTTGGTTGAAATGTTTAGTCAAATAAGCTTCTAGGTTCTCAGGAGTATTTTGTGCGCCATAAGTATCAATAAAAGTTTCTTCACTAATCTTACAAATCAAAGGCACATCTAAGTAATCTGCTTCACGAATTTGGATACTTTTACTCATATCAACAAGCTCTTTTAAACGTATAATATAATATCTACAAATAAACCATTTTCTATTTATAATAAAAAATGCTTAATTTATATCAACTTATGCTTTTTAGGCATAAGTCAAAACTTCTGCGCTTATCTATTTTTTTTACTTCCTGACTCTTTAAATTTAAAAACAATGGATTTTAGACAGCTATCTTATTTTTTAGGTGTTGCTTCCGAGCTTCATTTTTCTAAAGCTTCCGAAAAGCTTTTTATTGCTCAACCTGCTTTAAGTCGGCAGGTTCAACAATTGGAAAATAAATTAGGAGTATTGCTATTCGAGCGAGACAAACGCAATGTAAAACTTACGCCCGCAGGCGAATATCTCAATAATGAAGCGCAAAAAATTCTGTCGCAATTAGATAATATCAAACACAGAACTCAACTGATTCATAATGGTGAAGAAGGCGAAATTAGGATTGGACACCCTGGTTCTGCTATTTATTCGGTCATTCCTCCGCTTTTGTCTGAACTAAGACTCCTCTTTCCTGCTATCAAAGCGAACTTATCAGAGATGTTAGATAGTTTTGTCATTGAAGCATTGAAGAAACATGAAATTGATGTAGCCTTTATCCGAGAACTTCATCCTGATAAAGACCTTACTTCTAAAATTATTTTTAAAGAGCCTTTTGCCTTAATTTTGCCCACATGTCATCCAATTAATGAAGATACCTTTAAAAGTTTGGCACAGGTAAAACATGATAATTTTATTTTACCGCCTCGCAATTCGAGTTCGGTTTACCATGATTTATTATTGCGACTTTGTGAACGAGAAGGCTTTTTACCCAATGTAGTCCATGAATCAAACTATGGGGCTACTATTTTAAAGTTAGTAGAGCACAATCTTGGCATTTCATTAATGCCTATTTCTTACAAACATAGTTCGGCCATGAAAGTAAAGTTTATTGAGCTTAAAAATATTTCAGAGCAAACTAATCTCTCTATCATGTGGCGAAAAGATGATACTAATCCTGTGTTGCAGAATTTCTTAAAAATCGCTGATTCCTTAAGTTTTAGTGATTCACTTCCCATTAAATAATCTTTTAATTACCCATAAAATGGCAGCATTAGATAACATAGATTTAAAAATCTTACAGTTTCTGCAAGCAAATGCGTTGATGACCAATAAGGAAATTGCTGCAAGACTTAATTTAACAACAACGCCTATTCACGAAAGGATAAAACGCCTTGAAAGTGAAGGAGTGATTGAAAAATATACGGCTATTCTGAATAAATCTAAGCTTGGGAAAAGTTTGGTGGTGTTGGTGGATGTAACCTTAAAAGAGCATGCAGCTAGTTTTCTAGAGCAATTTGAAAAAGATGTTTTACTCTTGCCAGAAGTTGTAGAATGTTATTGTATTTCTGGAGGATCGGATTTCTTATTAAAAGTATTGGTAAGAGATATGGATGAATACCGCCATTTTATTTTACACAAATTAGCGACGCTCTCAAATATTGGAAATGCTCAAAGCAGATTTGTAGTCAACGAAATAAAAAGCCAAACGCCCGTGCCGATTGAGGTGATTTAGTGATTTAGTGATTTAGTGATTTAGTGATTTAGTGATTTAGTGATTTAGTGATTTAGTGATTTAGTGATTTAGTGATTTAGTGATTT